>JALHMR010000048.1 GCA_022843945.1 Rhodospirillaceae bacterium | reverse complement strand
GCGCCCGCGCCATCGCGTCCGGCCGCAGCCCCTCCCGCTCCCGCACCGGCCCCGCAGGTCGCGGCGCTGCCGCCGGCCTCACAGCCCGTGGAAGGCCGAGTCGGCCGCCTCGATTTCGGCTCCGGCGTCGCGGATCTGCCAGCCAATGCGCGTGACGCGCTCGACAAGGCCGCGGCCGAGATGAAACAGGATGAGAGCGTCCGGTTGCAGATCGTCGCCTATGCGACCGGCGGCGACGAAGCCGGCAGCCAGGCGCGCCGGCTCAGCCTCAGCCGCGCGCTCGCTGTCCGCAGCTACCTGATCGAGCAAGGCGTACGCAGCACCCGGATGGATGTGCGCGCGCTCGGCAACCGCTCACCGGATGGACCGGCGGATCGGGTCGACATGATTATCGTCCGCCGCTGACGCGGCACCGGCCGCGCCTGCGGCCGCCGCGGATGCGACGGGTTCCCACGGAGTTGTCGTACTTTCTGCGATGAATCGCCCTCACGCTTATCTCCTCCGAATGCTGGTCTTCCTGGTCGCGGTCGGCGCGATCGTCGCGCTGCTGTGGCCGGGCCTGAAATTCGCCTTCTATGCGAACGTGCCGCTCAACGCGCTGATCCTCGGCGTGCTGGCGCTCGGCATCCTCTACAACATCCGCCAGGTCCTCCGGCTCTTCCCCGAGGTCTCGTGGATCGAGCGCTACCGCCGCAACCAGCCCGGCCTGTCGGCGCAGAAGCCGCCACGGCTTCTTGCTCCCATGGCGACGATGCTCGGCGAGCGCAAGGGCCGCCTCAGCCTCTCGGCCGTGTCGATGCGCACGCTGCTCGACGGGCTGGTGTCGCGCCTCGATGAATCGCGCGATATTTCCCGTTACCTGATCGGCCTGCAGATCTTCCTCGGCCTGCTCGGCACTTTCTGGGGCCTGCTCGAGACGGTCGCCGCGGTCAGCGGCGTGATCAGCAGCCTCTCGACCTCGAACGAAACCGGGGCGCTGTTCAACGAGCTCCAGGCCGGCCTCAAGGCGCCGCTCTCGGGTATGGGCACGGCCTTCGGCACCTCGCTCTTCGGCCTCGCCGGCTCGCTGGTTCTCGGCTTTCTCGACCTGCAGGCAAGCCAGGCGCAGAACCGCTTCTTCAACGATCTCGAGGAATGGCTCTCCGGCCTCACCCGGCTGTCGAGCGGCGGCCCGATGGCCGAGGGCGAGCAGCCCGTCCCCGCCTATATCCAGGCCCTCCTCGAACAGACCGCCGACAATCTCGAAGGCCTGCAGCGCACCCTGACGCGGGTCGAGGACGGCCGGGCCGGCGGCACCCAGGCCCTGGCCTCGCTCGGCGACCGTCTCGGCCAGTTCACCGACCAGATGCGCGCCCAGCAGGCCCTGCTGGCGCGTTTCGCCGAGAACCAGGCCGAGCTCAAGCCGATGCTCATGCGCCTGGCCGACGTCGCCGGCAAGATGGGCGGCGGCGGCGCGCCGGCGATCGACGAGACCACGCGCGGCCATATCCGCAACCTCGACATCCTGATGGCGCGGCTGATCGAGGAAACCACCGCGGGCCGGGTGCAGCTCACCCAGGACCTGCGTAACGAGATCCGCCTGCTCGCCCGGACCATCGCCGCGCTCGCCGAAGAAACGCGCTAACACCCATGGCTCGCTCGCGTAGCGGCTCGCGCACCGTCGATATCTGGCCCGGCTTCGTCGATGCGCTGGCGACGCTGATCCTGGTCATCGTCTTCGTCCTGATGATCTTCACGCTCTTTCAGTTCTACCTGAAGGACGTGATCTCCAACCGCGACGACGCGCTGGCCGCCCTGTCCACCCAGCTCGGCGAGCTGGCCGATCAGCTCGCCATGGAGCGGCGCGCGACGATCGATCTGCGCCAGCAGACCACACGCCTGACCGAGGAGCTGCGCGCCACGGTCAGCACGCGCGAGCGGCTGGAGCAGGAACTGGCCGCCGCCAATGCCCGCGCCGCCACCGGCGACACCAGGGTCGCCACGGTGGCCAAGGAGCTGGAAGACGCCTTCAAGACCATCCAGGCCGACAAGGAAAAGATCGACGCGCAGCTGCGCGAGCTCGATGCCCTGCGCCGCAACATCGAGACGCTGACCATCCTGCGCGACGAGCTGGAGAAGAAGCTGGCCGAGACCGGCGGCTCCCTGGCCTCCCAGCGCAGCCTGACCGCCGACGCCCAGGCGCGGGCCGACCTGCTGACCCGCCAGCTCGCCGCCCTGCAGGAGCAGATGAACCGCCTCAACGCGGCACTCGAGGCCAGCGAATCCAAGCAGAAGGAAAGCCAGGCCCAGATCGCCGATCTCGGCCGCCGCCTCAACCTGGCGCTGGCCGCGCGGGTCGAGGAGCTGGCCCGCTTCCGCTCCGAGTTCTTCGGCCGGCTGCGCCAGGTGCTGGGCGAGCGGGCCGACCTGCGCGTGGTCGGCGACCGCTTCGTCTTCCAGTCCGAGCTCCTCTTCCCCTCGGGCTCGGCCGAACTCGAGCAGGGGGGGCGCGACAATATGGCGCGCCTGGCCGATGCGCTGGCCGAGATCTCCAAGCGCATCCCGACCGACCTGCCGTGGGTGCTGCAGGTCGACGGCCATACCGACCGCCGCCCGATCTCCACCGCCCTGTTCCCCTCGAACTGGGAGCTGTCGACGGCGCGTGCGCTCTCGGTGGTCAAGTTCCTGTCCAGCCGCGGCATCCCCGCCGAACGCCTGGTCGCCGCCGGCTTCGCCGAGTTCCAGCCGCTCGATGCCCGCGACGACGAGATCGGCTGGCGTCGCAACCGGCGCATCGAGATCAAGATCACCAGCCGCTGAAATTTAACCTCACCCTTCGAGACGCTCGCCCCACGGGGCTCGCTCCTCAGGATGAGGTTATTTGATTAAGCCGTGCGCAGATCGACTTCCATGCGCAGGCCGCCGCCCTGGCGGTTGCTGGCGCGCACCTGGCCGCCCATCGCCTCGACGTTGCGCCGCACGATCCACAGCCCGACGCCGAAATTGCCGGCCGCCGAGCTGCCCCGCTGCGGCGGCGCCGCCCGCCGGTCGGAGTAGTAGCGCTCGAAGATCAGACCGAGCTTCTCGGGCGCCACACCCGGCCCATCGTCGTCGACCGTCAGCACCGCCATGTCGCGGAAGCGGCGCAAGCGGATACGCACCTGCCGGCCGCCCGGCGTGAAACTCAGCGCGTTGTCGATCAGGTTCTCGATCACCGTCTCCAGCAGCTCGGCGCCACCCAGCACGGTTACCCCGTCGTCGATATCGGCGACCAGCGACGGGCTCGGCTGGGCCAGCGCCCGCTGGTAATTCTCGATCCGGGCGCGCAGCAGCGAGGAGAAATCGATCCGGTCGTGCGGCGGGTCGAGCAGGTCGGCGGCGGCCCGGTCGAGCCGCCGCGAGGTGGTGACCAGCGCGTCGAGCCGCTCGAGCGCGTTCTCGATGGCGTCGATCGACTGGGCGCCGCGCTCGTCATCCGGCGCCAGGCGCTTGCGCAAGGGCTCGATCGCCTGGCGCACCACGCCGATCGGGGTCTTATAGGCATGAGCCGTGTCTTCGGCGGCGCGGCGCAAGCTGGCGGCCGATTCACGCAGGGTATCGACCATGCGATCGAACTCGCTGGCCACGGCCTGGAGCTCCGGGATGTCGTTGCGCTCGGCAAAGCGCGCGCGGCTCTGCTGGCGCCGGATGTCGCGGGCCATGCGCCCGAAGCGCACCAGGCTCTGCCAGAGATCGAAGAAGACCAGCAGTACGATGGCCGCCAGCGCCAGATAGATCGCCGCCGCCGCCTGGACCTCGGGCGAGCGCCAGTAGGGCAGGCCCAGCGAGCGGTCGCCGAGCTCGTCGAGCAGGCTGGAGATGACCAGTGCCCAGCAGCCGCCGCTGGTCCGTACCGGCGAGATCGAGGTCAGGATCTCGGTCTGGCCGCCCGGCAGCTCCACGCGCATGGCCAGCGGCAGGTTGCCGTCGCAGCTGCCCTCCAGCCGCCCGAGGATACCGGCATCCAGGAGGTGGCGGCGCTCGATCTCGAGCGCATCGGTGGTCACCGCCGGCGCGGAGGCGACATAGAAGAAGCCGCTGTTTGGCGGGTTGGCCGGACGCAGGAGCAGCTTGAGATTGACCGAGCCGGTCTGGAACTGGGTCAGCTCCTCGCCCAGCCGGAAATAGGGCACGCTATCGGCACGACGCAGCAGCGGCTCGAGCGCCCGGCTGATGACCGTGCCCTTCTCCCGGATGGCGGTGAGGATGAGCGCCTGCCGCTCGGCATCAGCGACCCGGAATTGCTCGTAGAGCACGGCCGGCACGGCCGCGAAGACAATGATGAGAACGCCCAGACGGACGACGAGGGACCGCCGCAGACGGGCCAGTCCCCCATGTCGAGCGCCGGGCGTCCGATCAGGCGCCGGCTCCATCCTTCCAGCGATAGCCGAATCCCGGGTAGTTCTCAATGAGGTCGAACTCGGGATCGGTGTCGCGGAATTTCTGGCGGATGCGCTTGATGAGCGCGCGGACATTGGCCCGGTAGCCCTCCTCGCCCGAACCGGCGCGGAACCCTTCTCCGCGCACCAAATCGTAGATCTCGCGATACGACACGTCGCGGCCGGCACGGGCCGCCAGCAGACGCGTCACCCGGTACTCGGTCAGGGTCAGATCGACCTGGCGTCCGCGCCACGCGGCGCGCGAGCTCTGGTCGTCGAAATCGAGGCCGGCGGCACCGCCGCCGCCCGCCGTCACGGCCACAGGCGCCTTGGCGCCCTCGATGGCCAGCCGCAGCCGCTGCAGGATGATGCCGAAGCTCTTCGACTTGTCGACGAAATCAACGGCCCCGCCGGCCAGCGCCGCCTCTTCGTAGATCGGCTGGTTGTGGCCGGTGAGAAAGATGACGGGCACGAACGTGCCGCCGTCGCGCAGGCGGCGCAGGACTTCCGGTCCGTCGATTTCGGGCATGTGCCAATCGAGCAGGACGGCGGCGGCGCGGCCGCCATTGGCGAAGTAGTCGAGCGCCGCCCGCCCACCATCGCAGGGGACGACCTGGTAGCCGGCGTCCTCGAGATTGGTGGCCACGGTCCGCCGCAGCATCGGATCGTCATCGACGATGACGATCGTGGCGGAGGTGACGACGGCCGGATCGGCGCTAGCGGGTGCGATGGGCATCATGGACGCGTTGGAGACACCATTCGGCTGAGGACCCTGGGGAAACCCCTCCGCCTCCAGCATTGGCGAGAGGCGCTCTGGCTTCATAGTGAAGGGCATAGAACTCATTCCGTGCAACGTCGAGATAGAAGTAGACCTCCACCGAGCAGTCGCCTTGGTGGTACTGCCACACCTTGGCAGGCGACCGCTCAGTTTCAACCGCTGGCGAACCCAACAACGCCTGAGTCTCGCTCCGGCTAAGCCCTACAAGGCGTATTTCCGGGGCCCGGCCGGGTGCCGGCGGGGGTGGCGGGGGGATTGCCCGGGGGGGCCGGACGGCGGCCGCAGGGCGGGAAGCAGGCGCCGGAGGCGGGCTCGGCGCGGCTACAGGGGTAGCGGCGGGCTCCTCGGCCGGAGCCGGGCCGCTCAGGTGATCGAGAAGGCCGCAGCCGCCCAAGCCGAGAATCGCCACCACGCAGGCGGCATATCGGACGACGGCGCGAAGGCCCGAGACGGGGAGCGGGTTCATTGTGATCAGGAACAGATATTAACACGACCCAGCGGTTTGGTGGCGGCGCAGGCACTCCTCCAGCAAAAAATGCCGCCGTTCCAGGGATTTCGCCGGCCCAACGTAAGCATTTGCACCAACTTGACCTGTGAGTTTTTTGTGATCCAAAGAAGTCACAAAGTAGACGTTGTAATAAAACTAGCCGGTCTATTGACCGATCCCCCTTCCCCCTCAACATTGTGAGCGTGCGGTTCTTGTACTCGCAAGAACAACGCCGCCGCTTCGGTGTCGGGCCGCAACGACGGAGATGATGTTGGCTGTGACGAAATTTCCCCTGATGGCCGCGCTGCCCGCGCTTCTGCTCGACGCCCCCCATGGCGCCGCGGTCGGCACGCCGACAGACGACCAGAACAGCAAGCGGAGGTAGCGGCGCCCCCGACAGCCAACGCCGCTGCAGCCGCCGCCCGGCCGGGCCTTCGGGTCCGGCCGGGCCCCTCTTAGAAAAAGGCGACTTCCACGATGCTGCGCACGTCCCTGCCCAAGGAGATGGTGGTCGTGGGCGTCGCTTTGACCTTCATCGCCGCCGCCTGGATCCCGGTCAGCAAGCTGCTCAATGACGGCCTGCCCTGGCGGCGGGGCGGCAGCATGATCGAGCAGGTCCTGCCCGCCACGCAGGTGCATTTCGTGCCCTACGGCATCGACCGCGGGATCTGCGATCGCTCGCGCCTGCACGCCGACATCACCACCTCATCCGACGTCGCCCGCGGTGCCATCGGCAACACGCTGGTCGGTCACGCTGCCGGCGCCAAGATGGATGTGGTCGATCAGAATTGCGTCGGCCGGGTGCTCGAATTCGCGCTGGATAGCCGGCGCATCTACTGGCGCAACGGCGACAACGGCTTTACCTACGCCGTGGTGCCGACGCGCACGTTCCAGGACACCACAGGCGCCTATTGTCGCGAATATCACACAAGCGCGAGCCATGGCCCCTTGCTACACCAGATTCACGGCATCGCCTGCCGTCGCACCGACGGTTCATGGCGTTTGGCCGGCTGACGGGTAATCCGATGCGTTCACGCCGCCCCTTCGATCGCCGCGAACTGCAACGACGCGAGACGCGCGTAAAGCCCCTGCTGGCGGACGAGCTCATCATGGGTGCCGGTGGCGACGATCTCGCCGTGATCAAGCACGAGGATGCGATCGGCCTTGAGCACCGTCGCCAGCCGGTGAGCGATGACCAGCACCGTGCGCCCATCGAGAAGGCGATCAAGGGCCTGCTGGACGAGGCGCTCGCTCTCCGCGTCGAGCGCACTCGTCGCTTCGTCGAGCAGAAGGATCGCCGGGTCGCGCAGGAGAGCGCGGGCGATCGCGACGCGCTGCCGCTGCCCGCCGGAAAGTCGCACACCGCGCTCGCCGACGTTTGTGCGGTAACCCTGCGGCAGACGCTCGATAAACTCAGCCGCCGCCGCCGCCTCGGCGGCGCGCCGCACGTCTTCTTCCGTCGCCCCGGGGCGCCCATAGCGGATGTTTTCCAGGACGTCGGTGGCGAAGACCGCCACATCCTGGGCGACCACGGCGAGACGCTCACGCACCGCCGCCGGTGAGGCTTGGCGCAGGTCGACGCCGTCGATCCGCACGGTCCCCGTATCCGGATCGTAGAAACGCAGCAGCAGATTGAAGACCGTGCTCTTGCCGGCCCCTGAGGGGCCGACCAGCGCCACGGTTTCGCCCGCGCGCACCTCGAAGGACACGCCGCGCAAGGCCGGGCGCTCCCCTTGCGTGGGGTAGCGGAAGCTCACGTTCTCGAAGGCGACGTCGCCGCGGGCCGGCTGCGGCAGGCTGACGGGACTGGCCGGCGCGGCGATCGCGGGCCGCGCATCGAGCAGCTCGAAAAGGCGTTCGGCGGCGCCCGCCGCACGCTGCATATCAGCCGCAAATTCGCTGATCGCCCCGACCGAGGCGGCGACCACGACCGCATAGAACACGAAGGCCGAGAGCTCGCCGGCCGACAGGTTGCCGGCCAGCGCGTCGTGTCCGCCGATCCACAGGATCACGCCCACCGCGGCAAAGACCAGCAGGATGACGAGGCCCACGAGGATTGAACGCACCCCGGCCCGATGCGTGGCCGCGTCAAAAGCCGTTTCGATGCGCTCGGCGACGCGGGCCGAATCGCGGTCCTCGCGGTTGAACGCCTGCACCGTGCGCACGGCGTTCAGCACTTCGTCTATCTCGGCGCCGGCGTCACCCAGCCGGTCCTGGCTGGCCCGCGACAGGGCCCTTACCTTCCGGCCGAAAAGAATGATCGGCGCCACGACCAGCGGCACGACGAGGAAGGCCAGGCCGGTCAGCTTGGGCGAGGTCACGGCCATCATCACCGTGCCGCCGATGAACAGGATGACATTGCGCAAGGCCATCGAGGCCGAGGAGCCGACAACCGTCTGCACCAGCGTGGTATCGGTCGACAGCCGGGACAGGATCTCGCCGGTGCGCGCCGTCTCGAAGAAGCCCGGCGACAGACGCACCACGTTGTCGAAGACGGCGCGGCGCAGATCGGCGGTGACGCGCTCGCCCAGCCAGGCGACGAAATAGGCCCGCGCCGCGGTCGCCGCGGCGAGCACGGCAACGACGCCCAGCATCCCCACGAGGGCCTGATCGAGGAGGCCCAGGTCGCCGGTGGCAAAGCCGTGATCGATCAGCCAGCGCAGGCCACTGCCGAAGACCAGGACGGTGCCAGCGGCAACGATCAGCGCGACCAGAGCCAGGGCAACTCGTGCCTTGTAGGGAGCGAGAAAGCGGATCAGGCGTCGCATGACCCGAAGATCGCGGCGGCGCTGCGGTTCGGCGTCGCTCATGCGTTCAATCGAAGGTCACGTCGCAGCCGGTGGCCGCAGACAGCTCGGCGGCCAGCAGTTCGGTGAGGATGGCGCCGCCCCGGGTGGAACGCCAGGTCGCGCTCGCCGCGTCGTGCTCGAAATGCGCGGCGCCCGAGATCGGCGAGGACAGCCACACTTGGCGGGTCGGCGCGTGCTTGTTGATGACGTATTGGCGGCCATCGTCGAGTTCGATGGTCAGGATGCCGCCGCGCAGTTCGACATCCGCCTCGTCGCCGAGAGCCTCTTCGAGCGTCGCATTGAGCCGCGCGAGCAGGGGGTCGGCGAGGTTTTGAAACGCGCTCTCGTCCATCGGGCCGCCAACTCTTCGGTCGGGGGGACAGCGCCCCCGGAACGGGAGCGCATGCCGGGGATCGTCTATCACGCCCCCGAACCTCTCACAAGTTATTGAAATATCGTGCAGCTTTGGGCCGGGCGGAGGCTTGATCCCCGGCCCCTATTGGGCTATAAGCGCGCCTTCCTTTTCCCACCCGTCCGCCTTGCGCCGGAGCGCCGCCATGAAAGAGAAGATTCACCCCGATTATCACGAGATCAACGTCGTGATGACCGACGGCACCTCGTTCAAGACGCGCTCGACCTATGGCAAGCCGGGGGAGTCGATCCATCTCGATATCGACCCCAAGACCCATCCGGCCTGGACCGGCCAGCATCGCATCATGGATTCCGGCGGTCAGGTCGCCAAGTTCAACAAGCGCTTCCAGAACCTCGGCATGGCGGCGCAGAAGGCGGCCGCCGCTGCACCCATGAAGCCGGCGACTCCGGCTGAAGCCAAGAAATAACAGCCTCTCCAAGGCCACGAAAAAGGCGCCCTCGGGCGCCTTTTTTATTGTTCAGGTGCCGCTGAGAGCGGCGCGGCGCGACAGCTCGTCGAGCCGGGCCACCCGAACATAGAGCCGCCGGCTCTGGTCCAGAAGCTCGCGCATGCGCGGCGGCAGGACGTGCACGGTGTGATCGGTCTCCGCCAGGCAGACTTCATCGGCCTGCAGGCGGTAATCCTCGCTGGCCGCGGCTTCCCGGGTCAGCTCGCCTTCATGCACGGCTCGTTGGGCCAGGAGCCAGGCCATGACCTGGGTCAGCCGCGTGGTCAGGCGCATGGCTTCGCAATTCACCCGCAGCCGCTCGATCGGCTTGAGGCCGGTGGTGTCGGCCGGCTGGGCGTTCGCCAGATAGTCGCGGGAGGCGACCAGCAACGCCATGGTCTCGTCGTAGGTCTTGCCGAAGAACCTCGTCGCCGTTTCCATTCGTCACGCCTGTGCTCGTGCTGCCAAGTCTATTAACCGGTGGCGGCTGGAAAGGCTCCCGCCCCGGCCGGGAGCTTGCCAACAGAGTATTAACGGACCGTGGGCATGGCTAGCCCCGGCCCCCCTCTTGAACCGCCGCAAGCATTGACTATGTGGATCGTTGTCGGGCGCCTTTCGAGGGTCCGGCATGTAGATCAAAGGGTTAGACCCATCCGGGTTAATCCGATCACCCTGTTGCTCAATGGAGGACAGATCATGACGTCGTTCGATTTCTCCCCCCTTTTCCGCTCCACCATCGGCTTTGACCGGCTTGGCCGCATGCTCGACCAGGTCCAGGTCGACGAGGGTTCGAGCTATCCCCCCTACAACATCGAGAAGACCGGCGAAGACGCCTACCGCATTACCATGGCGGTGGCCGGCTTCGGCGAGGACGAGATCTCGATCGTGGCGCAGGAGAACACGCTGAACGTCTCGGGCAAGGCCAAGGGTGCCGAGGAGAGCAGCGAGTTCCTGTATCGCGGGATCGCCGGCCGCGCCTTCGAGCGCCGCTTCCAGCTCGCCGACCACATCAAGGTCGTCGGCGCGCAGCTGGTGAACGGCCTCCTCCATGTCGACCTCGTCCGCGAGGTCCCGGAGGCGAAGCGCCCGCGCCAGATCAAGATCGAGACCGGCACCGCCCCGCGCACGCTGAGCGCCAAGGCGGCCTGACGTCGATCCCGGAAGTTCTTCTCCAGCCTCGGGCGCGGGCTCAAACCCGCGCCCGATTTTTTTATGCTCACTTCGGGCAGAGATGAGGCGCGGCAAGGATTCTGGCTACTGTCCAAGATGCGGGCCCCAATACCTCATCCCAGCGTAAGAGCGGAGCCGACAATGCCTTGCGAACCTTTGCGTAGATCGCATCTTGCGGGTGCGGAAAACACGCCTCGATTCCGTGAACGGGACCAAAGCCGAGCATGTCGGCCACCGCCAACACAAACCCCTCACATACAAGGCGCGAGTCTGATCCGTTGGCGCACTCCCGCTGAATATCCCCAGTGAAAAGATAAATCTCCTTGCGGGGTCTCGAAGAAGTCGGCCAGCATGGAAACGCCTCACTCAATGCCTGCGCTACCACCGAGGAGCCAGAGTATCCAGCAGGATGCTCGATACGAGCCAACTGCCGCCGGACGTCGTTCACAACGTCAGATGGGGCTTCATCGACAGGAACACACGCCCTAAAACCCTGCACTGAACCTTTTGCCATGGCTTCGGCGACAGCGGAAATAAACCCGTCACACATCGTTCTCGACGAGTCGCGATTGTCGGCGCAGAGCTGTTTCATGAAGCCCTGGTCCACGTGCATATCTTCTTTTGGATAGCTGAGCTTCGGCTTCCACCACGGGGCTGCGGGACGGAACAGTTCACGAATATCGGGCGAAGCCAGCCCGACGGTTGCCAGAATGCCGGTAGCGAGAACAAGCGCTTTCATCATCATTCTCGAGGAACAAACACCTGCAACGAGTTGTGCGCAGCATTGTCATGGGCAGCTTGCTGCGGCGGAATCGATACAATCCATCGGTGGCGCGGCGCGGACGACGTCGCGCCGATAATGAGAGTTCGATCGAAAAAGGTACCAGTCGCCGTAGCGTAGTTTACGGGGTCGAACCATCGGTTCGTAGCCAGAGAAGGCTGCGGATTTCCTTTTTCATCGAGCGGAATAGCTGTAACGAGGAATCGGAACTGATTGGTCGGCAGCAGCGCCTCACTTTTGACGTGTACGGCGATCTTATCACCGGCGACAATACTGTTGTCGTCCTTGGGCCAGTCAACTGGCTGCCATTTCGCAAGATCGAACCTCTCGCCTGGAATGATCGAATTGTTGCGGCTAACTCGCGAAATCGGAGCCGCGGTCTTCCGCGGCGTATAGGGCAGCCGGGGCCGCTCGTCCGGCCGATCGAAGTCGCGCTCGTCCACATCGGGCCGCGTCGCGCCGCTGAGCAATGGCGCTACCGGCTTGGGCGTCGGCGATCGGTCGTCGTCATACGGGCGAATCAGGGATGGCGCGTTCAGGGGATTCGGCCGTGCCATGAAGCTCGGCACCCCAATCTCCCGTGGCACCTCGGGCTCTAAGGGCCCTTCGTCTTCGACATCGGCCGGCGCCGGCCCCCTTGGCGCGGTCAACGCATCAAGGAAGCTGCCGCTGTTCGGCGACAGGGGGAGTGCAGGCTCGTACTCCGGAATTGCCGCCGGGGCCGGCAGTCCGCCCTGCTCCGTCGGCTCCTGATCGAAATCCTGCGGAAAAGGCGCCGCACGTGGCCGCGCCATACAATGCAGCCATGACACCCCAGAACCGTTCGGACAAAACGTCTAGACCGATTTAGGCTCGTGCGCACCTGTTTCCAGAGCACAAACCGTAGTCACGTCCCGGAGAGACGGCAAGTCCTTGGTCCGGGCCGGATATTTTTGTGTCGCTAGATGATCTCGGAGAGGGCGTCGATGGTGCGGTCGGGGTCCTCGACCATCAGCATGTGCCCGGCCCGCGGCACGACGACCGTGTGCGCGCCCGGGATCCTCGCGGCGATATCACGCGCGCCGGCGGGCGGCGTCATGCGGTCGATCTCGCCCAGCAGCAGCAGGGTCGGGCAGGTCACATTGGCCGCCGCGTCGAGCGCGCCCATATAGGCGTTGCAGGCGAAGAGGCCCGCGGCCAGCGCCCCGTCGGGGGCGCGCTCCAGAAGCCGCACGCCCGAACCCAGCATCCACGAGCCCGGCGCCTTGGCGCCGCCGAGATGAGCGCGCCGGCCGAAGCCCCAGGAAGCGACGAGGTCCACGGCCGCGCGATCGTTGGCGTCGGCGGCCTTCTGCAGATCCGGATGCACGGGCATGCGCGCCGCCGCACCGAGCAGGCCGAGCGCCCAGACGCGCGACGGCGCCTGTGCCGCGGTCTCCAGCGCAACCAGCGCCCCCATCGAATGGCCGACCAAGGCGGCGCGCTCGACCTTCGCTGCGTCGAGCAGCTTGACCACCCAGGAAGCGAGGTCGGGAACGCTGCGCAGCGCAGGACCTACGCTGCGGCCGTGGCCGGGCGCGTCGACCGCCAGGACGCCGCGCCCATGATGGGCGAAGTAGCGCGCCTGGAGCATCCATTCGGTATGATCCATGCCCGCGCCGTGCAGGAAAACGACGGTCGGGTGAACGGGATCGAACGGACGGCCGCCGCTCGAGACGAACACCTTGCGGCCGTCGACGACCAGGTCCATCTCAGCCCTTGCGCGAGGCGCGCAGCGCCTGGCCGAGATCGTCGATCAGGTCGCCGGGATCCTCCAGGCCGACCGACAGGCGGATCATCTCCTCGCCGATGCCGGCGGCGGCGAGCGAGGCGGCATCCATCTGCTGGTGCGTCGTGCTGGCTGGATGGATGACCAACGACTTGGCGTCGCCGACATTGGCGAGGTGCGAGAAGACGCGCAGCGCCTCGATGAACTTGCGCCCACCCGCGCGACCGCCCTTGATGCCGAAGCTGACGATCGAGCCGGCGCCCAGCGGCAGCAGCTTCCGGGCCAGGGCATGGTCCTTGTGGCTGGGCAGCTCGGGATAGTTGACCCAGGCCACGTCCTCGGACGCGGCCAGGAAGGCCACGACCTTGCGGGCGTTCTCGACATGGCGCGCCATGCGCACCGGCAGGGTCTCGACCCCTTGCAGGATGTAGAAGGCGTTGCCCGGGCTCATGCAGGCCCCGAAATCGCGCAGGCCCTCGGCGCGGGCGCGCATGATGAAGGCCTGCGGTCCGAACTCCTCGGCGAAGTCGAGCCCGTGATAGCCGGCATAGGGCTCGGTGAGCGTCGGGAACTTGCCGGACTTCTCCCAGTCGAACTTGCCGCTGTCGATCAGCGCCCCGCCGATGGCGACACCATGCCCGCCCAGCCATTTGGTGGCCGAATGCATGATGATGTCGGCCCCCCATTCGAAGGCGCGGAACAGGTAAGGCGTGGTGAAAGTCGAATCGATCATCAGCGGCACGCCGTGCTCGTGCGCCACGCGCGCCACGGCCTCGACGTCCATCACCTCCAGGCCGGGATTGCCCAGGGTCTCGCCGAAGACCAGCCGTGTCTCCGGCCGCATCGCCTGGCGGAACGCCTCGGGATTGCGCGGATCGACGAATGTCGTGGTGATGCCGAAACGCGGCAGCGTGTGCGTGAACAGGTTGTGCGAGCCGCCGTAGATCGAGGCCGAGGACACGATATGGCTGCCCTGGCCCATCAGGGTGGCGATGGCGAGATGCAGCGCCGCCTGGCCGCTCGCCGTGCAGACGCCACCCACGCCCTGCTCGAGCGCCGCCAGGCGCTCCTCCAGGACGGCCACGGTCGGGTTAGAGATGCGGCTGTAGATGTGGCCGGCCCGCTCGAGATTGAACAGCGAGGCGGCGTAGTCGACATCGGGGAAGACGTACGACGTCGTCTGGTAGATGGGCACGGCCCGCGCCCCGGTGACCGGGTCCGGATGCTGACCGGCGTGCAGGCTCAGCGTATCGAACTGGAAGAATTTGGGATCGGGCATGGCTGGCCTGGAGTGAGGAGGCTGGCCCAGTCCTAACGGAGCGCCGACGGAAAGGAAAGACCGGCCAGGGTCAGTTTGGAGCGATTCAAAATCAGCGCCAAAAAATTAGGGCCGCCAGAACTGGCAGCCCCTGGAATTTTTTTGTCGTCCCTGTCCAACTCGGCACCCTGTCTCTCCAACAGGGTAGGCCCGAGTCATAGCTGGCACCGGGACGGCCCGTCAAGGCGGCGTCGCCGCCTGAACGCGTGATTGCCTGCAAACGATTGCCGGATACGCCCGCTCAACCGCCGGCGCTATGCGGTACCAGCACCGTGAATTCGTAGCGCGGCCGGTTCAGCCGGCTGCGGCGATGGCGCGAATACTGGCGCCGGCGCGTCGCCGACACCGCGCGCCTGCGCCGGATGCGGCGCGGCGCCGTCTTCAGAACCCTGATGCCGATCGTCCCCATTCTCATATCCCCTGGCCGACAAACGCAGCACGGCCGCGGGCATCGCTGCCCGCGGCCGGCCGTTTACGCTACGCCTCAGGCGTAGGCGAGCTGCACGCTGTTCGGCGTGGTCACGCCGGTCAGCTGGATGGTCGATCCACCGCCCAGATCGATCAGCGTCGAGCCACCATTGGCGGTGACGTTGACCGAGCTGGCGCTGACGCCCTTGAGCTCGATCCGGTCCACGGACGCGTTGAAGTCCGTGATCGTCGCATGCGCACCGGCGATGAAGCTGAAGATATCAGCTCCGGCGCCGCCGGTGACGGTCGCCGACTGGTGCGTCCCGACCTCGATCCGATCATCGCCCGCACCGCCGTCGATCTTGGTGCTGGTGATGCTCGTGCCCGAGAACTTGACGGTATCGTTGCCGTCGCCGGCATTGATATTCATCACGTTGTCGTAGTTCAGGTTGCTGGCAGCCGTCACGTCGATCGTGTCGTTGCCCGCACCCGTCGAGATCGTCCCGCGCTTGGCATCCTTCACCGTGACGGTGTCGTCGCCGCTCGTGCGGGTGATCTGCACGTCGACGAAGTTGTTGATCGTCACGGAGCCGCTCTGGGTCGCGTTGACCATCGCGTTCTTGATGGCGTTCCATACGCCATTGTTCGTGACGGTCATGCCCCCGGTGGCGTCGTAGGCGACGGTGACGTCGCCGGTGACGCCACTGATCGACATCTGGCTCGCCGAGTAGGTCGACGAGGTGCCCGCGGCCGTAGCATTGGCCGTGAAGCTGTCGCCCAGGTCGAGCGGGTTCGTCGCGTTGCTCAGGACAGCCTTGAGCTCGTTGGACGGATCCACCGGCGGGTTGGTGACAGGCGGCGTGGTCGGCGGAGGATTCGTCCCGGCCACCACGTTCTTGTAGACCGCCGCGTTCGGATCGTGCGACCAGGCACGGACGTAGTCGATCTTGTAGTTCGACTTCGTCCAGTCAGTGGTGCTGTCGGGGGAGCCCGGCCAGTTGCCGCCGACCGCCAGGTTGAGCAGCATGTACATCGGCGTATGGAAGTCCGCCGGCGTGGCGCGCTTGTAGACCTCCTTCCCGTCGAAATACATGGTCACGTAATCCTTGGTCCAGTTCACACCGTAGGTGTGGAAACCCTTGGTGATGTCCTCGTTGGACCACACGTCCTTGCCCGCGCTGCTATTGGTCGCAGAATGGGTGTTGACGTAGACGTGGTTGGGCAGGTGCCCGATCGCCTCGACGATGTCGATCTCCGGCGGCCACTTGCCGTTGGTCGACAGCATCCAGAAGGCGGGCCACATGCCCTTGCCCGGAGTCATCTGCGCGCGGGTCTCGAAGTAGCCGTACTGCTGGGCGAAGGAGCCCGCGGTGGTCAGCTCACCCGAGATGTAGTTGTACCCGACCGCGGACTTTGCCCAATCCGGCGTCTTGCTTGCCGTGATCGTGGCAATGCCATCCTTGACCGAGAACGGATTGAGGCCGAGACCCTTGTAGTCGGCGTCGACATAGAGCTGCAGCTCCTTGTTGCCCGACAGAGTGCGATTGCCCCAGCCGTCGGAGGTCTTCCAGATGCCGTTGGCGGTCGCCGCGGTGCCGGTGCGCAGGCTGAGGCTGTCGAACTCCTCCATGAAGGTCATCTTCATGCCGGAGAGCGGCGCATTCGGTGACGGCAGCGTGCCGGTCGGCGGAGGCGTCGGAGTCGGAGTCGGCGTCGGTGTCGGCGTGGGAGTCGGCGTGGGGGTCGGCGTCGGTGTGGGGGTCGGCGTCGGAGTTGGCGTGCTGCTCGCCGCCTCGACCGTCACGTTGCCCGCCACGATCTGGCCGGCCGTGCGGCCCTCCAGCATGACCGACTGGCCGTTGCCGAGATCGATCTTCAGGTCGGAGCCGACCTGGCTCATCTTCGCCTGCACCGAGGCGAAGCCCTGGAAGCCGTAGCCACGCAGGTCGAGCTTGTCGAGCGTGCCCGAGGTCTTGAAGTTCTCGACCCACGTGACGCTGTTCGCCGCCTTGGTGGCGACGACGTTGTTGGCACCGCCGGCGAGAGTGATGACGTCGTTGCCGCCACCGGTCTCGATGTGGTCGTTGCCGGCCCCGTCGATGATCAGGTTATTGCCTGAGTTGCCCGAGCCCCAATCGTTGCCACCACCGTGCATGACCAGGTTCTCGAGGTTCGCCCCGAGCCGGTAGCTGCCGTAAGTGATGACGGTGTCGATGCCGCCATTGGCGGCCTCGGTGATCTTCGTGCCTGAATCGTAGACGGCGTAGGTGTCGCCGCCCGTGCCGCCAACCAGCGTCACGCCGGAGGCAAAAGCCTGCAGGTGCTCGTTCGAGCCGCTGCCGGAGAGCGTCGAGCCCTTCTTGGTGGCCTTGAGCCACCGGCTCGGCGTCGGGCTACGCGAATAAACTGGAGCTGCCATATGTCGTTTTCCTTTCTCGTCTCAACCGAAAAACATTTGCTCTCTTGCGAGAGAAATCCCGACAACCGTGGCGACGATAACCGCGACGCTCGAAACGCCGATGTACCAATCTACCGTGGTGCGTGATTTCTGCTTCAGCAGAGTCGTAATCACACAAATGCTCCATCGCATCTCACAGCGATCACGGCCGATTGGCACGCGATGTGAGGCGCGCGCGATTCGCCGCGTCACACGCGGCAGAACTTGCGCAGCTTGCGGAAAATTCTGCCGGGTGCGGCGCGATGAAGCGCGCAGCATCGGGGCACAGAGACGATTCTCGTATGGCGCGCGCATCGATTCGTCTTACAGAGTCTGCGCTGCGGCGCGCAGGCGATTGAGCGCATCGCGAGCGAATCCGTTGCCGCGCATCGCGGCGCCGCTCAGCAGCCGCTCCGCGGCGCGCGCATCTCGATCGACGCCGCGTCCGTCGAGATAAAGCAGGCCGAGCGCCGTCGCCGCCGCGTCGTTGCCCTTCTCCGCCGCCAGCTGGTACCAGCGCGCGGCCGTTGCGCAATCAGCATCGAAGCCGAGACCATGCTCATGGAGGATGCCGAGGCCGAGCGCGCCGCCGGCGTCACCGGCCACGGCCGCCTTCTGCAGCCAGAGATGCGCTTCCTTGAAGTCCTGCGGCGCGCCGACACCGCGCAGATACATCATGCCAAGATTGGCTTGCGCCGCGGCGAGATCCTGTGCCGTGGCCGCTTTCGCCCATTTGAAGGCCTGGGCGGCATCCGCCGCCACATCCAGCCCCTCCGGGTAGAGCAGCGCGCTGTTCGCCACGGCCGGCGACGGCGCCTCGCCCGTGGCGATGCTCTGCAGCTCGGCCATCCAGGTGGCGGCCGGACCGCGGGCGCGCAGGCCCGTCAGATAGATCATGCTGAGGTTATGCTGGGCCTGGGCATAGCCCTGCTCGGCCGCCCTGGTCAGCCATTTCACGCCGATCGACGGATAGTGAATCGCGTCGCGGCCGGTCAGGTAGTAGAGGCCGAGCTGGAACTGCGCCTCGGCTTCGTTGCGGATCGAAGCGGCGGCGCTCATCCGGTCGAAAGACCGCGAAGCGGCGGTCTTTCTCCGGACGAACTGCGCCGAGCGAAGGGCGAGCTTTCTCATGGCTCGCGCATCGCCTCGTTCAGGCTGCGGGTGATGCCGTGGGAGACATAGGACAGCAGCGTGCGCGTGCCGACCTTGATGTCCGCCGTGACCGGCATGCCGGGAAGCATGCGGAAACCCGCCGGCACATTGATCAGGTCGCTGCGCTCCAGGACCACGTTCGCCTTGTAGTAAGGACGGACGGGCGTGCGGCCGTCGTCGCCCTGCGTGGTGTAGGCATCCTCGCTGATCATCTGGACCCGGCCTTCGGCGGTCCCGTGCTCGAGGTAATTGTAGGCCTCCAGCTTCACGGCGACGGGGTCTTCGATCCGCAGGAAGCCGATGTCGCGCGCATCGATCGAGATTTCGGCTTCGATCTGGGCCCGCGCCGGCACCAGGGTGAAGAGCGGCGAGGCCTCGGTCAGCACCGAGCCGACGGAGAGCTTGGCGACCCGCTGCACGACGGCATCGGTCGGCGCCCGCAGCTCCACGAGGTCGTGGTTCTTCTTCGCCTTGGAGAGCTGCTCGGCCGCCGCATCGCGCGCCGTGCGGCGCTGCACGAGATCGACGTTGAGCTGCGTGCGCCACTGCTCGAGGAACGACTCCCGCTCGGAACGCGTCGTGGCAAGCGCATGCTGCGCCTCGGTCGCCGCGTGCGTTCCGTAGTCGAGGCTGCGCAGGATCTCCAGGCGCTGGTCCATCGCCTGCAGCAGGGTCAGCCGGCTGCCGACCTGCTTGTCGGCCAGCTGCTGACGCATGCTCTCGACCTCTTTCATGATCTTGGCACGCTCGGTGTAGCGCTTCTGATCGTTCTGCAGCTTGACGACGGTCGCCTCGTGATGCGCCAGCTTCGAATCGAAGCTGCGCAGCTGCTCGGCGCGCTGGGCGGCGCGCTGGGCCATCAGGTTCGCCTGAGACGCGGCATAGCGCGGGGTAAGACCCACCGCCATCAGCGGCCGCTCGTCGATTTCCGCCTCCAGCCGCGCGATCTCGGCATCCAGGCTCTCGATCTGGACATCGAGCTGGGCGACGTCGGCCGCGGCAAACGTCGGATCGAGCGTCGCGAGGATGTCGCCGGCCCTGACCCGGTCACCCTCGCGCACGCGGATGGAGTTGATGATGGCCCGGTTGAGCGACTGCACGACGACGGTCGGCTCGTGGGTGATCAGCTGGCCGCTCGCGGTGACGATGCGATCGATCTTCACCTGGGAGGCGACGCCGATGGCCAGGGCCACCGCCCCGCCGACGATCCACAGGGTCCGGCGCGCCATCACCGGCTCTTTCTCGTGGGACAGAGCATCAGTCTCCGATTGGAAGCGGGCGATGAGCTGATCGGTGGACTTGGACTTAGGCCGCGACATGGGCATCCCCCCTCGTGTTGAGGTCGGTAACGGTGTGGCGGTTCTGCTGGCGCCACAGGTGACGGTAGATCTCGCAGCGGGCGAGCAGCTGGTCGTGCTTGCCCATATCCACCGCGCGGCCGTGATCGAGGACGAGGATTCCGTCCGCCGACACCAGCGATGACAGGCGGTGGGAGATCACGATCACCGTGCGCCCCTTGGCGATGCGCTGCAGGTTGGTGTTGATCACCGCCTCGCTCTCCGGATCGAGGGCGCTGGTCGCCTCGTCGAAGATGAGGAGTGGCGGGTTCGCCACCAGGGCGCGCGCAATCGCCAGCCGCTGGCGCTGGCCGCCGGAAAGGTTGGAAGAGCCCTCCTCGATCAGCGTGTCGTAGCCCCGCGGCAGGCGTTCGATGAACTCCTCGGCGCCGGCCAGGCGGGCCGCGGCGACGATCTGCTCGAAGCTGGCGCCCGGCAGACCCGCCCCGATGTTCTCGCGGATCGAGCCGGCGAACAGGAAGCTGTCCTGCAGCACGACGCCCGTGCTGCGGCGCAGGTGATCGAGATCGATGGCGCGGATATCCGTGCCGTCGACCTTGATCAGGCCGTCATAGTGACGGTGCAGGCCCTGCAGAAGGCGGGTGACCGTGGTCTTGCCCGAACCGCTGCGGCCCATGATGCCGAACACCGAGCCCGAACCGACGCGGAACGAGACGTTGTCGAGCGCCATGGTGGCGGCACCGTTGTAGCGGAAGCGCACACCCGAGAACTCGACCGAGCCCTTGATCGGCGTCCGCAAGCCGCCGGTACCCCGGCCTTCCTCGGTCGGCTGGTTGACGACGGCGGCAACCGTGCGCACGGCGCGGCTGGCCTCGTCGAACTGCTGCACGAGCTGGGCGAGCTGGATCAGCGGCTGAGCGACGCGCTGCGACAGCATGCCAAAGGCGATCAGCGCACCGACGTAGAGCGGGTCGTTGCTGCTGATGGCGCCGTAGGCGGCAACCGCGATGACGCCGCTGGTCATCAGCTTCTCCATCGGCGCCACGGCGGTCTGCGCCAGGTTGACCGTGCGGGCCGCCTCGCGGCGCAGGCGCGCGGCCTCGGCGACGTGAGCGTCCCAGGCGCGCCGGCGCTGGGGCTCGAGGGCGAGCGACTTGATGGTGCGCGCCCCCTGCACGGTCTCGACCAGGTAGGCGTTCTGCCGGCCTTCGGCGATGAAGGCGCGGGTCGTGCGGCGGCGGATGAACGGCATGAAGCCGAGCACGATGCCGATCATCAGGACGCCCAGGCCCAGCACCATGCTGGCCAGTGGCACGCTGAACCAGAAGAGGGCCGGGACAACGATGACCAGGACCATGGCATCGAGCACCGTGCCGAAGAGCTGGCCGGTCAGGAAGCTCCGGATACGCCAGATCTCGTTGACGTCGCGCGTGATCACGCCGGTCGGCGTGCGCTCGAAATACTCGATACCGAGATCGAGCAGGCGGTTGTAGGTGAACACCGAAAGACGCGCGTCGATGCGGGCCGTGGCGACCAGGATCAGCGTGCGGCGCAAGTAGCCAAACAGCGTGTCAAAGAGCACGACGAAGACCATGCCGCCTGCCAGCACCTGGAAGGTCGACAGGCTCTTGTAGACCAACACGCGGTCGATGATCAGCTGCCAGAACAGCGCCGGCGCCAGAGCGAACACCGCCATCATGGCGGCGGCCACGGCGATATCGCGGAACAGGCGCTTCTCGCGCACGATTTCGCGGATCAGGCTGCTGAAGCCGAACTTCGGCGGTGTCTCGCGTTCGGCGGCCTTCTCACCCTTCTTGACCAGCAGGATCTCGCCGGCCAGCGCACCGGACAGGCGCTCCAGCTCGATGACCAGGGGCGTCGCCTCACCGGCCGTCGGGTCGAACAGGGTTGCGGTCAGGCCTGTCGGGCTGTCGGCAATGTCCAGCATCAGCAGCGCATTGCCGTTGCTCAGCCGGACGATGGCGGGCAGCGCCTTCCGCAGGCGCTTGAAGTCGGCGGCCGGCAGCTTCAGCGTCGCCAGATCGAGGCCCACGCTGTCCGCGATCATCTGCAGGATAGCGGCGTTGGGCTCCTCGCTGCCGAGACCGTGCTCGCGCATGAGCTGCTCGACGCCGAGATGGATGCCGTGATGGCGGGCGGCGACGACGAGGCACTGAAGAGCCGTCGGCGCCGCTTGCGCGCGCAGGGTTTCGGTTCGATGGAGCGTTGTCGTTGACATATGACCTCGTCGCGACAAACGCACGCAGCCCCCAACTGCGCACGGGACGGTTTACCCGCCGTTACAAAAATGCCTGATTGGCTTGACCCTCGCCGGCGTCAGCGCTTGTGTTCCCCGCGCTGCCAACCGTCAAAGGCGTCGATCCCCCATTCCCCACTTACAAGTTCGAGAGAACTTCCCCACCCAGTGTGTACGCAGCGAGAGTCGCCCCGCGCCGTGCGAGAACACACTTCGCACGCAGGTTGGTTAATTACCCTTAACGGAAATTCGTAATCATCTTTTTGTCACGACTTTTAGCGATACCGCCAAGCTTGAGCGGTATCGCTGCGTGACAAGCCGCTCTACTCGCCCAGAGAAATGCCGAGGCCGCGCGCCGTGCGTACCAGAGGGCCGTTCGGATCCACGACGTTGGGCTGCTTGATCGCGTCGGCGAGCGGTACGTCGATAATCTCGCGATTCCACAGGGCCACCATGCGATCGAATTTTTTCTGCGCGATCAGATCGACGGCATGCACGCCGAAGCCGCTCGCCAGCAGGCGATCGCGCGCGTCCGGCGCACCGCCGCGCTGCACATGGCCGAGCACGGTGACGCGGGTCTCGGCACCGGTGGACTGGGCGATCTTCTCCGCCACGTACTGGCCGATGCCGCCGTAGCGCACAGCACCACCGGCGTTGGTCACGGTGGCCGCATCGCCTTCGGCCGTGCGCACCGCTTCA
Source organism: Rhodospirillaceae bacterium (assembly GCA_022843945.1). Lineage (GTDB taxonomy): Bacteria > Pseudomonadota > Alphaproteobacteria > CACIAM-22H2 > CACIAM-22H2 > VGEI01. Next base: position 11,266 of record JALHMR010000048.1, on the reverse strand, counting down.
GCGACCACGACCAGCGCGAAATTGCGGCCGCGGGCCTTCACTGTCTCGATTCGCTGGCGGATGCTCTCGAGCCGCCAGGGAATCTCGGGGATCAGGATGACGTCCGCGCCGCCGGCAATGCCCGCAGCGATCGCAATATGACCCGCATCGCGGCCCATGACTTCGAGGATCATGACGCGGCTGTGGCTGGCGGCCGTCGGCTGCAGCTGGTCCAGGGCCTGCGTCGCCACGTCGACGGCCGTGGAAAAGCCGATCGCGGTCTCGGTCATGTCGAGATCGTTGTCGATCGTCTTGGGAATGCCGACGAGATTGATCCCGCCCTGGGCGGCGATCCGGCGGAGGATGGCGAAGGAGCCGTCGCCGCCGATGCCGATCAGGGCATCGAGCTCGAGCTGGCGATAGCCTTCGATCACCTCGTTCGAGCGGTCACGCACGCTGCCGTCGGGCATGGGAAAGGCGAAGGGATCCCCCTTGTTGGTAGTTCCCAGGATGGTGCCGCCCTGGCGCATGATCGCCGTCTCGGTCACGTCGTCGCCGAGTTCCCCGGCCTCGATCGGCCGCTCCATCAGGCCGTGCGTGCCGTTGCGGATGCCAACCACGGTCCAGCCGTAGCCATGGCGGGCGCGCAGGACCACGGCGCGCAAGGCCGCGTTGAGGCCGGCGCAGTCTCCGCCGCTGGTCAGGATGCCGATCCGTTTGCTCATGAACGCCGACCCTCTTTTTTTGCGCTGCCAGCGGGCCGTTGGGCGCCTTCGCCGGAACGGACCGGTCTGCTACACTTCCGCCACGCTCTTCCTAGCCCGCGAGTCCAATGAACGACGACGATCCCGAGCACGAGATGCTGCAGCGCCGGCTCGTCGAACTCAAGACCGAGCATCGCGATCTGGACGACGTCATCGCCCGGTTGGCCGAGCGGCAGCCCTTCGACCAGCTCCAGATCCAGCGGCTGAAGAAGCGTAAATTGCAGCTCAAGGACGCGATCTCGCAGATCGAAAGCCGGTTGCTGCCCGACATCATCGCTTAGGCAGCACCCGCCCGGATCAGCGGCCTATTCAGAGCGAACTTTCTTCTGGGCATACATGGCGCGGTCGGCGGCCTCGATGGCCTGAGCCGCGGCGTCCAGCGCCTCGCTCGCCTTGTCGCCGCTGCGGAAAACATGCACGCCCCACGACACGGAGGTCGGGATCTTGACGCCGTTCCAGTCGACCGGCTGCTCGGCGACCGCGGCGGCCAGCGCCGTGGCCTTCTCGCGCGCGCCATCCTCGTCGGTGTAGGCCAGCAGCACGCCGAATTCGTCGCCGCCGAGGCGGCCGACGACGTCGGAATCGCGCACGTGCTGCACCAGGACGCGGGCCACGTAGGCAATGACCGCATCGCCCGCCGCGTGACCGTAGCTGTCATTGACCGGCTTCAGGCCATTGAGATCGAAATAGACCAGGCTCGAAACCGCGTCGTAGCGGTCGGCGAAGGACATCATGCGGGTGAGCTCGCGCACGAAGGCGCGGCGGTTGGCCACGGGAGTCAGCGGATCCTGGTCGGCGAGCTGCTCCAGGTGGGCCATGCGGGCCTGGCTCTGCTGCAGGTCGCGGCGCAGGCGGTCGACCTCGGCCATCAACGAGGTGATGGCGGCGCGCACCTTGGGGGTGAACTCGGCCTCGGGGATGTCGAGAACGGAGGCGATGTCGGCGATCGCCCTTGCGGCACCGGTATCGGCGGTGCGGGCATAGGCGGCGGCGCCCACGGCGGGCTTCTTCTCGGTGCCGCCAGCGCGGCCCGGGCCGGAAACCCGTTTGGGGTCGCTGACTTTCATGCCGTCCCGTTCAATCCGTACTTGTCCTGACGGCCAATAGCGGACATCCCTTGTGCCTGTCCATCCCAGGGCTATTGCCGAGGCACGGCTGGAGAATACTAACGGTTTGCTACCGACTGGTAAATTTGCTTTAAAACCCGGCCCCTGACCGACGTATCCCCGTACGGAGACCCCCGCCATGAGCCCCTCTTCCCGTCGTTCGGGCACCAAGCGCCCGGTGGGCGCCCAGCTTCGCCGGGAGCCGCTGGTGGGCCTCATCATGGGCAGCCAGTCGGACTGGGAGACCATGCGCCACGCGGCCGAAACGCTGATCGCACTGGGCGTGCCGCACGAGACCCGGATCGTCTCCGCCCACCGCACGCCGCGCCGGCTCTACGCCTATGCCAACGACGCGCGCGAACGCGGCCTCAAGGTGATCATTGCCGGAGCCGGCGGCGCCGCCCATCTGCCGGGCATGACCGCGGCGATGACCGCCCTGCCGGTGTTCGGGGTGCCGGTGGAAAGCAAGACGCTCCAGGGACTCGACAGCCTGCTGTCGATCGCCCAGATGCCGGCGGGCGTGCCGGTGGGGACACTGGCCATCGGCCGGGCCGGGGCAGTCAACGCCGCCCTGCTGGCGGCGGCGGTCATCGCCCTCAACGACACGCGCGTCGCCCGGACTCTCGATCGCTGGCGCAGCACCCAGACCAGGAGTGTCGGCGAGGCCCCGCTCAAGACGGCCAAGAAGCGGCGCCGATGAACTCAATCCCGCCCGGCTCGACCATCGGCATCCTCGGCGGCGGCCAGCTCGGCCGCATGACGGCGCTCGCCGCGGCGGCGATGGGCTATCGCTGCCACATCTTCTGCCCGGAGAAGGATGCGCCGGCCTCGCAGGTCGCCGACGCGACCACCCTGGCCGACTACCAGGACCGCGACGCCCTGGTGCGCTTCGCCGGCCAGGTCCAGGTCGTCACCTACGAGTTCGAGAACATTCCGCACGCCCCCGTCGCCGAGCTCGACCGGCTGGTGCCGGTGCGGCCGTCGCCTGGCGTGCTGCAGATCTGCCAGGACCGGGTCCGCGAGAAGGAGTTCCTCAACGGCATCGGCATCCCGACCGCCCCTTGGCGCCGGGTGATCGACGCCCCGACCCTGGATGCGGCGCTGCACGAGGTCGGCGTGCCGGCGGTGCTCAAGACCGCGCGCCTCGGCTACGACGGCAAGGGCCAGGTGACGGTGCGCGCCGGCGCGCAATCAGCGGCGCTCTGGGCGAGCTTCGCGCCCGGCATGCCGCCGCCGGCCGAAGCCGTGCTCGAGCGCTTCGTCCAGTTCGAGCGGGAATGCTCGGTGATCGTTGCCCGCGGGCTCGACGGCAAGCACGCCAACTACGTCACCGTGGAGAACCGCCACGAGCACCACATCCTGGCGCAGACCATCGCCCCGGCGCGCATCCCCTTCGCCACCGCCAGGCGGGCCGAGGGCATGGCCCGGCACATCGCCGAGAAGCTCGGCGTGGTCGGCGTACTGGCGGTGGAGATGTTCGTCGGCCAGGACGGCGAGCTGATGGTCAACGAGCTTGCCCCGCGGCCGCACAATTCGGGCCACTGGACCATCGACGCCTGCATCACCAGCCAGTTCGAGCAGGTGGTGCGGGCCATCTGCGGCCTGCCGCTGGGTAACTCGCGGCGCCACTCGGACGCGATCATGGACAACCTGCTGGGCGACGCGATCGAGCGCTGGCCGGAGCTGCTCAAGGACCCCGATGCCAAGCTCCATCTCTACGGCAAGGCCGAGGCCAAGGCCGGCCGCAAGATGGGCCACGTCACGCGCCTGATCCCGCGCAAGGACGAGATCGCCAACGAGAAGTGACTGCAGGACCCTGTTCCGCAGTCATCCCGGACCAACGAGCGATAGCGAGTGTCGATCCGGAAGCCTGGACCCTGGCTATCGCCGGGGTGACGAGCGGTCTTAGCGCGTGCGGGTCCTGGCGCGCTCGACGAAAGCGCGCAGCGGATTGGGGAACGCCGCGAGCCGCTCGCGCAAGGCGCCGAGCGCCTGGGGCACGCGCATCACCTCGGCGATGCGCCGGTCGAGGAAGGTCCAGGTCTCGGCCGAGCCCTCGGAGCGGTCCTCCAGCCAGTAGAGCACCGTGGCGCTATAGACGCCGGCCAGCAGGCCGCGCTTGGTGTAGTAGTTGAAGTCGGTCGCCGTATCGCCGCAGGCGTACCAGATGGCGTCGACCGTGCGCCACAGGACGGCGGCACCGGCCGGCGCGTTGTGCGGCAGGGCGAACAGGCCGAGGCCGCGGCGCACCGCCTCGCGATGCGGGCCCACACTTTCCAGGCGCCGGCGCACGGCGAGCGCCACGCGCGCCCGGATCTTCAGGGTCCCGGCCTTCTCCGCCTCGAGCGCCGCCAGCATCCGCCGGTCGGCGAGCTGGTTCCAGAACTCGACCGCCTCGACCGCGCCGCGAGGAAAAACGCGCAAGGCCATCACCGGCTCGTAGCCGGCATCGCGCGCCGCCAGGCGCAGGGTCTCAGGAGTCCAGCCGTCGAAGGCGACGTGCGGCAAGGCCGCTTCGACGATCGCCTCGCGCACCGCGTCGCGATCAAAGCCGGTTTCGTCAGTCCGGGTCTGGCTCATCGTCGTTGCCTCCAAAGGCTCTCTTCATCTCGTCGCTGAAGCCGAACAGCCGCAGGTCCTGGAGCCGCTGCGGGTAGAGGATACCATCGAGATGGTCGCATTCGTGCTGCACGACGCGGGCATGAAAGCCCGAGACCGTGCGGTCGATTTCCTCGCCCTTCTCGTTGACCCCCCGGTAGCGCAGCCGGGTGAAGCGCGGCACCGCCCCCATCATGCCGGGCACCGACAGGCAGCCCTCCCAGTCCAGCGCCTGCTCCTCGCCCTGGGGCTCGAGGATGGGGTTGATCAGCACGGTCAGCGCCTCGGGCTGGTCGTCGGGTGCCCCGGTCGAGCGGTGCGCTCCGACCCGGAAGACCACCACCCGCAGGGGCACGTGGACCTGGGGGGCCGCCAGCCCGGTCCCCGGCGCGTCATCCATGGTTTCGATCATGTCGGCGACCAGCTGCTGGATCTCCGGAGCGGTGGGATCGGCCACCTCCTCGGCCTTCTGGCGCAGGACCGGATGGCCCATACGGGCGATTTTGAGAATGGCCATCCGGGGACTATGGTTCCGCCAACCCTCTGGGTAAAGGGGGTTTTCTGCGCTTCCCAGGCGGTAAGGGCTTGTGATATAAGCGTGTTCAGTAGCGGTGGGTTGCTGTGGAAAACGGCTTCCCGCCGCTTCACCCATTTTGTTCGGATATATCGGGAAGGAGTGCGGTCAAACCGTGCAAGTCATCGTTCGCGACAATAACGTCGACCAAGCCCTGCGCGCCCTCAAGAAGAAGCTTCAGCGTGAAGGGGTCTTCCGTGAGATGAAGCTGCGGCGTCATTTCGAAAAGCCTTCGGAGCGCAAGGCGCGCGAGAAGGCCGAAGCCATCCGCCGGGCCCGCAAGGTCGCCCGCAAGCGCATGGAGCGTGAAGGCTACTAGTCCTGGTCGGCGGGACGCTCCGGCGCCCCGCCACAGTACCGACGTCGAATTCGCCCGCGAGCCAAGGTTCGCGGGCGTTCGCATCTCCGGGCCAGCACAACAGGGGACGCGTCCATGGCCACACCGCCCATCCTGCGCTCGATCGCCGAGCTGCGGCGGACGGTGAATGCCTGGCGCAAGGACGGCGCCACCGTCGGCCTTGTGCCGACCATGGGCGCCCTGCATGACGGCCACCTCTCGCTGGTGCGCCGCGCCCGCGAGCAATGCGCCAAGGCCGTGGTCTCGATCTTCGTCAACCCGACCCAGTTCGGGCCCAACGAGGACTTCAACCGCTATCCTCGCGACCTGCAGGGTGACGCAACCAAGCTCGCCACCGTGGGCGCCGACGCGATCTTCGCGCCCGAGGTGGTGGAGATGTACCCGCCGGGTGCCGCCACCACGGTCACCGTCAGCGGCCTGACCGAAGGCCTGTGCGGCCCGTTCCGGCCCGGCCATTTCCAGGGTGTCGCCACCATCGTCACCAAGCTGCTGCTGCAATGCCTGCCCGATGCCGCCTTCTTCGGCGAGAAGGACTACCAGCAGCTCCAGGTTATCAAGCAGCTGGCCCGCGACCTCGATGTCCCCTCGCGTATCGAGCCGGTCGCCACCTACCGGGAGGGCGACGGCCTCGCCATGTCCTCGCGCAACGCCTATCTCAAGCCGGCCGAGCGCGCGCTCGCCCCGCTCCTCTATCGCGTGATCACCGCCGTGGCCGCCGAGATGAAAGCCGGCGGCAGCGCCGGCACGGCCGCGGCGCGCGGCAAGCAGGAGCTGCTCCAGGCCGGCTTTGCCCGCATCGACTATCTCGACGTGGTCGACGCCACGACCCTGAAGCTCGTGGAGCGCGTCGACGGTCCCGCGCGTGTCGCGGCGGCGGCGTTCCTCGGCCAGACGCGGCTGATCGACAACGTGCCGGTCTGAGGGCCACGCGATGGCCGTCATCCGCGCCATCGAGGTCACCGCCATCGACCTGCCGCCGCTCCGGCCGATCAACCTCGGCGGCCGGCTCAAGCTCGAGACCGCCGAAGGCGTGGTCGTGCGCATCGAGACCGGCGATGGCCTGGTCGGCTGGGGCGAATCCGCCGCCTCCCCGAACCTGTCCGGCGAAATCAGCGAGGGCATGGTGGCGGCCATCCGCCGCTTCCTCGCCCCCCTGCTGATCGGCGGCAGTCTCGACCGGCTCGGGGCGCTGCGCCCGATGCTCGAGCGGGCCATCGTCGGCAACCCGGCGGCCAAGGCGGCCGTCGATCTCGCCCTGCTCGATCTCGCCGGCCGCAGCGCCGGCAAACCGGTCTGCGAGCTGCTGGGCGGCGCCCGGCGCCGGCAGATGGCGGTGATGCGCATGCTCGGCAACGCCACCATCGACCAGGACGTCGCCGAGGCGGACGCGGCGCGGCGCGCGGGGATGAGTGTGTTCAAGCTCAAGGTCGGCACGCGCGCGCTCGAGGACGATGTCGCCGCCGCGCGCGCCGTGCGCGCCGTCATCGGCCCGGAGGCCAAGCTCTCGGTCGACGCCAACACCACCTGGAACGAGGACACGGCCCGCGATTTCGCCCGGGTCACCGGGACGCTGCGCCTCGCCTATGTCGAACAGCCGCTGAAGGCCGACGATCTCGCCGGCATGGCGTGCCTGGCCGAGGTCTTTGCCGCACCGCTCTGCGCCGATGAAGGGATCGGCCGCCTGGCCGACATCGAGGCCCACCACAAGGCAGGCGCCGCCAGGGGAGCCAGCCTCAAGCCGATCAAGCTGGGCGGCTACATCGCGACCAAGGCGGCGGCCGAGCGCTGCACGGCGCTGGGCTGGCACGTCAACCTCGCGGCCAAGATCGCCGAGTCGAGCCTGGCGACGGCCGGGCTGCTGCATCTCGCTGCCGCGGTCCCGGCGCTCGACTGGGACCTGACGACGACCAACCACTATCTCGCGGCGGATATCGTCAAGCAGCCGCTGGCGGTCGAAAACGGAGTGCTGACCCTGCCCGAAGGGCCGGGGCTGGGCGTCGAGGTCGATCCGGCGAAGGTCGCGGAATTCCGCCGGCGCTGAGCCGTCAGCCCAGCGCCTTGCAGATCTCCTCGCACATGTGCTTGGCGTCGGCGAACAGCATCATGGTGTTGTCGCGGAAGAACAGCTCGTTCTCCACGCCGGCATAGCCGGTGGCCATCGAGCGCTTGATGAACAGCACCGTCTTGGCCTTGTCGACGTCGAGGATCGGCATGCCGAAGATCGGCGACTGGGGGTCGGTCTTGGCCGCCGGGTTGGTCACGTCGTTGGCGCCGATGACGAAGGCGACGTCGGTCTGGGCGAAGTCGCGGTTGATCTCCTCGAGCTCCAGCACATCGTCGTAGGGCACGTTGGCCTCGGCCAGCAGCACGTTCATGTGGCCGGGCATGCGGCCGGCCACCGGGTGGATGGCGTAGCGCACGGTGACGCCCTCTTTCTTCAGGAGATCGCCCATCTCGCGCAGCGCGTGCTGGGCCTGGGCCACCGCCATGCCGTAGCCCGGCACGATGATCACCGACGAGGCGTTCTTCATGATGAAGGCCGCGTCCTCGGCCGAGCCGGACTTCACCGGGCGCGTCTCCTTGGCGCCCGCCGCGGCGGCACCGGCGGCATCGGTGCCGAAGCCGCCGAGGATGACGTTGAAGATCGAGCGGTTCATCCCCTTGCACATGATGTAGCTGAGGATGGCGCCCGACGAGCCGACCAGCGCGCCGGTCACGATCAGCGCGTTGTTGTGCAAGGTGAAGCCGATGCCCGCCGCCGCCCAGCCGGAATAGGAATTGAGCATCGAGATGACTACCGGCATATCGGCGCCGCCGATTGGCACGATGAGCAGGAAGCCCACGGCGAGCGACAGCAGCACCAGGATCCAGAAGGCGGCGTACGAGCCGGTGAAGGCAAACCAGACGATGGTCAGCACGATGGCCACGCCGAGCAAGGCGTTGAACTGGTGCTGCATCGGAAAGGTCAGCGGCGCACCGGAGACCAGGCCCTGCAGCTTGGCGAAGGCGACGATCGAGCCTGTGAAGGTGATGGCACCGACGGCCGTGCCCAGGCCCATCTCGATCAGGCTTGCGGTCTTGATCTCGCCCGGCACGCCGAGGCCGAAGGAGGCGGGCGAGTAGAGTGCGGCCGCCGCGACGAAGACCGCCGCCAGGCCGACCAGCGAATGGAAGGCGGCGACCAGCTGCGGCAGCGCCGTCATCTGCACGCGCACCGCGATGAAGGTGCCGATGGCGCCGCCGATCACCACACCGGCAACGATGGTGAGGAACCCGCCCATCGCGGGATGGAGCAGCGTCGTGACGATGGCGATCACCATGCCGACGATGCCGAAATTGTTGCCTTGGCGGGCCGTCTCGGGCGACGACAGGCCGCGCAGCGACATGATGAAGCAGACGGCCGCGACCAGGTACAGGAGGGCGGCGAGATTCTCGCTCATGGTTCTGGGTCCCCGTCCTTACTTCTTGGCCGTTTCTTTTTTCTTGAACTTGCCGAGCATGCGCTGCGTCACCACGAAGCCGCCGAAGATGTTGACGGAGGCGAGGATGATGGCGAGGAAGCCCAGGGTCCGCGAGAAGCCGACCTGGCTGGCGCCGGCGGCCAGCAGCGCGCCGACGATGATCACGCTCGAGATCGCGTTGGTCACCGCCATCAGCGGCGAGTGCAGCGCCGGGGTCACCCGCCAGACGACGTAGTAGCCGACGAAGCAGGCGAGCACGAAGACCGTCAGGCCCATGGTCAGAATGTCGACGCCGCCGCCGCTGTTCTGGGCGGCGACGGCCGCCTGCTCGGCGAGCATCCGCGCCTTGGCGGCGAGGGCGGCGGCCTCGTTGGCAAGCTGCGCCGCGGTCGAGGGAAGCTGCGAGGGATCCATCGGCTCAGTCTCCGCAATGCCAGTTGCAAGTTTGCCAATCACCCCCACCCCATCCCTCCCCCGTCGAGGGGGAGGGGGTAAGAAGTTGATCGGCGATCATGTCCCCTCCCCCCTTGCGGGGGAGGGTTAGGGAGGGGGGTGCGCTAAGCATTCTATGACCTACGCAGTGGTAAAGGCCGGATGCACGACCGCGCCGTCGCGCGTCAGCATCACGCCCTTGATGATGTCGTCGGCGGCGTCGATGGTCAGCGCCCCGGTCTTCTTGTCGAGGATGACGCCGAGGAAGTTGAACAAGTTGCGCGCATATTGCGCGGTGGCGTCGACCGCCACGCGGCTCGGCACGTTGATGTAGCCGACGATCACCACGCCGTGCTTGATCACCACCTTGCCCGGCTCGGAGAGCGGGCAGTTGCCGCCGTTCTCCACCGCCAGGTCGACGATCACCGAGCCCGGCTTCATCGACTTGACCATGTCCTCGGTGATCAGGGTCGGCGCCGCGCGGCCGGGGATCAGCGCCGTGCAGATGGCGATGTCCTGCTTCCTGATCGTCTCGGCGATCAGCGCCGCCTGCTTCTGCTTGTAGGCGTCGGACATCTCCTTGGCATAGCCGCCGGCCGTCTGGGCCTGCTGGAACTCCTCGTTCATCACCGCGACGAAGGTGCCGCCGAGGCTCTCGACCTGCTCCTTGGTGGCCGGCCGCACGTCGGTGGCCGAGACGACGGCGCCCAGGCGCCGGGCCGTGGCGATGGCCTGCAACCCGGCAACGCCGACACCGAAGATCATGACGCGGGCCGGCGCGATGGTGCCGGCGGCGGTCATCATCATGGGGAAGGCGCGGCCGAAGACCTCGGCCGCGTCGATCACCGCCTTGTAGCCGGCGAGGTTCGCCTGGCTGGAGAGCACGTCCATGCTCTGGGCCCGGGTGATGCGCGGCATCAGCTCCATGGCCATCGCGGTGATGCCGCGCGTGGCGTATTCCTGGACCTGCGCCTTGTTGCGATAGGGATCCATGGTCGAGACCAGCACGGCGCCGCGCTTGATCAGGCCGAGCTCGTCGTTGCCCTCATCGGCGGTCAGCGGGCGCTGCACCTTGAGCACGATGTCGGCCTCGGCGAGGCACGAGGCGGCGTCCGGCGCGATGGTGGCGCCGGCATCGACATAGGCCTGGTCCGGGGTAGCGGCCCCGCTGCCGGCCCCCGTCTCGACAACGATCTCGAGGCCCAGTGCCTTGAGACGTTTGACCGTGTCAGGCGAGGCAGCGCACCGCGCTTCGAAGGCGCGGCGTTCCTTGGGTACGGCAAGCTTCATAGAGGCAGGATCCCCTGAATTGGCGGGACACCATGCCAACCCGCCACTGGTTTGCCAAGGGGCGGTAGCGGCTTTGCCACGGGGCGGAAACGGCGATGGTTCCGCTCAAAGCGTGGGCGGATCGAGCCAGTCGAGCGGCGGAATATCCAGAATCACCGACGGGGCTTCGGGCTCTTCGGCTGCCGGCGCCGCCAGCGAGACGGCCGCGCGCAGCACGGTGGCCAGCGCCTCGAAGCCGAAACGGGCGCGGCGCGCGGCGGCCTCCTCGATCCACAGGGCGGCATCGATATGCCGCCGCAGGGCAAGAGAGACGAAGCGCAGCGCCAGCCGCGGATGCTGCTCGACATAGAGCGCCACGAGCTCGCCCACGATCTCCGGGGCGGCCGCCATGTCGCCGACGAAACGGTCGAGCAGCGGCTGCTCCGGGATGACCGAGGGGCGCACGATGATGGCGTGGGCGTGGCCCGCGACCAGCGGCGGCGCCACCGCGGCGACGATGGCGCCGGGGCCGGTGGCGATGCCGGCGGCCGCGCCGAAGGCGAGGCCGCCGCCGATATTCAGCACCGGCGCGGCGCGGCCAGCATCGCGGGCCCCCCGGACCCCGCGCGACCTTCGACTTCCCGATACTCTTGATGGCATCATGTGACGAAGGCCCCGATTCAGCGTCGGGCCATGGTCGCCTAAACTTTTTCTTAAATAAAGTT
>JALHMR010000047.1 GCA_022843945.1 Rhodospirillaceae bacterium | reverse complement strand
AGGCGCTGTCGCGCGCCGGTATCGCGGCCGCGCGCCTCAGCGTCGACGAGGCGCAAGGCCGGCGCGTCGATCTCTACGACATCTACGTCGAGAACTAATTCGCCGGAGAGGCGAGCTGGCCGCGCAAGCGGGCGAGCGCCTGGCGCGCCGGCGCATGACCTTGCGCCGCGCTGCGCTCGTACCACAACGCCGCGGCCTGGCGGCTGACCGCATCGCCGCCGCCCGCCTCGTAGAGCTCGCCCAGCCGGTATTGGGCCAGCGGATGGCCGGCGGTGGCCGCGTGCTCGATCCAGCGCCGCTCGATCCGCGGATCGGCGGGAATGCCCGTGCCCTCGCGATAGAGCCGCGCGAGATGCACCTGGGCCGCCGGGTCGCCCTCGATGGCCATGTCCCAGAGCCGGAACCAGGCGGTCTCGGGATCGCCTGACTCAAGCGCCGCCAGCGCCTCGCGCAGCCGGTGATCCTCGTTCTCAGCCTGGACGGCGGGAGGCTCGACGGACGAGAGGGTGCCGTCGGCGCATTGCGTGAGCAGCAAGGCGAACGGAAGGACAGCCACTTTGGCGAAACGGGCGGCCATACCGGGACCCCATCAGCCCCTCGACGCTAACACGCCCCCTCAAAGCCCGACCAGCAGCGCCGCCAGCACGCCGGAAAGCGGCGGCAGGGCGAGCGACACCGTGTAACGGACAAGGTTGAAACGGGTGTCGAGCAGCGGCAGTTCCCAGGTCACCAGGCGGTGGACCGAAAGCACCGACCAGGCGGCAAGGAAGGCGACGAGCTGCGGCACGCCGACCCCGGCCTTGGCCAGTGCCAGGGTCAGCGGGAAGGAGATGATCGGCCCCGAGGGCACGAAGGCGCCGACCACGGAGGCGATGAGGATACCGGTGAAGCCCGATTCACCGCCCAGCCACTGCGCCACCAGCCGCTCGGGCAGCAGTGTCGCGACGAAACCAGCCCCGAGGAGCGCAAAGGGCACGCGCATGGCGATGAACGTGGCGTTGTGCCGCGCGAGATCGAGCGCGCGCTGGGCCCGCGCGCGCGGACCGCGCCACAGCAGGAAGGCGCAGATCAGCACCGCCGGCCAGATGATCGCCACGGCGAGGATCATGACGGGTCCTTCGCCCCTGAATCTTTCGCCGGGGCTTCCGGCCAGCGCGCGTAGAGCCAGGCCGCTCCCCAGCCGGCCAGCGGCGGCAGCAGCACCGACGAGAGGAAGCGCACCAGCGCGAAGTCACCGCCCATCAGCGGGATCTCCCAGACGATCAGCCGCTGGATGGCCAGCACCGACCACGAGGTGAGGAAGGCGACGCTGGCCGCGACATGGGCGCCGGCGCCGATCACCGCCATCATCAGCGGGAAGGAGGCCATCGGCCCGCCGGGCACGAAGGCGCCGATCACCGAGGCGACGGCGACCCCTTTCCAGCCGGATTCAGCGCCGAGCCAGCGCTTCACCACCTCGGTCGGCACCAGCACCTGCACGAAGGCGGCGAGCAGCACCGCGCCGGCGATCACCGGCACGAGGCGCAGCATCAGGTCGCCTTCGTCACGCAGCGCCTCGAAGAACACCTCGGGCCCGTTGAGCCACCAGCAGCCGGCGGCGCTGGCCACGGCGAAGCCGACGATGAACAGGAACGAGCCGTCGATCAGCTTGCGCCGCGGCGGCCCGGTCCTGGCTGAAGCAGGAATGCCTGAATCGGTGGGCGGGGGCGGTGGCTGGCTCATGCGCGGCCTGCACGCTAGCGCCGGGTGGCTGCCGGCGCAATTTGCCGCAATCCTTCGGGCGACGAGCATTCCGTCGTACCCACTTATCAAGTTGACAATCGACTTCTCGTGCACCAGCCTGACCGCGATGGTTCCCTTCGGGGATTAAACGGGAACCCGGTGAGAATCCGGGGCTGCCCCCGCAACTGTAAGCGGTTAGCTGACGTCGAAAAGGCCACTGGGTTACTGGGAAGGCCGGCGTTGGCGGTGATCCGCAAGTCAGGAGACCTGCCATTGCTCGTGTCACGCGCGAGATCGCTGGTCGGGGTGTATCGGCGAGGCTAGGTAGCGCTTAAAGGGCGTTGCGCTGGCCGTGGCTCGCGGTGACGGACACGTCGATCCGCGAGGCTTTTAATGTCGTCCCTTCATTCGTTGCTCCGCGCCGTGGCGCGGATACCGACTCGTTGCCTCTCGATACCTGTATTCGCGTTCTGCCTGTGCCTTGCCGTCCAAACGGCCGCCGTCGGGCATGAGTTGCGTATGGCCTGGAACGCCGATGTGGGTCCGAGCAATCCGCATATGTACCAGCCCAGCCAGATGTTCGCGCAGGATCTGATCTACGAGGGCCTGGTCAATTACGGGCCGGGCGGTCGCATCGAGCCCCATCTCGCGGAGAGCTGGGCGCTGTCCGAGGATGGCCGCGAGCTGACCTTCGTGCTGCGCCGCGACGTCGTTTTCTCCGACGGCACGCCGTTCGACGCCAAGGCCGTCCTGCTCAACGTCGAGCATGTGCTGGCTAACCGCGAACGCCATGCCTGGATGGAGTTCATCCGCCAGATGGACAAGGTCGACGCTGTGGACAGCCATACGGTGCGCTTCTCCCTCAAGCAGCCTTATTCAGGCTCCTTGCAGGAGCTGAGCCTGATCCGGCCCTTGCGCTTCCTGTCACCCAGCGGATTCCGCGAAACGGGAATCACGCGCGATGGCATCAAGGCGCCCATCGGAACCGGGCGCTGGATCATGAGCGAGTACCGAAAGGACGAGTACGCCGTTTTCTTGCGGAACGACCGCTATTGGGGCACCAAGCCGACACTCTCGCGCGTGGTCGTGCGGGTCATGCCCGATGTCGAGACACGCCTGCTGGCTCTGGAGCGCGGCGATATCGACCTTCTCTTCGGCGACGGCCTTGTCGGCCTGGAGGCCTTTGTGCGCCTTCGCCAGAACAGATCCGTGGAAACGTTCGTATCGGGCCCGCTCTTCACCCGCATCGTTCAACTGAATACGAGCCGGCCGTTGTTGGCCGATATCAAGGTACGACAGGCCATCCTGAGCGCCGTCGACAAGGACAGTATCGTCAAGAGTCTCCTGCTCGATCTGGAACCGCGCGCCGACGGTCTGTTTTCACCGGGAGTGCCGTTCACCGATGTGGGCCTGCCCCCGGTGCCGTACGATCCCGGCAAGACACGCGCGCTGCTCGAGGAAGCCGGATGGCGTCTCACACCCGGCCAGGGCATTCGCACACGCAGCGGCGAGAGGCTGGCGTTGACCCTTGCGTTCGCGGCGCCGAACACCGTCGCCAAAGGACTGGCTGAGGTCCTGCAGGCGTATTTGCGCGCCGTCGGGATCGAACTGCGACTGCATGGCGAGGATCCTGCTGCCACCATGCGGCGGCAGCGGGCCGGGGATTTCGATCTTATGTATGGCGACAGCTGGGGACCACCCTACGAGCCCGCCGCGTTCATCAACACCATGCGTTCTCCCACCCAGCCGAGCGCCATCGCTCAAACGGGTTTGCCGATGAAGGCCGACATAGACCGGGTGATCGCTTCGGCGATGGCGGCGACCAGCGAGGAGCGGCAGCGGGAGATGTATCGGATCCTGCTTACGACATTTCACGAACAGGCCATCCATCTGCCGATCTCCCATGCGGTGAATCTCGCCGTCCTGCGGCGCGACTTCACCGGGTTCGGTTTCGCTGAGCAGCAGTATGTCATTCCGCTGGAACGGATACGACGGAGGTAAGGGCACCGGGAACGCCACCCATGCGACAGGTGACCCGGCGGCTGATTCTGGCGCCCTTAATCCTCTGGGCGACTTCGACGCTCAGCTTCCTGTTGCTTAGTCTGGCACCGGGCGGGTTGGAATCCAGCCTCCTGCATGGTCTCGGCTTGCAGCCGACGCCTGAAACCATCGCGTCGTTGCGCTCCCAGTTCGGCCTCGACCGGCCGCTGCTGGAACGCTACGGCGAATGGCTTGTGTCGGCGCTGCGCCTGGAATTCGGCCGCTCCTACATCACCGGGGAACCGATCGGCGCGGATTTCGCCCGCTTGATGCCCGCGACCGTCGAGCTTGCGGCGGCAGCCTTGGCGCTCTCGCTGGCTGTGAGCATCCCGGTCGGCATGGTTGCCGGGATGCGGGTAGGGGGCAGCCTCGACCTCGCAAGCCGACTTCTGGCCATCGGTGTCACGGCGCTGCCGGGGTTCTGGCTCGGTTATCTGCTGATGTACGGCTTCTCCGTCTGGCTCGACCTGCTGCCTCTTTCCGGGCGCGGATCGTGGGCGCACCTGGTGTTGCCGGCGGTGACCCTGGCCGCGGGCCAGACGGCGCTATTCGCGCGCCTTCTGCGCAACAGCGTCGTTGGCGAGCTTCGCCAGCCTTACGTGCGTTTCGCCCGGGCGCGCGGCTTGCGGCGGCGCCACCTGTTCGGCCGGCACGTGTTGCGCAATGCCGGGCTGCCGTTGTGGAGCGCTCTGGGCGTCGCCGTCGGGGGCCTTCTGAGCGGCGCGGTCGTCGTGGAGACCGTATTCGCTTGGCCCGGCATGGGCCGTTACTTCCTCTCGGCCATCTTGACGCGCGACCTGCCGGTGGTTCAGGCCTACGTCTGTTGCGTTGCGGCCATCGTCGTCGCCACGAATCTCATCGCCGACATCGTCCATGCGGCGCTCGATCCCCGCATCGTGACCCAGGCGGCCCCATGATTGAACGCTTGGTACGCAGCCCGGTCGGCCTGGTCAGCCTGGCTTTCCTGCTCGGCCTGTGCCTGCTCGCCGCGTTTGCACCCTGGCTGGCGCCAAACGATCCAATGGAGCTGTCGCTGGCCGACCGCTTCGCCGGAAGGAGTGCGAAGTATCCGCTGGGCGCCGATCATCTTGGCCGCTGCGTCCTCTCGCGGCTCCTTTGGGGTGCGAGGCCGTCACTTGGCGCGGCCGCGCTCGTCGGCGCGCTGACAGCTGTTCTCGGCTTCGTCATCGGAGCCACCGCCGGCTACGCGCGCGGCCGGATCGACGAGGCGCTGATGCGAACGGTCGACTTCGTTCTGGCTTTTCCGACGCTGCTCTTTGCCTTCGCTATCGTCGGCTTTCTAGGGCCGGGGCTGGATAACGCCGTTATTGCCATCGTCGCGGTGCATTGGGCTCATCACGCGCGCACGGTCAGGGCCCTTACCTTGACGGTCGGAATGCAAGAATACATTTCCGCCGCGCGCCTGCTGGCGCTGCGCAGCATCGCGGTTCTGCTGCGGCATATGCTTCCGAACGTGGCCCCCGTCGTCGTCGTAGTGACGACGCTCGATGCCGGCTGGATTCTGCTGCAGCTTTCCGCTTTCTCGTTCCTCGGGCTCGGGGTTCAGGCCCCGACGCCGGAATGGGGAATGATGGTGTTCGAAGCGCGCACGCACTTTCGCACCAACCCGACGCTGATGATCTATCCCGGTACGGCGATCTTCGCGACGGTGGTAGCACTCAACCTGCTCGGCGACGCCCTGTCGGGCGCTTCGGAAGAGGTCGCTCAGTCGCAGGCTTGAGGGCTAGAACCACTTGTTCACTGGCTTGGTGTGCTCGACATAGGGCGGCTCCTGGAAGCAGTGGCCGACGAGCCGGCGCCATTCCTTGAAATCCTCGGAGCCGCGGAAGTCGACGGTGTGGTTCTCCAGCGTGTCCCACTCGACGAACAGCCGGTAGCGGCCGGGCTTCTCGATCGAGCGCTGCAGCGACAGGCCGCGGCAGCCCTTGGCGCGCTTGAACACCGGCGCGGCTTCGGCCACGCCCTTTTCGAATTCCGCTTCCATGCCGGGCTTCACGTCGAGCTGGGCGATTTCCAGGATCATGCGTTCACTCCCACAAAGGAACGCCGATCATTCCCAGACGGGGCCCACAAGTCCAGCGCGTTCCCCTCGAAGGCGGCGGGCGCCGCCACCGTGCAGCAAGCGGGAGCGGGCGCAGGCGCACGGCGTACGGCGTACGGTCCTTCCCAACCCAAATGCTTCGCCAGACTGTCCGCTATTGCACAGAATGACGGCTCAGCTTGGCGTAGAGTGGCTCACCGTTCGGCAACGCCATCGGCGCCGACGGCTGAGAGACAACGAGGCCCCGAGATAAAAGTGGGCCTCCGCACGCTCCCGCCCCTTGAGGACGGAGCTGAACAATGACTGCGCCACTGGAGCTGCACGAGCAATTGGACGCCTTCCGGCGCTCGTTCGACGAATACAGGGCGAACGCCAGCATCCTGCTGCGGAGATACGACGATCGTATCGCCGACAATAACCGTCGGCTCGCGCTCAGCGGTGAGACGCTGCGGCGCGCGAAGCTGCTGCTGGACTAATTTCCGGGCTGTCGTCGACGACCCTGGCCGCTGCTTTCCGCAATGCCCAAGCGGGTCACCGACATGTCGACCTTGAAGGCGGCCGTGCCGGCTTCAGTCGTGCCCGTGACCGGCGCCGCGGACTCAGGGTTCGCGGTTGCCGCCAGGGGGATATGGCCTTCGCCGGTCAGCAGGCCGGAGGTGGCGTCCAGACCGATCCAGCCGGCGCCCGGCAGGTACGCTTCCGCCCAGGCGTGAAGGGCGAGCGTATCGGCTGCCGGCGTATCGCCGGCGATCCCGGCGTTCATCTCGACGAGATATCCCGAGACGAACCGCGCGGCAAAGCCGAGATAGCGAAGCAGATGGACCAGGAGCCAGGCTGAGTCGCGGCAGGATCCGGATGCCCGGGTCAGGGTTTCCCCCGGTGTCTGCACGCCCGGTTCCGGGCGAACCCGGTAGGCGACCCGCGACTGGATCAGGCGCGCAAGGTCGGCGAGGGCGCCGATCGTCGGGCTTTCGTCGCACGAGATCGCCGCAATCAGAGTTGCAAGGTGGCTATCGAGCGTGTCGAGGCGCCGGAACGCCGCCAGCTCCAGTTCGAGCGGCGCGGGATAGTGGAAGGGCCAGGCCGCCACTTCCGGGTCGAGCAGGAAGTCGAACGGGTTGACGGGGCGCAGCGCCAGGCCGATCTCGGTCGCGACCTCGAAGCGTGTCACGGGTCCCTGGAACGTCACGCGCGCCACGTGGTTGCCGGCCGGGTCCTGGTGCCATTTCAAGCCATGCTGTTCCGGCCGCACGGTCAGCGCATAGGACAGGATCTGCGCGCTGCCATGCGGCGCCGGGCGCAGGCGGATGATCTGCGGGCTGAGAAACCTCGGCGCGCCGTAGTCGTAAGAGGTGTGGTGGCGGAGACGCAGACGGGTTCCGGTGCGCTCAGGCTCGGCCGTCTCCCAGGGCAGCCACGATTCAATGGATCGCATGGGTGATGGTCGTCGTCCGGCCGTTGTTCCTGATCAGGATCTCCACCCTGGCATCGAGCTGCCTGGCCAGGGCTTCGATGATCACGGTGCCCAGGCCAGGCTTGCTCATCTTTCCCGTCGCTTCGGGCGCCCCGATCCCGTTATCGGCGACCGCCAGCGCCCAGCCGGCCGGCGTGGTCGCATAGGTCACGGTCACGCGGCCGTGCGTGGTGTTGGCCGCAAACGCGTATTTCAGGGCGTTGATCACCAGCTCGGTGACGATGAGCCCGAGGCTGACCGCGTCGCGCGAGCGCGCCGTCCCGTCTCCGGCCTGCACCCGCATTTCGATCTTCTGCCCGTCCCCGATCATCGACGTCGCCAGACTTTCGCACAGCTCGCTCAGGTAGGGGCCGAGCGAGACCTCGGCATCGTCTAGGCTTGTCCGCAGCAGCCGTTGGGCGGTGGCGATGGACATGACGCGATGATGGGTTTCCTCGAGAAACAGGCGCGCCTCGACATCGTGAACGCGCCGCGCCTTGAGGATGAGGATACCGGCGATGATCGTCAGGCTGTTGGCGACCCGGTGCGTCATCTCCTCGAGCAGCGTCGTCTTGTGGTCGAGAAGCGCCGTCAGTCTCTTCTCGGCGGCGCGTGCCGCCGTGACGTCATTGACCGTCAGGAGTATCGAGGCCCCGGCGTTTTCGGTTTCCGGTATCTGGCGGGCATCGAGCAGCATCGTCCGCAGCCCCAGCTCCAGGAACTCGTGCTCCACTTCGCAGGCGTGCAGGGAGCCGTTGCCCGATGCCACGGCGTCCAGGGTCATGCGCAGGTCCGGGGTGTCCCAGTGACCGCCACCCAGCTCGTAGAACGACCGGCCGCGGACATCTTCCATGACCACGCCGAACATCCGGCAGAAGGAGGTGCTGGCTGTCGCTACCCGCAGGTTGACGTCGAGTACCACAAGCCCTGTGTCGATGGTGTCGAAGACGGCCTGGGCGACGGATCGCACCGGTCCGTATTCGACGATTGACGGCATGGCTCGCATCGCGTGGTGCTCCTGTCAGAGACAGCCTGACCACTAGCGCCCGGTTCGCTTACGCACGTCTGTCCGAAAAGGGACACCCCCGTAGTATCGTCGACATTTCGTCCGGAAGATCAGAGCCTTGGCCGGAAGATCTGTCAGGAGCAGACACGTGCAACGCGCGTTAACAGGATGGACGCCTGTGATTCGTGCCGTGGACGCGGCGATCTCCCGACCCCGTCACGGCACTTAACCCTTGGAAGCTAACCACAGGGGTGGCGGCGGTGTTGTTCAATAGTGAACAGAAGCCATGATAAAGCCGCTCAGACCAAGCTGGGTTTCGCGAGGGGCATCGACAGACTGGCGCCCGCCATTTGTTGCCCTGTTCAATAGTGAACAGTCTCCGCCCGGCGACCAGTTCATTGTGCCCGACGATTATGGTATTCCAATCCTTGCGGCGCGGGTCGTAGGCGTTGATGGCGGCGGTGCCGCATAAGATGAGGATAGCGCCATGGCCGAGAGCAAGAGCAAGAGCAAGAGCAAGAGCAAGAGCAAGAGCAAGAGCAAGAGCAACGGCAGAAACGGGGCCAAAACGACGGCCTCGCCTGCACCGAGTTTCGATGCTGCAGTGCTTTTCGAGTCCGTCGGGAGCGGCCGCTCATCCGCCGGCTACAAGCCGAAGGAGGTGATCTTCCGGCAAGGCGATCCGGGGGATGCCGTTTACTACATCGAAGGCGGCCGGGTTCAGCTCCGCGTGGTCTCGCAGCAGGGCAAGGAACGCGTCATCGCCATGCTGGGCGAGGGAGACTTCTTCGGCGAGGGCTGCCTCGCCGGCCAGCCCAAGCATATCTCCTCCGCCGTGGCGATGGTCGGATCGACCGTCGCCCGGCTCGAGAAAAATTCGATGATCCGCGTGCTTCACGACAAGCCACAGATCTCGCAGATGTTCATGGGGTTTCTGCTCGCCCGCAACATCCAGATCGAGGCCGACCTGGTCGACCAGCTCTTCAACTCGAGCGAACGGCGGCTGGCCCGCGTCCTGCTGCTCCTCGCCAATTTCGGCAAGGAGGGGAAGATGGAGCTGGTCATCCCCAAGATCAGCCAGGAGATTCTCGCGGCCCGGGTCGGCACGACCCGGGCGCGGATCAACTACTTCATGAACAAGTTCCGCAAGCTCGGCTTCATCGAGTACAACGGAACGCTGAAAGTCCACAGCGCCCTGCTGAACGTCGTCGTCCACGACTAGGGCCGGGGGCCGCCGTATTCGGCGGCCCTTCCACCAATCCGCTAGAACCCTTTTTCAGGGAGCATGGGCTCAGCCGTCGGCGTCGGCCGCCGGCTCGTCGTCCTGCTTGATCGCCACCATGGTCTCGGTGGTCAGCAGCAGGCCGGCCACGGAGGCGGCGTCCTGCAACGCGACGCGCACCACCTTGGCCGGGTCGATGATGCCGGCCGTCATCATGTCGACGTACTCGCCCTTCTGGGCGTCGTAGCCGTAGTCGGTATTGCGCGAATCCTGAAGCCTGCCGGCGACCACCACACCGTCCTCGCCGGAATTGTCGGCGATCTGCCGCACCGGGGCGAGCAGCGCCTTGCGCAGGATGGCGACGCCGGCCGCGCGGTCGCGGTTCATCGGCGACAGCTTGTCGAGGGCGCGGGCCGCGTAGAGCAGGGTGACGCCGCCGCCCGGGACGATGCCTTCCTCGACCGCCGCGCGCGTCGCGTGCAGCGCGTCGTCGACGCGGTCCTTGCGCTCCTTGATCTCGATCTCGCTGGCGCCGCCGACCGAGATGATGGCGACACCGCCGGCCAGCCGGGCCAGCCGCTCCTGCAGCTTCTCCAGGTCGTAGTCCGAGGTGACGTCCTCGATCTGCTTGCGGATCAGCGCCACGCGATCCTTGATCGCGGTCTTCTTGCCGGTGCCGTCGATGATGGTCGTCGCCTCGCGGGTGATCAGCACGCGCTTGGCGCCGCCGAGCATCGCCAGGGTGACATTTTCCAGCTTGGTCCCGAGATCCTTGGTGATGACCTGGGCGCCGGTGAGCGCCGCGATGTCCTCGAGCATCTCCTTGCGGCGATCGCCGAAGCCGGGGGCCTTGACCGCCGCGACCTTGAGCGTGCCGCGCAGCTTGTTGACGACCAGCGTGGTCAGCGTCTCGCCCTCGACTTCCTCGGCGATGATCAGCAGGGGCCGGCCGGACTTCACCACGGCCTCGAGCAGCGGCAGGAAACCCTGCAGGGCGCCGAGCTTGTCCTCGTGCAGCAGGATGGCCGGGTTCTCGAGATCGACCGTCATCTTCTCGGCATTGGTCACGAAGTAGGGCGACAGGTAGCCGCGGTCGAAGCGCATGCCGTCGACGACCTCGAGCTCGGTCTCCAGGCTCTTGGCCTCCTCGACCGTGATCACGCCGTCATTGCCGACCTTGGCCATGGCCTTGGCCATCATGGCGCCGATTTCCTTGTCGCCGTTGGCCGAGCTGGTGGCCACGCGGGCGATCTCGTCGTTGGTGGTGATCTTCTTGGCGCGGCGCTGGACCTCCGCCACCACGGTCTCGACGGCGAGGTCGATGCCGCGCTTGAGGTCCATGGGGTTGAGGCCGGCGGCCACCGCCTTGGTGCCTTCGCGGATGATCGCCTGGGCGAGCACGATCGCGGTGGTGGTGCCGTCGCCGGCGAGATCGTTGGTCCGCGTCGCGACCTCGCGCATCATCTGCGCGCCCATGTTCTCGAAGCGGTCGGAGAGATCGATCTCCTTGGCGACGGTGACACCGTCCTTGGTGATCCGGGGGGCGCCATAGGATTTGTTGATCACGACATTGCGCCCTTTCGGACCGAGGGTGACGCGGACGGCATTGGCCAGCGTGTCGACACCGCGCTGCATGCGCTGGCGCGCATCGGCGCCGAATTTCAGTTCTTTGGCGGGCATCGTGGTTCCTTCAGGCGGCGGAGGGAAGCGGGGTCGTGGCTTGCGTTATCGATGGGCGGCTCGACCGGGTGAGACGTGTCCCACCCGGGAGCGCTCCCCAGTCTCTGGCTCTGTGCTGTGCGGTCGGGTGTCGCGATCAGCGCGACTTGGATTTCGGCGCGGGGAAGACCAGGACCGGAGCGGCGGCCAGCTTCTTCTTGTTCTTGTCGGCCTTCGGCTTCTTGGCTTCGCGATTGCTTCTCTGTTGGCCCTTGGCCATGGCGGTTTCCTTCGGATGCTGTCGTTGCGCCGCCTGGAGATTCAGGCGGTCTCTATGTCCGCCACGCGGTGGTGCGGGGCGTGGTGCGCGCCCCGCGGGCGGTCAGCTTGCGCTGCTTGGCCAGCATGGCGTCGTAGCGGAGAGCCTGGTCCGGGGCGACGAAGAGGCCGGCCTGGCGGGCGCGGCCCACCAGGATCGCGGTGACAGCCTCGTCGCTGGTCAGCGCCCAGGACCACAGGCCGACCCGCTTGTTGGTCAACATCATGGAGCGGTCAGGTCTGCAGCTTGCGCTCGCAGGCGCTGGTGACGTCGCTATCGGCCGTGTCGGAGCCCGGCATCACTGCCCATTTGCGGGCGAGGTCGACGCGGGCCGACCAGTCGAGCTTGTCGGGGGTGGCGTTGGCCAGTCGGGCGCTCACGTTGCAGTAGGTCGCCTGCGTCTCGACGATGCCGGCGCGCACCTGCGTGCGGGCGTTGCCACTCGTCACCTGCCAGCCGGCATAGTTCGAGATCAGCGGGCCCGCCACCAGTCCGATGGCCAGGGCGATCAGCTGAGGTTTGCGTTCGACCCAGTGGGCCGACAACTGCGCGCGCTTTTCTGTCCAGCTCGACATGATGGGTCTCCGGATGAAATAATATGAAATAATAGTTTGCGTATTTTCATTTACGAAAACAGGCGATTATTGATATTGGTACGCCTACTTACCGGAACTAGATACTTTTTTATTATATAATATCTTTATAGTCGTTGTAATTCAGGCTCTATTGGCTCAATCAGGGATGCGCCAGCCGCGTCTTTCGGCGAGCCGGGCCGCGCCCACACCCTTCGACGGAGATCTCCCATGCAGACCCCAAAGCCGGTAGCGGTTTCCGCCGCCTCGGCGGGCGAATTCGGCCCGACCCTCGGTTCATGGCTCGTGCCGCCGCTCGTGGTTCCGCTGCTGCTCGGCCTGGCGGTGACGGCTTACGCGCTGCTCCGCAACTGAGCTCATGATGACGACCCGCACCACCAGCAGGACGATGACCTTCGTCCATCCCTTCAAACTGACCGGGATGGACGGCGAACAGCCGGCGGGACGTTACGTCGTGGAGACCGATGAGGAACTGCTGGAGGGTCTGTCGTTTCCCGCTTACCGGCGGGTGGCGACGTATCTCACGCTGCCGCGACAGGCGAACGGAGTGCTGACCAGCGAGATGATCCGCGTCGACCCCGTGGAGCTGGAGGCGGCCGTGAATGCCGGGCCGGGGCTCGGCGAACCGACATTTGGTGTTCCGCTCGCGGGCGCGACCGTTCCGCCGGCGGTTCTCCGAGTCCGGCCGACGCTGGACGAGCTGCGGGTGCAGAGCGACGACCTCAAGGATCGCTGGCCGAGCCGCACGGATTCCCGGCAGCGACCGACGCCGTAGTGGCCGGGTGCCCGCTCAGTCGATCGGGAAAAGCCGCGGGGTGAGGGGATCGTTGCCGGCCGGTCCGCCGACGGCCGACGGGCCGACCGTGTAGATCGACGCGCCAAAGACCATGACGACCGTGCGGCCGCTCTCGTCGCTCAGCGGCAGCATCACACGCTCGACATGACCGGTGCGCCCCAGCGCCGGGCGGTAGATGCGGCCCCGGGAATGGCCGATGGCCGGCGTCTCCATCATCTCCCGATGCGTCATGCGGGTCGCTGCCCAGTCCTCGGGGCTGATGATCTCGTCCAGATAGCGGCCGATGATGTTGAAGGGATAGCCTTCGCGCACGTTCTCGCCCGCCAGGCGGCAGTGGAAGCGGCCGCTCTCCGTCTCGTAGTCGTAGAGCCAGGCGAAGGGCAGGATCCACGGCATCTCCAGCGGATCGATGTCGAGGCGCCGCGTCACCTTGTGGGCGCCGCGCTTGGCATACCAATAGGCGACGAGCCGGCGCAGCCGCTCATCGGCGATCTCGCTCGACAGGGTGACGGGCACCAGACTCGGTGCGCTGAACCAGGGGACCATGCGCGGAGTCCTACCGCGCCAGGGTTTAACATCGGATTACCGCTGACCAGCGGAGGCGCCGAGGTCGACGGGCGACTGATTCGCTGTCATCTTTCGCGCCGAAACGGTTACGGAAATATGTATATGCGCTATGTCGGCATCGGCCTGATCGGGGCCGGCTATATCGGCCACACCACGGCGCTGGCCTATCGCCAGGTGGCGGCGGTCTTTCCGGCCCTGCCGCGTCCGCGCCTGGCCGTGCTGGCCGACGTCGACGAGGCCGCCACGAAAACCGCCGCCGAGCGCTACGGCTTTGCCCGCGCGACGACCGACTGGCGCGCGCTGGTCGCCGATCCGGCGGTCGAGGTGGTGGCCATCGCCACGCCCAATCACCTGCATGCCGAGATGGCGGTGGCGGCGCTCGAGGCCGGCAAGCATGTCCACTGCGAGAAGCCGATGGCGCCCGACCTGAAGCTGGCCGAGATCATGGCGCGCGCCGCGGCGGCGGCGAAGGGCGTCACCATCGTCGGCTACAACTACCTGCACAACCCGATGATCGCCACGGCGCGGGCGATGATCGCCGGCGGCGAGATCGGCACGCCGGTCCATTTCCGCGGCACCCACAACGAAGACTACATGGCCGATCCCGAGGGGCCGTTCAGCTGGCGCTGCGAGCGGGCGCTGGCCGGGCTGGGGGCGCTGGGCGATCTCGGCGCTCATATCGTCAGCCTGGCGCATACCCTGATGGGCCCGATCGCCGAGGTCTGCGGCGACCTCAAGACGGTGATCGCCGAGCGGCCCGTGCCCGCAGGCGGGCGCCGCCGGGTGGAGAACGAGGACCAGGCACACGCCCTTGTGCGCTTCGCCAGCGGCGCCAGCGGCACGCTCGAGGCCAGCCGCGTGGCCCTGGGCCAGAAGATGGGCCTGGGCTTCGAGATCACCGGCAGCAAGGGCGCGCTGGTCTTCGACCAGACCCGGCTGAACGAGCTCCGGCTCTACCGCGGCGGGGATGCCAGGGGCCGCCAGGGCTTCACCACCATCCTGGCCGGGCCGGAGCATCCCGGCTATGCGGCGTTCTGCCCGGCGCCCGGGCACCAGATCGGCTTCGGCGACCTCAAGCTGCTGGAAGTGGCGGCCTTCCTCGAAGCGGTGGCGGCAGCCAAACCGGCCTACCCCGATTTCTCCACCGCGGTGGCGTTCGAGCGCTGTCTCGCCGCCATCAAGCGTTCCGCGGACAGCCGCGCTTGGGCCATCGTGTAGGCGCCAGCCCCACGTTTTTGGCACGCGCGCGAACGTCAAAACTAGGCGACAGTTCCCGCCCTTTTGCTGGGCGCTTGAATGATCGCTTCTCTGGTTCGTCTGAGTTTCCTGGCCGCGCTCGCCGTGGCGCCTGCCTGGGCGGAAGAAGGCGAGGGGGAAGGCGCCTTCGCGATCTCCTGCACGCCGGCGGCCCAGGAGCGTTTCGACCACGGCGTGGCCCTGCTGCACGCCTTCTCCCCCGAGGCCGCCGAGACCTTCGCCGGCCTGGCAGCGGATGAGCCCGACTGCGCCATGGCGCATTGGGGCATCGCCATGAGCACGCGCGGCAATCCCTTCGGCGCGCTGAGCGGCGCGGCCGTGTCGCGCGGCCGCGCGGCCATCGAGCGCGCCCGCGCCATCGCGCACAAGACGCCGCGCGAGGCCGACTGGATCGACGCGCTCGGCGCCTATTTCGACGGCTCCGCCAGGCGCGATCGCGCGTCCCGCGCCCGGCTCTACGAGGCGGCGATGGCCCGCCTGCGCCAGCGCTACCCCGACGACAGCGAGATCCAGATCTTCTACGCCCTGGCCCTCAACGAGGCCGCCGACCCGACCGACACGACCTACGCGCGCCAGCTCAAGGCGGCGGTGATCCTCGAGAACCTCGAAGGCAAGCTGCTCGAGCATCCCGGCATCCCGCTTTACCTCGTGCACAGCTACGACCATCCGCTGCTCGCCACCAAGGGCGAGCCGGCGGCCCGGCGCCTGGCCGCCATCGCGCCTGAATCGGCCTATGCGCGCCACCTGCCGTCGCGCATCTTCTCGCGCCTCGGCCTGTGGTCGGACGCCATCAAGGCCGATGTCGCCGCCAGCCGCTTCATCAGCGGGGGCAGCGAACGTCATCCGATCCTCGATGCGCTGGCCAACGCCTATCTGCAGCGCGCCCAGGACCGTCTGGCCAAGCGCCTGGTCGACGAGGTCGCGGCCTTTGCGCTGGCGCCGCCGGACGTCGCCTCGGCGGCGCTGCTGGCGCGCTATGCCCTGGAGCGCGGCGACTGGGCGGCGGCCTCGCGGCTGGAAGCGGCACCCGACGAACGTCCGCACGCGGCCGCGGTCACCTGGTTCGCCCGGGCGCTGGGCGCGGCGCGCAGCCGCGACCTGACCGGGGCGCGCGAGGCGGTCGAGCACCTGACCAGCCTGCGCTACCAGCTGCTCGATGCCGGCGACGAGGCCTGGGCGCGCCAGGTCGAGATCTACGAGACGGCGGCCACCGCCTGGACGCTGCAGGCCGAGGGCAAGCGCCGCGACGCCTTCGCCGTGATGCGTTCCGCCGCCGACCTCGAAGGCCGCAGCGAAGGGCAGGAGGTGCTGGTCAACCGTCTTGTTCCCATGCGGGAATTGCTGGGCGAGATGCTGC
This sequence comes from Rhodospirillaceae bacterium, assembly GCA_022843945.1. GTDB lineage: Bacteria > Pseudomonadota > Alphaproteobacteria > CACIAM-22H2 > CACIAM-22H2 > VGEI01. The sequence goes on along the minus strand of JALHMR010000047.1, from coordinate 19,074 downwards.
TGGACGGTCGCCAGCCGGCGCTGGCCCTGGCCGAGTTCACCGGCGCCCTGCGCATCGCGCCCAACCGCTTCCGTTCGCTCGCCGGGGCGGCGAAGGCGGCCGAACGCATGGGCCGCGAGGCCACCGCCACCGCGCGGCTCTATCACGGGAAGCTGCTGGAGCTTGCCGCCGACTCAGACGGCGAGCGCCCGGAGATCGAGGCGGCACGGCGCTTCCTCAACAAGCCGACGCAGACGGCGAGCGGCAACTAGCCCATTCATTCTTGTCATCGCCGGGCTTGACCCGGCGATCCATGTCTCCGGTGTACCAGCCTTGCAGGCGAGGGGCCATGCGGCTCGATGGATGCCCGGGTCAGGCCCGGGCATGACAGAAAGAGATTAGCCCGCCGCTCTCGTCAGCGCCTCGGCCAGATCGTCATAGAGGTCATCTGCATTCTCGATACCGACCGAGAGACGAAGAAGGTCCGCCGGGGCGGGCGTGCCCGCACCCTCGACGCTGGCGCGGTGCTCGATCAGGCTTTCGACGCCGCCGAGCGAGGTGGCGCGCTTCCACAGCTTCACCGCGGCGGCGGTGGCGATGGCGTGGCGCTCGCCACCTTTTGCGCGGATCGACATCATGCCGCCGAAGCCGCCGCTCATCTGCTTGGCGGCGATGGCGTGGCCGGGATGGGTCTTGAGGCCGGGATAGAGCACCGCGCTGACCTGCGGATGTGTGGCCAGCCGCTCGGCCAGCGCTTGCGCCGAGGCGCAGGCCTGGCGCACGCGCAGGTACAGCGTGCGCATGCCGCGCAGCAGCAGGGCCGCATCGAACGGGCCGAGCACGCCGCCCTGGTAGGTTCGGATACCGGTGAGGCGCGTCCACATCTCGTCTTTCTTTGCGGTGACCAGCGCGCCAGCCAGCACATCGGTGTGGCCGTTGAGATACTTGGTTGCCGAATGCATGACGAGGTCGGCACCCAGCGCAAGGGGATGGCTGAGCACTGGCGTGGCGGCGGTTGAATCGACGGCGACGCGAGCGCCGGCCTGGTGCGCCAGGTCGGCGACGGCGGCGATATCGGTGACGGTCCATAGCGGGTTGGCCGGCGTCTCCAGCCAGACCAGCTTGGTGCCACCCGGGCGTAAGGCGGCTTTCAGCGCGGCAAGATCGCTGGTGTCGATGAACTCGACCTTGAGCCCCCAGTCGGTCGCATGCCCGCGCAGCCAGTTGCGCAGCGACCAGTACATCACCGGGGGCGCGATGACGTGGTCGCCAGGACGCAGCGCCTGGAAACAGGCAGTCGCCGCCGCCATGCCCGAGCCGAAGAGCAGCGCTTCAGCACCCTTTTCAAGCTCGCAGATCACCCGCTCCCCATGGCGCACGATGGCATTGTCCGGCCGGCCGTAGGAGAAGCCGGAGCGGTACTGGTTGTCGGGATCGCGCAGGTATGTCGTCGAGACCGGGATCGACGGGATGATGGCGCCCGTGGCGTCGACATCGCCCAGCGCCTGCGCGGCGAGGCTCTCGGGAGAGAAGGGGCGGTTCATTGGTAGACATCCGGGTTGACGACGTGCACCGGCCGTTTGCCCAGCGAGACGTCGACGATGCTCTTCAGGCCGGTCGCCGCCATGTCGTGGAAGCATTCGTCGGTCCAGCACAGCGCGTGCGGGGTGAGGATCACGTTGTCCAGGGTGAGCAGCGGGTTCGCCGGATCCACCGGCTCCTTCTCGAAGACGTCGATGCCCGCCCCGGCGATGCGGTTGTCCCGCAGCGCCTGGATCAGGGCCGGCTCGTCGATGATCGGCCCGCGGGCCAGGCTGACGAGAAAGGCGCTCGGCTTCATCAGCGCCAGGCGCGCGGCATTGACCAGGTGGAAGGTCTCGTCGTTGAGCAGGCAGCAGACCACGACGAAATCGGCTTCGCCCATCAGCCGGTCGAGCGGCACCAGCTCGGCGCCGAGCTCGTTCACCCGCGCCGCTTTGGCATAAGGGTCGGCGGTCAGCATCCGCGCGAAAAACGGTTTCGCCAGTTTCAGCAGCTCCTCGCCGATGCCGCCGGCACCGATCAGGCCGATGGTGCGCGTGGTCAGGCCGAGCCCCATGTGGTTGGTGCGCTCGTGCCAGCGGTTCTGGCGCACCAGCCGGTCCTTGGTCGGCAGGCGGCCGGCCAGCGCGAAGATCATGGTCAGCGCCGCCACCGCCACCGGGCGGCGGATGGCGTAGGGCGTGTTGGTCAGCACGATGCCGCGTTCGGTCAGCGCCGTGACGTCGACCGAGTCATAGCCGACGCCGTGGCGGGCGATGATCTTGAGCTTACAGTCGGCGCGGCCGACCGAAGCACGGGTGACCTTCGGAGAATTCACGTAGAGACCGTCGTAGCGCGAGGCAAGGTCGGGCGAGACCTCGGTGATGCGCTCGGGCAGGTACTCCCAGGCGATCTCCTTGTTGGCATCGAGCACCTTGAGCGCCGCCTTGCCGAAACTGGGCTCGCCCTGGCTGTCGAGCACGTCGCGCGTGATACCGAGCTTGAACGTCACGTCTTAGTCTCCGATGGCATTGAGTATGGATTGCACGCCAGCCATCAGGATCGTCTGATCGGTGCCGGCGGCGATGATGTTGAAGCCGAGCTCGTTGTAGCGCCGCGCCCAGTTCTCATGCGAGGCCATGAAGCCGAGCGCCTTCTTGTGCCGGCGTCCCGCGGCGACGATGCGTTCCACCGCCGCCAGATACTTCGGGTGGTCGAACTGGCCGGGAATGCCGAGGAAGTTGGTCAGGTCGAAATGCCCGAGCCAGAGCACGTCGATGCCCTCGACGGCGGCGATCTCGTCCACCGCCTCGAGCCCGCGTTCTGTCTCGATCTGGGCGATGACCAGGTTGCGCGCGTCGGCGTTGCGCATGGTCGTCCCGACATCGCCGGTCGTCGTGTAGTGATCGTGCGCGAAGCCGAAGGCCGCACCCCGCCGGCCCCGGGGCGGGTAGTGCGTGGCCTCGGCGATGGCGCGCGCCTGGTCGACGCTCTCGACCATCGGCACCATGACGCCTTCCGCCCCGACGTCGAGCGCCCGGGCGAGGAAATGGTATTCGCCGCGCGGCACGCGGACCATGGGCGCGATGGGCAGGCCGCGGCAGGTGGCGACCAGGCTCTTCAGGGTCTCGAGGCCGAGGCCGGTATGCTCCATGTCGAACAGCGCGAACTCGGCCCCGGCCTGGGCCAGGATCTGGCTGACCCCAGGCGAGAAGAACTCGAAGACCATGGCGCCGCGCACGGTTTCCCCGGCCAGCGCCCGTTCCCGTAGGGACCTCGGCATGATCGTCTGTCTCTCCCTTGCGCCCGGGGGCCTTGAATGGCCCTTTTGGCGGCCGGAATTCGCTTCCAGCCCCCATTTTAACTGTCGCGCGGGCCCTCTGGCGGGCTTAAATTCCGGCCCGCCCCAATTTGGCCTCCCGAATCGGGTTAAACTGCCGCTCCAGCCCCCAAACTGGCATAAGTCCATGGCCCACGACGATTTTTACCGCATCCGCCGCCTGCCGCCCTACGTGTTCGCCGAGGTGAACACGATGAAGGCCAAGGCCCGAGCCGCAGGGCTGGATGTGATCGATCTGGGCATGGGCAATCCCGATATGCCCACCCCGCCGCATATCGTCGAGAAGCTGGTGGAGACGGTGCGCGACCCGCGCACCCATCGCTATTCGACCTCGCGCGGCATCCCCGGCCTGCGCCGGGCCCACGCCGCCTATTACAAGCGGCGCTTCAACGTCGACATCGACCCGGAGACGGAGACGATCGTCACGCTGGGCTCGAAGGAAGGCCTCGCCAATCTCGCCCAGGCGATCACCGGGCCGGGTGACACGATCCTCGTGCCGAACCCGAGCTACCCGATCCACCCTTACGGCTTCATCATGGCCGGGGCCTCGATCCGCCATCTGCCGATCGGCGGCGAGCATGATTTCATGGGGGCGCTCAAGCGCGCGGCCAAGCACTGCGTGCCGGCGCCGCTGGCGCTGGTGCTCAACTTCCCGTCGAACCCGACGGCGCAGGTGGTCAGCCTCGACTTCTACGCCGAGTGCCTGGAGATCTGCCGGCATTACGGCATCTACGTGCTCTCCGACATCGCCTATTCGGAGATCTACTTCGACGACAATCCGCCGCCCTCGATCCTCCAGGTGCCCGGCGCCAAGGATCTCGCCGTCGAGTTCACCTCGATGAGCAAGACCTATTCGATGGCCGGCTGGCGCGTCGGCTTCGCCGCCGGCAACAAGCGGCTGATCGGCGCCCTCGGCCGCATCAAGTCGTATCTCGATTACGGCGCCTTCACGCCGGTGCAGGTCGCCGCGACCGCCGCGCTCAACGGGCCGCAGGACTGCGTGGCCGAGGCGCGCGCCATCTACAAGCAGCGCCGCGATGCGCTGATCAGCGGCCTCGCCGCCGCCGGCTGGAAGGTGCCGAGCCCGCCGGCCTCGATGTTCGCCTGGGCGCCGATCCCCGAGCGCTTCAAGCATCTCGGCTCGCTCGAGTTCTCCAAGCTGCTGCTCAAGGAAGCGAATGTCGCGGTTTCGCCGGGCCTGGGCTTCGGCGAGTACGGCGACGACTATGTGCGCCTGGCGCTGGTCGAGAACGTCCAGCGCATCCGCCAGGCGACGCGCAACATCCGCACCTTCCTCAACAGCGACCTGGCCCTCCCGGAGCCGCCGACCCAGAAGAACATGTCGGCCCGCGACCGGGCCGCCGTTTCCTGAGTAGCGTAATGTTTAGTCCGTCATGCCCGCGCCCCTTTCCGGGCGCGCCCGCCGGCGCTTCGCGGCGGCGCGGTGCAGGGTGGGCATCCAGGGTTAGTGCCATGCTGGTTGCCCTGGACTCCCGCTTGCGCGGGAGTGACGGAAAAGTCTGAGTTTGCCAATGACTGAACCCCTCAAGATCGCCATCGCCGGCCTCGGAACCGTGGGCGCCGGCGTGCTCAAGCTGCTCGCCAAGAACGGCGAGTTGGTCGCCCAGCGCGCGGGGCGCAGGCTGACCGTCACCGCCGTCAGTGCCCGCGACAAGAAGCGCGACCGCGGCGTCGATATCTCCGCACTGAAGTGGTTCGACGACGCGGCCGCCATGGCGCAGGAGGCCGATGCCGACGTGATCGTCGAGCTGGTCGGCGGTTCCGACGGTATCGCCAAGAAGGTCTGCGAGACCGCCATCGCCCGCGGCCGGCATGTGATCACCGCCAACAAGGCCTTGCTGGCCATTCATGGCACGGCGCTGGCCCGCGCCGCCGAGGCCAAGGACGTGTCGTTGGGCTACGAGGCCGCCGTCGCCGGCGGCATCCCGGTGATCAAGGCGGTGCGCGAAGGCCTCGCCGGCAACCGGATCCAGCGCATCTATGGCATCCTCAACGGCACCTGCAATTACATCCTGACGCAGATGCGCAAGACCGGACGCGCCTTCGAGGACGTGCTGGCCGATGCGCAGAAGCTCGGCTACGCCGAGGCCGATCCCAGCTTCGATGTCGACGGTATCGATGCCGCGCACAAGCTGGCCGTGCTGGCGGCACTCGCCTTCGGCACCGAGGTCAACTTCAAGGGTGTGCATATCGAGGGCATCCGCCATGTTTCTCCCATGGACCTGGACTATGCCAAGGAGCTCGGCTACCGGGTGAAGCTGCTCGGTGTCGCGCGCATGACCGAGCACGGGCTGGAGCAGCGCGTGCATCCCTGCATGGTGCCGCTCGAGACGCCGATCGCCGACGTCGAGGACGTGTTCAACGCCGTGGTCGCCGAAGGCGATTTCGTGGGCAATGCCGTGTTCGAGGGGCGCGGAGCCGGCGCCGGGCCGACCGCCTCGGCGGTTCTTTCGGATCTCGTCGATCTCGCGCGAGGAAGAAGGGCCCCCACCTTCGGGGTACCGGTCGACTCTTTGGCACGCCCGCCGGTCTCGCCGATGGAAAAGCGGCGCGGCTCCTATTACATCCGCTTGATGGTTGTCGACCGGCCGGGCGTCATCGCCGACGTCACGGCCGTGCTGCGTGACGAGAGCGTTTCGCTCGAAGCCATGCTGCAACGCGGTCGCAGCCCCAACGAGACGGTGCCGGTCGTGCTCACCACCCACGACACGGAAGAAGCGGCGATGAACCGGGCACTCAAGAAGATCGGCGCGTCCAGCCACGTCCGCGAGACGCCGCGCGCCATCCGCATCGAAGCCCTTTAAGGGCCAGTCGGGATAAGACAAGTCAGGATAAGGAAGTCAGGGAGAAAACCATGGCCGACAAATTGACCCTCGACCGCAACCTTGCGCTCGAGGTTGTACGCGTCACCGAGGCGGCGGCGCTGGCGGCTTCGCGCCTGATGGGCCGCGGCGACGAAAAGGCGGCCGACCAGGCCGCGGTCGACGCCATGCGCAGCGCCCTCAACGGCCTCAACATCCAGGGCGTGGTGGTCATCGGCGAGGGCGAGCGCGACGAGGCGCCGATGCTCTATATCGGCGAGAAAGTCGGCAAGGGGCAGGGACCGCGCGTCGACATCGCGCTCGATCCGCTCGAGGGCACGACCATCACCGCCAAGGGGGGCCCCAACGCGCTGGCGGTCATCGCCATGGCCGAGGAGGGCGGCTTCCTCAACGCGCCCGACGTCTACATGGACAAGATCGCGGTCGGCGGCGGCCTGCCGGACGGCGTGGTCGACATCGACAACGAGCCCAAGGTCAACCTCAAGAACCTGGCCAAGGCCAAGAAGGCCGATGTCAGCGACCTCGTGGTCTGCATCCTCGACCGGCCGCGCCATTCCGAGCTGATCACCAAGGTGCGCGAGGCCGGTGCGCGCATCATGCTGATCTCCGACGGCGACGTCAGCGGCGTGATCGCCACCTCGCGGCCGGGCTCGGGCGTCGACATCTACATCGGCTCCGGCGGCGCGCCCGAAGGCGTGCTGGCGGCGGCTGCCCTGCGCTGCATCGGCGGCCAGATGCAGGGGCGCCTCATCTTCCGCAACGACGACGAGAAGCAGCGCGCCGCCAAGTGGGGCATCAAGGACCTCAACCGCAAATACACCATGCTCGACATGGCCAAGGGCGACGTGATGTTCGCGGCGACCGGCGTCACCGACGGCTCGATGCTGCGCGGCGTGCGCCGCTACGGCGAAAGCGGCTCGACGCATTCGATCATCATGCGCTCGAAGACCGGCACGGTGCGGGTCATCGAGGCGCAGCACAACTTCACCCGCAAGCCGGGCCTCGAACCGGCGAAGTAGGGGGCAGATGGGGGCAGGGGGCAGCCTATTCCTCGGCGTCGAGCGCTCGGCCACCGGGCGTCGGTGGCAGACGCGCCTCGATGACGAGCGCCTGGCGCTGGGATTTGCCCAGCGCCTCGGTCTGCCCGATATCGTCGCCCGTGTGCTCGCCGCGCGCTGTGTCGACGAAGCCGCCGTTCCCGCCTTCCTCGAGCCGCGGCTGCGCGACCAGCTTCCCGATCCGGATCATCTCAAGGACATGGCCAAGGCCGCCGAGCGCGTGGCGCGGGCGGTCGAGAACGACGAGCTGATCGCCGTCTTCGGCGACTACGATGTCGACGGCGCCACCTCTTCGGCGCTGCTCCACCGCTTCCTGTCAGCCGCCGGCGCCCGCGTGCGCGTCTACATTCCCGATCGCCAGCGCGAAGGCTACGGACCGAACGCGCCGGCCCTGCTGCGCCTCAAGGAAGAGGGCGCGGGCGTGGTCATCACCGTCGATTGCGGTATCACCGCGCATGGGCCCCTCACCGACGCGGCCAATGCCGGCGTCGAGGTGGTGGTCGTCGACCACCACGTGGCCGAGCCGAAGCTGCCGCCGGCCGTGGCCATCATCAATCCCAACCGCCTCGACGAGACCAGTCCGCACCGCCAGCTCGCCGCGGTCGGCGTCGCCTTCCTGCTGGCGGTGGCGGTCAACCGGCGCCTGCGCGAGGCCGGTCGTTTCAAGTCACGGCCCGAGCCGTCGCTCGTCGACCTGCTGGACCTCGTGGCGCTGGGCACGGTCTGCGACGTGGTGCCGCTCACCGGGCTCAACCGGGTGTTCGTGGCGCAGGGGCTCAAGATCCTGGCCCAGCGCCGCAACGCCGGCCTGGTGGCGCTGGCCGAGGTCGCCAAGGCGGTGAAGGTCGACAGCTGCTATCACCTCGGCTTCGTGTTGGGGCCGCGGGTCAATGCCGGTGGGCGCGTGGGCGAAGCCTCGCTGGGTACACGCCTGCTAACCACCGACGATCCCGAGGAGGCGCGGGCCATCGCCATGCGCCTTGACGCCTACAACCGCGAGCGCCAGGCGCTGGAAGGCCTGGCGCTGGAATCGGCGATGCAGCAGGTCGAGGCCAATGGCGGGCCGGGGCCGCTGGTCTTCGCCGCTTCGGAAGGCTGGCATGCCGGCGTCATCGGCATCGTCGCCGGGCGGCTGCGCGAGCGTTTCGAGCGCCCGGCCATCGTCGTCTCGCTCGCCGACGGCATCGGCAAGGGTTCCGGCCGCTCGGCGCTGGGTATCGATCTCGGCAATGCGGTCATCGCCGCGCGCCAGGCGGGGCTGCTGATCAACGGCGGCGGCCATCCCAACGCCGCCGGCTTCACCGTGGCGGCCGAGCGCCTGGACGCGCTGCGCGAGTTCCTCACCGCGCGGGTCGTCGAGGGGGCGCAGGATGCCGTGCCACATCTGACCCTCGACGGCGCGCTGTCCCTGGGCGCGGCCACGCCGGATCTGCTGACCGCCCTCGACCGGGTTGGTCCCTATGGCATGGGCAACCCCGAGCCGCGTTTTGCCTTCCCGACCGTGCGCGTGGCCAAGGCCGACGTGGTCGGCGAGCGCCACGTGCGCGTCTTCATCGCCGACCAGCGCGGCGGCCGCCTGAACGGCATCGCCTTCCGTGCCGTCGGCACGCCCTTGGGCACGGCCCTGCTGGAAAGCGCGGGTGCGAGCCTGCACCTGGCCGGCCGCCTGCGGGCCGACGAATGGCGCGGCGAGATCCGGGTGCAGCTTCACATCGAGGATGCGGCACCGGCGCGCGACCAGGGCAGCCTGGCTGCCTGAAACATGCTCGCCACGCTCAAGCGGCTTTTCCGGCGCCGGGTCAAGGACCTCACCAAGAAGTCCGACGCCGCCCTCGACTGGACCATCCCCGAGGAACGCGCCGAGGGCATCATGCGCCACGCCCGGCGCTCGGCCATCGTCGTCTCGCGCCGGATCTTCTCTGAGTTCCCGCCCACGCTCGGCATCCTGTCGCGCAACGAAGAGCTCAACGCCATGGTCTGGGCGATCAAGCCCATGTTCATCCACGTGGCGATGGAGCGCATGTGGGATGTCTGGGACAAGCGCTCGCGCTTCGCCAAGCTCACGGCCTATTACACGGCGCAGTACTACACGCGCGACCTGCATAAGCGGAAGTCCGAGGTGCTGCAGCGCATGTACCCGCTGCTCCGCCAGATGGAGGAGGAGCAGGCGCTCGAGATGATCGAGAAGCTGCTGGAGCGCTTCAACGCCAAGCTGCGGGTCTACGACGGCTCGCGCACCTTTTCCCGCGACTCGGACCGCTCGACCTTCCATCGCATGGCCCTGCATGTCTCGACGCAGTTCTATATGCAGAGGCACCGGAAGCGGGCGCAGGACCTCCTGATCCAGGTGGCGATGCAGGAAAGCGGCCAGTTCGTCAGACGGATGTAGGGCGCGGACCGCGGTACCGGGCCGCGCGAACGTTGACAGCGCGCCGGCCGGGCCCCACTTTTGTAGCGGGGTTATCCGCGCCGGGCTTTTAACCATAACGAAATCCCCCCCAAACCCGGGGCCGGCGCCGATAGAGGAACGACAGCCGTGGTCGAGCCGACGGTGGCGGAGAATCCGCCCGAACCAGGCAGCGAGCCGGCGGCAACGCCGGCCAAGAAATTCAAGCGCCCGCCGACGATCGGCGACCGGCGCCGCGTGCGCGGCGACGCGCCCGAGCTCGAGATGATCGGGCGGCTCGGCGCCCAGGCGCAGGAGATCCTGCAGCTCGCCCTGCGCGTCGAGGGCGACCTGCAGTTCCAGAACTTCCAGGACTATCTCGACTTCCGCGACAAGATCAGCGAGTTCGAATCGTTCTGCAACGTCATCGAGAGCCATCTCAAGGAGCTGGTCAGCGACCGCCGCCAGGAGCTCGAGGACCGCTTCTACAGCCTGTGGGCGATGATCTTCCGCCCGACCCTGCGGGCGCTGCTCGGCTTCTTCGACCGCATCGAGGACGAGGAAGTCCTGCCGCTCGGCGGCAAGGACATGCTGGAGACGGAGCTGCGCGCCGTGCAGGCGATGCGCAACGTGCTCGCCGCCCCGCGCTTCGCCGCCAAGGCGGACAAGGAGATGCTGCCCGAGATCAACCGGCTCGAGGCCATCCTGACCAAGCTCGCGCAGCGCGCCACCAGCCTGCCGGATTTCTCGAACCGGCCGGGGGTCAGCCGCCAGGGCCATTCGATCTCGGGGCGTGCCGCCGCCGATTCCGACCCGGCGGAAGACCGCTCGCCCGCCGTCGAGGCGCCGCGGCCCGTAGCGCCGCCGGCTCCCGCCATGCCGACCGCCTCGGCGACGGCCACGGTCGGCGAGGCGCCGAACCTCAAGGCGGTGCGCGAGCTCAAGGGGCTGCTCGAATACTACAAGCGCGACAAGACCCTGCGGCAGTACGTCGACATCGACACCCGCGCGGTCGACGAGATCGAGCGCAAGCTGGTCGCCAACCCGATGGATCCGGCGGCCATCGTCTGGATGCGCCAGATCTGCAACGCCTGGGGCTCACGCCTGCGCATGGACGAGAAGGACAAGGACATCCGCCGCGTCCTGGCCACGATCAAGAGCAACTAAGAAAAGCCCTCATCCTGAGGAGCCCACGCGCAAGGGGCACACCCTTCGAGGCTCGCTACGCTCGCACCTCAGGGTGAGGCTTGCGTGGGCGTCTCGAAGGATGAGGACCGCTAACGTTCAGCGCGGCAGGTCGGTGCGGCCCATCAGGAAATGGTCGACGGCGCGTGCCGCCTGGCGGCCTTCGCGGATCGCCCAGACGACCAGCGACTGGCCGCGCCGCGCATCGCCCGAGGCGAAGACCTTGGGCACCGAGGTCTGGTAGCTCTCGGTATCGGCGGCGACGTTGCCGCGGCCGTCGAGCTTGACGCCGAGCTGCTCCAGCAGGCCCTGGCGCACCGGGCCGGTGAAGCCCATGGCCAGCAGCACGAGATCGGCCTTGAGGGTGAACTCGCTGCCCTTCATCTCCTGCATCTGCAGGCGGCCGTCCGCACCCTTGACCCATTCCAGGCGCACGGCGTGCAGCGTGTCGACCACGCCGTTCCTGCCGCTGAGCTTCTTGGTCAGCACCGCCCAGTCGCGGCCGGCCCCTTCTTCCTGCGAGGAGGAGGTGCGCATCTTCAGCGGCCAGTAGGGCCAGACCAGCGGCTTGTCTTCGTTCTCCGGCGGCTGCGGCAGGATCTCGAGCTGGGTGACCGACTTGGCGCCCATGCGGAACGAGGTGCCGATGCAGTCCGAGCCGGTATCGCCGCCGCCGATGACCACGACGTGCTTGTCCTTGGCATCGATCCAGTTCAGGCCGTCGAGCGGATCGCCGGCGACCTTCTTGTTGTTGGGTGTCAGGAAATCCATGGCGAAGTGCACGCCCTTGAGCTCGCGGCCGGGAACCTCCAGGTCGCGCGGCTGCTCGGCGCCGGCGGCCACCATCACCGCGTCGTACTCGGCGAGCAGCGCCTCACCCTTGATGTCGACGCCGATATGCGTGCCGGGCCGGAACTCGACACCTTCGGCCGCCATCTGCGTCATGCGGCGGTCGATATGGTGCTTCTCCATCTTGAAGTCGGGGATGCCGTAGCGCATCAGCCCGCCGATGCGGTCCTGCTTCTCGAAGAGCACCACGGCGTGGCCGGCGCGGGCGAGCTGCTGCGCCGCGGCCATGCCCGCGGGGCCCGAGCCGATCACCGCCACGCGCTTGCCGGTCCGCGCCACCGGCGGCTGCGGCTGGATCCAGCCCTCGGCCCAGCCCTTGTCGACGATCGAGCATTCGATCGTCTTGATGGTCACCGGCTGGTCATTGATGTTGAGGGTGCAGGCCTCCTCGCAGGGCGCCGGGCAGATGCGCCCGGTGAACTCGGGGAAGTTGTTGGTCGAATGCAGGACCTCGAGCGCGTTGCGCCAGTCGTTCAGGTAGACGAGGTTGTTCCAGTCCGGGATCATGTTGTTGACCGGGCAGCCGTTGTGACAGAACGGCACGCCGCAATCCATGCAGCGCGCACCCTGTTTCGACGCCTCGGAATCGCTCAGCGGCTGGACGAACTCGTTCCAGGTTTTCACGCGTTCCTTGACCTTGAGGTAGGAACGGTCGTGGCGCTCGTATTCCAGGAACCCGGTTGGCTTACCCATAGACTCTGAACTCTGAAGGAGAAAAGGCGAGGCGGATCAGGCGCGGATTTTCGCGCCGGCGGCCGCGCGTTTCTTGGGCGCGGGCGCCGTCGCCGCTTCGGCCTCGGCGGCCATCAGCGCGCGGCGGTAGTCGATCGGCATCACCTTGACGAACTTCGGCAGGTAGTGATCCCAACGGTCCAGGATGTCGCGGGCCCGCGCGCTGTTGGTGTAGTGCAGGTGGCGCTCGACCATGCGGCGCAGACGCAGGGCGTCGTGACGCAGCATGTCGCCGGGCAGCTCGCTCTGCTCGCCGGCCACCGGAATGCGCTCGGGCGAAACCGGCTCGAGCTCGACCATGGCGCGGTTGCACAGCCGGTCAAACATGCCCTCCTCGTCGAGGACATAGGCGATGCCGCCGCTCATGCCGGCCGCGAAGTTGCGGCCCGTGCGGCCGAGCACCGCGACCACGCCGCCGGTCATGTACTCGCAACCGTGGTCGCCGACACCTTCGACGACGGCCAGCGCGCCCGAGTTGCGCACGGCGAAGCGCTCGCCAGCCACGCCGGCAAAGTAGGACTCGCCGCTGATGGCGCCGTAGAGCACGGTGTTGCCGATCAGGATGTTCTCGGTCGGCTCGCGTCCACTCTTGGGCGGCGCGAAGACCGCGATGCGGCCGCCCGACAGGCCCTTGCCGACATAGTCGTTGGCGTCGCCGATCAGCTCCAGCGAGACGCCGCGGGCGAGGAAGGCGCCGAAGCTCTGGCCGGCCGTGCCGGTGAAGCGCACGGAGATGGTGTCGGGCGCCAGACCGGTATGGCCGTAGCGGCGCGCCACCTCGCCGGACAGCATGGTGCCGACGGTGCGGTTGATGTTGCGCACCGTCATCTCCAGGCGCACCGGCTTGGCGTGATCGAGCGCCGGCCGCGCCGCGGCGATGATCTGGTGGTCGAGGGCCTTCTCGAGCTGGTGGTCCTGGCGCTCGTTGTTGTGGATGGCGACCTCGGGGCCGACCTCCGGGCGGTGCAGCAGCTTCGACAGGTCGAGCCCGTGCGCCTTCCAGTGCTCTTCGGCCCGCTTGGTGTCGAGCCTGTCGGCGCGGCCGGTCATTTCGCCCATCGTGCGGAAGCCGAGCTTCGCCATCAGCTCGCGCACTTCCTCGGCGACCATGAAGAAGAAGTTGATCACGTGCTCCGGCTGGCCGGTGAAACGCGCGCGCAACACCGGATCCTGGGTGGCCACGCCGACCGGGCAGGTGTTGAGATGGCACTTGCGCATCATGATGCAGCCGAGCGCGATCAGCGGCGCGGTGGCGAAGCCGAACTCGTCCGCGCCGAGCAGCGCGCCGACCACCACGTCGCGGCCGGTGCGCAGGCCACCGTCAACTTGGACAGCAATACGCCCGCGCAGCTTGTTGAGCACCAGCGTCTGCTGGGTCTCGGCCAGGCCGATCTCCCACGGGCTGCCGGCATGGGTGAGGGAGGTGAGGGGCGAAGCACCCGTGCCGCCTTCATAACCGGAGATGGTGACGTGGTCGGCCTTGCACTTCGAGACGCCCGCCGCGACCGTGCCCACGCCGACCTCGGAGACCAGCTTCACGCTCACGCGCGCCTTGGGGTTCGCGTTCTTCAGGTCGTGGATGAGCTGCTTCAGGTCCTCGATCGAGTAGATATCGTGATGCGGCGGCGGCGAGATCAGGCCGACCCCCGCTGTCGAATGGCGGACGCGCGCAATGTTGGCGTCGACCTTGTGGCCGGGGAGCTGGCCGCCCTCGCCGGGCTTGGCGCCCTGGGCCATCTTGATCTGCAGCTCGTCGGCGTTGACCAGGTACTCGGTGGTCACGCCAAAACGTCCCGAGGCGATCTGCTTGATCGCCGAGCGCATGGAGTCGCCGTTGGGCAGCGGCTTGAAGCGATCCGGCTCCTCGCCGCCCTCGCCGGTGTTCGACTTGCCGCCGATGCGGTTCATGGCGATGGCCATGGTGGTGTGGGCCTCGCGGCTGATCGAGCCGAAGGACATCGCACCCGTGGCGAAGCGCTTGACGATCTCCTTCGCCGGCTCGACCTCGTCGAGCGGGATAGGCTTGTCGGCGAGCTTGAAGCCGAACAGGCCGCGCAGCAGCATCAGCCGCTCGGTCTGGCTGTTCACCAGGGCGGAATAAGCCTTGTACTTGTCCTGGGCGTTGCCGCGCACCGCGTGCTGCAGGTTGGCGATCGCGTCGGGCGACCACATGTGCTCCTCGCCGCGCAGGCGCAGGCCGTATTCACCGCCGACATCGAGCAGCGAACGGTAGATCGGAGAGTCACCGAAGGCCAGCGCATGGCGCTGCACCGTCTCGGCCGCGATCTCGGCGAGGCCCACACCCTCGACCGTGGTCGCGGTGCCGGTGAAGTACTTCTCGACCAGGCTGGTCGCCAGCCCGACGCCGTCGAAGATCTGGGCGCCGCAATAGGACTGGTAGGTGGAGATGCCCATCTTGGCCATCACCTTCAGCAGTCCCTTGCCGATGCCCTTGATGTAGTTCTTGCGTACCTTCTCGGCGTCGAGCTTCCAGCCGCGCTCCTGGCGCATCGCCTCGAGCGTCTCGAAGGCGACGTAGGGGTTGATCGCCTCGGCGCCGTAGCCGGCCAGCACGCAGAAATGATGCACCTCGCGCGCCTCGCCCGTCTCGATAACCAGGCCGGCCTCGGTACGCAGACCCTCGCGGATCAGGTGATGGTGCACGGAAGAGGTCGCCAGCAGCGACGGGATGGCCGCGCGGTCGGCCGACACGGCGCGGTCGGAGAGAATGAGGATGTTGTTGCCGGCCTTCACCGCCTCGGTCGCCTTCGTGCACAGGTTGGCGAGCGCCGGCTCCATGCCCTGCGGCCCTTCGGAGGCCGGGTAGGTGGCGTCGAGCGTCACGGTGCGGAAGGCCGCCCCGACCAGCTTGTTGATGCCGCGGATCTTCTCCAGGTCCTCGTTGGTCAGGATCGGCTGGCGCACTTCGAGCCGCATATGCATGTCGGCCTTGTGGCTCAGCAGGTTCGGGCGCGGCCCGATCAGCGAGACCAGCGACATCACGAGTTCTTCGCGGATTGAGTCGATCGGCGGGTTGGTGACCTGGGCGAAGTTCTGCTTGAAGTACTTGTAAAGCAGCGTCGGCCGGCGCGAGAGCACGGCCGGCGGCGTATCGGTGCCCATCGAGCCGATCGGCTCCTCGCCGGCATTGGCCATCGGCTCGAGGATCATGTTGAGATCCTCCTGCGTGTAACCGAAGGCCTGCTGGCGATCGAGCAGGGTCTGGGGATCGGGGACGGCGGCGTCGTCGACCGGCGCCAGGTCCTCGAGCACGATCTGGGTCTTGTTCAGCCACTCCTGGTAGGGGCGCGCACCGGTGATCTGGGCGCGCAGCTCGGCATCGTCGACGATGCGGCCCGCCTCGAGATCGATGAGCAGCATCTTGCCCGGCTGCAACCGCCACTTCTTGACGATGCGCTCGTCCGGCACGTCGACCACGCCGACCTCGGAGGAGAGGACCACGAGATCGTCGTCGGTGATGACGTAGCGCGCCGGCCTGAGGCCGTTGCGGTCGAGTGTGGCGCCGATCTGGCGGCCATCGGTGAAGGCGATGGCCGCCGGGCCGTCCCACGGCTCCATCAGGGCGGCGTGATACTCGTAGAAGGCGCGGCGCTTCTCGCCCATCAGCGGATTGCCGGCCCAGGCCTCGGGAATCATCATCATCATGGCGTGGGCGAGCGGATAGCCGCCCCGCACCAGGAGCTCGAGCGTGTTGTCGAAGCAGGCGGTATCGGACTGGCCTGGCGGGATCAGCGGCCAGAGCTTGGCCATGTCGCTGCCGAACAGCTCGGAGGCGATCGACTGGCGGCGGGCCGCCATCCAGTTCTGGTTGCCGCGCACCGTGTTGATCTCGCCGTTGTGGCAGACCATGCGGTAGGGATGCGCCAGGCGCCAGGACGGGAAGGTGTTGGTCGAGAAGCGCTGGTGGACGAGGGCGAGGGCCGAGACCAGGCGCTGGTCGCGCAGGTCGGCGTAGAACGAGCCGACCTGGCCGGCCAGCAGCAGGCCCTTGTAGACCACCGTGCGTGAAGACAGGGAGGGCACGTAGAACTGCTCGATGCCGGGCGGCTCCTTGCGCAGCATGAAGTCGCGCATGGCGTTTTCGATCTGCTTGCGGATGACGAAGAGCTTGCGCTCGAAGGCGTCGACATCCGGGCAGTTGGCGCCGCGGCCGATGATCAGCTGGGTGATGTAGGGCTCGCGCGCCAGCACGGCGGCGCCGATGCCGGTGCGGTCCACCGGGACCTCGCGCCAGCCCAGAACGGTCTGGCCCTCGGCGGCGACGAAGCGCTCGACGGTTTCCCGGGCGATGGCGCGCGGGGCCTCGTTGCGCGGCAGGAAGAACATGCCGACGGCGTAGGCGCCGAATTCGGGCAGGTCGATGCCCAGACGCGCGCTCTCCTCGCGCAGCAGCGCGTCGGGGAGCTGTACCAGGATGCCAGCCCCATCACCGACCAGCGGATCCGCGCCGACGGCGCCGCGGTGGTCGAGGTTCACCAGGATTTTCAGACCCTGGCGAACGATGTCGTGACTTTTCTTGCCTTTGATATGCGCGACAAAGCCGATGCCACAGGCATCGTGTTCGTTGTTGGGGTCGTACAATCCTTGCTTCGGCGGCAGCGACATCGACAGCGTTCCGTGAAAACCTTGGTCCCCAAACACCCCGTTTCCGGGGCGCACTAAAGCGAGCCGTCCTGCAGGCCGCAGGCGGCGCAATTTGCGACTATGCCCGACTCTTTCTGCTTAGCGAAGAATTTTCTGCAATCGTAGGAATGGGCTCTAACCCATTCCGGCTGCTAGAAGATAGACCGTTGAGAATTATCGCGCAGGGGTGGCCGGCGCGGGTTGCATGGGAGGCGCCGGGGCAGGTTGCATCGGGGCTGCGGGCGCGGGCTGGACGGCTGGAGCGGGTTGCGCGGGGCGCGTTGGACGGGCTGCGCGGGCCGGCGGCGGCAGGGGTGTGGCGGTCATTCCGTCGGCGCCGAGCTGCATCACGGCGCAGTAGAGGCTCTGCTGCTTGGCCCAGGTACAGAAGCGCTGCACCTCGTCGAGCGTGGCGAAATCGCCGGCGATCAGCCGGAGCATCCGGCCCTTGGGCGTCTCGGCCGGCACCAGGTGGCGTTTCAGGGTGCCGATACTGCTGTGCTGGCGCACGATGTTGTTCCAGCCACGCATCGCTTCCGCTTCGCGCGAATATGAGGCGAGATGGCCGCCAAACATCGGCCCGGTCGGCATCGGCGGCGGCGGTGGCGCCACGGCCGGTGCGGGCGGCGGGGGTGGAGGCGGCGGGGGCGGCATCATGGCCACCGGCATCAGCTCGGCGAATTGCGGCGGACCCTTGGGCTCCGGCGTGCTGGAGCAGGCGCTGAGCGCCAGCGCCACGACCACAGCCATAAACCGGGCGACAGTATCCCGCGCGTGCTTTGCCATGATCTCACTCCCTGGCGCCCCGAATCCGGGCCGCGACAAGCGAGTTTGCCGCAACCGCCGCCTCCTGCCCACTTTTTGCGTTTCGGGGCTCTTACTTTCAGGTCCGCGGGCGGGCCGCAGCCGGGAGCATACCGATCAGGTAGCGGGCGACGGCGGGACCGGTTTCGTCGGCCAGCGGCATGACCAGCCAGAGCCAGGCCGTCGCCGAAACGCTGGGCGGCGGCTGGTGCGCGACGAAAATCGGCTCCCGCCGCAGGAAGACCGCCCGGTGCAGGGCACAGGCGAACCGGGCGAGGTACGAGCCGTCGTCGAGCTCGCGCAGATGCCGGCCGGTGAGATCGCTGCCCAGGCGCTGCGCCACCTTGGAGCCGAACAGGCGGTATGTTCCGTCGCGCCCCTCGTCGAGAGCGTCAACGATGACGATATGCCCGAGGGCCGCTCGCATGTCGAACGGGCTGACCTGCGCTGCCCGCGGCAGCGCCTGGCCGGCGCGCAGGCGGTGCCAGTAGTCGAGCAGCAGCCGCAGCTCGGGCTTCTCGAGGGCGGCGGCCTCCGGCGTCCATTCGAGGGCGAGAAGCGTGGCCTCGGCGGTCTGGAAAAACTGGGCGACGACGTCGAGACGCTCGGCGCGGATATCCTCGACGAGACGGTCGAAATCGCCGGCAGACTCCATCCCGTCAACGCTACACGAAAGGGGGTACGGCGGCGCTGCTGCCGAAGCCGAGGGGGCCCCCTTCCAAAGTATGGGCCGTTTTCCGGTTTATAATGAGACCATGCCTGCCGTTCCCGTCACGCTGCCATCGACCGCCGTGAAGGATCGCCGCCCGCAGATCGGCGGCGTGGCGCTGTCCGTGCTGCTTCATGGCCTGGCGGCGTGGCTGCTGCTGACCGGGCCGTGGAGCCGCCTGATACCGACGGAACCGGAGACCATGGTCATCGAGATGGTCATGGCGCCGCCGCCGACCTCGACCATCCCGCCGCAGGTCAACGAGCCAGCCCTGCCGCCGGCGCCGCCCCCGCCGCCGCCGCAGCTTCAGGAGGCGCCGTTGGCGGAGCGCTCGGCGCCGCCTCCAGCACCCGCCCGGCCGGTGCGCCGTACGGCTCCGGGGCGGGCGGAAGACTCAGGCACGACGGCAGCGCCGCAGCGCGCGGCTCCGCAAGCGCCACCGGCGCCGGCGGAGAGTCCGGCCCAGTCGGCGCCGTTCGAAAGCGGACGCTTCCGTCCGGATGGCGCGTCGCCTGACACCGTTG
>JALHMR010000046.1 GCA_022843945.1 Rhodospirillaceae bacterium | reverse complement strand
ACAGCAATCTCGGCAACGCGCTGAAGGCGGCCGGCGCGCTGGACGAGGCCATCGCCGCCTACGAGCGGGCCATCGCGCTACGCCCCGATTTCGCCGAAGCCCACAGCAACCTGGCGTTTGCCTTACGAGACAAAAAGCGACTGCGGGAAGCTCTCGCCTATTGCCGTATGGCCATCGACCTCCGATCCGACTACGCCGAGGGATACGTCAATCTCGGCTTGGTGCTCCAGGATCTTGGCGACGTCGAAGGAGCAGTAGTGGCATTGCGTAGGGCATTGGCCATCGACGACTCATTCGTTGTCGCTCACAGCAACCTTATCTTCGCCCTCGATCTCTTGCCGGGTGTCGGGTTCGACGAGCAGCAGAGTGAGCGCCGCCGCTGGGGGGAAAAGCATGCGGCACGATTTGCGCCCGTGGGCGGCGCGCACTACTCGAACACGGCCGATCCGGAGCGCCGTCTGCGGATCGGCTACGTGTCGGCCGATTTCAAGAGGCACTCGGCGGCCTATTGCTTCGGACCCCTGCTCCGCCGCCACGACCGTGAGCGGTTCGCGGTGGCCTGCTATTCGGGAGTCGCCGTCGAGGACGATCTCACGCAGGAATTTCGCAGCCGGGCTGATCTCTGGCGGCCGACCCTCGGCATGACCGACGAAGCCCTGGCAGAGCAGATACGCAAAGACGCGATCGATATCCTGGTGGACCTGTCCGGGCACTCCGGTGGGAATCGTCTGCTGACTTTTGCACGCAAGCCGGCGCCAGTGCAGATCACGGCGTGGGGTCATGCGAACGGAACCGGCCTGGCGACGATCGATTATCTATTCAGCGATCCGGTGCATATTCCTGTTTCGATGCGTTCGCTCTTTGCCGAGACGATCTATGATCTGCCGTGCCTGATTACGTATGAGGCCCCCTCCGACGCGCCGGCGGTGGCGCCTCTCCCGGCCCTGGAGCGTGGCGCCATCACCTTCGGCTGCTTCAACCGGCTGGCCAAGGTGACCGAGCCGGTCCTGGCGCTGTGGGCACGCATTCTCCACGCTGTTCCCGGCTCGCGCTTGATGCTGAAAGACGGCGCGCTGAGTGACGAGACGGCCCGTGCCTACGTGAACGGGTCGCTTACGCGACATGGTGTTGCCGAAGAGCGCATCGTGCTCAAGGGCGGGACGCCACAGCGCGACCATCTCCAGGCTTTCAGCGAAATCGACATCGCACTCGATCCGTTTCCGCAGAACGGCGGCATCAGCACTTACGATGCGCTGTGGATGGGCGTGCCGGTGGTGGCGATGACGGGCGACAGCGGTTCAAGCCGGGTCGCCGGTGCCATCCTGCATGCCGTGGGGCTGCGGGATTGGGTCACTGCGGACGAGGACAGGTACGCCGACCTGGCGGTCGGCAAGGCGGGCGACCATGAAGAGTTGGCGCGGCTGCGGACGACCTTACGCGCCCAGGTCGCCGGTTCCGTGGCTGGCGATCCTATCCGCTACACTCGCGCCGTCGAGGATGCCTACCGCACCATATGGCGCCGCTGGTGCGTGGGGGACCGCCCGTGACGGATACGGCCGTTGCCGCGCTCGTGTCCGAGGCCCTTTTGCATCACCAGGCCGGCCGCCTCGGCGAAGCCGAAGCCGTCTATCTCGAATTATTGCGCCGGGATCCGCAGCACGCCGAGGCCTCGCATCTTTTAGGGGTAGTGCTGCACCAGCGGGGCGATGCGCCCGCGGCCGAAATCCATATCCGCCGCGCCATCGATCGCAGCCCCGACAATCCCGCCTATCACGCGAACCTCGGCCTCGTGCTTCGTGCGCAGCGGCGCCTCGATGAAGCCGAAGCGTGCCTGCATCGGGCTTTGGCGCTGGATGCGAAGCAGGCGGACGCTCATTTCAATCTCGGCCTGATCCTCGAGGATAAGGGGCAGCTCGAGGCAGCGCTTGAAAGTCTTCGGCGATCGGCAGACTTGCAGCCGCAATACATGCCCACCCATGTGAAGATTGGTGACCTCCTCGGCCGTCTCGATCGCTGGGCGGAAGCCGCTTCGGCCTTTCGCACGGCGCTTGTCCTCGTCGCCGCTCCGGAGATACACAATCGCCTGGGTGACGCGTTGATGCGGCAGGGACGGCTCGACGAGGCCGTCGCCAGCTTCCGACACGCGGTGACGGCTCGTCCCACCTATGCCGCGGCCTGGAACAACCTGGGCAACGCTCTCCACGACCTGGGAAGGCTCGGCGACGCCACGCAGTGCCTGCAACGGTCCATCGAACTGGACGGCTCCTCCGCCGAAGCCTGGAACAACATGGGCTCGCTCCTGCAGACCCAGGGGCAGCTTGACGAGGCCGCCGCCTACTTCCAAAAAGCCATAGACTTGGCACCCGGCCTGGCGGGCGCCTGGAACAACCTCGGCGGCGAGCGGATGACCCAGGGCCGCATCGAAGAGGCGGTCGCGCATTTTCGTCACGCCGTTGACCTTGATCCGACATTCTCCACCGCGCACAGCAATCTGATTTTTGCCCTCGACCTTATGCCGGGTGCTGCATTTGCCGAGCAGCAGGCGGAACGACGCGCCTGGTACGGGCGGCATGGAAAACACCTTCGTCCCAGCCTGCACCATGCCAATGCGCGAGAACCGGACCGGCGCCTGCGGATCGGTTATGTATCGGCGGATTTCCGACGGCACTCTGCATCGGCCTGCTTTGGTCCGATCCTCCGGCATCATGACCCTGCGGCGGTGGAGATCGTCTGCTACTCCGGGACGGAAATTGAAGACGATGTCACCACGCTGCTGCGGGACAGTGCCGCGCTGTGGCGCAGTACGCTGCGTATTCCCGATCAGGCGCTATGTGACATGATCCGGTCGGATGGCATCGACATTCTTGTCGATCTCTCCGGCCATTCCCGCGGCAACCGGCTGCTGGCCTTTGCGTACAAGCCGGCGCCGGTACAAGTCACGGCTTGGGGCCACGCAACCGGAAGCGGCCTGGCGACGATGGACTATTTTTTCGCCGACCCCACCTTCGTGCCGCAAGAGGTAAGGCGTCTGTTCGCGGAGAAAATCTATGATTTGCCCTGCGTGATCACCTACGAGGCGCCCTCCTATGCGCCAGCTGTCGATTCCTTATCAAGACTGGATCGAGATGCAGTCACGTTCGGATGCCTTAATCGGTTAGCCAAGGTCACCGAAGTAGCGCTTTCTGTATGGGCGCGAATTCTCGAGGCCGTTCCCGGCTCGTGTCTGATGCTGAAGGATCGGGCTCTCGATGATGCTGCCACGCAACGGCAGATCCTGAACGCTCTCCTGCGCAACGGCGTCGCTCCAGAGCGCGTTCTGCTTCGGGGAGGTACGCCGCACGTGGATCATCTTCGTGCCTACGGGGAGATCGACATCGCTCTCGATCCTTTCCCCAACTCGGGCGGCATCACGACCTACGAAACGTTGTGGATGGGTGTTCCGGTCGTGTCGCCCGAGGGCCCGAATGCGGCAAGCCGTCTTTCGGCGGCTATCCTCTCTGCCGTCGGATTGAATGAATGGGTGGCCGTTGATGCCGAGGCGTATGTGAGCTTGGCGATCGACAAGGCGCGCGATCGCGAAGCGCTGGCGCGGCTGCGGGCGACTTTGCGCGGCCAAGTCGCCGGTTCCGTGGCCGGCGATCCGGTGCGCTACACCCGCGCCGTTGAGGATGCCTACCGCACCATATGGCGCCGCTGGTGCGCGGGGTCGTCATGAGCGGGCCGCCAGTGGCGTGGACGGAGGCTGTTGGGCACTACCAGGCGGGACGGCTGGCGGCGGCGGAGGCGGCGTGCCGGCGGGTGCTGACGCAGATCGCCGATCAGCCCGATGCGCTGGGCCTGCTGGCGGTGGCGGTGCAGCAACAGGGGCGCGCGGCGGAAGCCGAAACGCTGTTCGCGCGGCTGACCGTGCTGCAGCCGAAGCAGGCGCGGGCCTGGAACAACCTGGCCAACAACCAGGCCGAACAGGGCAAGCGCGAGGCGGCGGTCGGGAGCTATCGTCGGGCGCTGGCGCTGCAGCCGGACTACCCGGTGGCGCTGAAGAATCTCGGCCAGACGCTGCGCGAGCTGGGGCGATTGCCCGAGGCGCTCGATTGCTACCGCCGCGCCGTGGCGCTGCAGCCCGGCTATGCCGAGGCGCAGCTCGGGCTGGGCGTGACGCTGAGCGGCCTGGGCCAGGCCTCCGAGGCGGTGGCGGCGCTGCGCCAGGCGATTGCCGCGAAACCCGACTACGCCGAGGCCTACAGCAATCTCGGCAACGCGCTGAAGGCGGCCGGCGCGCTGGACGAGGCCATCGCCGCCTACGAGCGGGCCATCGCGCTACGCCCCGATTTCGCCGAAGCCCACAGCAACCTGGGATTCGCGCTCTCCGGCAAGCCGGGCTTTTTGGCCGAGGCCTTGCGGCATTGTTCCAGAGCGGTTGAGTTGCGGCCAGACTATGTCGAAGGGCTTGTGAATCTTGGACAGGCGCAAGAAAAGGCCGGCAATCTCAGGGCGGCGTTGGATGCTGTTCGGCGTGCGATCTGTCTCCGTCCCGACTCTGCCGATCTGCACAACAATCTCGGCATGGTTCTGCACCGGCTTGGCCAGCTCGATGAGAGCCTCGAATCGTTCGGCGCGGTTCTGCGGCTGAAACCACAGGACGCGGAGGCTCATGCCTACCGGGCGATGGTGCTGGACGACCTCGGCTTTCACAAGGTCGCGTCCGATACGTACCGACGGGCCATCGCCCTTGATACCGATTCGGCGACCTTTCATCGGTACCTTCGCGCCGGCCAGCTCTACGGCAGCCAGGACGATGAGCGCCGTCGATTTGAAGACTGCCGTCGCTACATGGGCCTGGTCGGTAAGACCGCCTCACGCGAACGGCATTTCGACCCACCCGCCACGGCGTCGACGCGTCTCAGGATCGGTTACGTCTCTTCCGATCTCTATCATCATCCGGTCGGGCGAAATCTTTTTCCCGTATTCGCCAACCATAACCGGCGGGCTTTCGAAGTATTCGTCTATCCGACGTCGCCAGAGTCCGATGACTTGGCAGATGAATTTCGCCGGCAAGCCGATGGCTGGCATTCGCTTGTGGATCTCGACGATAGTGATGCGGCAGCGGTCATCCGGCGTGACCGGATCGATGTATTGCTCTTCCTGGCGGCCGGGTTAGAGAGGAATCGACCAACCATCGCCTTGCACCGGGCGGCTCCCGTGCAGGTCAGTTTTCACGATCCGGCGACCAGCGGGATCGCAGCCATGGACTTCCTCATTGGTGATTCGGATCTCACGCCACGCGGCACGACCGAGCGCTTCGTCGAGCGCGTCGTCCGACTGCCTCGGTACTATATACATGCTCCCCTCGCCGGCGCTCCGCCGGTCGGGCCTTTGCCAGCCTCCAGAAACGGCTATGTGACGTTTGGGAGCTTCAACAATCCAACCAAGATCGGCGACGATTGCCTGGCGCTGTGGGGCAAGACTCTGGCGGCCGTGCCGGGGTCCCGAATGCTGCTGCGCTATCGCAACTTCTACGGCTCGCGGATTTTACAGAGCCGCATTGTCGATCGCCTCGCGATCGAAGGTGTGGCTCGAGAGCGAATTGAATTCATCACGGCCGAGGCCGGGAGCGGAAGACAGCTCGATATATTTTCGCGTGTCGATATGGCGCTCGATACATCGCCGTTCACCGGATCGACAACGACATTCGAATCGCTGTGGATGGGGCTTCCCGTGGTGACGCTGAGCGGAACGCGCATGGTGTCGCGGTGGTCGGCCTCGATACTACGCGCGCTCAAATTGAGCGAACTGGTTGCTGAGACGCCCGACGCTTACGTAACCGCCGCAAGTCGACTCGCCATGGACCTGCCGCGGCTGGCGGAGCTTCGCGCCGGCTTGCGCGACCGGCTGGCGTCATCGTCTTTGTGCGACGGGCGATTGCGGGCACGGCAATTTGAGCGCCTGCTCCGGGCCATGTGGCTTCACTGGTGGGGCGGCGCCGGTGCGGAGAGCCGCGATAGATCGGCGGCTTCAGGGCCGTTCTGAGTCGATTCGCAGCTGGCGGGCCCGTGTCAAAATGACGTTTTCCAGATCGAGCGACGTGCGGCCTTCGACCGCGGCGTCGGTCCAGTTGCCACCGGCGTCCCGGCGCTGGCGGAACACGGCGGCCTTCACGCCATCGGCGCGTAACTGCCGGCCGAGGATGTAGATGTTGAGCTTGAAGCGTTCGTTGGGGGTCTCGGGGGGCGCGTACCAGTCGGTGATGATCACGCCGCCGAACGGATCGGCCGAGGCTAGGGGCATGAAGGAGATCGCATCGAGGGACGCGCGCCACAGATAGCTGTTCACGCCGATACCGGTCGCACCGGGATCGTTCTGCTTTCCTCTACCGAACAGGTTCAATCCGTCCGCGCCGAATACGGTGTCGCGGGCGGTGCCGGACTGCTTGTAGGTGCTGTCCCCGGTCTTCTCCGGATACTGGTGCTCGACATTGGCGCTCGAACACGCTCCCATGGCCAGGATGAGGCCCAGTCCCACTGCCGCCTTCCGCCACGGGGCAAGTCGGCCCGCAAAATTCGTCATCATCCGCATCCTGCCGTCGTTTCCAAGCCCTGCCCGATCTTCGGTTGCGCCCATAGTATAACGGGTGAGCCTTCGCCGGTTCAATGCGCGCCCTTAGAGGTATTTAAATACCTCAAATAGAGACGGCGCAATTTTATTGCTCAGTACTCCCCGCGCCCCCGCAAAACACATTTCCAATAACATCAATATGTTGATAGAAAAAAATAATGTGATACGCGCGGAATCGGGCGTGTGGCCGCGCTGCCACATGTTGCCGCTTTCGACACAATCTGGCCGAAATTCGTTTGACCGTAAAAAGCGCCGCATGAAATAACGGCAATGGTCTGTGCCATCACGGCATCGGACCGGCCGCAAGGCTATCAACCCAGCCGCAAGGCTGAGTAGAAATCACTGGAGAGGGTCTTCATGAAGAAACAACTACTATCCACGAGCGCGCTGGTGGCGGCCGGCATGATTGCTGCGTCCGGCACGGCGATCGCTCAAACGGCTCCTGCGAGCCAGCCGATCCAGGTTACGGTCGGCGGTTATACGCAGCAGTCGCTGCAGTATGCTGACCAGGACGACCGCGTGGTGGGCGCCAGCCCGCTGTCGGCGACGGTCACGTCCAAGACTCACAAGATGAACCTCGTCAACGACGCTGAGATCTGGTTCCAGGGTAAGACCACCCTGGCAAACGGCATCTCGGTGGCGATGCGCATCGAACTCGAGGCCTACACCTCGAGCGACACCATCGACGAATCGTTTGTCGCGATCGAAGGCGCGTTCGGCCGTATCGAGCTCGGCTCGACCGACCACGCCGCGATGAAGACGAAGATCGGCGCGCCCGACCTCGCGAACCGCGGCCCGGGCTTCACCAACCAGGCGACGATGATCGGCAACACCATCCAGAACCCGACCAAGTCGTCGGGCGCTGATGGCCCGTTCGGCAGCTCCTGGCTGCGCTTCGGTGACAACGACTCCGAGCGCGTTTCGTACTACACCCCGCGCTTCGAGGGCTTCCAGCTCGGTCTGAGCTACACCCCTGAGGTCCGCGAAGACTCCGGTCACCTGGTGAAGTACGAGTCGAACCGCTACAAGAACGCACTCTCGGCTGGTTTGAACTTCACGCGTTCGTTCGGCGCGTTCGACACCGCGGCTTATGCCGGCTACGTCACGATGGACTCGCCGGACTTCGCCAACGGTGCGACCAAGAAGGATCCCAAGGCTTACGGCGTCGGCGCGCAGGTTGCCTATGCCGGGTTCCGCCTCGGTGGTTCGTACACGAAGTTCAAGGACGGTTACACGCTGGGCGGCACGGTGGCTTCGGTCGACGTGAGCACCACCGGCGCAACCGGCGTGAACGATTATGTCAACGACGGTCGCGCTTGGGACCTCGGTTTGACCTACACGTTCGGCCCGGCCGAAGTGGGCGTCACCTACTTCCAGGGCAAGAACAAGGCCTCGACGGTCAACACCGGCGACGACAAGTCGAAGATCTTCTCGGTCACCGGCCGTTACACCCTCGGGCCGGGCGTGCAGCTGCTGGCGACTGGCTTCTACGCCAAGATCACCGGCGAAGGCACGACCAGCTCCGGCGGTCAGGACGTCGACAACAACAAGGCCACCGGCGTTCTCGGTGGCGTGGTCCTGAGCTTCTAATCAGGACAGCAAAGACTGCAGGAAGGGGCGGCCCTCGGGCCGCCCCTTTTTTCTTTGGCATGTGCGCCCGTCGGCCGGGGTGCTAAAGAGTCGGGCGTGCCGGCCGACTCCTCGATCGCTCAGAACCTCGCCTCCCTGCGGGCTCGCATCGCCCGCATTGCCCACGAAGCCGGGCGCGAGCCCGCCGCCATCGAGCTGATCGCCGTCAGCAAGACGCACCCCGCTGCATCGGTACAGGCAGCCCTAGCTGCCGGCCAGCGCTGCTTCGGCGAGAATCGTGTTCAGGAGGCCGCCGGCAAGTTCCCGGCCCTCAAAGCTGCGTTTCCCGAGCTGACGCTTCACCTGATTGGCCCGCTGCAGACAAACAAGGCGCTGGATGCCGTGCGGCTGTTCGACGCCATCCACAGCCTCGATCGTCCGCGGCTGGCCGACGCCCTGGCGGCCGCCATGGTCAAGGCGGGGCGCCGCCCGAACTGCTTTATCCAGGTCAACACCGGGCAGGAGCCGCAGAAGGCCGGCGTGCTGCCGGCCGAGGCCGATGCCTTCATCGCCTATTGCCGCGAACGCGCCGGATTGCCGGTCATCGGCCTGATGTGCATCCCGCCCGCCGCGGACTCTCCGGCGCCGCATTTCGACATGCTGCGCGGGATTGCGACGCGTCATGGTCTCGAGCGGCTGAGCATGGGAATGAGCGCCGATTTCGAGACGGCGATCCGCTGTGGCGCGACTGACATTCGCATCGGCACGGCGATTTTCGGCGAGCGGCCGGCGCACTAGGTCCAGACCGAGTCCAGACCGAACTGTCCGAATACGGTGGTCTTCTAGAGGGTCGTATCGAGCTGTTGGGCTGGCGCCGTATCGGCGCGCCGACCCTCACGATAGCGGTCGAGGCCCTTCATCATCGCCGCCTGAAACCAATGCGTCTGCGGAGTACCGGCGGCATTCTCCGCTGTCGTCGGGGCATTCGTCGGGCTCTTGGGCATCGCTTCCGCGGGGTTTGTCGTCGGGACATTCGTCGGGCCGCTCGCCGCCAGAATTGGGGTCCGGCCCCGCTCGGGGGTGATCGGGCCGGTCGTCTGCAAGCGCACCGGCGCCGCCGTCGATGCGCTGCGCGAGGCATCGATCGTCGGCAGGGGACGCCCGGCAAAGCTGCGGTAGTCGGAGAGCGTACGGCCGGGGGCCGTCGAGCCCTGCCGGTTGACCAGCGACCCGCTCAGGGTGCGGTCTCCCGCTGGGGCGTTCTGCGCGGCAAAGAGTGCGCGCGACACGGGTGCGGGGCTGGTCTCGGCGGTCAGCGGGGCCGCGGGAGGACTGGCTTCGGCGTCGTTCTCCAGGGCGGCGCTGGGCGCCGGCGCGGCCGCGTGCTGCACGGCCGGCGGCGCTGAAGCCGCCGCCAGTTTGTCATTGCCCGGAACGGTCCAGGCGAGGGCCTGGTCGCCCAGATCCTTGCCGTTGGTCTGCTCGATAACCGCATTCAAGGCGGACGAGATGAGCCCGATAGGGCCTCCGAACAGCGTGCCGCCCAGCACCCGCGCGGCCGGCGCCAGGGTATCGCCGGTGATGGCCCGATAGATCGTGCCAACGATCGGGATGTGTTGCAGCGGGTTGATGACCGACAGGAAATCGGAAAACGAGAAATTCTGCGCCGGCTGTCCGCTGTCCTGGATGCTTTCGACGCCGGGAGGCGCGATCACGCCGTGCTGCGGGCGGGCGGCCGTGGCAGACAGGCTAGGGGAGACGACAGGCAGCGTCGACGACATGATGGGGTTTCTTTGCAACCGGCAAGCCAAAGAAACTTACAATAACTACAGGCACTTGATCTGCCGAACCCGGTCCTCCCGGCAGTTTTTGCCGAGCTCCTAGGCGATCACCCGGACTCTTTGGCCGCCTTGTCAAAAAAGGAAAAACTGGTTGCCGATTGAGCATCCAGGACGCTTTGCAATCATTTCGTGTTGAACCGGCCACAGCGGTTTAAATTCAATTATTTCAGTAATTTAGACCGTTAAGCGGCGGACCGTTTCGCGGTATCCATGACGCCTGTTTCAGTTGAATTGGGGATACACGCACATGCGCCGCATCGTTCTTGCTTCCGCCATCGGTCTCGGTGGCCTCTTGGCTCCCAACCTCGCCAGCGCCCAGTTCTCGGGCGACTGGGGTGCGATCAGCAGCTCCGTCGCGGTGGCCACGGATTACACGTTCCGCGGTGTTTCACAGACCATCGGCCGGCCGGCGCTGCAGGGTTCGGCTGAGTACTCGAAAGAAGTCGGCCCGGTCACGCCCTACGCCGGCCTCTTCGCCTCGAACGTCATGTTCCCCGACACCTCGAGCAGCGGCAAGCTCGACGCCAAGATCGAACTCGACCTCATGTTCGGCGTGCGCGGCGAGATCGAGAAGTTCAAGTGGGATATCGGCTACATCCGCTACTACTATCCCAACTCCGACCTGCCGCCGGCCGCCAGCCAGAGCCTCGACTGGTCGGAAGGAGCCGTGAAGCTGAGCTACGACTTCGGCTTCCTCACCGCTCTGGGCGCCTATTACTACTCGCCCAACTACTCGATCGCCTCGGGCCACGGCCACTACTGGAACGCCGGTGTCGACGTGCCGCTGCCCTGGTACGACATCACCTTTGGCGCGCGCCTTGGCCACCTGCGCGTTCAGAACAACGCCAATCTCGGCCTGCCCGACTACACCGACTGGGCGCTGGGCATCAACCGCGACTTCCCGGAGATCTGGGGCATCAACCTTGCTCTGACCTATACGGACACCGACATCAAGAAGAACGCGCATCTCGAGAACAAGTCGGATAGCTCGACCGGCACGCTCAACGACCGCGTGCACGACACAACGACGCCGCGCATCATCCTCGCTCTCACCAAGAAGTTCTGATCTGCAGCATCGCGCCGATTTCGGCGCGGAGTTCCGCGAGGCTTCGATCGCCCGCGCCACCCCCATCCGGGGCCGGCGCGGGCGATTTCATTCGAGCGAACGCCCGTGCTAGAAAGGCCCGGCCATGAGCGGGGCCAAAAGACTTCTGATCGTCGATGACGATACGGCGCTGCGCCAGTCGCTGGCCGAGCAGCTGGCTCCCGATTTCGAGACCCAGCAGGCCGACAGCGCGGCTGCCGCCCTGGCGGCGGCGCAAGGCGCGCGCTTCGACGCTATCCTCCTCGATGTCGGGCTTCCCGATATGGACGGCCGGGAAGTCTGTCGCCAGCTTCGCGAGCGTGGCGTCACCGTGCCGATTGTCATGCTGACGGCCGCCGCCGCCGAGGCCGATACCATCACCGGGCTCGATGCCGGGGCGAACGACTACGTCACCAAGCCGTTCCGGCTGGGAGAGCTTCTGGCCCGGCTGCGCGCCCAGTTGCGCAACCATGAAGCGTCGA
This sequence comes from Rhodospirillaceae bacterium, assembly GCA_022843945.1. Classification (GTDB taxonomy): domain Bacteria; phylum Pseudomonadota; class Alphaproteobacteria; order CACIAM-22H2; family CACIAM-22H2; genus VGEI01. The sequence goes on along the minus strand of JALHMR010000046.1, from coordinate 25,121 downwards.
CCGAAGCTGTCTTCGCCATCGGTCCGTTCAGTTTTCAGCCCGCGGCCAAGCTGCTTGTCGAAAACGGCTCGCGCAAGAAGATCCGCCTGACCGAGAAGGAGGTGGCGATCTTGCGTTTTCTCTACCGGGCCGGCGACAAGCCGGTCTCGCGTGAGACCCTCCTCGGGGAGGTCTGGGGCTACAACGCCGGGGTCAACACCCATACCCTGGAAACGCATGTCTATCGCCTGCGCCAGAAGATCGAGCGCGATCCCAGCCGCGCCGAGATCCTGACCACCGCGCCCGGGGGCTATCGTCTAAACCCATAAAATTTAGCGGGTCCTGAATTTATCCGATTCTGGTGATCCCCATCACATCCCGCACCGGGGGTGGCAATCCTAGGCTGCCCCTCCTGCGTATTGGGGCGAAGGACCGGGCGGGGTGGGTTATGCTATCAGAAGCCCGGGCGGGAGGACGGTGGTGGTAGAGGTTCCGACGAGCGATTTCTTTGTCCGCTTCTGGGGGGTGCGCGGCACCGTGGCCTGCCCCGGCCCGGCCACCCTTCGCTATGGCGGTAACACCTCGTGCCTCGAGGTGCGCTGCGGCGAACGGCTGCTGATCTTCGACGGCGGCACAGGTCTGCGTCCGCTGGGCCATCATCTCGACAAGTCGGGGCCGGTCGACGCCGATCTCTATTTTACCCATACCCATTTCGACCATATTCAGGGCCTGCCCTTCTTCAGCTCGGCCTACAAACCGACCAATCACCTGCGTTTCTGGGCCGGCCACCTGCGGCCCGACTACACGCTCAAGGGAGTGCTGTCGGAAATGATGGCGGCGCCGCTCTTCCCGGTGCCGCTGAGCATCCTCTCGGCCGACAGCACCTTCCACGACTTCGCCTGCGGCACGACGCTTGAGCCGGGCCCCGGAATCGCTCTGCGGACGGCGGCCCTCAATCATCCCAACCGCGCCACGGGGTATCGGGTCGAATTCGGCGGCAAGTCGATCTGCTATGTCACCGACACCGAACATGTGCCCGGCCAACCCGACGAGAATGTCCTGGCGCTGATCGCCGGCGCCGATCTCGTGATCTACGATTCGACGTACACCGACGAGGAGTTCGCCAAGTTCAGAGGCTGGGGCCACTCGACATGGCAGGAAGGGGTCCGCCTGTGCAACCAGGCCAAGGCCAAGCGGCTCGTCGTCTTTCACCACGATCCCGCCCACGACGACGCTTTCATGGACCAGATTGCGGCTGCCGCCGAGGCCATGCGGCCGGGGACCGTCGTGGCCCGCGAAGGTCTCGCCCTGTCACCGTGACATGGTTTCCGGCGTGACCGCCGACCGGCCATGGCGCCGCTGGACGCTCGGACTGACGACGCTCCTCGGCGGGAGCAAAGGCTATTTCATTCCTTACCGGTACGCCGGGGCGAGCCGGGCGCCGGCATCTTATCCAGGATTGGAGTCGCTGTTCGTCAACGCACAGCCGGAATTCGCGGCGCGATTGCAGGAAGCGGCAGCATACAGCGCCATCTTCGCCTCCTTCCGTGGCGCCGCGGCGCCATCGCCACGCTTTGAGCAAGACTGGTTCCCCGGGCTCGACGGGGCCATGGCCTACACGCTCGTCCGTCAGCGCCGGCCGCGGCGCATCGTCGAGGTCGGTTCGGGTCATTCCACACGCTTCCTGGCGCGTGCGGTAGCCGATGAGAGTCTCGCCACGGCGATAACGGCCATCGACCCCCAGCCGCGGGCGGCCCTTGCCGGTCTGGCCGTGACCTGGGTCCGCGAGACGCTGCAGACCAGCAGCCATGCGTCTGTGGCGGCGCTTGAGCCCGGCGATGTCCTGTTCATCGATTCCAGTCATATTCTGATGCCGGGCAGCGATGTCGACATCCTGCTCAACCAGATCTGGCCCCGCTTGCCGGCCGGCACGCTGGTCCACGTGCATGACATCCTGCTGCCTGACGCGTACCCGTCCGACTGGGCGTGGCGTGGCTACAACGAGCAAAACGCCCTGGCGCCGCTGCTGGGTCAACAGGCGCGGCTGCTCTGGTCCTCGCACTGGGCTCGCACACGCATGGGAGCCGAGGTAACGAAGGCCGGGCTTGATCCTCTGCCGCTGCCAGCCGGAGCCCGCGAAACCAGCCTCTGGCTCGAGAAGACCTGAAAGCGTCGGCCGGTGGCCTGTCCGGTAACCTATTGCGCCGCGCCGCTATCTGCGGCTTTCTGTCATCTGGATACGGCGCGTGCATCGTGGCGGGCCGGCGATCAGGGCGGGGCATGGCCAACAAACCTGGGATGGTCCAAGGAAAGATTCGCGCGCTGCCGGTGACGGCGGAGCAGCTGGATCAGCCGTTGCTGCGGCGCTTCCTGGCGTACTGGGAATCAGTCCGGGGCGACAGGCGCTGGATGAAGCAGGCGGACCTGCGGCCCGAGGAATTCGCCTTCGCCATGCCCTATATCGCCCTTGTCGACCGGCCGCCGGTAACGGGGCGGGGCTTACGTATCCGTCTGGTCGGCGAGGAGATTCGCAACGAGGCGGTCGGTTACCTGCGCGGGCGGCTGATCGAGGACATCGAGCCGGCCTGGTATCGCGACCACCTGATCCAGCGCTACCGGGCTGTTTTCGATTCCGGTGAGACCAGCATCGAGGCGGTTCATGTCGTTTACGACGTGCGACACTACTACTACCACCGCCTGATCCTGCCGCTGACCATCGGCGGCGATCAGGTCGATATCGTCGTGGTGGCCACGGTCTATACCGAGCCGCATGCGCGCTTCATCAATCCCGAGGATCACCTCGGGTAGGAGCGGCATCGGCGCCTTGATCTACTTGTACGGATCGGCCGCGTCGCGCAGACCGTCGCCCAGGAAATTAAAGGCGAGGACGATGATGATGACCGGCAGTGCCGGGAACATCAGCCAGGGATAGAGCGCCACCACGTTTATGTTCTGCGCCTCGGTGAGCAGAACCCCCCACGAGGTGATCGGCGGGCGCAAGCCCAGGCCGAGGAACGACAGCGCCGTTTCGCCCAGGATCATCTCGGGGATATTGAGCGTGGCAACGGCGATCAGGTGGCTCATGAAGCTCGGCAGCAGATGCCGGCCGATAATGCGCTTGGGCTTGGCGCCCATCAGCACGGCGGCGGTGCAGAAGTCCTCCTCGCGCAGGGCCAGAAGCTTGGAGCGTACGGCGCGGGCGAGCCCCGTCCAGGTCAGCAGACCAAGGATGATGGTGATGCCGAAATAGACGTAGAGCGGACTCCACGCCACGGGCAGGGCCGCCGACAGCGCCAGCCACAAAGGCAGCTTGGGAAAGGACTGCAGGACCTCGATGGCACGCTGAACCACGCTGTCTATCCAGCCGCCATAGTATCCGGCAAGCCCTCCGAGCGTGATGCCGATGGCGAAGCTCAGGACGATGCCGATGAAGCCGATGGTGAGCGAGATCCGCCCGCCATAAATGATGCGCGACAGCATGTCGCGACCCAGGCGGTCAGTGCCGAGCAGGAACAGCGTGCCACCCTCCGCCGGGCAGACAAGATGCATGTTGCCGGCGAACAGGCCCATGTAGTGATAGGGGTCGCCGGTGCAGAAGAAGCGGAGAGGCTGAACCTGTGTCGGGTTGTCCGTGTACTCGCGCTTCAGCGTGTCCATGTCCAGCCGGTAGTCCATGCCGTAGACAAAAGGACCGACGAAGCGCCCGTCATGGAACAGGTGGATGGCTTGCGGCGGCGCGTAGATGAATTCCGTGTTCCGGGTGTGCAGGCTGTAGGGGGCGAGAAATTCGCTGACCAGGATCGAGCCGTACATCACCGCAAGAATGAAGCCCGAGATCAGGGCGAGCCGATGGCGGCGGAACTTCCACCACATCATCGTCCACTGCGACGCCCGGTAGTAGCGCTCGAGTTCAGGCGTCAGGCGATCACTGGCGCGCCGGTCGAACGGCGCATCGCTGACGTAGTGGGGAAGACGGTCCGGGTCCGGCGCCGCCGGCGGGGGCTGGCGATCATTCATCGGGTCGATCCTCCGCCCAGCCGGATGCGAGGATCGAGAACCGCGAGGGCCAGATCGGACAGAAAGACGCCGATGACCACCAGGACCGCTTCAAGCATGACGAAGGAGCCCGCCAGGTACATGTCCTGGGCCTGCAGGGCGCGAACCAGCATCGGTCCATTGATCGGCAGGCTCATCACCACCGAGACGATGGCTGAGCCGGAGATCAGCCGCGGCAGCACCCCGCCGATATCGGCGATGAAGGGATTGAGGGCCATGCGCAGCGGGTATTTGAGCAGCAGCCGGCGGGCCGGGAGGCCCTTGGCGCGGGCCGTGATGACATATTGCTTCTGCAGCTCATCGAGCAGGTTGGCGCGCAGCAGGCGGATGTTCTCGGCGGTGCTCGCCAGGCCGATGACCAGCACGGGGATCCACAGATGCTCCAGCACCGAACGGAACTTGGCCCAGGACATCGGCTGGTCGAGGAAGTGGTCGTCCATCAGGCCGCCGACCGATGTGCCGAACCAGACGTTGGCGAGATAGAGCAGGACGAGGGCGAGAAGGAAGCTGGGCGTCGCCAGCCCGATGAAGCCCAGGAAGGTGAAGAAGTAGTCGCCCAGCGAATACTGGTGCGTCGCGGAGTAGACGCCGATCGGAAAGGCGACAATGTAGGAGAAGAGCAGCGTCGCCAGAGCCACCAGGAACGACAGGGCGATCCGCTCCCCGATCAGATCCGTAACCGGGACATTGTGCTCGAAAGACCAGCCCAGATCGCCCTGCAGCAGGCCCAGAACCCAGTAGAAGTATTGCTCGATCGCCGGTTTGTCGAGCCCGTACTGTTCGCGCAAGTAGGCGAGCTTCTCGAGGCTGGCCGCCTCGCCCTGACTCTGCAGCTCCTCGACCAGGGTCGATAGGTAATCGCCCGGCGGCAGCTGGATGATGATGAAGGAGATGGCGCTGATCGCGATCAGCGTCGGGATCATGATCAGGATCCGGCGGACAACGTAGGCGAGCATCGGTCTCAGCGCGCCTCGGCCGTGGATGTCGGGTCAGCCAGCCAGAACGTGTCCGGCCGGTAGAGGCCGAAGAAGGCGCCCGGATCCCAGTTGTGAATGCCGTGCTCGGGGATATTGCGCAGGCGGCGCGTGGCCACCACCGGCTGCTTCACTCCTGCGACGATGCCGATCGAGTAGACCTGATCGGCGTTGATTTCGATCATCCGGCGCCAGATGCTGGCCCGCGCGTCGTTGCCCGGGGCGAGGCGCCAAGCCTCGCGCAACCGCTGCAGCTCCTGGGCGGGCGCATCATCGACCGGTTCGCCGCTGACGCCCCCGGTTTCGACATACTGCCCCCATTTCGGCCACTGCAGCTGCTGTTGCGAGGTTGGCGCGAACTCGTCCGGCACCATGTTGGCGCTGACCAGCCCGTTCTCCAGACCGGTCCACACCGACATCGTCGTATGTCCGGAGAAGATGCGGTTGCGGAAGACCTCGCGCTGCGAGGGCTTGGAGAACAGCTTGATCCCGGCCTTCATCCACGAATCGTGGATCAACTCCAGAACGTCCGTTTGCTCGGTATCCTCGCCAGCGGTCTCGATGACGATTTCCAGGGGCCGTCCGTCGGGCAGCTGGCGCACACCGCGCGAATCGCGCTTGGTCAGACCGAGCTCATCGAGCAGCCGGTTGGCTTCCTGAAGGTTGAAGCGCGACCAAGCGGAGCGGTATTCCGGCTGATACAGCGGGCTTTGCGGAAGCACCGTGTTCCCGCCCTCGAGGGCAAGCCCGAAATAGACGACCTGGTTGACCTCGCGCCGGTTGATGGCCATCGACAGGGCACGGCGAAAGCGGACGTCGCGATTGAGCTGTCGCCACACCGGATCGTTGGCGTTGAGGTTCGGGTAGAGCGCCACCTGGGCGCCCTTGGCCGTGTCCCAGAGATAGACGTTGAAGTCGTTGCGTTTTGAGGCCTGCTTGAGGAACGTGTAATTGGCGAAGGTGATGCCGCGCGACTGCAGGTCGGTTTCCCCGGCTCCGGTCTTGGCGGCGAGGATGCGGCCGTCGGCAATGCTCATCACGACGCGATCGATGTAGGGAAGCTGCCGCCCGGCCGAATCGATGCGGTGATAGTAGGGATTGCGTGTGAAGACGAAGCGCTCGGCCGGTGGCCGTGTGGTGATCATCCAGGGGTCGAGCGTCGGCAATTCGGGATTATCGTTACGGTACTGATTGTCGAGCCGGTTATGGAGCTGCCCCCAGTTGCGCACATTCGCCTTGCGTATGGCGTCGGCCAGCAATGCCGGGTCGGCGTACTGCTGGTGGAACTGCTTCAGATAGTGCGCCGCCCGGTAAATGTAGAGCGGCGCCGGGCCGGCCAAGGCCGGCAGGAAATAAGGGTTGGGCCCGTCCCAGCTGTAGCGCACGGTGAACTGGTCGAGGACCTCGAACTTCGGCGGCTTACCGTCGACCAGCATGATCTTGGGCGGACCGAGCGGCGAAAGCTGCTTGTGACCGATAACGTCATTCCACCAGTAGGCGAAATCGTTGGCAGTCAGCGGATGTCCGTCCGACCAGCGATGTCCCGGTCGCAGGCGCAGCGTGAAGACGCGGCCACCTTCGATTTCGACGGCGCGCAGGATGTCGGGCACGAGATTGAAATTGCGGTCGTAGCCGACGAGGCGCGCATAGCCGTAGACGACCATCATCCGCACGTCCTGCGAGCGGCCCATTAGCAGGCGGAGCTCGCCGCCGTGGCGTCCCTCCATCGTTCCGGCTCCGCCGAAATCGGCGACCAGGGGCTCGTCCGGCAGACGATCGGCAACTGCGGGCATGCGTCCGGCCCGGACCTCGGTGGCCAGGCTGGGCGTCTCCATCACCGTTGACTGGGCAAAGCCGGCCGCCGGTGCGCCGAACCACAGGCCGAAACAGGCCATGGCGCCCAGGAGAGGGTTCAGGGGAGCGAGACGACGCGTCATGCCGGCAGCCGCTCCGTGGCGGGTGCGAGGTCCCGCGGGTCGACGCCCTCCGCGGCGCGCACGAAATGACCGCCGCCGAGGTCGATGAAGGCGGCGCGGGTCGTGGGCTCGAGGCGATAGGGCTCCGGCCAGAGCGCCGGCACCGAGGCCTTGCCGTCCATCAGGGCCCGAAGATCGAGGCGCTTGTCGGGATCGGGCTCGGGCACGGCCGCCAGCAGCGCCCGGGTATAGGGATGCATCGGCCGGCGGAACAGGGTCTGACGCGGGGCGAGCTCCACCAGGCGCCCGGCGCACATCACGGCGATACGGTCGGCGATGTAGTCCACCACCGCCAGGTTGTGCGAGATGAAGAGATAGGTGAGCCCGAGCTCCTTCTGGAGATCCTTGAGGAAGTTCAGGATCTGCGCCTGGATCGAGACGTCGAGCGCCGAAACCGGTTCATCGAGCAGCAGCAGGTCGGGATTGAGGGCAAGCGCGCGGGCGATGCCGATACGCTGGCGCTGGCCGCCGGAGAAGCTGTGCGGGTAGCGGTTGAGATAGCGGACGTCGAGCCCGACCAGGCGCATGAGCTCGCGCACGCGCTCGGCGCGGCTCTCCGGATCGCCCAGCCCGTGGATGATCAGGGGCTCGCTGATGATGTCGAACACGGTCATCCGCGGATTGAGCGAGCTGAACGGATCTTGGAAGACGAACTGCACCTTGCGGCGGAAATCGACCAGCTTGTCCGGCGGCAGGGTGAAGACATTGCGCACGGTGCCGTGATCGTTGAACAGCACCTCGCCCGAGTCGGCGCTGAGTGCCCGCAGCAGAATCTTTGAGAGTGTCGTCTTGCCGCAGCCCGATTCGCCCACCAGGCCCAGGCATTCGCCGCGCCGGATGTCGAAGCTCACGTCGTCAACGGCCAGCACGCGGGTCTCGGCACCGCCACCCAGCCAGCCCGACTGCCGGATGGCGAAGCTCTTGGTGACATGCTGCACCGAAAGCAGCGGCCCGGCTTCATCGGCTGTCTCGGGCCAGGCGACGCGCTCGGTTGCGAACACGCCGGGCTCGTACTTGATCTCCCGCAGGGGCACCAGGCGTTCGCCCGGCTTCATGTCGAAGCGCGGCACCGCGTGGAGAAGCGCCTTCAGGTAGGGATGGCGCGGGTCGCGGAAGATATCCTGCCGTGTGCCCGCCTCCATCAGCTTGCCGCGGTACATGACCACGACTTCCTCGGCCATGTTGGCGACCACTCCGAGATCATGGGTGATGATCAGGATCGCCATGCCGAATTCCTGCTGCAGGTCGAGCAGGAGCTTGAGGATCTGGGCCTGGATGGTGACGTCGAGGGCGGTGGTCGGCTCGTCGGCGATCAGCAGTGCCGGCCGGCAGACCAGCGCCATGGCGATCATGGCGCGCTGGCGCAGTCCGCCGGAGAGCTCGAACGGGTATGTCTTGAGCGCCTTCGTCGGGTTCTTGAAGCCGACCCGGTTGAGCATGTCAGCGGCGATCTCCTCGCCCTGCTTGCGATCCACCGGCTGGTGCAGCAGCAGAGCCTCGGTGATCTGATCGCCCACGGTGTGCAGGGGCGAGAGCGAGGTCATCGGCTCCTGGAAGATGATGGAGATCTGGCTGCCGCGGATGGCCCGCATCGCAGCGCTGTCCGGATCCAGGCGCGCAATGTCGACGGGGGCATCGCTGCCCGGCGGCCGCAGCAGGATCTCACCGGCGGCGACGCGTCCGACCTGGGGCAGGATGCCCATGATCGCCTGGCTGATGACCGATTTCCCCGAGCCGGACTCGCCGACCAGCGCCACGGTCGAGCCCGGCCGTACGCGGAAGCTGACGCCGTCGACTGCGCGCACCAGGCTGTCATGAACCTTGAACTCGATCGCCAGGTCGCGGACGGTGAGCAGGTCGGTCATGCCGCTGCTTCCGCCGAGGACGAAGGCTCGGCGACCGCGATATTCAGCGCCGCGAGATTGGTGCGCGTCGCTTCGCTTAACTTCACCCCGTTGTCCTGGGCGGCTGACGCGGCCCGGCGGACCAACGGCTCGAACTCGTCGAGAGACGAATCGATACGAATGGTTCCGTCGGGCCCTTTCAGCGTCAGCTGCATCCAACCCCCTGTCCGATCCGCGCGCACGGTGTAGTAGCCGAGTTTCAGCGCACGGATGTCTTTCCAAGCGAGGCTAACGCGGCGAGGCGAAAAAAGCGATATCCCGGCCTCGTCGAGCCTGACGCGCGACATCTGCCGCCGCCATGTCCGCAGGCCGAAGGCAAGAAAGAGCAGCGCGATCGGCATCAGGACATAGAGCGCCGCGGAGCCGGCCGGCACCATCGCGGCGGGGCCCAGCGACAAGGCGAGTCCCGCGCCGGCGCGCAGGTAGTCGGCGCGCAGGGTCACGAAGCGGTAGCGCAGCTCCGTCATGACCGGTACATCGCCCGGGGATCCGCCCAGCGCGCGGCAGGGTGCCCGGCAACTTCCGCCAGGAATCTCTCGGTAAAGCGCCAGGCCTCGTCATCATGGGCGAGGTGATGGGTGAGGAGGCCCGTCGGCTCGGCCGGATCGGCGCGACCCTCGCGCCGGGCGCGCAGATGCGTCAGGGCCAGGCCCAGCGCCTCGGTCTCGCCGGCGAATCGCCGCGTTGTCCAGTTCATGATGTCCATGTGGGAATTCGCCTGGCGCAGCCCGGGCGGCGGGGTGCGTCGCGGATTGTAGGTCGACAGGCCGACATAACCGGCCGGGGCGAGCACGGCGGCGAGCACCGGCGCGATACGGTTGTGCGGCGGCACGAGGACACGCAGCCAGGCGCCCTTGAACAGAGCGTCGAGCGCCAGGCGCCCCCGCACCAGTTCGCCGAGCACGTAAGCGGTCGGCCGGTCGCTGCCAAGCTCGGCCTTGGCCTGACCGACGGCCGCGTGGTTGGCATGGGCCCAGCCATGCTGGACGACGGTAATGCCGCCCTCGTCGGCGAGACGGGCGGCGAGCCGGCTTTGCGCGCGGGCGGGGATGACGGCCAGCATCAGCGGTGCCGCCTGTCGGCGCTGGATGTCGATCAGGCGTTCGAGCGCCGGGGTGGTGTCGACCGCGTCGTCGTCGCGCCACCAGAATTCGGCCGTCTTGCCGGCCTGGGCCCAGGCATCGAGCTCGGCCGTGAGCGCCTCCCAGCTCATCGCCCACGCTCCGCCAGCAGTCGGTCGACGATCCGCAGGGTCCCGGCAGCGCCGTCGCGGTTCAGGCTCCCGGCATCGGGGCGCGGGCCGGCAGCGGCCCGGGCGATCGCCGCGGCGAGCCGCTCGGCGTCGAGCGCGTCTTCGCTGACCACCTCGGCCCAGCCCTGCGCCGCCAGGGCCTGGGCGCGCAGGGCCTGCTCGGTTTCCCCACCGGCGGCGAAGGGAACCAGCACGGCGCGCGCGCGAGCGTCCAGGATATCCATGACCGTATTGTAGCCTGCCTGCGACAGCGAAACATGGCAGCGGCGCAGCAGCGCCGGGAAGTCCCGCCGCGCGGGCTCGACGATCAGCCCGGGGCCGGCGGCGGCCGCCAGACGGGCGCGGGCCTCGACCGGCAGATCGGCCCCGATCAGCAGCCGCCAGCGGCGCCCGTCGGCCAGGCGAGTGCGGGCCGCGAGTGCCGTCTCAAGTAGCCGGGCGCCGACGGCACCGCCCCCGGTGGACACCAGGATCTCGTCAAGGCCGTCGCCGGCGGGGGCCTCGGGGCCGGGCGGGGCCGCGACGTAGCCGGTGTAGAGGAGGCGCTCGGCGATCGCGGTCGCGGCCGGATAGCTCGCCTCCAGCGCGATCAGGGCGGGATCGCCGTGAACCAGGAGGCGATCGTAGCCGCGGGCCCGTTCAAGGGTCCGGGCGATCTTCGTGGGCTCGCGCGGCGCAACCAGCACGTCGCGCAGCGAACAGAGCAGGAGCGGCCGGGACGCGGCAGCGCCTGCCGCGTCGAGCAGCGGCAGCAGCTCGAATTCGAGATTGCGCCGGCCGAACGGGAACAGCTCGGTGATGACCACCTCGGGACGAAGGTCGTGAAACGCCTGAAGCAGGATAGTCGCGCGGCGCTGTTTCCAGATCGCGTCGACCGGGGCGCCGGCTCCATCGACCAGCGAGCGGAAGCTCGCGTCGGCGGCGCGCAGCGGCGGCAGCTGCGTCAGCCGCGCCTTGCCGATGTCCAGATCCGCCAGCGGCGGCCCGCCGGAGACGATCTCCACCTGATGCCGCTCGGCGAGGGCGGCGCCGATGGCGGCCGCTCGCCTGAGATGGCCGGTGCCCAGCAGGTGTTGCACATGAAGGAGGATGCGGGCTGGCATGATCTATGGACCACGCTCGGCCAGCGGCAGATTGAGCGTGGCGATGGCCGGCCGGCCCGTGGCGTCGAGGGTGAAGATCTGCATGGCATAGAGGTCGAGCTTGTGCGGTGCCTCGCCGCTCATGTCCCAGCCGGTGGCCAGCGCATAGACGGCACGGATGACGCCGCGATGCGTGATGGCCAAAGTCGGGCGCGCCGCCGTGGCGATTTCGGTCAGCAGCGGGCGGATGCGTTCCTGGACCATGCTCGGGCTTTCGCCGTCCTCCGGCGTGAAATCGAGGCCGCGCGCCTCGTTGGCGGAGAACGCAGGCCCGTGCTCGGCCCGCAGCGCGGCGATCGTCTGGCCTTCGTAGCGGCCCCAGTGCATTTCGATCAGCCGCGGCTCGACCCGGGCATCGAGGCCGAGCAGGCGCGCCGTCTCTTGTGCGCGGGCAAGCGGCGAGACGAGGACGCGAAATCCCGCGACCTCGGGCGGCAGCGCCTGCCGGCGCAGTGCCGTGCGAGCCGGCTCCGACAGCGCGATATCGGCCCGGCCCTGGAGCCGCTTGCCGGCGTTCCATTCGGTCGGGGCGTGGCGAAGGAGAGCCAGCGTGGTCATCGGGCCACCGCCGCGAGAATGTCATTCAGCTTGCGTGCCGCCGCCGGCAGGTCGTGCTCGGCCGCGACCTTGGCGAGGGCGGCCTTGGCCATCTGCCGGCAGCGTGCCGGGTCGGCCAGAAGCGGCGCCAGAGTTGCAGCCAGGGCGGCGGGATCGCGGGGGCGCACCAGCGCGCCCGTCACACCCTGCTCGACGATGGTGCCCACACCGCCGACCTCGCCGGCGACCACGGGCAGCCCCGTGGCCTGCGCTTCCAGTATCGCCATGCCATAGGCTTCGTTGACCGCCGGCCAGACATAGAGATCGGCCGCGGCGTACACCGTCGTCAGGCGATCCTCATCGAGCGCGCCGGTGTAAACGACGCGTCTGCCCAGCGGGGCGAGGGCCGCGTGGACCTCGTCGCGCGCCGGCCCGTCGCCGACCACGATCAGCCGCCAGGGCTGGGAGGAGACCAGCTGCAGGGCTTCCGACAGCGCCCTGTAGGATTCGAGCTTGTCGCCCGGCCGCATCATGCCGACCGCCAGCAGCCAGGGCACGCCGTCCTCCAGCCCGAAGCTGCCGCCGACGACCGTGCGGTTGGCGGCGCGCACGCGCATGGCGGCCGTGTAAGGCGCGGCATCGAGGAATGGCTTGAGGCGGTGCAGGCGCGCCGCGTCCGTCACGTAAGGCGCGATACCCGCCTCGTCGGCGGGATTGATCGAGACCACGGCGCTGGCGCGGGCGAGAGCGGCAAGGCTCGCTTCGTGTCCCAGGCTCCACGGCCCGCCGGCGCGCTTGGCGGCCACCGAGGCTTCGAGAATGACGTAGGGGATGCCCAGCTGCGCGGCGACGCGCGGGCCGATCCAGTCCGGCGCCTTGTAGTAGAGGTGATAGGTGATCCAGGCTTGCGGACGTTGCGTTGCGTCTTTGGCCCGCGCCCGGGCCACGTAGCGCGCGGCCAGCCGGCCGCCGATCGCCGCCAGCAGCGCCTGGCGCTCCGCCTCGCCGCCGCGATCGTGCGAGCGCAGCCGCGCGGCCAGCTCGACCTCGTGACCACCCGCGGCGAAGGCCCGCATCAGCAGGCGTGCCATCCGGCGATCGCCCGAAGGGACCGGATGGTCCGGCGCTTTCAGCGGTGCGTAGAAGGCGAGGCGCATGCGGCCGTGGACTGAAGCAGTTCCGCAATGCGGTCGAACCCGCGCGCGGCGGGGAAGTCATGCCGCACCCGGGCGGCGCCGGCGGCGCCCAGCGCGATACGCCGCGCCGGATCGGCAATCAGCGCCGCGAGAGCCTCGGCAAGGATCGCCGGATCGCCGGATGGCACCAGCACGCCGGTCTCCCGTGTGACGATCTCGGGTATGGCTCCGGCGACGGTCGCGACCACCGGCAACCCATGACTCATCGCCTCGACGAGCACGTTGGGGATACCGTCGCGGTCGCCGTTCGGCTCGACCCGGCTGGCGAGCGCGAACAGATCGGCCTCGCGATAGGCGGCGCGGACCTCGTCCTCGTCACCGGCACCGCGCCAGTCGATGCGCCCGCCGATGCCGAGTTGCCCCGCCTGGCGTTTGAGGTCGCTGAGCAGCGGGCCGCCGCCGATATGGGTGAGCCGCCAGGCACAGGCCTCCGGCAGGCGCGCCAGCGCCGTCAGCAGATCATCGAAGCCTTTCTTGGGGACAGCCCGCCCGACGGACAGCAGGCGCACCGGATCGTTCGCGTCGCTTCCGTCCCGCGGCGGCCGCCGCGGGATATCCGCAGGGACGATGAGACCGTGATGGACCAGGTGGACCGTGCCTGGCCGCGCGAGGCCGGCGAGGTGCGCATGGCCGGCGCCGGTGCAGGTCACCGCCCAGGCGGCCTCGCCGAGCTTCTCGATCGTCTCCCAGGCGGGCGTGGTCCAGATGTCCTTGGCGTGCGCCGACACGCTCCAGGTCAGGCCGCGCAGCGTCGCCGCATAGCGGGCGACCGAAGCCGGCGTATGCAGGAAATGGGCGTAGAGATGGCCGACATCCGCCGGCAGCTCGGCGGCGAGGACCAGCGCCTGGCCGAAGCGGCGCACACGGTTGGGGGTCGGGTTGCGCGCCAGGTCGCGCAGCCACAAGGCGCGGGCCGCTCGGTACCCGGCCAGCCGCCGTGCCTGCCGCCAGCCGTGCCAAACACGCGCCGGTTCGCGCCAGAGATATTCGGGCAGGTAGGAGACGGGGGCGCGCAGTTCGCGCGTGCTTGCATGAACCTTGCGGTCGGTCGGATGCCGCAGCGAGTAGAGCCGCAAGCGGAGCCCCCGCCGCTCCAGCCCGATGAGCTCGCGGGCGATGAAGGTCTCGGACAGGCGCGGCCAACCCTTGACCACGACGGCCACGTGGCCGGAAAGCGGCCTGGATTCGCGGCAGGGAAGGCTGTCGGCCATGCGGCCGTTATAACGCCCGCAGCGGAAAAACGCTGCTAGCGGCTGCCGGAAGCGCGCTGGCCGCCGACCACGGTAAGCCGCCGGGAGGTCGCCGCCTTGCGCTCGCTGGCCGGCCGATCGAGCCATCGACGGGCGAGGCGATCGACGTTGTCGAGGCCGTCGAGCAGGCCGGGAACCACGACTTCCGACGGCCGGCGCTGATTGGGCAGGTGGCGCAACGCCGCCGCCATCACCGAGGCGTCCCGGACCCCGTCGTCGACCAGGGTCGAGACCAGGCCGAGATCCTGCGCCTGGCGCGCGCGGATGAACTGCTCCAGGCGCGGGGCGGTGCGGGGGACGATCAGCGCCCGTTGATCGAAAGACAGGATCTCGCAGAACGTGTTGTAGCCGCCCATGGCGACGACGCCGACCGCCCGCGCCATCAGGGCTTCGAGGTGTGCGTCGAAGGTGATCGCTTCGACGTTGGACAGGGCGGCGGCCCGGCGCAGGAAGTCGCCCTGGAGCTCGGGCTGCATGAACGGGCCGAGGACGAGCAGGGCGCGCGCCGGCAGGTCAGGGGCGAATTCATAGGCCCGCAGCACCCAGTCGATCAGGGCTTCGCCATCGCCGCCGCCGCCCGTGGTGACCAGGATATAGGGCTCGATCGGCTGCCCGGGGAAGGAGCTGCGGCGTACCGTCGGCTCCTCGAAGCGCTTCAGGTAGCCGGTGAAGCTGATCTTTTTCTGGACGTGGCGGGGCACCGAAAGCCCGGCCAGCGGCTCGCAGATCTGCGGCAGGCCGTAGATCCAGATGTCGTCGTAGAGGTCGCGCAGGGCCGGCAAGGCTTTCTTGCGGCGCCATTCGGGTTCGAGCAGCGAGGGGTCGTCCATCACGTCGCGCAGGCCCAGGACCAGCGGCACGCCGCGGCTCTTTAGATAGTGCAGCGTTTCCGAAACCTCACCGCGCAGGCCCAGCGGCTCCTTGTCGACCAGGAACAGGTCGGGGCGGAAAGCCTCCGCGGTATGGCGGATGATCGAGGCGCGGATCTTGAGCGTCTCGGTGATGTCGATATGCAGGTTGAGCGAGGTGTATTCGCCGTTGCGCAGCTTGATGACGCCGGGCATGCGGACGAAGTCGACGCGCGCCTTGAAATCGAAGCTGCCGATGATCGGGGAGCCGGACAGGATGAGGACCGAGAGGTCCTTGTCGCGCTCCACCAGGGCGTGGGCAATCGCCCGGCAGCGCCGGAGATGGCCAAGGCCCATCGTGTCGTGGCTGTAGATGAGCACGCGCGAGCCGCCATTGCCCGCGCGATTTGCGCGCTCACCTTGAGTGTTTTGCCCGGCCAAGGGTAGGCCCCCCTGATTGCGCCCCCTGCAGGCGCGGGACTATGCCACACCGTCCAACCCCGTCAAAAAGCAAGATTTCTTGACATTTTTCAGAGGCCTAGCGCAGGGGCGGCAATCCCCGCTAAACCCACGGTTTCGTGTGGTTAATTTTAGTGGCGGTGGGCGGGTGCGGCCGCCGGGGCCGAACGGCTGACCGGAACCTCGATGGTGATCTCGCCGGCCCTGGCGAAGCGCAGGGTGAGCGGGAACCGGGTGCCGTCGCGCAAGGGGCCCTGCAGGTTCACCAGCATTACGTGCAGGCCGCCAGGGGCGAAGCTCAGCCGTCCGCCGGCCGGGATATCGATGGCCTGGAGCTGCTGCATGCGAGCGACGTTGCCTTCGCTAATATGCGTGTGCAGTTCGGCCTGGGCCGCCGCCGGGCTGGAGGCTGCCACGAGGCGGTCCGGTTCGCCGCCGGTATTGATGATGGTCAAATAGGCGGCCCCCGTGCGGGCCGCGGGAGGGGTGGCGCGAGCCCAGGCGCCTTCGATCCTCAAGGCACCGCCCGCCGCGGCGTCCGGCCCCTGTGCCGCCGCCGGCGGGGCGGCGGCCAGCAGGGCGGCCATCACAGCCACCGCCATCCATGCTCTTGCTACCATAGTAGTTGACTGGTCTGCAGGGGATTAGCCAACGGCCGAGTTATCCACTATTATTAACGCAACCAAAGCCGGTCCGGCTGTACGCCGAGGACCGGTACCCGCCGTAGCGGGGTCTCCCCGCTGCCGGGTTATATCGCGGAGGATGCGCCATGTTAAACCGCCGACAGGTGGTGATGGGGGCGCTTCTCGCGGTTGGGGCCGGCGCAAGACCGGCACCCGCGGATGCGCAGGACTATTGGTTGAACCAGGTCAGGGTCTCCAAGCCGTGGGCGCCGCCCACGCGCAACGGCTCGCGCACGGGCGAAGTTTACATGGTGATCGAGAACCGGGGTCCCGATCTCAACCGGCTCGTCGCGGTCGAGACGCCCGTGGCCGAGCGGGTGACTTTCGTCGACGAAGAGCCGCGCGGCACGATCGAGACCGTGGCCTATATCGATCTGCGGGCCCGGCGGGAGATCGCGCTGCGGCCCGGGCGCGTGCACCTCAAGCTGGATGGGCTGAAGCAGTCATTGACCAAGGGCGGCACCTTCCCGCTGACCCTGGTCTTCGCCAACCGCCAGAAGCTCGAGGTGCGCGTCGACATCGACGACCGCGGCTGAGCGCGCGGCGGCCTTGGCGCGGAATGCTGCCGGACCCTAGAGTGCCGGCATGAGCCGGCTCGACAGCTTCATCCGCCGCCTGGAGGCACAGCGCGCCTGCCTCGACTGGGCGATTGCGGCATCGTGGGACCTGGCCGGTGTGGCGCTGGAGCTCGGCCTGGGTAACGGCCGCACCTACGATCACCTGCGCTCGCGCCTCGCCCACGCGCGTGAGATCTTCGCCTTCGATCGCCAGCTCGCGGCCCATCCCGGCTGTATTCCCGATAGCGATCATCTGCTGCTCGGTGATTTCCGCGAAACCCTGCCGGCGCTCGCGGCTCGCCTGGGGCGTGGTGCCGCGCTCGTCCATGCCGATACCGGGTCAGGCGATTCCGCCGCCAGCCAGATGCAGGCGCGTGGTCTCGTATCGCTCATAGATCCGCTGCTGAATCTGGGCGCGGCCATCGTTTCCGACCAGGATATGAAGCCGGACCCGCGTTTCGGCTGGCTGGCGCAAACCCTGCCCGCCGGTGTTGCCGAAGGCCGTTATTTTCTTTATCGCAAGGCCGGCTAGAGCTTCAGGTCGAGGATCACCGGCACGTGGTCGGAGGGCTGCGTCCAGTCGCGCGCACCCTTGATCACGTGAAGGCCGGCGAGGTGAGGCTTGAGATCCGGCGTCACCCAGATGTGATCCAGGCGTCGGCCGCGATCCGAGGCCTTCCAATCCTGGTTGCGATAGCTCCACCAGGTGTAGAGCCGCGTCGGCTCCGGCACGACATGGCGCGCGGCATCGACCCAGTCGTGCGCCGCCAGCATCTCCTTCAGGAGATCGGTCTCCAAAGGTGTGTGGCTGACGATCTTGAGCAGCTGCTTGTGCGACCAGACGTCTGACTCGTAGGGCGCTACGTTCAGGTCACCGACCAGGATCCGCGACGCCTTCGTTGCCGATTTCCAGAAAGCGACCTGCTCACGCAGGAAACGGAGCTTGTGGTCGAAGCGCGGGTTGACCTTGGGGTCGGGGATATCGCCGCCCGCGGGAATGTAAACGTTGTGCAGCTCCAGCGCCGCCCCGTTGCGCTCGATAGTCGCCGCGATGTGGCGGCAATCCGCCTTGCCGCACCATTGATGCGGCGCCCAGGTGTGAAGCTTGTGGCGCGACAGGATGGCGACGCCGTTATAGCCCTTCATCCCGAGGATCGCCTGATGCTCGTAGCCGAGCTTGGCGATGGCCTCGCGGGGGAAGACTTCGTCGGGTGACTTGGTTTCCTGGAGGCAGATGACGTCCGGCGCGGCGAGGCGCACCAGCTTGCGCACGATGCCGATGCGCAGGCGCACCGAGTTGATGTTCCAGGTGGCAATCCTCAGCGCGCCCGCCGGAGCGGACGGCACGGCACGCAACGCGTAGCGATACGGCGCAGCTTCGGGCGATGTTGGCGAGGAGAGGCGGGGACTCTGCATGAAACGACCGGCCGCACCTTTCCGGTAAGCGCGGCAGTACGTCAAGGCACGAAAAAATTGAGCCCAAAAAAGAAAGCGCCCGGTCGGGGGGGAGGACCGGGCGCTCGAAGCTCTTTTGCAAGAGCCCGGAAGCGTCAGGGGAGCCGCTTCCGAACGTCCGGCCGAAGCCGTCCGTTTCTACAAATCGATATGGGGACCGGCCGGATTTAAACAAGCCTCCCCCTTTGGAATTCCGATCACGCCTTATTGAGTAGCCGAATCAGGGCTTTGTAGAAGTTCGCGGATCAGCCGGTGGGTGGTAGCCGGGTCTTCCTGAACCATCAGATGGCCGCGCCCGGGTAGCTGGGTGAAGCGCTTGAGGGGCGCGGCGCCGGTGGCCGAGGCGAGCCGTTCGGCGAGCACCGGAGCCATGATCGTGGTCCAGTTGCGGTCGGGGCCGCTGTCGGGATCGCCGCCGATCAGATGAACCGGCAGCTCGGCGGGAAAGCCGCCAAGCCGCTGGAAGGTGGAGTCCTCGCCGAAGGCCGCGAAGGTCGCTGATTCGACAGCGGGCGGACAGGCGAGCACCACACCCTCACCGGCCGGGCGCAAGGTCGCCTGCGCATGGGCCTGGAGGAATTCGGGGGCGAGGTGGCGAAACAGGCCGCGGCCGGTCAGCAAGGCCACGAGGTCGTCGGGACCGGCGAAGCGGTCACGACGATTGAGCGTGCGGGCGATCAGTTTCGTGTCCTTCTCCCGGCATTCCGTATGCTCCGGCCGGTCGGCAGAGGGAAAGACCGGCGGCTCGAACAGCAGAAGCCCGCGAAATCCGATCGAGCGCAGCCGGTCGGGGTGGCAGCCGCCGAGCCGCAGCATCGCCGCCGCGTTGAGCGAATGACCGACGAAATAAAGCGGACGTCCGGCGGCGATGGTGGCGGCAGCCGCGCCCAGGGCTGCCAGATCGAGGGCGTAGCTTTCCGCGGTGTAGGTGTCGCCATCGGGCGGCGGCACGTCGCTGCCGCCATGGCCGCGCGCATCATAGGCCAGCACGTCCATTTCCGCGCCGAGGCGATCGAAGAGCGGCAGGTAGGATCCCGCGGCAAAACCGCAGGCATGACCGAAGAGCACGACCGGCGCCTGGGCCTGGTGCGGACGCAAACGATAGAGATTGAGTCGCAGGCCGGCGTGCCCGCTGACCGGGATCAGATCGGCGCGCCCAGCAGGGATGGAACGGAAGACCGACAAGCCGAAGACGTCCCGTGATTATTTTCGCGCGGCGTAGTCGCGGGCCGCGTCGGTGAAGCCGGAGAACAAAGCCTTCGACAGGGCATCGGTCTCGACCATCCATTCGGGATGCCACTGCACGCCGACGGCGAACCGCTTTGCGCCGTCGACCCGCACGGCTTCGATTACGCCGTCGTCCGAGACGGCCTCGGTGACCAGGCCGGGCGCCAGGCGATCGATGGCCTGGGCGTGCAGCGAATTGACCCTGGCGACTGAGGCGCCGGCCAGCGCGCCGAGCGTGCCGGCGAGCTCGACGGTGTGCACGGGCGCATAGCGGATGGCGTGGGGCTGGTCGCGGGGCGCGCGGTGATCGTGTTTGCCCGGCAGCTCCTGGACGTTCTGGTGAAGCGTGCCGCCGAGCGCCACGTTGAGCTCCTGGTGGCCGCGGCAGATGGCGAAGAGCGGCATGCCGGCGTCGAGCACGGTGCGGATGAGCGGCAGGGTTGTTGCGTCACGCTTGGCGTCGTGCTTGGTGCCCTCGCGCGACGCCGGCCCGCCGTAGCGGGCAGGCTCCACATTGGAGGAGCTGCCAGTCAGCATGATGCCGTCGAGCCGCTCGACCAGGCGCGCGGCATCGGTTGCGTCGCCGATCGAGGGCAGGATCACCGGCGCGCCGCCGGCGGCAACGACCGCGCGGATGTATTGCTCGGCCACCGAGTGCCAGGTGTACGCAGATGAATCGATGACGCAGGCCGGCAGGCCGATCAGCGGCGCCCCCCGACGGCTCACTTAACGGGGTCCCGTATCGAAGCCGGTGGCTTCGCGGAAGACGAAAAGCTGCGGATCGAGCGCCAGGCCGATCTGCGGTTCGTAGAGCGCCACGCGGGTAACCAGGCCCTGCCCGTCCGTCACCTGCCAGTTGGTAAGCTGGAAAGGCCGCTCGCTGAACATCAGGGTCATCTTGCCGGCGCGCGGATCCTTGGTCTGGGTGAGCGTCACGCGCAGCACCGCGGGGCCGCGTTCGACCGCGCTCACCGTGACGTCGCCCGAGAGCCTGACCGTCTCGCGCACCAGGAGGCCGGCCGGCGTGGCGTCGAGCCCGAGATAGGCGGGCGTGCGCAGCTGGCGGTCATAATGGATGAGATGCGAGCCGTTGACGATCACCAGGTTCGGATCCGGCGGATCGTAGTCGAGCCGCATGCGGCCGGGTCGCGACAGGTAGAGCGTGCCCTCGGTCGAGCCGCCGCTGGGATTGATCTGCAGGAAGCGCGCGCGCAGCGTCTTGAGACCGTTCAGGTACTGCTCGACGCGGCCCACATCGGCTTCGTCCTGGGGGGCGAGCCGGCGCGGGCCGGGGGCCTGGGCCAGCGCCGGACCGGCCAGCGATGTGGCGGCGAGAACAGCGAGGAAACGGCGGCGGGAAAGGGAATACGGGAGCATGGGGTTCGCCAGAGATATAGGCTTTCGGCCAGGGGGCCACAAGGAATGGTAGTCAACGGTCCGGTTCGGGGGGTTGTTCTTAAGACGCTTGAATTCTTTACGAAATAATCCTATTTAAGCACCGCACGTTCTGCACCGACGGCCGCTTGCCGCTACGCCGACACCGGGTTTGCTCGGATCGGCGTCCTCAAGATCTCCGTGATGCGTGACCTGCCCTGCGTTCCTGTTTTCACAGGGGCGTGGGTTTTTTATGAAAAGGAGCCATCATGGCAACCGGTACCGTTAAGTTCTTCAACACCCAGCGCGGCTTCGGCTTCATCGCTCCCGATGACGGCTCGAAGGACGTGTTCGTCCACATCAGCGCCGTCGAGCGCGCCGGCCTCGGCACGCTGCGCGACGGCCAGAAGGTGAGCTTCGAGATTACGAACGAGCGCGGCAAGCCCGCGGCGACGAATCTCAAGGCCGCCTGAAGCAGCCCACGTCAGGCTTCGGCCTGAAACGGAAACGGCGGCCCTCGGGCCGCCGTTTTTGTTTGGGCGATCTCTAAAATCCTACGGGAGTATTAAGAGGAAATTAAACGCGATCCTCCATCTTACAAGGCGGAATTTATCGGCGCGCAGAAGGCGCGTCCTGCCAGGAAGGCTTGATGTCGAGGTTCAGATTCTTGCCGGCATTCGCGCTCGCCATTGCGTCACTGCTCGCGATCGGCATGAGCGAGTTTCAACCCGGCCCCCCGGGAACGCCGGTCGCCGTCTTCTTTCGCCCCTTTGCCGATCACGACACCGCCCTTCTCCGGGTGGCCGCCGCCGGCGGTGAGATTCTGCGCCACGGGGCTTCCGGCACGATCGTCATCGCCCGTTCCGACGATCCTGGGTTCACGAGCCGGCTGTACGGCGCGGGCGCCCTCGTGGTGTCGGCCGCGATCGGCACCTGGATCTGTGGACCGGGGCCGGATGGCGCCGCGCTGTGACCCGCCAAGAAATTCATTCGTTGATCGGAGACAGGCCATGATTTCGCTCGATCTCGTCCGGCTGCGCGAGGCGACCAACCGCCTCCTGCTGCTCCTCCTGTGGCTTCAGGTGCCGATCGTCGCCGGGGTCTCTGCCTTCGGCAACGCCAGCCCGTGGGCGCTCGGCCTCCTGACGGCGCTTCTCGCAGTGACGGCGACGCTGGGCTGGTGGCTTGCCCCGGCGAGCGACGCGACACGCTCGCTGATAGCGGTCGCCTATATCGCCATGGTTTCGGCGCTCGTCTACGGCGTGCCCTCGGCCTGGCAGATCGATCTCCACATGTATTACTTCGCGGCTTTCGCACTGATTGCAGCCTACTGCGACTGGCGGGCGGTTCTGGCCGCCGCGGCTACCACGGCGCTGCACCATCTCGTGCTCAATTTCCTCTACCCGGCGGCAGTGTTTCCGGATGGCGCCAACTTCGCCCGCGTCGTGCTGCACGCCGTCATTGTCGTGCTCGAATGCGGCGTGCTGATGTGGCTGACGCATCGAGTCGCCGGCCTGTTTGATACCTCGGCCGCGGCGCTCGCCGAGGCTGGTGCGGCGCAGGAGCGCGAGCGCCGGCTGGCAGGGGAGCGGCAGGCGAGCGATGCCCAAGCCACCGCCGAACGTCAGACGGCGCTCAATGCCGTCGCGGATACGTTCCGTGCCGAGATCGGCTCGTTGCTCGACGAGATCAACCGGACCATGCAGGGCTTCGACCGGCTGATAACCGGCCTATCGCAGGCCTCGGATAGCGCCCGGGCGCGGGCCACGAAAGTCTCGCAAGCTGCCGGCTCGGCCTCCGAAGATGTTCGTGCGGCGTCACAGTCGGCTGACCAGCTGTCGTCGTCGATTGCCGATATCGGGCGCGAGGCGTCGACATCGGCATCGGTGGCCGGCGAGGCGGTCAACGAGGCCGAGCGTACGAACACGGAAATCCAGGGTTTGGCGGCCGCCGCGCGCAAGATCGGCGACGTCGTCAAGCTGATCAACGACATTGCCGGCCAGACCAATCTTCTGGCGCTCAATGCCACGATCGAAGCGGCGAGGGCCGGCGAAGCCGGCAAGGGTTTCGCGGTCGTCGCCTCGGAGGTGAAGTCGCTGGCCACGCAGACCGCCAAGGCGACCGAGGACATTGCGGCACAGGTCACCGCGATTCAGGGTTCGACGACGCAGGCCGTCGAAGCCATCGCGCGGATCAGCGAGACGATCCGGCGCATCAATACGATCTCGTCGACCATGGCGGGAGCGGTCGATACCCAGATCGCGGTCAGCCGCGAGATCGCCGGCAGCGTGAAGCGGGCGGCGAGCGGCGCGGAAGCCGTCACCGAGAACGCCGAGGGGCTGGCCACCGCGACGCTGGAGACCGAGCGTCTGTCGGGCGAGGTTCGGCGCGACGCCAGCGGCATCATGCAGCGCTTCGATGCCCTGCGTGGCAAGGCGGACGCCTTCGTCGGCCGTATTCACGCCGCCTGACCGGGTGCCCTGAAACGGAAACGGCGGCCCTTACGGGTCGCCGTTTTTGTTTGTGCGGCTTAGGTCAGCAGGTCAGGCCGCGTAGTCGCCCTTGGGAGCCAGCACCTCGCGCTTGCCGACATGGTTGGCGGCGCTGACCACGCCCTCGGCTTCCATGCGCTCGACGATGCGCGCCGCGCGGTTGTAGCCGATCTGCAGATGACGCTGGATGAAGCTGGTCGAGCACTTGCGCTCGCGGGCCACCAGCGACACGGCCTGGTCGTAGAGCCCGTCGCCCGAGCCGCCTTCGCCGTCGGCGCCCGCCCCGGGCATGGCGCCGAACTCCGGCTCCTCCTCGGTGATGTCCTCGACGAATTCCGGCGAGCCCTGGTCCTTGATGAACTTGACCACCGATTCGACCTCGCGGTCCGAGACGAACGGCCCGTGCACGCGGGTGATGCGGCCGCCGCCGGCCATGTAGAGCATGTCGCCCTGGCCGAGGAGCTGCTCGGCGCCCTGCTCGCCCAGGATGGTGCGGCTGTCGATCTTCGAGGTCACCTGGAAGGAGATGCGCGTCGGGAAGTTGGCCTTGATCGTGCCGGTGATGACGTCGACCGAGGGACGCTGTGTCGCCATCATCAGGTGGATGCCGGCGGCGCGCGCCATCTGCGCCAGGCGCTGGATCGCCCACTCGACGTCCTTGCCGGCGACCAGCATCAGGTCGGCCATCTCGTCGACCACCACGACGATGAAGGGCAGCGGATCGGTATCGAGCGGCTGCTCCTCGAAGATCGGCTTGCCGGCCTCGTCGAAGCCGGTCTGCACCTTGCGGGTGAGGGTCTCACCCTTCTTCTTGGCCTCGATCAGCCGGGCGTTGTAGCCGGCGATGTTGCGCACGCCGAGCTTGGACATGGCGCGGTAGCGGTTCTCCATCTCGCGCACCGCCCATTTGAGCGCCACGACCGCCTTCTTGGGGTCGGTGACCACGGGGGCGAGGAGATGCGGGATGCCGTCGTAGACCGAGAGCTCGAGCATCTTCGGGTCGACCATGATGAAGCGGCAATCCGCCGGCGACAGCCGGTAGAGCAGCGACAGGATCATGGTGTTGATGGCCACCGACTTGCCCGAGCCGGTGGTACCGGCGATCAGCAGATGGGGCATCTTGGCCAGATCGACGATCACCGGCGCGCCGCCGATATCCTTGCCCAGGGCGAGCGACAGTGCCTGGCCGTTGGTCTCGTGGGCGTGGTCGGCGAGTAGTTCTCTCAAGTAAACGGTTTCGCGGCTGATATTGGGCAGCTCGATGCCGATGACGTTGCGGCCGGGGACGACCGCGACGCGCACCGACACGGCACTCATCGAGCGGGCGATGTCGTCGGCCAGGCCGATGACGCGGCTGGTCTTGGTGCCGGGCGCCGGCTCGAGCTCGTAAAGCGTGACGACGGGACCGGGCCGCACCTTGACGATCTGGCCCTTGACGCCGAAATCGTCGAGCACGGATTCGAGCAGGCGGGCGTTCTGGGCCAGCGCCTCCTCGTCGATCTTGGCGGAGCCCGTGCCCTTGGGCAGCGTCAGGATATCGTGCGCCGGCAGGTGATAGCCGCCGCGCGTGGCGAGATCGAGACTGGCCTGCTTCTTCGGCTTCTTCGGCGCCGGCTCGGCCGCGCGCGGCACGACCAGCTCGGTCGCCGCCGGGCGCACGCGCTCGATCTCCGGCGCTGGCGAATCCATCGGCTCGCCACCTTCACCGTCGAGGCTGGGCTCGCGACGCTCGCGCCTGGCCGCCTCGCGGGTGGCGGCGC
>JALHMR010000045.1 GCA_022843945.1 Rhodospirillaceae bacterium | reverse complement strand
GCGCAGCGTGCTCCCGACGCTGCCGGGCGCTGCGCGGCGCTGATCGCCGCCGGCCGCGAGGCGGCGAAGGCCCGCGATGTTGGCCGGATGATCGCCGCCGACATCGACTTCCACCGCTTCGTCTACGACCTCTCCGGCAATCCGCTGATCGCCGAGGCGGCCTCGCTGCACTGGCAGCACATCCGCCGGGTCATGGGCGGCGTGCTGCAGTCCGACCGCGCCACGCGTATCTGGGACGAACATTCAGCCATTCTCGAGGCCATCGTCGCCGGCAAGGGGGAGCTGGCCGAGAGCCGTGCGCGCGCTCATGCCGAGGCGGCATCGAAGATGCTGGCTACGCAACTTGCGAAACAAGCGCCGGATGACGCTAAAAAGTACGCCTGAGGGAGAACGCTGATGAAACTCACCGCCGACCAGCTGCGTGAATTCGAGGAGCAGGGCTACCTGTTCCTGCCCAATGTCTTTTCGCCGCAGGAGATGGACATCCTCAACGCCGAGGTGCCGGGTATCCTGGCCACCAAGCGCGAGGAGGTGATCCGCGAAAAGGGCACCGACGCGCCGCGCTCGGCTTTCTACGTCCAGACCTGGAACCCGGTCTACGAGCGCCTGGCGCGCCATCCGCGCCTGGTCGAGCCGGGCATGCAGATCCTCGGCTCCGACAAGCTCTACATGCATCAGTTCAAGATCAACGCCAAGGCGGCCTTCGACGGCGCGGTGTGGCAGTGGCATCAGGATTACGGCACCTGGTTCGAGGACGACCAGATGCCGACCCCGCGGGCCATGAACATCGCTTTGTTCCTCGCCGAGGCCAACGAGTTCAACGGTCCGCTGATGTTCATTCCCAAGAGCCATCGCCGCGGCCGATTGCAGGCCGGGCATGACGTCACCACCACCAGCTATCCGCTATGGACCATCGACAACGAGACCATCACGCGGCTGGTGAAGGAAGGGGGCATCGTGGCGCCCAAGGGTCCGCCCGGGTCGGTGCTGCTGTTCCACGGCACCCTGGTCCACGCCTCGGGCTCGAACCTGACGCCGTGGTCGCGCTGGATCGTCTACCTGTCGCTCAACCGCTGCGACAACGCCATCCGCCGCTTCAAGCGGCCGACCTGGATCGCCAACCACGACTTCACGCCGATCGACATGCTGCCCGACGACTGCCTGCTGACCGGAGCGCGCCGGCAGAGCGCGGCGGAGTGAACCGACAGTATTTAATGTGTCACCCCCGGGCTTGACCCGGGGGTCCATTGTGCCGACGGTGCGATGGATGCCCGGGTCTGCGCTGCGCTTCGCCCGGGCATGACAAAATGAGAGAAGGCGACGCTCATGAACCTTCATCGCAAACTCCTCGAGCGCCAGGCCGCCGGCAAGCCGTTGCGCATCGGCATCATCGGGGCGGGCAAATTCGGCACCATGTACCTGGCGCAAGCGCGCCGCACGCCGGGCATCCATCTCGTCGGCCTGGCCGATCTTTCGCCGGACCGGGCGCGCGAGGCGCTCGCCAAGACCGGCTGGGATGCGGCGCGCATCGGGGCCAAGTCGCTGGACGACGCGGCCAAGAGCGGCGGCACCCACATCACCGACAACGCCGAAGCGCTGATCAAGCATCCGGCCGTGGAGATCATTGTCGAAGTCACCGGTCATCCGCCGGCCGCCGTCACCCACGCGCTGTGGGCCTTCGCCGCCAAGAAGCACGTGGTCATGGTGACGGTGGAGGCCGATGCCTTCTGCGGCCCGGTGCTGGCGCGCAAGGCAGCGGAAGCTGGCGTGGTCTATTCGCTGGCTTACGGCGATCAGCCGGCGCTGATCTGCGACCTGGTCGACTGGGCGCGCGCCGCCGGCTTCGACGTGGTGAGTGCGGGTCGTGGCCATAAATGGCTGCCGCATTACGCGCAGTCCACACCGGAGACGGTGTGGAACCACTGGGGGCTGTCGGCCGAGCAGGCGAAGCTTGGCGGCCTCAATCCGCAGATGTTCAATTCGTTTCTCGACGGCTCGAAGCCGGCGATCGAGAGCACGGCGGTGTGCAATGCCGCCGGCCTGGTGCCGCCGCCCAACGGCCTCGAATATCCGCCCGCCAGCCTCGAGGACATCCCCTTCGTCTGCCGGCCGAAATCCGAAGGCGGCCAGCTCCACAGCAAGGGCCAGGTCGAGGTGCTCTCGTCGCTCGAGCGCGACGGTCGGCCGATCCCGCACAACATCCGCTGGGGCGTGTTCGTCTGTTTCGAAGGCGACACCGAATATGTGCGCCGCTGCTTCAGCGAGTACGGGCTGGTGACCGATCCGTCGGGCCGCTACGCCGCCATGTACAAGCGTTGGCACCTGATCGGGCTGGAACTCGGCGTCTCGGTCGCCTCGGTCGGCATCCGGGGCGAGCCGACCGGCTGCGCCGACGGCTTCCGCGCCGACGCGGTGGCCAGCGCCAAGCGCGACCTCAAAGCCGGCGAGATGCTCGACGGCGAGGGCGGCTACACCGTGGTCGGCAAGCTGCTGCCGGCGGCGGAGTCCTTGCGCATCGGCGCCTTGCCGCTCGGCCTCGCCCACAAGGTCAAGCTGCTCAACCCCGTGAAGGCCGGCCAGCCGGTGCGCTGGGCCGACGTGCAGGCCGACGAGACGCTCGACGCCGTGCGCCTGCGCCGCGAGATGGAGACAATGTTCCGCGGCACGGCACGAGCGGCGGCGGAGTAGCACTTACCCTCTCCGCCCGTCCTCGGGGGGAGAGGGTGCGAGCGCAGCGAGCGGGTGAGGTGGGTCCGTTCCGCAATACACCTCACCCTCCCAACGCTCCGCGTTGGGCCCCTCCCTCTCCCCGCTTCGCGCGGAGAGGGGTAAGATCGCGGCTCTCATTCCCGGAGCCCGCATGCCCTACGTCAATATCAAGCTCACCTCTGGCGTCACCCAGGAGCAGAAGGACACGCTGATCGCCGGCGTGACCGAGCTGCTGGTCAGGACGCTGGGCAAGGACCCCGAGAAGACGTTCGTGCTGATCGACGAGGTCGAGCCCGGCAACTGGGGTGTGGCGGGCGTCAGCACCACGGTCTATCGCCAGCGCAAGAAGGCGGCCGCGAAGTAACTAACCCTCTCCGCCCGGAACGGGGGGAGAGGGTGCGAGCGCAGCGAGCGGGTGAGGTGGGCTCCTCGTCGTTCAACAAATAGGACACCTCACCCTCCCACGGCTTGCAGCCGTGGGTCCCTCCCTCTCCCCGCTTCGCGCGGAGAGGGGCATTGAGTGAGGTACATCACGATGGCGTTCCGAACCGCACTGACGGATCTGTTCGGTATCCAGCACCCGATCGTGCTGGCGCCGATGGGTGCCACCGCCGGCGGCAGGCTGGCGGCGGCGGTGACGCGCGCGGGCGGGCTCGGCCTGATCGGCGTGGGCTACGCCGATGACGCCTTCATCGAGCGCGAGTTCGACGCGGCGGGCAACCAGCCGGTCGGCATCGGCTTCATCACCTGGGATCTGGCCAAGGCGCCGCAGCGCCTCGACACCGCGCTGGCGCGCCGCCCACGCGCCGTGATGCTGTCCTTCGGCGATGCCGCTCCCTTTGCGGGCAAGATCAAGAAGGCGGGCGCCCGGCTCATCATGCAGGTGCAGACCCTGGCCATGGCCCGTGAGGTGGCGCGGCTGGGTGCGGACGCGATCATCGCCCAGGGTCTCGAAGCCGGCGGCCATGGCGGCGATCCGAACAGCGGGCGCTCGACGCTGCCGTTGGTCCCGGCCGTGGTCGATGCGGTTCACCCCGTTCCGGTTCTGGCGGCGGGCGGGATCGCCGACGGGCGGGGGTTGGCCGCCGCCCTGGCCCTGGGGGCAGCGGGCGTGCTGGTCGGGACGCGCTTCATTGCCGCCGAGGAGTCGCTGTCGCATCCCAATGTCAAACAGCGCATCGCCATGGCAGGCGGCGACGAGACCTTGCGCACGCGCGTCTTCGATATCGGCCGGGCCATCGACTGGCCGGAGCAGTACACCGGCCGGGCGCTGGCCAACGACTTCTCGGCGCGCTGGCACGGCAATGAGGCGGCGTTGCGTGACGGGCTGGATAGCGAACGCCCGCGGTATTTCGCCGCGGCCGACAAGGGCGATACCGGGACCATGGTCGTCTGGGCCGGGGAGGGGGTCGACCTGGTTAAGAAAGTCGAGCCCGCCGCGGCCATCGTCGCACGCCTCGTGGCCGAGGCCGAGGCGGCACTGGCACGGGCGCAAGCCTCCCGCCTATAATGGCCCCGTCGCCGGACAAATCCGGCGGCGCGAAACAGATTCGCGATGCCTGACGCCACACCCGAACCCCAACGTTTGTCGCCGCTGGCCGCCTACCGCGCGAAGCTGGCGGCGGGTGAGCTTCGTCCCGATCCAGCCCAGGCGCTGGCGGCCGAAAAGCTCGAAACCCTGCACGGGGCGCTCCTCGACTACGAGCCCAAGGCCGGCCCGGGCTTCTGGCGCGCCAATCTCGGCTTCGCGCGTGGCCTCGGCCTCGGTGGTGCGGGTGCCCCGCCCATGGGGTTGTACCTCGTCGGCCAGGTCGGGCGCGGCAAGTCCATGCTCATGGACCTGTTCTTTGCCGCCTCGTCGGTGCCCAAGAAGCGGCGCGTGCATTTCCACGAGTTCATGCTCGAGGTCCATAAGCGCATCCACGAGTGGCGCCAGACCCTGGCGAAGAAATCCGGCGATGCCGATCCCATCCCGCCGCTCGCCGAACGGCTGTCGGCCGAGGCCTGGCTGCTGTGCTTCGACGAGTTCCAGGTCACCAACATCGCCGATGCGGTGATCCTCGGCCGGCTGTTCGGGGCGCTGTTCGACAAGGGCGTGGTCGTGGTCGGCACCTCGAACACGCTGCCCGACGATCTCTACAAGGGCGGGCTGCAGCGCGAGCTGTTCCTGCCGGCGATCGAGATCCTCAAGCAGAAGATGGACGTGCTCGAGCTCGAATCGGCGACCGACTACCGCCTCAACCGCGCGGCCGGGATGACGGTCTACCATACGCCGCTGGGCGCCGCGGCGACGGCGGCGCTGGAGTCAGCCTTCACCGATCTGGCCGGGGACGAGACGCCGGGGCCGGAGGACGTGCTGGTGCTCGGGCGTATGTTGCGCCTGCCGCGCGTGGCCAACCGCGCCGCCATGGCGACCTTCGCGGAGCTCTGCGAGAAGCCGCTCGGGCCGGCGGACTATGCCGCCATCGCCACGCAGTTCCATACCCTGGTGCTCGACGGCATCCCGGAGCTCAAGCCCGACATGCGCGATGCCACGCGGCGCTTCGTGACGCTGATCGACGAGCTCTACGAGCATCGTGTGAACCTGATCTGCGCCGCTTCGGTGCCGGCCGACCGGCTGTGCGGCGCGGGCGATCATGCCAAGGAGTTCCAGCGCACCGCCTCGCGCCTCGCTGAGATGCAGAGCGACGCCTATATCAAGAGCCCGCACCTGACCTGATCCGGCCAAGCAACTGACGGCCGAAAGTATCCTTTCCGCGAGGCTCGACTGTTAGATTGCGCACAAGAGGGTGGGGAATGTCGGTTAAGACAGCAATTGTTCTCGGCGCCGGGTTCTCTGTGAATGCCGGCTTACCCACCCAGGCAGAGTTCTCATCTCAATTGCTAGGCACAAACTTTGTCAGCGCCATAGATCAGCGGATCACGAAAGCAATTCGGGAATATCTCGCTCAATGTTTTCATTGGAAAGAAGGGGATGCCCTACCTTCATTGGAAGACATGTTCACAATGATCGATTTGTCTGCGGGAAGCGGGCACAATTTCGGTCTAACATTTACTCCCAAGAAACTGCGTGCTCTGAGGCGGATGTTAATCTTCCGCACCTTTCAGATCCTCGATGCTCGCTTTCACGTTTCTTCGGACATAAAGAAATTTCTTCACAAGGTCGGCGTATGCGACTCTCCCAGCCCGGTTGGTTTCATCGTCCTCAATTGGGACATCGTTCTAGAGCGACACTTGGAAGAGCTTGCGCCGAGTCGTCCCGTTAGCTACTGCGTTTCGAGTTACATCTGGCGCAGTTCAGCTTTGTTTGACGACGAAGCTAGTGCCATCAAGATCGCGAAAGTTCATGGGTCAAGTAACTGGGTCTACTGTGATAACTGTCGGGCTGTCTTCTTTGACCGGTATAAGAAGCTATCACTGAATATCCAGGCTGGCTTGATTCGATCTGACTTCCGGCTATTTGAAGCAGATTTTCGAGGTGCGGAATTCAATCGTGCCCTTGGGATCGCGCCGGGGGAACGAGATTGTCCGATCTGTAGTTCGGCCGTTGGTCCTCACATAGCTACATTCAGCTTTAAGAAGTCGTTTCGGACGCACGCTTTCAGCAACGCATGGCTTGCTGCAGAGCAGATGCTGTCATCTGCAAAGGACTGGATATTTGTCGGATACTCGCTGCCGGAAGCAGACTACGAATTTAAGCATCTATTGAAGTCGTGCCAGTTGAAGCTCGACCAAAGGGGACATGAAAAAAAGAAGATTGAAGTCATCGTTAAGGGTGCGGGTCCCGCAGCTGATCGGTACAAGGCGCTATTTGGCGCGCGAAGCGTAACGATAACAGCAGGAGGCCTTTCGGCGTACGTTCGCTAGGCTAGATCGCCGAGAATATCTGTGTGATCACCGGCTGACGCTATACAGATCATAGAATGCAAGCTTGCCGGCGGCCGTGGTGAACTTACGTACCTTCAATTTTACTTTCACAAATGTCTCGTTTACGTACTTATTGAGGTTGTCGGCTAAAATAGCCATCTCTTCACCAGTAAGTTCTGTGGCCGGATAAAAGGAATACGACCGGCCTTGGGGCTCAAAGACTAATCGGCCCGTACCTGTCCGGCCGTTGAGCTTGCTGATATGGACCTCGACAACTTCTGTATTCGGCTCGGGCCGCACGCCTTCGATCCGACGAAGTGAGATTTGGTTGAACTCATAAAGCTTTCGGCTTTTTAGGTAGAGGGATGATTTGATGCCCTGCTCGCGAACCGATGAATGAGCTTCCTTCAGGGCTGGCTCTAGGACTTTCTTTAATTCGGCGACATCGCGTGACAAGGCAGCGATTTTCTTATTCGCTTGACGATTTTTTGTAATAACTGCGGTTGCTCCCGCTACTAGGCCGCCAAATCCCCATTTTAAAAGATCGTAAAGTGCATTTTGACCTAAGGCTCTTAACGCCTCTTGGATTTCTGGTTGTGTAGCGTAGAGGTAGAGATCTTGTACGAGGCTTCCATGTCTCGACAGGCCAAACCGAATCTCGAATCCGTCGACGGCGGTTGCTTTCTTTCTGATCTCTTGTTTCAAAATGAAGTTAATTAGGATGCGAAGAAGCTTCGCGTAGCCTAGCTGCGTCTTGGCGCCATGGTAGTGGTCAAGGCCGGGAAATTGGCCAACCTCCGGCTCGAACTTGAGCCGCAGTCGAATCGCCGCTGACGCCATTCGCTGCCCCTTCGGCTGAATAACTTCTGCCGGTTCCTATCATAGGTTGTGCTAAGCAACAACGACCCTGAAAGCTGTGTCAGCACAGGTATTAATGCAAATTCTCCTCGGACTTATTTTGCCCCGATGTGCAGGCGCTGCCGGCACTCGTCAAGCGGCCCTCACGCCGGCGCGACAAGAACTTTCACGTCGGCTTCACGCAGCGCCTCCGCCAGGGGTGGAGGCGGCTTCTGATCGACCACGACCTCGTCGACCAAGTGCCATGGGTGGATGAGCTCGAGGTGCCGCTGGTCGAACTTCGTCGCATCGGCCAGCAGCGTCGACCGCTTGGCCTGGGCCATCATGGCGCGCTTGATGTGAACGGCGTCTGAAATCGCCTCGCTCGGGCCCCCGATGCTCATGCCGCTCGCCCCGATGAGCGTGCGATCGGCGTGCCACTGCTTGAGGAACTCCACCGTATGGACCCCGAATACGCCACCCTCGAAGGTATCGTATTCGCCCGGGCAGAGGATGATCTTCATGGTGCCGTTGACGCCGAGCGTCGCGGCGATGGCGGGTGAGTTGGTGATCACCGTCAGGTTCTTGAGCCGGGATGCGAGGTGGCGGGCGAAATGGAGAGTCGTCGAGCCCGAATCGATCATCAGGACGTCGCCCGGTTTGATCAACGCGGCGGCACGCCCCCCGATGCGGTTGCGTTCCGCGACACGAAGGTGCTGGCGTTCGTGCAGCGCCGGCTCGCGCTCGCCGGGAGCGGCGGCGGCGCCGCCATAGGTACGGGCCAGCCTGCCGTCGGCGCCCAGCGCATCGAGGTCGCGGCGGATGGTCTCGGTGGTGACGCCGAAGGCCTTGGCCAGGTGCGCGACGCGCAGCGCCGGGTTGAGCCTGAGATCCCGCAGGATGCGGGCGTGGCGCTCGTCGGCCGACAGGCGAATCGTCCCAGTCTTGGCGGGGGCCTTCATGCCGGGGACCTTACGCCATTGCCGGACCCGGATGAACCGATCAGGCCGCCGCCTTGGCGAGGGTGCCGATGTCGGCGGCGAAATCGAGGAAGGTCCAGCGGTCGCGGATCTCGCGGGCGTGGCGCACCGCGTCGCGGTAGAAACGGTCGGGCCAGCCGAGATCGGCCGGCGTGGTCGGGGCGCCGGCCCGGCGCAGGATGTCGTGGAGCTGCTGGGCGGGGCGGCTGATGGCGGCGATGCGCGCCTGGATCGCCGGCCAGTCGGCGGCCAGGCGCCGGTTGATCGCCTCGGTGGCAGCCGCGTCGGGCTGCTTGCGGGTGAACTCGGCGTAGCAGGTGTCGCCGAGCTCGGCGCCGAAATGGGCGCGGAACTCCTCGGCCTTGGCCGGGGCGGGCCGCAGCTGGGGGGCGGGCTCGGTCAGCGCCCGCTGCTGCAGCCGCGCCATGGTCAGGGTGGTCACCGCGATCTGCTCGCCGTGCAAGTTCTGCTGCCAGTCCGGGCGCGCCAGCATGTCGGCATAGTGGCTGATCAGGTGCTCGCCCTGGCTCGCCGGCTTGCTGTTGCCGCAGATCGCCATGCCGAAGCCCGAGAGGATGAGCGTGCGCGCCAGCCGCTCCATCGCCGCGCGGTCGCCGTTCAGCAGCGCCTCGGGGGCGGCGAGCAGCGCGTCCTCGTCCTCCTTGAGCAGGGTGAACGGCGCCTCGCGGTAGGGCTCGCCGCGCAGCAGGTGGGCGAGCAGCCAGTCGGCTTGCGCGGTGCAGCGGCACAGGCTGTCGCCCAGTCCGGCGCGGATCATGCGCGCCGGTGCCGCGGCCAGCACGCCCGTGTCGAGGAACACGCCCAGCGCCGCCGCCGCCGGCAGCGACTTCTTGTGGCCGTGCACGGTGATCGCCGCGGTCGGCGAGGTGTAGCCGTTCATCGAGGGCGCGGTGCCGAACACGGCGTAGGGCTTGCCGAGCTGGAAGGCGGCCAGCTTGACGATGTCGTTGACCGTGCCAGAGCCGACGGCGACCAGCGCATCGCAGGCTGCCGCGGCGGTGCGCACGCGCTCGACGCTGGCCTCGTCGGGATGCGGGTTCGAGCCGAGCACGATCCGGTCGATACGCGTCTGGCCGGCGAGCGCCAGCTCGACCCGCGCGCCGAGCACGCGCTGGGTCTCGGGATCGCTGACCACGGCCAGCCGCTGGCCGGTGAGGCCTGAAGCGCGCAGCAGGTCGGGCGCGCGGGCGGCGAGTGACGGGCCGATGACCACGTGGCGCGTGGCGACCTGCAGCATGCCCGCGGAGTCGGGATCGGGGAAGCGGCCGGCCAGCACCCGGCTCAGCGTGTCATCGCCTTTGGTCATGATGATCAGGCCGCCGCGCGGCCTTCGCAGGCGGCGACCACGGCTTCGAGCCGGGCGCGCAGTGTGCCGGCGCGCGGGGATAGCGAGCCGTCGAAGATCGCCGAACCGATGGTGAAGGCATCGGCGCCGGCGGCGCGCAGGGCCTCGATACGCTCGAAGGAATTGACGCTGCCGGCGACGATGAGCTCGCCGCGCTGGCCGAGGGCGTTGCGCGCGGCGCGCACCAGCTCCAGCGGATCGGCGGCCGTGGCCCGGTAGGCGAGCAGGTCGACGCCGCGGCAGCCCTTGCCCAGATAGGAGGTGCAGTGAGCGGCGATCTCCAGCGCCGAGCCGCCGAGCTTGGTCGGGTGTCCCTCGGGAAAGCCGGGGAAGGGGAAGTAGTCGGTGCGGGTGCCGTCGAGCACCTGCAGGGTGGCCTCGACCTCGGTGCCGCCGAGCAGGCGGTCGACGCCGATCTCGGCCGCGATGGCCGCCGAATGCAGCGCCGCGGCGCGGCTGGTGCTGACCACCTCCATGTAGCTGGTGGCGCCGGCCTCGCGAATGCGCCTGGTGAGCTCGCGCAAGGTCTCGGGTGTCGCGCCGATGTCCTTGAAGCCGATATGGCGCAGGCCCACCGCCACCGCGTCGTCGAGCACGGCAAGCGCGTCCTCGATCGTGCGATCATCGCGGGTCAGCATGAAGATGAAGTCCATGGCGTCTCCCCGGGTCCCGCGCCTTAACCCGGGCGCCGGCGTCCCATTCCGAGTATAAAAAGCCAATGTTGGAGTTGCAAAATCTATTTTGCATATGCAAACTATTTCTCCAAGGCCGGGGTTTCCGGCGGCCTCGTCAGCGGGACGGGGCCCGGGCGGACGGCGAAAGGGGAAAATCCATGAACAGGCGGCAATTGAGCTGGACGGCCGGAGCGCTGGCGATGGCGGCGGCCCTGACGATCGGTGGGGCAGGCGAGGCGCAGGCGCAGAAGACGCGCCTGACGGTCTACACGGCGCTGGAGAACGACCAGCTCCAGCCCTACAAGCAGGCCTTCGAGGCGGACAACCCCGATGTCGAGATCGCCTGGGTGCGCGATTCCACGGGCGTCATCACCGCCCGCGTGCTGGCCGAGAAGGACAACCCCCGC
Organism: Rhodospirillaceae bacterium; assembly: GCA_022843945.1. GTDB lineage: Bacteria > Pseudomonadota > Alphaproteobacteria > CACIAM-22H2 > CACIAM-22H2 > VGEI01. Next base: position 26,468 of record JALHMR010000045.1, on the reverse strand, counting down.
GCCGACATCATCTGGGGCCTTGCGGCCACCAGCATCCTGATCTTCGACAATGCCGGCATCGTGCATCGCTACACGCCCAAGGGCGCGGCCGACATCAAGCCGCAGCTCAAGGCCGCGACGGAGCCGATGAACTACACCGCGGTCGAGGCCTTCCTGGCGCTCGTCTGCCTCAACACGGTGGAGCAGAAGAAGGCCGGCGCGCCCACACCCGCCTCGTGGCAGGATCTGACCGATCCCAAATTCAAGAACAGCATCGTCATGCCGCATCCGGCCTCCTCCGGCACCGGCTACATGCAGGTGGTGAGCTGGATCCAGGCGATGGGCGAGGCGCAAGCCTGGGCCTTCATGGACAGGCTGCACGAGAACATCGCCAACTACCTGCATTCGGGCTCCGCCCCTTGCGTTCAGGCGGCGCGCGGCGAGCGCATGGTGGGCATCGGCCTCGACATGCGCGGCGTGCGCGAGAAGGCGCAAGGCGCTCCGCTCGAGCTCATCGTGCCCAAGGAAGGCCTGGCGTGGGATCTCGAAGCCACGGCGATCGTCAAGGGCACGAAGAATCTCGCCGCCGCGCAGCGCCTCGTCGACTGGAGCGTCACCAAGAAGGCGAGCGAGATGTACATCAAGTACTACGCCGTCGTGGCGCATAAGGACCTGAGCGGGCTGCCAGCCGGCTATCCGCCCACCGCACCCGCCGCGATGACCAAGATGGACTTCAACTTCATGGCCACCCAGCGCGACCGGATCCTGGCCGAATGGTCCAAGCGCTACGAGGGCAAGGCGGCACCGAAGTAACTCGGCCGTTCCAGCACCGAGCCGACCGGCGCGCGGGGGGCCCCAGGGGTCGCCCGCGCGCCGCTTTTTTGCATCTGCGGCATTTATTAACCGGCGATCCGCGATGACGGGGGCTGGCCCTTGCCCTCGCGCCCGGATTCGCGTTACCTAACAGCATCTTTGTGCAGCCGCGAAAGATTGCGGCGGCAGGTTCGCGAGGCCGAAAAAATCCGGCCGGCGGACGCCCTCCTCATCGTGACGGCCGTTAACCGTTCGCCCTTAACCGTTTCGCACACATTCGAGGTCCTCTCATGGCTCGCAACAAAATCGCGCTCGTCGGCGCCGGTCAGATCGGTGGCACCCTTGCCCTCCTGGCCGGGCTCAAGAACCTCGGCGACGTGGTGCTGATCGACATCGTCGAGGGCGTGCCCCAGGGCAAGGCGCTCGACCTCGCCCAGACCGCGCCGGTCGAGGGCTTCGATGCCGTGCTGGCCGGCACCAACAATTTCGCCGATATGAAGGGCGCCGACGTGGTGATCGTCACCGCCGGCGTGCCGCGCAAACCCGGCATGTCGCGCGACGACCTGATCGCCATCAACGCCAAGGTCATCGCCAATGTCGCCGACAACATCAAGGCCCATTGCCCGAACGCCTTCGTCATCGTCATCACCAACCCGCTCGACGTGATGGTCTGGGTGATGCGCGAGCTCTCCGGCCTGCCGCACAACAAGGTGGTCGGTATGGCTGGCGTGCTTGATTCGGCGCGCTTCCGCACCTTCCTCGCCTGGGAGTTCGGCGTCTCCGTTGAGGATGTGACCGCGTTCGTGCTCGGCGGCCATGGCGACACGATGGTGCCGCTCACCCGCTACTCGACCGTCGCCGGTATCCCGGTTCCCGACCTGATCCAGATGGGCTGGTCGACACAGGAGAAGATCGACAAGATCGTCCAGCGCACCCGCGACGGCGGCGCCGAGATCGTCGGGCTGCTCAAGACCGGCTCGGCCTTCTACGCCCCGGCCGCCTCGGCCATCGCCATGGCCGAGAGCTACCTGCTCGACAAGAAGCGCCTGCTGCCCTGCGCCGCCTGGCTGACCGGCCAGTACGGGCTCAAGGACATCTATGTCGGCGTGCCGGTCGTCATCGGCAAGGACGGCGTGGAGAAGATCGTCGAGATCAAGCTCAACGCCGACGAAAAGGCGATGCTCGACAAGTCGGTTAGTGCCGTGAAGACGCTCTGCGACGTGGCCACGGGGATCCTGAAGAAGGAAGGCAAGCTCTAGGCGTCGCGATCGGGGAGGCTTCAGCATGAACATTCACGAGTACCAGGCTAAATCGTTGCTGGCGAAATACGGCGTCGCCGTTCCCAAGGGCGGCGTGGCGTTCACGCCCGAGGAAGCGGAGAAGATCGCGACCGATCTGGGTGGCGGGATTGTTGCGGTGAAGGCGCAGATCCATGCCGGCGGCCGCGGTGCCGGCCGCTTCAAGGACGACCCGAACGGCAAGGGCGGGGTGCGCATCGCCAAGAACCCGGCCGACGCCAAGGCGCAGGCCGCGGCGATGCTGGGCAAGGTCCTGGTCACCAAGCAGACCGGCCCGAAGGGCAAAGAGGTCAAGCGGGTCTATGTCGAGGCCGGCCTGGACATCAAGCGCGAGATCTACCTCGGCATGCTGCTCGACCGGGCGACCAGCCGGATCACGGCCATGGCCTCGACCGAAGGCGGCATGGATATCGAGGAAGTGGCGGCCAAGCACCCGGAGAAGATCATCAAGGTGGCGATCGACCCGGTCGCCGGCCTGCAGCCCTTCTACGCCCGCAAGATCGCCTTCGGGCTGGGCCTGGAGGGCAAGCAGGTCGGGGCGGGGGTCAAGTTCCTCTCGGCCATGTACGAGGCCTTCACCAAGCTCGATGCTTCCACGGTCGAGATCAACCCGCTGGTCATCACCGGCGGCGGCGAGGTCATCGCCCTCGATGCCAAGATGAACTTCGACGATAACGCGCTGTTCCGGCACAAGGATATCGAGGAGATGCGCGACGCGGATGAGGAAGATCCGACGGAACGCGAGGCGGCCAAGCACGAGCTCAACTACGTCAAGCTCGACGGCAGCATCGGCTGCATGGTCAACGGCGCCGGCTTGGCCATGGCCACCATGGACATCATCAAGCTCTACGGCGGCGAGCCGGCGAACTTCCTCGATGTCGGCGGCGGCGCCACCAAGGAGCGGGTGACCACGGCCTTCAAGCTGATCCTCTCCGACCCCAAGGTCGAGGGCATCCTGGTCAACATCTTCGGTGGCATCATGCGCTGCGACATCATCGCCGAGGGCGTGGTGGCGGCGGCCAAGGAGATCGGCCTGGAAGTGCCGCTGGTGGTGCGGCTGGAAGGGACGAATGTCGAGCTGGGCAAGAAGATCCTCAAGCAGTCCGGGCTGAAGATCGTCTCGGCGGACAACCTCGCCGATGCTGCCCAAAAGATAGTCAAGGCCGTGAAGGAGGCCGCGTAACATGGCCGTCCTCGTCAACAAAGACACCAAGGTCATCTGCCAGGGCTTCACGGGCGCCCAGGGCACATTCCATTCGGAACAGGCCATCGCCTACGGCACCAAGATGGTCGGCGGTGTCACCCCCGGTAAGGGCGGCACCCAGCACCTCAACCTGCCGGTGTTCGACACCGTGTCCCAGGCGGTGGAGAAGACGGGTGCCAATGCCTCGGTGATCTACGTGCCGCCGCCCTTCGCCGCGGACGCCATCCTGGAGGCGGTGGATGCCGGGATCCCGCTAGTGGTGTGCATCACCGAGGGCATCCCGGTTCTGGACATGGTGCGGGTCAAGCGGGCCATGCAGGGCTCCCAGAGCCGGCTGATCGGCCCCAACTGCCCGGGCATCATCACGCCCGGGGAGTGCAAGATCGGCATCATGCCGGGGCACATCCACAGCCGGGGCAAGATCGGCATCGTCTCGCGCTCGGGCACCCTGACGTATGAGGCGGTGGCCCAGACCACGGCGGCCGGGCTCGGCCAGACCACCTGCATCGGCATCGGCGGCGACCCGGTGAATGGCACCAATTTTATCGATTGCCTGGAGCTGTTCCTGGCCGACCCGGAGACGCAAGGCATCATCATGATCGGCGAGATCGGCGGCTCGGCCGAGGAGGACGCGGCCGAGTTCGTGCGCCGCTCCAAGGTCAAGAAGCCCATGGTCGGCTTCATCGCCGGCTCCACCGCCCCCCCGGGACGGCGCATGGGCCATGCCGGCGCCATCATCTCAGGCGGTAAGGGCGATGCCCCCTCGAAGTTCGCGGCCCTCAAGGCGGCGGGGTTTGCCATCGCCGACTCGCCCGCCAGCCTGGGCAGTACCATGTTGAAAGTAATGAAAGGTTAGCCCACGGCTGCCTATAATGGGTTCTTAACCGTCTTTGGCCGGCTCCCTTCCGGGGGCCGGATACCCCATGACTGTCAGGGACCTTGAGCGCGATGGCCAGCCAACCTGATCTTTCGACCCTCCTGAGCGGCACCAACGCGCCGTTCATCGCCGAGCTCTACCACCGGTATCTCCAGAACCCCGGCTCGGTCGATGCGAGCTGGCAGCAGTTCTTCGCCGAGCTGCGCGACGACCCGGCGGCGATCGATGCCGATCTGCGGGGCGCCTCGTGGGCGCCGCGCACCAGCCTGCCGATCGAGACGGACGACGCGCCAGCCAAGAAGAAGGGCAATGGCGCCAACGGCGCGGCGACGGCCTCGGTCAGTATCGATCAGGTCCGCGCCGCGACTCTCGATTCCGTTCGCGCGCTCATGCTGATCCGCGCCTACCGCATCCGCGGCCATCTGGCGGCGCGGCTCGATCCGCTGGGCCTGGAGAAGCGCGAGCCGCATCCCGAGCTCGAGCCGGCGAGCTACGGCTTCACCGAGGCCGACTACGACCGGCCGATCTTCATCGACGGCGTGCTGGGCCGCGAGACCGCGACCCTGCGCGAGATCGTCTCGATCCTGCGCGACACCTACAGCGGCACGATCGGCGTCGAGTTCATGCATATGAGCGATCCGGCGCAGAAGAGCTGGATCCAGGAGCGCATCGAAGGTGCGCGCAACCACACCGATTTCTCGCCCAAGGGCAAGCGGGCGATCCTCGAGCGCCTGACCGCCGCCGAGGTCTTCGAGAAGTTCCTCGACAAGAAGTACACCGGCACCAAGCGCTTCGGTCTCGACGGCGGCGAATCGGCCGTCCCGGCCCTCGAGCAGATCATCAAGCGCGGCGGCCAGCTCGGCGTGGGCGAGATCGTCATCGGCATGCCGCATCGCGGCCGGCTCAACATTCTCGCCAACTTCATGGGCAAGCCGTTCGCGGCGATCTTCTCGGAATTCCAGGGCAACGCCGCCCAGCCGGAAGACGTCCAGGGCTCGGGCGACGTGAAGTACCATCTCGGCACCTCGTCCGACCGCGACTTCGACGGCCAGAAGGTCCACCTGTCGCTGACCGCCAACCCGTCGCATCTCGAATGCGTGAATCCTGTTGCTCTCGGTAAGGTTCGCGCCAAGCAGATGCAGCGCAAGAGCCTGAGCCGCGAGGAGCAGATGGTCCAGTGCATGGGCCTGCTGCTGCACGGCGATGCGGCCTTCGCCGGCCAGGGCATCGTCGCCGAGACCATGATGCTGTCGGAGCTGCGTGGCTACCGCACCGGCGGCACCATCCACTTCATCGTCAACAACCAGATCGGCTTCACCACCTCGCCGCAGTATTCGCGCTCGTCGCCGTACCCGACCGACGTGGCCAAGACGATCCAGGCGCCGATCTTCCACGTCAACGGCGACGACCCGGAAGCCGTGGTGCACGTGGCGCGCATCGCCACGGAGTTTCGCCAGCGCTTCCTCAAGGACGTCGTCATCGACATGTTCTGCTACCGGCGTCACGGGCACAACGAGTCCGACGAGCCGTCCTTCACCCAGCCGCTGATGTACAAGGCGATCGCCAGCCACCCGACGGCGCGCGAGATCTACGGTCGCAAGCTGGTCGAGGAAGGCACGCTGCCGCCGGGCGAGCCGGAGAAGATGGTCGCCGACTTCACCGCCCATCTCGAAAGCCAGTTCGAGGCCGCCAAGGGCGGTTACAAGCCCAACAAGGCCGATTGGCTGGAAGGCAGCTGGAGCGGCCTGGAGATCGCCTCGGGCGAGGACCGCCGCGGCAAGACCGACGTGCCGATGGAGCGCCTGCGCGAAGTGGGTAAAGCACTCACCTCGTACCCGTCCGATTTCAACATTCACAAGACGCTCAAGCGCGTGCTCGAGAACAAGCGCAAGGCGATCGAGGCCGGGTCCGGCCTCGACTGGGCGACGGCCGAGGCGCTGGCCTTCGGCACGCTGCTCGCCGAGGGCGCGCCGGTCCGGCTGTCCGGCCAGGATTCCGGCCGCGGCACGTTCTCCCAGCGTCATGCCGTGTTCACCGACCAGGAAAGCGAGGCGAAGTACGTCCCGCTCAATCACATCAAGGACGGCCAGGCGCCGTTCGAGGTGATCGACAGCCCGCTCTCCGAGTTCGCCGTGCTCGGCTTCGATTACGGCTTCTCGCTGGCCGAGCCCAAGGCGCTGACCCTGTGGGAGGCGCAGTTCGGTGATTTCGTCAACGGCGCCCAGACCATCATCGACCAGTTCATCAGCTCCGGCGAATCGAAGTGGCTGCGCATGTCGGGCCTGGTGATGCTGCTGCCGCACGGCTACGAAGGGCAGGGCCCCGAGCATTCCTCGGCCCATCCCGAGCGCTTCCTGGCGCTCTGCGCCGAGGACAACATGCAGGTCTGCAACCTGACGACGCCGTCGAACTACTTCCACGTCCTGCGGCGCCAGCTGCACCGGCCCTTCCGCAAGCCGCTGATCATCTTCACGCCCAAGTCGCTGCTGCGTCACAAGCTGGCGGTGTCGAAGCTCGAGGAGATGGGCCCGAACACCACGTTCCACCGCGTGCTGTGGGACGACAAGCCGCCGGCCGCCGACGACAAGATCAAGAAGATCGTCCTGTGCACCGGCAAGGTCTATTTCGACCTGTTCGAGGAGCGCGAGAAGCGCGGCCTCAAGGACACGATCATCATGCGGGTCGAGCAGCTCTACCCGTTCCCGTTCAATGCGCTGGCCAAGGAAATGGTGCGCTACAAGAACGTGAAGAGTGTGGTGTGGTGCCAGGAAGAGCCCAAGAATCTCGGCTATTGGCAGTTCGTCGAGCCGCGCCTCGAGGAGACGCTGGCGACGGCGAAGCTCAAGATCGGTCGGCCGCGCTATGTCGGCCGGCCGGAATACGCCGCGACGGCGACCGGCAGCTACAAGCGTCATAACGCCGAGCAGGCGAAACTCGTTGATCAGGCGCTCTCGGATTGAGCGGCACTGCCGGTTAGAGACGGGCGGTTAGAAACAGGGGATCAGAATGGGCGTGGATATCAAGGTGCCGACCCTCGGCGAATCCGTCACCGAGGCGACGGTTGGCAAGTGGTTCAAGAATGTCGGCGATGCGATCGCCGCCGACGAGCCGCTGGTGGAGCTGGAGACCGACAAGGTCACGGTCGAAGTGCCGTCGCCCACGGCCGGCACGCTCGAAGGCATCAAGGTCCAGGCCGGCCAGACGGTGAATGTCGGCGCCATTCTCGGCAGCGTGGCGCCGGGCACCGGTCCGGCGAAAGGCGCTGCGAAACCCGCCGCCGCCGCTGCTCCTGCTGCAGCCAAGGCTGCGCCGGCCCCCGCACCCGCCGCGGCTCCTGCTGCCGCCAAGGATCCGGGCCCGGCGGCGCGCAAGGCGCTGGCCGAGACCGGCGTCAATCCCGCCTCGATCCAGGGCTCCGGCAAGGACGGTCGGGTGACCAAGAGTGACGTGCAGACCGCGGCGGCTCGCCCGGCGCCGGCCCCTTCGGCGCCGCGCGACCTCGGGCCGCGCGAGGAGCGCGTCAAGATGACCCGCCTGCGCAAGCGGGTGGCCGAGCGCCTGAAGCAGGCGCAGAACACCGCCGCCATGCTCACCACCTTCAACGAGGTGGATATGAGCGCGGTCATGGCGCTGCGCTCGAAGTACAACGAGGGCTTCGAGAAGAAGCACGGCATCAAGCTCGGTTTCATGTCGCTGTTCGTCAAGGCGTGCATCGTGGGGCTCAAGGAGCTGCCCGGCGTCAACGCCGAGATCGACGGCGAGGACATCATCTACAAGAACCACTACGACATCTCGGTCGCCGTCTCGACGCCGCAGGGCCTGGTCGTCCCGGTGGTGCGCGACGCCGACCACAAGAGCTTCGCCGACATCGAGAAGACCATCGCCGATCTCGGCCGCCGGGCGCGCGACGGCAAGCTCTCGGTCGAGGAGATGACTGGCGGCACCTTCACCATCACCAACGGCGGCATCTTCGGCTCGCTGATGTCGACGCCGATCCTCAACCCGCCGCAATCCGGCATCCTCGGCATGCACAAGATCCAGCCGCGGCCGGTGGCGGTCGGCGACAAGATCGAGCTTCGGCCGATGATGTACATCGCCCTGTCCTATGACCACCGCATCGTCGACGGCCGCGAGGCCGTGACCTTCCTGGTGCGGATCAAGGAATGCCTCGAGGATCCGGCGCGCTTCATCCTCGAGATGTAAGCGCTACTTCAGCCCGAAAGCGGGGAACTGGTCGGTCGCTGGCCAGTCCTTGACCGCGGCGGCGGCGCGGCGCAGCTCGGCGCCGAGCTCGCGCCGGGCCTCGCTCGAGAGCAGCGGCACGTGGGCCGCGAACCAGGTGAGACCGTTCTCGTTGCGCGTGACCACGGCGCCGTAGGGGTAATGCGCCGGACCTTCGTTCGAGGTCGCGGTATAGCCGCCGGTATGGGCCATGACGAAGCGCCCCTCCTTGGTCGGCCGGATGAACACACCCAGCGAATAGAACGTGCCGCGCGGCTCGTCGATCCATTTGCCGTCGGCGGCGAACATCCAGGTCTTGGTCGCCGCCGAAAGCACGGTATCGTTGCCTGGCTCGAAGAGCTTGTAGAACCCCAGATATTCGGGTCCCGAGAGAACCCATCCGCCGCTGGCGCCGCGCAGGAAGTTGGTGGCGCTGAGCCCGGCACCCCGGATGCCGGCCGGTGCCAGCACGCTGTCGGCGCAGTATCGGGAGTAGGTCTGGCCCGAGACGATCTCGATGATCGTGCCGAGCGTGTGATAGCCGGCATTGGCGTAGCGATGGATTTCACCCGGCGCGCTGCCCAGCTCGACGCGCATGATCCCTTGCAGCGTTCCTGCCATGGTGATGGCCGAGCGTTGCCGGTATTTGAGCTGGTCGTCGAGCGAGCGGCTGAACGGATCGCGGTTGGTCGGCGTGCCGAAGCCGCCGCGGTGGATCAGCAACTGCTCGATGGTGATGGTGCGGATGCGTGCGTCGCGGGGCTCGCCGTAGTCGCGGAAATAACCGGCCAGCACCTGGTCCAGGGTCGTGCTGAAATCGAGTTTGCCGCCCTGGATCAGGGTCGCGACACAGGCCGCGGTGATGGCCTTCGACAGGCTGCCGATATGCATGCGCGTCTCGGGCGCGGCGCCGCCGTAGCCCCGGGCGAGCACCAGGCGGCCACGATAGCTGACGGCCAGCACCGCCTGGGATGCACGGTGCTTCTCCAGCCAGGGGCGGTACACGGCATCGAAGGCGTCGACCGTCTCCGGCAGGGTCGGCTGCGCCGCCGCCAGGGCGCAGAGCGCGACGCAGACGGCGACGGCAATCGACCATCGCCGCGGGCCGCCTCGCATCAAAGCCCGAAACGCGGGTTGAGGTCGACGTCCGGCCAGTCCTTCACCGCGCTGAGCGCCCGGCTGATCCCGCGGTCCAGCTCGTTGACCGCGCCATCGCCCGGCTTGGGCGTGTAATAGGCGAACCACGAGACGCCACGCGCCTGCGACACCGCGAAGGTGCCGGTGCTCTCGCGCAAGTCCCGGTTGACCGCGTTGTTGAAGTTGAAGCTCCACGAGCCCGCATGCCAGATGTTCCGGCCCCCGCTGGCGGGGCGCACATTTGTGCCGAGGGCGTAGTAGGTCTCCCGGCGGTCGCTGGTCCATTTGTCATCGCCGCTGGCCATGAAGGCGAGCGACTTGGGGCCGAGCACCTTGGAGTTGCCGGCGAAAGCCTCGAGGAAGCGCAGATATTGCGGCCCCGTCATCCGCCAGCCACCGAAGGACGACAGCACGCCGCCCCATTGCGGATCGAGCCGCGCCTCGTTGATGCCCAGCGGCTGGAGAACCGCTTCGCGGCAGTACTCCTCGTAAGGGCGCCCCGACACGGTCTCGATGATGGCGCCGAGCATCAGATAGGTGGCGTTGGTGTAGTAGTAGGCGCGCCCCGGCGGTTCGGCGAGCTTCTGGCGCAGTGTGCGCACCAGGAGCGGAGTCATCGCATAGTCGCGCACAGAGGCCGTACGCAGGTGTTCGCCGAGCGCCGCCCCCGTCGCGGGGTCGCCGCCGCTGCGGTCGAAGCCGGCGCGGTGAGCCAGCAGGGCAGCGATCGTCGCCTCCTTGATCCGCGGATCGGCCGGCTCGCCGTGACGCTGGAAAAACGGAGCCAGGGCGGTGCCCGCCGTGGTGTCGAAGGCAAGCTTGCCGGCATCGACGAGCGTGCCGACGCAGGCTCCGGTGACCGCCTTCGACAGGCTGGCGAGGAGCACGGGTGCGCCCGGCTCGGCACCGCCATGGGCGCGGGCCAGCACCAGCTTGCGCCCACGGGACACCGCAAGGACCCCGCGGCTGATCTTGTGCTGCGTTAACCATTCCTGGAAGGCGGCTTCGACGGTCTCGAGGCCCTGTGCGCCCGCCGGTATGACTGGCCCGGCGAGAAGCGCGACGACGAGGAATGCGTGCGCACGAGATAAACGTCCCGCCATCGGCCCCCGCTTTCATTGCCTGATGTTACGCCCTGAATAATAGCGTAGCGCCGACGCATCGGCAGTGACGGGCAACACAGCGGGGCCCTCGGCTTGTGCCGGCGCCGCGATTGAGGCAAGGTCTCGGCGCGTTTTTTGCGAGGGATTTCAACATGGCCGACACCCCATACGACCTCGTCGTCATCGGCAGCGGGCCGGGCGGCTATGTCTGCGCCATCCGCGCGGCGCAGCTCGGGATGAAGGTCGCCTGCGTCGAGAAGATGACGACGCTGGGCGGCACCTGCCTCAATGTCGGCTGCATCCCGTCCAAGGCGCTGCTCCAGGCCTCGGAGAAGTTCGAGGAGGCAAGGCACGGACTCGGCGCCTTCGGCGTCAAGGTCTCCGGCGTGTCGCTCGATCTGCCCGGCCTGATGGGCCACAAGGACAAGGTCGTCTCGGCCAATACCAAGGGTGTGGAGTTCCTGTTCAAGAAGAACAAGGTCGACCGCGTCGAAGGCACGGGCCGGGTCGCCGGCGCGGGTACTGTCGTGGTCAAGGGCAAGGACGGCAAGGACACCACTCTCAAGACCAAGAATATCGTCATCGCCACCGGCTCGGATTCGATGCCGCTCAAGGGCGTGGAGGTCGACGAGAAGAAGATCGTGTCGTCGACCGGCGCGCTGGCGCTGGGCGAGGTGCCGAAAAAGATGGTGGTGATCGGCGGCGGCTATATCGGCCTGGAGATGGGCTCGGTGTGGCAGCGCCTCGGCTCGGCCGTCACCGTGGTCGAATTCCTCGACCGCATCCTGCCGGGCATGGACGGCGAGGTCTCGACCCAGATGCAGCGTATCCTCGGCAAGCAGGGCATGACCTTCAAGCTCGGCACCAAGGTCACCGGCGCCAAGGTCACCAACAAGGGCGTGTCCTTGACGCTCGAGCCCGCCAAGGGCGGAACGGCGGAGACGCTGGAGACGGACATCGTGTTGCTGTCGATCGGCCGGCGGGCCTATACCGAGGCACTCGGCCTCAAGGAAGCGGGTGTCGCCGTCGACGAGCGCGGCCGCGTGGTCACCGACCGGCATTTCCAGAGCAACGTGAAGGGCATCTACGCCATCGGCGACGTCATCGCCGGGCCGATGCTCGCCCATAAGGCCGAGGACGAGGGCGTGGCGGTGGCCGAGATCCTGGCCGGCCAGCATGGCCACGTGAACTACGACGCCATCCCCGGCGTGGTCTACACCTGGCCCGAGGCGGCGACGGTCGGCAAGACCGAGGAACAGCTCAAGGCCGAGAATGTCGCCTACAAGACCGGCAAGTTCCCCTTTACCGCCAACGGCCGCGCCCGGGCGATGAATTCAAGCGACGGCTTCGTCAAGATCCTGGCCGACAAGGCGACCGACCGCGTTTTAGGCGTGCACATCGTCGGGCCCGATGCCGGCCACCTGATCGCCGAATGCGTGCTCGGCATGGAGTACGGCGCCACCGCCGAGGACATCGCCCGCACCTGCCACGCCCATCCGACGCTGAGCGAAGCGGTCAAGGAAGCGGCGCTGGCCGTCGACGGAAGGCCGATTCACATTTAGGCGCTATCGGCTCTTCGCTTCATTGATGGCGCGTTGAATTTTCACTTCGCGGTAGAGCGAAATTGCAAAAATCACGATGTAGATGATCCCGACCCGTATGAAAGTGGGATCCTGCAAGTACAGATAGACGAAAAATGCCCCAACTAGGAATACGTGAAAGAAGAGTGCAGGCCCCCTCAAGCGAAACATCAGGTCCACACTTTTTCGACGGGCCTCCTCGTGGTCGTATTTAAATCCCATCTGACCTCCTAATCGTCATGCCCGGGCTCGACCCGGGCATCCATCTCGCACGCGGCAGCATGGTCTCGCGGGTCAAGCCCGCGGGTGACAAGAAATCAAATCTTCTCCTGCTCCGTGATGCCCTGCGCGGCCATCATGCGCTGCACGGCGGGGCGCGCTTTGACCAGGTCGGTCAGCCGCTTGACGTTCGGGCGCTGGTAGCCCGGCTTGGCGAAGTAGCGGCTCCAGCGGGTGATCATGTGCAGGAACAGGTCGCAGGCGTAAAACTGCTTGCCGGTCAGGTACGGGCCTGCCTTACCCAGCTCGTCGTCGATATAGGCGAACATGGCGCCGATGCGCTTCTCGGCGCTGGCCTTGAGGGCGGCCTGCTGCGCGGGCTCAGCGAACCACCAGTCGGGATGGAAATACTCGATCATCGCCGCCTGGACGGTGTTGGAGAGATAGAGCAGCCACTGGTAATAGCGCGCCCGTTCCGGCGTGCCGGGGGCGGGCGCCAGCTTCGCCTCGGGATGGCGGTCGGCGAGATGCATCAGGATGGCGGCTGACTCGGTCAGCGGCGAATCGCCTTCCACCAGCACCGGCACGCGGCCCTTCGGGTTGAGCTTCAGGTACTCGGGCTTGCGATGCTCGCCGCCCTTGAGGTCGACCTTCACCAGTCTGTGCGGCGCGCCGATCTCCTCCAGCGCGGCGTGCGGCGCCATGGCAGCGGTGCCCGGCGCCCAGAACAGCGTGTACATGATCAACCCCCGAACAGATGGGTGACTGCAAAATAGACGGCGGCAGCGGCGGCACCGATCACCGCACCGGCAATCAGCACGGCGATCACCGCGACGCCGAGGCCGACGATGATATAGAGGCCGTCGCGCTCCACCAGGCCGATCGAGATGAAAGCCATGGCGACCGCCGGCGGCCAGTTGCCGCCCGGGATCGGCATCGACACGATGGTGGCCATCACCAGGAAGACGAGGCCCAGAAGCCGCTCGGCGAAGTAGGACGACATGAAACCCCAGCGCGGCTTCAGCATCCGTTCCGCGCGCTGCAGATAGGGCGTCGACTTGTTGACCATGGTGAGGAAATCGCCGCGGGCGAGCGACTTGTCGAGCACCCAGTCGGGCAGCCACGGCTTGTGCCAGCCCAGCGCCATCTGGGCGGCGATGAACATCTGCGGCACGCCGAACACCGTCGACAGGCCGGGGATGGTACCCAGGCCGACGGCGTTGGGCAGGGCGAAGATCAGGATCAGAAGGCCGAAGGCCCGGTCTCCCAGCGCGTTGACCAGGTCGCGCAGCCGCACTCGCTCGCCCGCATTGGCGGCGAGGTCGGCCAGGATTTCGGAGATTTTGCGGGTGGCTTGCGAGATCTCGTACATGCCAGACGGTATGCCGGTCCGGTGGTCCGCATACAAGTGAAACCGGTCGCAAGATTTGGGGCTGGCGTTAACCTTCGCGGGCGCGGGGGTGCGCCAGGTCGTAGACCTTGAGCAGGCGCTCGGCGTCGACCTCGGTGTAGCGCTGGGTGGTCGACAGCGAAGCGTGCCCGAGCAGCTCCTGGATAGCCCGCAGGTCGCCGCCGTTTCCCAACAGGTGCGTGGCGAAGCTGTGGCGCAGGGCGTGGGGCGTGGCGGTCTCCGGCAGGCCGAGTGCGGCGCGGGCCTTGCGCATCTGCGCCTGGATGATGCCGGCCCGCAGGCGCTTGCCGCGCGCCCCCAGGAACAGCGGGCCGTCCGTGCCGGGCTGGAACGGGCAGCGCGCGACGTAACTGTCGATGGCCTCGCGCACCGCCGGCAGCAGCGGCACGATGCGCTGCTTGCGGCCCTTGCCGGTGACGGTCAGCGTGTCGCCCAGCGGCAGCACGTCGCGGTTCAGCGACAGCGCCTCGTCGATGCGCAGGCCGCCGCCGTAGAGCAGGGTGAGGACCGCGACGTCCCGCATGCCGATCCACGGCTCGTCGTGGAAATCGCCGACATCGGCGACGATGCGCTCGGCGTCGGCAATCACCAGCGGCTTGGGCAGGGCGCGCGGCAGCTTGGGGCTGCGCAGGCCTGCCACGTGCGGGTTGTGGCCCAGGCCGCGCCGGTCGAGCCAGCCGAAGAAGCCGCGCAGGCTGGAGATGGCGCGGGCATTGGAGATGGCGCTGAGGTCGTCCCCGCGCCGTGCCGCCAGCCAGGCGCGAAAGTCCGTGGGCCGGAGCGCCGCGAGATCGCGCAAGGCGGGCGGCTCGCCGAGGTGAGAAGCGAGGAAGACGAAGAACGCGCCGACGTCGCGGGAATAGGAGGATAGCGTGTGGCGCGAGGCGCGTTTCTCGGTCGCGAGCCAGAGGCGCCAGGCGTCGAAGGCGTCGGCCGCGTCACCCTGGGCGGGCGGCGGCGGCACCGCAGGCAGGGTCAGCCGCGGTCCAGCCATCCGCGGATGCACAGTTCCACGGCCTTGGCGAGGAAGCCGAGCAGCTCGGTGCCCTGGCCGGAGTGGAACTTGCCGGCGGTGCGGGAGCCGAAGGCGAGTAGGCCGAGCGGCGCATCGCGGCGCAGCTGCAGCCGCAGGAGTGCTTGCGAGCGCACCAGCGTCGCGGCCCCGCCGAACAGGGCCGGATCGCCCGCGGCGTCGGGCAGCAGGACGATTTCCTTGGTGCCGCCCATGAAGCGGTCGATGGTCCCGCGGGCCACGATCTTGAGTGTGCCGCGGTTGCCGCCCGGCGGCAGGCGGTCGAGCGCCTCGAAGGCCAGCGCCACCGTGTCGACATCGAGCTTCGCCGCCATGTCGGTGGTGATGATCTCGATCAGCTCCTCGAGCGTGCGCGCCTCGAGCATGCGCAGGATGGAGCCATGGATGCGCCCCTGCGAGGTGAGGTTGCTGCGCGAGGTCGCCAGGATATCGTTCTGTTCGGTCTGCAGCTTGACCATGTCGGCGCGCACGCGCTCCAGCATGAAGCGCTGCATGTCGATGACGCCGTCACCGCGCTTGGCTTCCGGCGGCACCAGCAGATGGATCAGGTCGGGATGCTCGACCAGGAACTCGGGATGGGCGCGAAGATAGAGCTCGACCTCGTCGGGGGTCGGGCCGACGTTGCGGCGGGCGGGTTCGCGGTCGGCCATCGCTGTGTCAGCCCTCCAGGATGGACTGGCCGGTCTTCTTCCAATCGGCGAGGAAGGCGGCGAGTCCCTTGTCGGTCAGCGGGTGCTGGAACATCTGGCGCAGGACGTTGGGCGGCATGGTCGCGACATGCGCGCCCATCTTGGCCGACTCTACGATGTGGATCGGGTGGCGTACCGAGGCGACCAGCACCTCGGTCTTGAAGGCCGGGTACTGCTTGTAGATCGCGCAGATGTCGCGGATCAGGATCATGCCGTCGCTGCCGATATCGTCGAGCCGGCCGACGAAGGGCGAGATGAACGACGCCCCCGCCTTGGCCGCGAGGATGGCCTGGGCCGCGGAGAAGCACAGGGTGACGTTGACCATCGTGCCTTCGGAGGACAGCGCCTTGCAGGTCTTGAGCCCGTCGGGTGTGAGCGGCACTTTCACCGTGACGTTCTTGGCTAGCTTCGCCAGCTTGTGGCCTTCGGCGAGCATCGTCTTGTAGTCGGTCGCCGCCACCTCGGCGCTGATCGGGCCGGGAACGATGCTGCAGATCTCCTGCACCACGTCGAGGAACTTGCGTCCCGATTTGGCGATCAGCGACGGGTTGGTGGTCACGCCGTCGACCAGGCCGGTTGCGGCAAGATCGCGGATCTCGGCGACGTCGGCGGTATCGATGAAGAATTTCATGACGCGGTGCTTGCGGTTCGTCTCAGGAGGGTAGAGATGGGCGGCGACCTGATCGTGACCGCAACCCCGAGTCGGTATTTAGTGTAGCCGATGCCTACCCCCGAAACCAGCAAACCGCCCGGCGAAAGCAGCGCTTTGCGCCTGCGTGTTTTGCTGCCCTTGCCGCTGGCCGGGGCCTACGACTACCGCGCCGATCCCGAGCTCGGGCTGAAGCCCGGGGATTTCGTCGACGTGCCGCTGGGCCGCCGCCGGGCGATCGGCGTGGTCTGGGATCCGGAGAAGAAGGCAGGAGAGCCGGTCGCCGAGGCCAAGCTCCGCGATGTCATCGGACGGCGTGCCGTGCCGCCGCTGCCGGCGGAGATGCGGCGCTTCATCGACTGGGTGTCGGCCTATACGCTCTCGCCACCCGGCGCGGTGCTGCGCATGGCCATGAGCGTGCCCGAGGCGTTCGACCTGCCGCGCCCGGTGCTCGCCTGCCGCCTGTCGGAGGCGGCGCCGCATCCCGACACGACCGATCCCGGCGAGCTGCGCCTGACGGCGGCGCGCCGCCGCGTGCTGCGCGAGCTGGGCACCGGACCGCCGCGACCGCTGGCCGAGCTGGCGCTCGCCGCCGCTGTCGGTCCCGGCGTGGTGCGCGGCCTGGTCGATATGGGCTGGATCGAGATGGTCGAGGTGGCGAAGCCGCGCGCGCTCTGGCCCGACGGCGCGCAGAAGGGCCCGGACCTCTCCGCCGAGCAGCGCGCCGCCGCCGAGGCGCTGGTCGGCCGGCTGGGGCAGGGATTTTCCGTGACTCTGGTGGACGGCGTCACCGGCTCCGGCAAGACGGAAGTCTATTTCGAGGCGATCGCCGCCAATATCCGTGCCGGCAAGCAGTCGCTGGTCCTCCTGCCGGAAATCGCGCTCGGTGCTCAGTGGCTGTCCCGTTTCGAGCAGCGCTTCGGCGCCCCGCCGGCGGTCTGGCATTCGGAGATTTCGCTGGCCCAGCGCCGGCGCACCTGGCGCGAAGTTGCCGAGGGCACGCTGCCGGTGATCGTCGGCGCCCGCTCGGCGCTGTTCCTGCCCTTCGCCAAGCTGGGTCTTATCGTGGTCGACGAGGAGCACGAGGCGGCCTTCAAGCAGGAGGACGGCGTCATCTATCACGCGCGCGACATGGCGGTGGTGCGGGCGCGCCACGCCGCGGTGCCGGCGGTGCTGGTCTCGGCGACGCCCTCACTCGAGACGGTGATCAATGTTGAGCGCGGGCGCTACACATCGGTGCATCTGGCCGACCGCCATGCCGGTGCCTCCCTGCCGGAGATCCAGACCATCGACCTGCGCAAGGCGCCGCCGCCGCGCAACACCTTCCTCTCACCGAAGCTGCGCGAGGCGGTGGCCGAGACGCTCGCGCGCGGCGAGCAGGCGATGCTCTTTCTCAATCGCCGCGGCTACGCCCCGCTCACTTTGTGCCGGACCTGCGGCCACCGGCTGAACTGCCCCGCCTGCACGGCCTGGCTGGTCGAGCACCGGCGCACCGGCAAGCTGCAATGCCATCATTGTGGCTATACCGCCCCCGTGCCGCGCGCCTGCCCCTCGTGCGGGGACGACGACAGTTTCGTGCCCTGTGGGCCGGGGGTGGAGCGTGTGGCGGAGGAGGCGGTGGCGCTGTTCCCGCAGGCCCGCACCGCCATCGTCACCAGCGACACCATGACCGGCCCGCGCGCGGCCGAGGATTTCCTCAGCCGCATGGCCGGCAGCGAGATCGATCTCCTGGTCGGCACCCAGATCGTGGCCAAGGGCCACCATTTCCCGCGCCTCACCCTGGTCGGCGTGGTCGATGCCGACTTAGGCCTGGCCGGCGGCGACCTGCGGGCGGCGGAGCGCACCTATCAGCTCCTGCACCAGGTGGCGGGCCGGGCGGGGCGGGCCGAGCGCCCGGGCCGGGCTCTGCTGCAGACCTATATGCCCGAGCATCCGGTGATGCAGGCGCTGGTCGCCCTGTCCCGCGCCCCGGAGGCCCGCGACCGTTTCCTGCAGACCGAGGCGGAGGAGCGCCGGCGCCACGGCTGGCCGCCTTTCGGCCGGCTCGCCGCCATCGTGGTAGCGGGACCGGACGTGGCCGTGGTCGACCGCGTGGCCCGCGATCTCGGCCGCTCGGCCCCCTCGGGAAACGGCATCGAAACCCTGGGACCGGCGCCGGCGCCGCTGTCGATCCTGCGCGGCCGGCACCGCCGCCGGCTGCTGGTCAAGGCGTCGCGCGAGGCGAACCTCCAGGCCGCCATCGACTCGTGGCTGAGCGGGATTCGCGTGCCGTCGAACGTGCGCCTACAGGTGGATATCGACCCCTATTCTTTCCTTTGATTCTGCTGCGCTTTTCGGCGCGTGCCGGCGTGTTGCATCGCCCAATTCGCTGTGGTAGCAATCCGCCGTCCTTAGCCGGGGGCCACGCTCCGCGGCGCGAGGTTTTGTTTGTTTCATCAAGGGTTTCAGAGCTCCTGCTCTCCGGCCCGCTGCCTGAGGACCGCGTCCCATCGTGGCTTCTGAGTCTCACCACCTGACCGGCCTCGCCGGCCGCTACGCGACCGCGCTCTATGAGCTGGCGGACGAGGCGAAAGCCCTCGATGCCGTGGCCGCCGATCTCAAGACCCTCAAGGCGCTGGTTGCCGACAGTGCCGACCTGCGCCGCCTGATCACCTCGCCGCTGATCCCGCGCGACCAGCAGTCCAAGGCCGTGCTGGCGCTGGTCGAGAAGGCGGGTCTCTCCGATCTCACCCGGCGCTTCGTCGGCATGGTGGCGCGCAACCGCCGCCTGGCCAGCCTCACCTCGATCATCGACGGCTTCACGGCCCTGCTCGCCGCCCATCGCGGCGAGATCATCGCCGAGGTGACCTCGGCCAAGCAGCTCTCGACGCCGCAGGCCGACGCCGTCGGCAACGCGCTGCGCGCCGCGGTCGGCAAGAAGGTCTCGGTGCAGCTCAACGTCGATCCCCGGCTTCTCGGCGGGCTCAAGGTGAAGGTCGGCTCGCGCCTGATCGACGCCTCGCTCGCCTCCAAACTGCAACGGCTACAACTCGCGATGAAGGGCGTCTGATCAATGGAAATCCGGGCCGCGGAAATCTCCGCCATCCTCAAGCAGCAGATTGCCAAGTTCGACACCGCCGCCGACGTGGCGGAAGTCGGCCAGGTGATCTCGGTCGGCGACGGCATCGCCCGCGTCTACGGTCTCGACAAGGTCCAGGCCGGCGAGATGGTCGAGTTCCCGGGCGGCCTCAAGGGCATGGCCCTCAACCTCGAAGCCGACAATGTCGGCGTCGTCATCTTCGGTGACGACCGCGCCATCAAGGAAGGCGACCTGGTCAAGCGCACCGGCGCCATCGTCGAGGTACCCGTCGGCAAGGGTCTGCTCGGCCGCGTGGTCGACGGCCTCGGCGAGCCGATCGACGGCAAGGGCCCGATCACCAACGCCAAGCCGATGCGCGTCGAGGTCAAGGCGCCGGGCATCATCGCCCGCAAGTCGGTGCACGAGCCGATGCAGACCGGCCTCAAGGCCATCGATTCCCTGGTGCCGGTCGGCCGCGGCCAGCGCGAGCTGATCATCGGCGACCGCCAGACCGGCAAGACCGCCGTCATCGTCGATACCATCCTCAACCAGAAGAAGATCAACGCCGGCACCGACGAGAGCAAGAAGCTCTACTGCGTCTACGTCTGCATCGGTCAGAAGCGCTCGACCGTGGCGCGCATCGTCAAGACGCTCGAGGACAACGGCGCGCTGGAATACTCGATCATCGTCGCCGCCACCGCCTCGGAGCCGGCCCCGCTGCAGTTCCTGGCGCCCTATACCGGCTGCACGATGGGCGAATACTTCCGCGACAACGGCATGCACGCCGTCATCTTCTACGACGACCTGTCGAAGCAGGCCGTCGCCTACCGCCAGATGTCGCTGCTGCTGCGCCGCCCGCCGGGCCGCGAAGCCTATCCCGGCGACGTCTTCTACCTGCATTCGCGCCTGCTCGAGCGCGCCGCCAAGATGTCGGACGCGGCGGGCAAGGGTTCGCTGACGGCGCTGCCGGTCATCGAGACCCAGGCCGGCGACGTCTCGGCCTACATCCCGACCAACGTCATCTCGATCACCGACGGCCAGATCTTCCTCGAGACGGAGCTCTTCTATAAGGGCATCCGCCCGGCCATCAACGTCGGCCTGTCGGTCAGCCGCGTCGGCTCGGCCGCGCAGATCAAGGCGATGAAGCAGGTCGCCGGCAAGATCAAGCTCGAACTGGCTCAGTATCGCGAGATGGCGGCCTTCGCCCAGTTCGCCTCGGACCTCGACGCCTCGACGCAGCGCCTGCTCGCCCGCGGCGCCCGGCTGACCGAGCTGCTCAAGCAGGGCCAGTACGTGCCGATGCCGGTCGAGGAGCAGGTGGTGGCGATCTTCGCCGGCGTGCGCGGCTATCTCGACAAGGTCGAGGTCAACAAGGTGACGCGCTTCGAGCAGGCCTTCCTGACCGATATCCGCTCCAAGCACGGCGACATCCTCACCGAGATCCGCACCAAGGGTGAGATCACGGCGGACACCGAGAAGAAGCTGATCGGCATTCTCGACACGTTCTCCAAGAACTTCGCCTGATCCGGCCCGCGTAACGAGAAAAGGGCGGCCCAAGCCCCATGCCCAGCCTTAAGACGTTCCGCGTCCGGATCGCCAGCGTCAAGTCGACGCAGAAGATCACGTCCGCGATGAAGATGGTCGCCGCGGCCAAGTTCCGCCGCGCCCAGGAACAGGCGGTCGCCGCCCGGCCCTACGCCGAGCGGATGAGCCGCATGCTCGGCTCGCTCGCCGGCGGCGCCACCAGCAGCGACGGCCCGACGCTTCTCGGGGGCACGGGTGCCGACAAGGTGCACCTGGTCATCGTCGCCACCTCGGATCGCGGCCTGTGCGGCGCCTTCAACTCCTCGATCGTGCGCGCGGCGCGGGGGTTCATCCGCCAGCTGCTCACCGAGGGCAAGACGGTCAAGATCCTGTGCGTCGGCCGGAAGGGCCGCGACCAGCTGCGCCGCGACTTCGCCAAGAACATCACCGAGACGATCGACGAGGTGGGCAAGAAGCGGCTGTCCTTCGCCGACGCCCAGCGCGTCGCCGACCGCATCCTGGCGCTCTTCGCCGCCGGCGAGTTCGACGTCGCGACCCTGTTCTACAACCGCTTCAAGTCGGCGATCAGCCAGATCCCGACCAAGCAGCAGCTCATTCCGTTCCCGGTCGAAGTGGGCGCTGAGCCTGCCGCCGCCAACGAGAGCGGCGCCATCTACGAGTTCGAGCCCGACGAGGGCGACATCCTGAGCGAATTGCTGCCGCGCAACCTGGCCATCCAGGTCTATCGCGCGCTGCTCGAGAACTCGGCGTCCGAGCAGGGCGCCCGGATGAGCGCGATGGACAACGCCACGCGCAACGCCGGCGACATGATCAAGCGACTGACCCTCCAGTACAACCGCACCCGCCAGGCCACGATTACCAAGGAGCTGATCGAGATCATCTCCGGCGCGGAAGCGATCTAGTTTTTCAGGAGCAAGCCAATGGCCAAGAACAACATCGGACGCATTACCCAGATCACGGGCGCCGTCGTCGACGTGCATTTCGACGGCGAGCTGCCGGAGATCCTGAACGCGCTGCAGGTCAAGAACCAGGGCAAGAACCTGGTTCTCGAGGTGGCGCAGCATCTCGGCGAGCAGACGGTGCGCACCGTCGCCATGGACACGACGGACGGTCTGGTCCGCGGCCAGGAAGCCGTCGACACCGGTGACGCGATCCGCATGCCGGTCGGACCGGAGACGCTGGGCCGCATCATCAACGTCATCGGCGAACCGGTCGACGAGCGCGGGCCCGTCAAGGCCAAGAAGACCCTGCCCATCCACCGCCAGGCGCCGGCCTTCGTCGACCAGTCGACCGAGGCGGAGATTCTGATCACCGGCATCAAGGTCATCGACCTGCTGGCGCCCTACGCCAAGGGCGGCAAGATCGGCCTGTTCGGCGGTGCCGGCGTCGGCAAGACCGTGACCATCATGGAGCTGATCAACAACGTCGCCAAGGCGCATGGCGGCGTGTCGGTGTTCGCCGGCGTGGGCGAGCGTACCCGCGAGGGCAACGACCTCTATCACGAGATGATCGAGGGCGGCGTCATCAAGCTCGCCGATGACGGCTCGACGGCGGGCTCGAAGGTCGCCCTGGTCTACGGCCAGATGAACGAGCCGCCGGGTGCGCGCGCGCGCGTCGGCCTGTCGGGCCTCACCGTCGCCGAGTACTTCCGCGACGAGGAAGGCCAGGACGTGTTGTTCTTCGTCGACAACATCTTCCGCTTCACCCAGGCCGGCTCGGAAGTGTCGGCGCTGCTCGGCCGCATCCCCTCGGCCGTCGGCTACCAGCCGACGCTGGCGACCGACATGGGAACTCTGCAGGAGCGCATCACCTCGACCAAGAAGGGCTCGATCACCTCGGTGCAGGCCATCTACGTGCCCGCCGACGACCTGACCGATCCGGCGCCGGCCACCTCGTTCGCCCATCTTGACGCGACGACCGTGCTCTCGCGCCAGATCGCCGAGCTCGGCATCTTCCCGGCCGTCGACCCGCTCGACTCCACCAGCCGCATGCTCGACCCGCGCGTCATCGGCGACGAGCATTACCAGGTGGCCCGCGACGTGCAGCGCGTGCTGCAGACCTACAAGTCGCTGCAGGACATCATCGCCATCCTGGGCATGGACGAGCTCTCGGAAGAAGACAAGCTGACGGTGGCGCGCGCCCGCAAGATCCAGCGCTTCCTCTCGCAGCCCTTCCACGTCGCCGAGGTCTTCACCGGCACGCCGGGCGTCTTCGTCAAGCTCGAGGACACCATCAAGGGCTTCAAGAAGATCGTCGCCGGCGAGTGCGACGACATGCCGGAAGCCTCGTTCTACATGGTCGGCACCATCGAGGAGGCCGTCGAGAAGGCCCGCAAGATGGCGGCCGAGGCGGCCTGAGCAGACAGAAGGTTAGGGTACGCCGATGGCCGACAAGGTGCAGTTCGAACTGGTTTCGCCCGAGCGGTTGCTCGTCAGCCGCGCGGTCGAGATGGTCGTCGTGCCGGGTTCCGAAGGTGATTTCGGCGTGCTGCCGGATCACGCGCCGATGATCTCTACCGTGCGCCCGGGCACCATCGAGATCCACGAGGGCGGCCAGGTCGTCGAGCAGATCTTCGTCGCCGGCGGTTTCGCCGAGGTGACCGGCGAGCGCTGCACCGTGCTCGCCGACGAGGCGACGCCGGTCAAGGAGATCGACAAGGGCGCCGTGCAGTCGCAGCTCGATGCCGTGCGCACCGAGATGGCCGCCGCCAATGACGACGCGGCCCGCGAGAAGCTCGCGGCCCGGGTCGAGGTCCTCGAAGCCAAGCTCGCCGCCGCGGCCTGAGGCCGGGGCCCGCTGCTTAACCCTTCAGGCTTGAATCCCGACGGGGTTAGGCGCCATATCATCGTGGTACTGTAAGGCCTTACCCGATGAAACACTGGACCCTCGACGACATCGCCTGGGACCGGTTCGAGCCTGCGAAGGTCGATCCGGAGCTGTTGTGCATCGTCAAGGCGGCCTCGATGGTCGAGCAGAACGGTGCCGACTACGCCGTCTATCTCAATAACGTCTTCGCCGGTGATCGCGAGTTCCAGCGCGCCGCCGATGCCTGGGCCCTGGAAGAGGTGCAGCACGGCCAGGCGCTCAAGCGCTGGGCCCAGCTGGCCGATCCCGCCTGGGATTTCGAGGCCAGCTTCAGGCGCTTCACTGAGACCTTCAAGCTGCCGCTCGACGCGACGGACTCTGTGCGCGGCTCGCGCTGTGCCGAGCTGATCGCGCGCTGCATCGTCGAGACGGGGACGAGCTCCTATTACACGGCGCTCGCCGAGGCGAGCGCCGAGCCGGTGCTGCAGCAGGTCTGCCGCAAGATCGCCGCTGACGAGCTGCGTCATTACAAGCTCTTCTACGGCCACATGGAACGCTACCTCGGCGTCGAGAAGCTCGGCTTCTGGGGGCGGCTGCGCACCGGTCTGGGGCGCATCCTCGAATCCGAGGATGACGAGCTGGCCTGCGCCTACTGGGCGGCCAATGGCAGCCGCGAGGCTTATGTGCGCAAGCCTAACAGCCGCGCCTATGCCAGGCGGGCCTACAGCGTCTACCGCCCGCACCATGTCGAGCGCGGCATCGCCATGGCGATGAAGGCCGTCGGCCTGTCGCCGCAGGGCCGCCTGCACGGCTGGCTGTCGCGCGCCGTCGGCTGGATCATGCGCGCCCGCGTCGCCAGCCTCGCCAAGGCCGGCGCCTGAAAAGTGACGTGGGAACAATTCCACTAAATGAAATTGGGTTGGTTCTAGCCGGCGATGGATCTGGAACATTCGTCAAAGTTGTGAAATCGGAAGACACTGGCGGGTTCTTGATCTTGACATCGAAAAACCGCTCGATGAGTCCCGGACACGATAACTGGGTAAAAGATGCACCTGAACTCGAGAAATTTTTTCGAGAGGCAGGGTGGCTCATTGAATGGCAATGATTATGAGGCGCGCTTCCTTCTCTTATCCCCTCCCCCCTCGTGGGGGAGGGCTAGGGTGGGGGGTGGCCGCCATCGCGCTGTTGGCCGTGAGCAGCACCGCAACAGCCGAACCCGTCTGCAAAGGCGCCCCCGAAATCCGCGAATGCCGCGTCTTCGATGACGCGGTGGTCTATGTGAGGACCCTCGACGGCACCCTGGCCTTCTCCACCGAGTATTCCTCGACCGCCCGCTGGTGGCCGGTCACCGGCCAGCGCGCCATGCCGTCGGCGCTGTTCTACAGCCTGCGCGCCAATCCGACCGCCGTGCTGCATGGCGACTTCGAGGTCTGCTTCCGCGGCAACCGGCCGGCGGCACCGGAGGAGACGCTGTGCGTGGAATCCGGGAAAAACGTCGCAGTGCGGATTCCGCAGTACGACTAAACGCGCTTGGCCGCGGCGCGTACCGCCGGCCCCAGCTCGGCTACCACCGCCGTGTAGACCTCGCGCTTGAAGGGGATGATCAGCGCCGGCAGGTCTTCGAGCGGCGCCCATTTCCAGGCCGAGAACTCCGGGTTGTGGGAAGCGATGTCGATGTCGGCATCCGTGCCGAGGAAGCGCAGGGCGAACCACTTCTGGCGCTGGCCCTTGTACTTGCCGTGCCAGAGCTTGCCGGTGACGATCGAGGGGATGTCGTAGCGGAACCAGCCTTTTGTCTCGGCCACGACCTCGGCCTTGTCGGTGCCGGTCTCCTCCTTGAGCTCGCGCAGGACTGCATTGCGCGGATCCTCGCCCTCGTCGATACCGCCCTGCGGCATCTGCCACGAGCCGGAGTCCTTCTCGATGTCGTTGAGGTCGTTGCGCTGGCCGACGAAGACCAGGCCCTGCCGGTTGAACAGCATGGCGCCCACATTGGGGCGATAGAAATGGCTGTCCGGCTCGGACCCGTCGCTGCGCATCATGGGGTCAGCGATCCGCCCGTCATCGATCAGGTTGGCGATTCACCAGCGCGGTGATCGGCGCCAACGCGATGCCCTTGCCCTCCAGCGTCGGCAGCCAGGCGTTCAGCCGCTCGAAGGTCACGGGATAGGGCTGGCCCAGAGCCACGGCGTTGCCGGTCTCCTTGGCCACGCGCTCGACATCCTGGAGCATGGCATCGATGGCGGCGCGCGAGGCCTGCTCGTCGATCAGCCGATCGTTGATCGCCCGCGCCAGGCCGAGATTGGTGGCCAGGCCCGCCGCGACGCTGCGCGGCGTGGTGCGCGCATCGACGAACATCAGGCCGCGGTCGCGCAGCCGCAGCATCACCGGCCGGAGCGCGTCGGTGGAGGCGGTGAAGCGCGAGCCCATGTGGTTGGTGACGCCGACGATACCCGAGGCGCGGCCGAGCACCCAGTCGAGGCGCTCCAGGTTCTGCTGCGGCGTCAGGCTGGTCAGCAGCGTGCGGGGGCCGGGATCGCGCAACGGGAAATTGGCCGGCTCCATGGGCAGGCCCAGCATTGCCTCGTGGCCGGCGGCGCGCGCCAGGCTCAGCCACTGTTCCAACCCGTCGGCATAGGGGCTGAAGGCGAGCGTCACCGGGCCGGGCAGGTGCTGGATCGCCGCCTCGGTCGCGGCACTCGACAGGCCAAGCTCGACAATGATGACGGCGACGCGCGGGCGCGCATCGCCGGCTTCGAACGGCCGGGCGAAGCGCTGCCAGGTCTGCGGCGGTCCGGTTGGCACGGGCGGCACCACGGCCGCGGCGACCTGGGGCGGCGCCGTGGG
>JALHMR010000044.1 GCA_022843945.1 Rhodospirillaceae bacterium | reverse complement strand
ATCGAGGATGGCGGCCAGGGTCTGGCGATTGAGGGCCGCGCGCTGCTCGTCCGCCGCAGCACGCAGTTCGGCAATCTCGCGTTCGAGCTCCTCGGCCGAAAGATCGCTGGGCTCCCTCTCCGGCGTGCGGGGACGCCGCCGCCGCTCGGCAACCCGCCCCCTCGGGCCACCGCGCGTGCCTGCACGATCCCGGGTCTGCCGCCGGTCGCGCGAGAGCGCGCGGCGCGCCTCCACTTCGCGGTAGAGCGCATCGGCACGCTGGCGATGCTCATCGCTGGTCAGCGCCGCATCGAGCATCCGGCGGATACGGTCGAGAAACTTGTCGATGCTTTCGGCGAGCCGCCGGCCGTCGCCGGCCGCGAGGCGAAAGGCGCGCGGCGCGGAATCGTCCTGAAAGTTGCTGAGGTACACCCAGTCCGCGGCGATGCCGGGTTCGCCGCGGGCCGAGCGCAGATAGGACATCGTCGTCGTCATGCGGCCGGTACGATCCTCGCCGAGCACGAAGACATTGTATCCGGCCGCGTCGATGGCCAGCGCAAGTTCGATCGCCTCGCGCGCCCGGCGGTGGCTGCTCAACAGGAAGGCGCTCGCCGGGCCATCTCGCCACGGCAAGCGCGGTATCGCGACTTGGGAACCCCTCAGCTTCAGCATCATTTTTGCGTGGCGCAAGCGAACGCCCCTGTCCTCCGGTTTATATGCGAGGGAAAAGCTTGGCCGGCGGCCGGAACGTCAAGATCGCCCAGGGGGCGACCTTCACAACGGCCTTGCCGGCCACCCCGTTCCGCCGCCACGCCCCGGAGGACACGGCCCGCAGACGGAACAGGAAAACCGGAACATTTTGCTGCTAGTTCGGTTTTACCGACGAAGCAAACCTTGGACAATTTTGGGGAGACGGCAATGGCGGCACGAAAAGGTACCGGCATTTCGAGCCGGGGATTCGCCTCGATGGACGAAGACCGCCAGCGGGCCATCGCCAGCAAGGGCGGCCAGCGGGTCCCCAACGAAAAGCGAAGCTTTTCGCGGGATCGCGAACTCGCGTCGGCCGCCGGCCGCAAGGGCGGCCAGGCCCGCGGACGGCGCGCCGCCGAGCTAGGACGCGACGGCGCCGCGGCGGAAAGCAGGGACGAGCGGTAGCGCGCTCCGGCCCGTCGTTCGGGTGTCGAGAAAGGAGCGCGTAAGCGCGCCTTGCAGCCGCGCCCTGCCGGTCGCACCTCAGTACGGCAGCTGAAAGGATGTCGTTGAAGATCCACTGTATCTGGACCCGCGATCTTGATGTTCCCTACTCCGCGGGGCGCCTCAAGGTAGCCCGCCGCATCCGCGCGGCGCTCAACGCCTCGGAACACGAGATAAGCCACCACGTGCTGGCCACCGTCATGGATACAAGGCGGGTGGGCGACTGGCTGCGCGCGGTCCTGAGCGGCATCGGTCTCGGCCTGCCGCTGCAATGCTGGCTGTTCGATACGGAGGACAACCGGCGGATCGCCGACTCCATCCCGGGCGATGCGGATGTCGTCTACTTCGATGGCATCCGCACCATTCGCCTGCTTCAACGGCTGCGCCGAAGGCTGCCCCAGGCGCGCCTGATCATCGACCTCGATGACCTGATGTCGCGCCGCACGGACATTCTGCTGCAGGCCGGCGAGGGCTTCTCGCCGGGCTACCTGACGGAGAAATTCCCCCGCTGGTTGGCGCGTGTACTGAAGAGAACCGCCGGTCTCGTGCTGCGGTACGAGCGTGCCGGCCTGCGGCGATGGGAAGACCGCGCCTGCGCCCTTGCCGACGAGGTCGTCCTGCTTTCGCCATTCGAGGCGAGCCTTCTTCGCGACCGGCTCAAGGGGCCGCCGCGCGCGGCCATCCGGGCCATACCGCCGCCCGAGCAGGTCATCCGCCTGCCGCAGACGATGTCCGCGCCGGCTCGTTACGTGTTCATCGGCATGGACACGCTGACGCAGAACCGCCTGACGATCGAGTACCTGCTCGATCTCTGGACCCGGGCGCCGCCCCCCTTGCCTCTTCATATCTACGGCAAGATGTCGCGACGCTGGCCACAGCCCGCGAATGTCTTCTTTCACGGCTATGTCGAGACGCTGGCTGAGGTCTATGACGGGCGCAGCATCCTTTTTACCCCCTCGTTCGTCGGCGGTGGGGTGAAGACGAAGGTTATCGAAGCTTTCGCTTGGGGCACGCCGGTCATCGGAAACGACAACACGTTCGAAGGCATGCAACTGCCGGCTTATCCGCTGCGCCAGCCGGCTGAGCGGCTGGCGAGCGGCGAGTTCCTGTCGAGCCAGTCTCTTGGTAAGCTCAACGATGCCGTTCGGATCGGCAGCGACTATGTGCGTCGCCATCATGATCCCGATCGTTTTGCCTCGACCTGGCGGCAGATTCTCGCCGGTCCGCCCGAGCTCGCCGCGGCCGACTGACGGCCGCGGGTGCCTCGTGGAGGCTCAGTAGGCCCGAGCCATGCTCTTCATCGAGTCCGCCGGCTGGTGAATACCGTTGTTGATCGCCCAGATGGCTGCCTGGGTGCGATTGCGGACGTTGATCTTCTTCAGGATGCCCTTGAGGTGCACTTTGACCGTGCCCTCGGAGATGTGCAGCTGATTGGCGATGACCTTGTTGGACATGCCGTTGAGCAGACAGGTGAGGATCTCGACTTCGCGATCGGACAGGCCCGGCGTGGCCAGCTGCGCCAGACCGTTGGTCCGGCCCGGCTCCTTCAGGCGCCCGGCGATGAGCAGATGCGCAAGGCCGGTGGGGAACACCTTCTCGCCCAACATGACCAGCCGCAGCGACTGCTGCAGGGCGTCGGCCGACATATCCTTGAGGAGATAGCCATCGACGCCGGCATCGAGCGCCGTCGCCAGGCTGGCGTTCGAGATGCGATCCGTCAGCACCACGATCCGCAGGCCCGGCAGGCGTGACCGCAGCGTCGAGATCTGCTCAACGAAGTTGGCGCCGTTCTCAGCCAGGTCGGTGAGCACCAGATCCGGCGGTATTTCGTCATTGGGCGTGCCCAGGATCTCGTCGAAGTTACCCGCCTCGCGGCGGACTTCAAACGGCGAGCCTTCGAAGATCCGCTTGAGACCTTCGCGAAAAAGGCGATTTCGCTCCACCACCAGCACGAGAAAAGGTGTCATTGGCTATCCCTTATTCGAACAGTTGTTCTATTTGGATGCCCTGACCGTATTGCCCACGGTCACGGCCAAGATTGTTTCGCGCTCCTTCAGATTGTTTGAGGGCGAATTGGGTTAAAGAGGAAAAATGCTAAGTAAGCCCGAAGAGGTATTGAACTCGTGTGACAGGACGCTCACACGAAAATCACAAGAATGTCGCGAGGCCAAAAGGCGTTTCGCGCCCTGCTCTTAGCGCCACGGCGCTGAGGATATGATCAGGAGGCGGCGACAACCGGACCGGGCATGACACCCAGCCTGCTCAGGGCTTGGCGCAGCTGAAGCCCGTCATACGGCTTTCCCAACAACACCGTCCGGCCGTCTGCGGCGAAACGGTCGCGCAGCATGTCCTCGTGATAGCCGCTGGCAATCACCACCGGCATATCGATACTGATCTTGCGGATCTCGGCAGCCAGGACGTCCCCGCGGTGATCCGGCAGCCCGAAATCGATCACCGCACCGTCGAAACTGCCGGGGCTGTGCAGCAGGCCCAGGGCCTCCGCAGCCGTCGCCACGGCCTCGACGCGAAAGCCGATATCGCGTAAACCGTCGACGATGAACATCCTGAGGATGGAATCGTCTTCGACCACGAGAATACGGGCGCTGCTGGAATCCATGACCGACCTCGCGTCCTGCGCGGCATCGCAACGCATGGCTGGTTAGCAAGCTTGGCCGCGACGCACTGTGAGAAAACTCACCGACCGACGTCATAAAAATGCCTGAACGCGGCAAAGGTTCCCCGCGGCTCTGATCCCCGCGGCTCTGATAAGCCCGGAGGATGGGATGACCCCATCCTCCGGTCCGTGGCTCCGGTGGGAGGGTACGGAGTCGCGGAGTCTTGAGAAAATGCTTATCGCCGCTACGGATGCGCGTCGGGCAGCGGGCTGCCCTCGGATCGCCAAGATACGGGATAAGGCGCCAGAAGAAAGCGAGCAGACGGCCAATCCGGGCATCGGCCGGGTTACTTCAAACGCGTAGGCCGCCGCCGTTCGGTCGCCACACCAGCCGTTGAGTTGAAAAGCGGCGCGCTTGGCCAGCTTCCCTTTGCCTCCTGTGTGACGCGCGCGCCAGCGCCAGATAAATCCACTACGGCCGTCCAAGCGTGGCCGTTAGCCAGGCAGATGGGAGACAAGCGAAGGCACGTGTGGCGAGGTCGGGGCGCGGCTCGGTTCTTCAGAGCAAGAGGCAGGACGAATGGAGAGCGCGCGTCGGGTATTGATCGTCACACGCGACAAGAAGCTGGCTGCTTCGCTTGAGAACGCATTGCGCACGACGCGTTACGCTGTCGGCGGCGTCTGTTCCTCGGCGATCTTCAATCGCCGAAAGGCCGAGATGCAGAACGCCGACATGATCCTCCTCGGCGCGCGAGAGCTTATCGCCGAGGCCCGCCGTGCCCGAAGCATCGGCCGGCGCCTGGCATCAGCCCACCCGCCGGTCATCGTGGTGTTGCGCAACGACCAGCTGCTGCATGGGCTCAGCGTCATGGCCCCGGGGCAGCGGCTGATCTTTGTTCATCATCTCACCAAGAATCTGCCCCAGGTCATCGACCTCTCGCTGGAGGGGCTGATCGTCATCCCGGACGGGGTTCTCCAGCACATCCGATCCGACGCGCTACGCGTCGATTCTCTCGGCAGCCTGACCCCGGAGGAAGCGTCGGTCCTCGACCTTCTCGGACAGGGCGCTCCGAATAGCCGGATCGCGGCCCGTCTCGGGCTGCCGCTGAGCCGCGCCAAATCGGTGGTGCGCTCCATCATCAGCAAGCTCGGCATGCCGAACCGCACGGCTGTCGCGGTCTTCTACTGCCAGAAGCAAAGCGTGCAGTAACCCGGAGCCCGCCGGCGTCAGACCTTCATCAGGCGCTGCTTCTCGTGCTCGAACTCGGCGCCCAGCTTCTCCAGATCGCCGTCCTCGAGTATCTCGCGGGCGATGTCGAAGCCTTCGCCCTCCTCCTCGTCGATGTGATGCTCCACCAGCTCCCTGAGCACGATGCACCCCGCCAGCCACTCGTCCGAACCCTTCTCGGCACTGTCCGTGAGCCGCTTGAGAAGACCCTCGACCAGGCCGTGCTCGACGTCGGCCTTGAGGGCGAAGAAGCGTGATTCGTCATCTTCCTTGAGCAGCCGACCGTAAAAGCACTTCTCCTCGGCCTCGGCGTGGGCCAGCAGCGCCGCGCGCAGCTCGCTGAAAGTCGCGGCAAGCGACTCGTCGTCGAGCCCCTCACAGATCTTCTCGAACAGGTCCTTGACCCCTTCGTGGTCATGGTGGAGCCGATCGAGAAGGTTGGGCAGGCTGCCGGCGTCGGTGGTTTTGTGCACGAAACCCTCCCAGACGAATGTCGTCTTAGCGGAACGCAGCACAGGATCGAAGGTTTCAGCGCGACGGTGTCGCGCGGATGACGCCTGCAGGCAGGCAATCAAGCTGGACTACTGGAGCGCGACGACGTTGCGGATGCAGCGCTGCAGCTCGCGCTGCGAGAAGGGCTTCTTGAGCACGGGATGCCGGCCGAACTGGCGGTCGAGACCCTCGGCCCCGTAGGCGGTGATGAACACGAAGGGGATGCGCCGCTCGCGCAGGATCTCAATCGCGGGATAGATCAACTCGCCCTGGCGGAGCCGCACGTCGAGGATGGCGACATCGAAGTCCGAGACCTCGAACAGCTTTTTGGCTTCCGCGAGAGTGCCGGCCGGGCCAATGACCTCGTAGCCAAGATCACGGACCGTCTGCTCGATGTACATGGCGACCAGCAGCTCATCCTCGACGATAACCACCTTGAGCGCCGACTTGCCCGGAGCGGCATTAAAGCCGGCCGGCGCGATGGTCGGCCGCGGCGTCACCGCGATGTCGCTGCCCGGCGGCGCGCCATGGGCGGGTGCCGCTGCCACCGTCGGGGCCAGCGAGCTGGCGATGCCGTTGACCATCGCCCAGATTACGGCCTGCGTACGGTTGCGGACGTTGATCTTTTTAAGGATGCCCTTGAGGTGGACCTTCACGGTCCCTTCGGAAATATTGAGCTGATTTCCTATGGCCTTATTGGAAAGCCCTTGCAGCAGGTAACGCAGCACTTCGGTCTCGCGTCCCGACATCTTGGCCAGGACAGCCTTGTGCGAGCGGCGCCGTGCTTCGAGATCCTCGCCGCCGGAAACCGAGGTCGCGAGGTCGGCAGGCATGACTTTCTCGCCCAGCATGACGAGCCGCAGCGACTGCCGGAGGGCGTCGACCGAGATATCTTTCAGCAGGTAGCCGTCGGCGCCGCCCTGAACGGCGACACCGATGCGCTCGGGCGTGAGCTCATCCGTCAGGATCACGATGCGGACGTCGGCGAAGCGCTCGCGCAACGCGCCCAAGTGCTGCGGGAAGAGCGGATCGCCGGCAGCGATGTCCGTGAGAATGATATGCGGCGCGTCTTCGCTGTCGACGCGTGTCAGGAGATCCTGGAGATGGCTTGCTTCGCGCTTAACGATGAAGCCCCCTTCCGACAGCAATCTCTTGATGCCGTCGCGGAAGAGGGTGCTTCGATCGACGAGGTATACAGCTATCGGTTCCATGCGCCCTACTGACGAACTGCAGGGTGACGGTCGGGGATGATGCCGCTCTTGGAGCCTCACCATAGCAACCGACGACACCCGTATAGCATTATCTGTGTCGTGGCGATTTAATATCAAGATGCCTCAAATATGTTGCATGACAGCACCTCGAAAGAGCATGGGCGTTTTGCCCGTTTGAACGAAATTTCAATATGTTACTGCTCCTGCAAAGCTCGCATCCGACCGCTGCCATTTGAGAGATATTCCAATCTTGCCCCGGCGCAGCCTGTCATGCACGGTGGAGTGTCGCCTATCGAACCGAACAGGATGATGTATGCCCAACCTTGCGCTTAGCGCGGCTATCGGACCCTACGATCACGTGCGCGATCTCCTGGACGGCAGCATCCGGGCCGACGGCATCGACCTGACGGTTCTGCAGCTGCCGATCGAGGAAATTTTCTATCGCTTCACCAAGTTCCGCGAATGGGACATCTCCGAGATGTCCTTCGGCAAGGTGATCTCCTTGGCCTCGCAGGGCGATCCGGGCATCGTCGCCATCCCGGTCTTCCCGTCCCGGGTTTTCCGCCACTCCTCGATCTACGTACGCTCCGAAGCGGGCATCACCCGCCCGGAGCAGCTGGCGGGCAAGCGGGTCGGCGTCCCCGAATGGGCCCAGACCGCCTCGCTCTATTCCCGGGGCATGCTCGCCCACGAGCACGGGGTGGACCTGCGCTCAATCCACTGGCATCAGGCCGGCGTCAACGATCCGGGCCGGGTCGAAAAGGTCAAGCTCAAGCTGCCCGAAGGGCTGCGCCTCACCGTCGTCCCCGACAAGTCGCTGTCGCAGATGCTGCTGGCCGGTGACCTGGATGCGGTGTTCTCCGCCCGCCCGCCCGAGGCATTCACCAGGGGCGAAGGGCGCGTGCGCCGCCTGTTCGAGGATTATCGCAGCGTCGAGCAGGCCTACTGGCGCAAGACCGGCATCTTTCCGATCATGCATGTCGTGGCGCTGCGCCGCGAGGTTTACGAACGCAACCGCTGGATCGCGATGAACCTCCAAAAGGCTTTCACCGTCGCCAAGGAGCGCAGCCTGAAACGCCTGACCGATATCACCGCCTCCTACTACGCGGTGCCATGGATGGCCGAGAACACCGTGCTGTCGCGCCAGCAGCTGGGCGAGGATTTCTGGCCCTATGGGATAGAGGCAAACCGCACGACGCTCGAGGCCTTCGCGCAATACGCCTTCGAGCAGGGTGTGAGCCATCGCAAGGTGACAGTTGAAGAGCTCTTCGCTCCCGAGGTACAGACGAGCTTCAAGGTCTGAAGACGATCGCCAGCCCGGCGGCAGAAAGACCGGGCCGCATAGATGGAGGAAACGATGAAAAAGCTCCTGGCTTGCGTCCTGATCCTCGCCGCGGCCGCCGCCATCGGCGCTCCCGGTGCCACGGCCCAACAGTATCCGACGCGGCCGATCAAGATCCTGATCCCGATTCCGCCCGGCGGCGCGCCCGATATCGCGGCCCGCATCCTCGGCGAGAAGCTGAACGAGAGCCTCGGCCAGCCGATCGTCGTGGAAAACCGGGCCGGCTCGAACGGCATCATCGCCACCGAGATGCTCGCCAAGGCGCCGGCCGACGGCTACACGCTCGCCCTGATCGCCGACAGCCAGGTGGTGATCAACCCGCATCTCTATTCCAAGATGTCGGTCGATACCCTCAAGGACATCGTGCCGGTGGCGACGGTGGCGGCGAACGAGTTCGTGCTCTCGGTCAATCCCTCGCTGCCCGCCAAGACGTTCCAGGAGTTCATCGAGCTGGCGCGCAAGGCCAACCCGCCCCTCGCCTACGCGTCGGGCGGAAACGGCAGCCAGCATCATCTGTCGATGGAGATGCTGCGGCAACGTGCGCAGATCGAGCTGACGCACGTGCCCTATCGCGGCGGCGCCCCGGCGACCACGGCAACGGTCAGCGGCGAGGTGGCGGCGATGTTCGCCGGCTCCTCAACCGCGCCGCAGATCCGGGCCGGCAACCTGCGCGCTTTGGCGGTGACCGGCGAGCAGCGCTCGAAGATGTTCCCGGAGCTGCCGACCATCGGCGAGTTCTATCCCGGCTACAGCAACAGCATCTGGCTGGCGCTGTTCGCGCCGGCCGGCACGCCCGAGCCCATTCTGGCCAAGCTGCACGGCGAGGTGACCAAGATCCTCGAGCAGGGCGACGTGAAGGACAAGTACAACAAGGCCGGCGGTCTCGACCCCTATACGTCCTCCCGCGAAAGCTTCGCCGCGCGCCTTCGCGAGGACTACGCCAAGTTCGGCAAGCTGGTGAAGGAAGTCGGCATCACCGTCGACTAGTCACGGCCAAGCCAAGCTTGGCCGTGAGCTTCAGCGGAACGCGCCCTCCTCGCTGGTCGTTGATTACCCGACCAGCAACTCAGGAGGAGGCTTTCACAATGAAGCGTCTAGTGACCGTAGCCGCCGCAGCCGCCATGGCCCTTGGCCTTGCCGCCTGCGGCGATGACGTGAAGGAACGGACCGTCGTCGTCCAGCCGCCAGCGCCTGCCACGGCCCCGAGCACGACCGTGGTGAACCCGCCGGCCAACAACAACCCGGCGCCGACCCAGAACAATACCGTGGTCGTGCCGGAGCGCCGGCCGTAACCTTGGCCCATGGGAGGGGCAGCCACGCCAGCCGGTTGCCCCTCCGGGATCCGCTGATTGCGCGAGGTGCGCTATTCGCGTGAATGGTTGATGGGGAGGATTTCCCCGTTGCCGCTCCGGCGACGTCAATTTCCTGTAAGCCGCGACGCCAATCTCACCGCTACGACGACGATGCAGGCCCCCTAGAGGCCTCGCAACCCATGGTTCCGTCGGCCGCGCTGGACCGGCTGCAACGACCCAACTATCATTCAATCGACATTGGGGGGCTTGTCAGATCAACTCTCCAGCACTGGGTGGACAACACCGCCTGCAGGGCACCTCTGCAGACAGGAGCGCGGTCGTGATCGGCAAGGGCAGCACCACCCGCTCCAGGAGCGCGGCCCTCCTTCTGTCGATGCTTGCGATAGCCGTAGCCGCTACGACCGCGTTTTTCAGCTGGCGCGGCAGAGTTCCGTTCCCCGAGCCGGAATTCCTTACGATCCTCGACGACCTGCAGCGTTTCGGCCTCGCCCATGTTCTATGGAAGCCGATCGAAGGCCATCGCATGGCTGTGCCGCGGGCGATCCAAGTGATGGACTATGGCGCCTTCGGGGGGACGAACCGCTTCACCTTGGTCGTCGTGTGGGCGATGAATGCGCTCGGCTTTCTCTGGGTTCTCGCCGCGACGACGGGGGAGCTGGGCCGCGACCGCCTGCTACGCGCCGCTGTACTTTGCCTTGGCGCAATTCTGGTCTTTGGTCCGTACTATGCGGTCTACGCACACGGGCAACACGCCAATTACGTCGTGACATGGTTCTTGAGCGTCGCTTCCCTGTGCAGTTTCGCCGCGGCCTGCCGCCGGAGTTCCTCTTTCAATGCTTGGCTTGGCGCCGCAATCGTCCTTGGATGGAGCGCCGGCCTGAGCTTGTTGCCAGGGCTTTTCGTGTGGCCAGCCATGGCCTACCTGGCCCTCGCAGAACGGCAGAAAAGGCTTTTGCTTGTCGTCGCCGCCGGCTCGCTGCCCGTTTTTGCGGTTCAAGCTGCAGGGTCGCAAGCGGGAGGGCTGGTTCTCACGCTATCGGCCGACCCGCTGGGATCGGTCGCCTGGATTTCCCGTTACCTGGGCAGCATTTTCGGCCAAGCCCTGTTCTTTGCTCCGCTTTCGCACGCCTCCGATACGGTCGCCACGACTTGCGGTGCCCTCGGGCTTGCCGCCGCCGCCATTCTCTCGCTGTGGTGGCTATGGCGCCCGCGCGCGCTGCCGCCCGGGACGCCGCTGGCAGGCGGGATTCTTCTCTTGGCACTGACGTGGATTGTAAGCGCGGCAGTTAAGCATCCGGAATCGGAGGGACTGCTCGAGCGGTATTTCTTCGTCGTCGGCTGGTTCTGGTTCGCCATGGTGGCGGCGGTGATCACGGTGCTGAAAGACCGGCGGGCGGTCCGTCTGCTGGTGCCCGCGGCGGCTTTCGCCGCAATCCTTGCGCTCGGACCTAATCATGCGCTTACCTCCCTGCGCGTCGACGCCCGAGGATCGTCATTTGATGCGGCGCAGATTGCCCTGCTTGCCGGGATTGACGATCCCCAACTCCATGCCTCGTTTCCCCTGACGCCGCCGCACGATCCGCTGTGGGATGAATTGCGCCGGATGCGCAATCCGCCATTCGACACCACGCCGTCGGCGGAAAGGATTGATGTCGCTCGATTGAGCGTCTGTGGCGGACACGCCGTGGCACGGATGGCATTGACGGGTGGCGGCTGGCGCCTGGGGGGAGACCTGCCGACTGGCGCTCGCTGGATTTTGGTTCTGGATGATAAGGGCGAGATTGCAGGCGTCGGACGACGCTGGCGCGCACCGCTTGTTCCTCGCTTCTTCCCGATAGGCGGGATTGAGATCTCGGACCGGGAGCGGTGGTGGGGTTACGCGCGGCTCGATCCGGCCAGCCCGAATACGGCCGTCATCGCCCTCGATCACGGAGGCGCTCCACTGTGCAGGCTTGGATGATCGGGGCTGTATCGAGCCGTCTCGGCGATTCTCCGTCGGATTTTTCCGGCGACCTGCTAGACTGCGGCGGTCCAAAAACAGCTAAAGAGACAGGCAAGAAGGTTCGGGGCGGATGCTGGCATCCGAGATGACCAAACTCCAGCGGCAGCCCACATTGTCCGTCGTGCTGTCGTTTTTTAACGAGGCCGAGGTCCTGCCGGAATTGATCGCCCGTCTGCGGGCGGTCCTGGGTCGGCTCGTTGAAGACAGCCAGCTATCGAGTTACGAGCTGGTTTTCGTCAATGACGCTTCGACGGACGGGTCTGAAGACGTGATCGTCGCGGCCACGGAGGGCCACGACGACATACGTCTGATCACGATGTCGCGTAATTTCGGCGTCTCTCCCTGCGTGTTGGCCGGCATGCAGCATACGGTCGGCGATCTTGTCATCTACATGGATGCCGATCTCCAGGATCCGCCCGAGCTGATTCCCGAGCTCCTGCAGGCCTGGCGCGAGGGGGGCGACGTTGATGTCGTCAACACGGTACGCATCGAACGTGCGGGAGAATCCCGCGAGAAGCTCCTCCTGACCCGCCTGGCCTATCGGCTCTTGAGGCGGACAACGAACATAAATTTCCTGGTCGAGGCGGGCGATTTCAAACTCCTCTCCCGGCGAGTTGTCGAGCATCTCATCGAGATGAAGGAGAAGCTGCCGTTCGTGCGCGGCATGATCTACTGGATCGGTTTCAAGCAGACGCTTGTCAAATACCGCCGCCAGGCCCGGCCTTCGGGCATGACGAAATTCCCGATGAGCAGCCCAAAAGTCTTCTATAACTTCTTTTTTTCAGCGCTGATTTCGTTCTCGTCCGCCCCTCTGCTGCTATCGATTCTTCTTGGTGCCGTGACGTCCGTATTTGCATTCTTGTTTCTGATCTACGTTGTCGTTCAGAAATTCGTCGTCGCCGACGTGACCCAGGGATGGACGATGATCATGGCGACATTGCTGCTCCTCGGCGGCATGCAGTTGCTGACAACGGGCATCAACGGTCTCTATATCAACTCAATCTTTCTCGAGTCCAAGACCCGACCGAACTACATCATCCATCGGACCTACGGTTTTCCGCCATCCCACGGCACCAGCCTGGCGCCGGCCAAGAGCGTGGAGTTCCTGCCGGGGGCTGGCGGCAATCCGCGCGGCACTGTCGGCGAGCCGCGCAAGAGTGGCACAAGACCCGTGTAGATGGACCCACGCGGCGAATTTGCGGACCTGAAACGGGCGGCAAAAAGCCAGCCGTGCCGCCCGGCGGGATCGACTATGATGGCCCCGAATAGCCGTTAGCGGAGCCCTATGGTCACGTCCCCAGCCACCATACTCGTCGGCAGCGGAACCGCGGAACCGGGGCCGCGCAATCACTATCTCGAATTGCGGGCCAGGCTCCTTTGGAGACTTCTGGCCGGGCGAAAGCTCAGCCCGCTCAAGGTGTGGAACGCCGTCGCTTGTTACGCGGCCTATTTCCTTCGGCTCCGCACCTCCGCGAAGTCGCCGATCGTTGCCAATTTCGAGCTCTGGAACGAGTGCAACGAGAGCTGCCTCTTCTGTCGGGACGCAGAGGACGACATCTATGATACGAACCCCCGGGGAAGCGGGCAGGCCATCCCCAAGGGAAAACTGGATCTAGCCCACTACAAGGCCGTGGTCCGCGAATGCGCGGACCGGCTGATGCTGGCGATCCCCTACATCAACGGCGAACCGCTGATGTCGAAGGATATCTACGAGGCCGTCAGATTTGCCAGCGAGCTGAGGG
Organism: Rhodospirillaceae bacterium; assembly: GCA_022843945.1. GTDB lineage: Bacteria > Pseudomonadota > Alphaproteobacteria > CACIAM-22H2 > CACIAM-22H2 > VGEI01. The sequence goes on along the minus strand of JALHMR010000044.1, from coordinate 24,412 downwards.
TGGGCACGCTGATCGCGTCGAACGGCATCCTTCTCAATGACCAGAACTCGCGAAAGCTGCTTGAAGCGGGGTTGGACTGCCTGAAGGTGCACGTGAGCGGATTCACCCAGCCCGTCCATTCGATTCAACATCGACGCGGTGACGTCGAGCGGATCAAAGCCAATCTGTTGAATTTCATGCGTCTGCGATCCGAGACGAAAGCCAAGACGATCGTCTTGCTGGACTACATCTCCTATCGGCACAACGCACATGAGCTTGATGCCGCTCGCCGGTTCGCGCTGAGCCACGGGATGCTGTTCAACGTTCGCCCCGGCAACCCGCGCGGAATGGAGGAAACCGAAGCACCGCAAACGACCTCGCCGCTGCCGGTCGATGTGCCGTGCGACTGGCTTTGGACCGTTCTGTCAATTGACTGGAACAGCGCCATCTATCCCTGCTGCGATCATGTCGTGTGGAGCGATGCGCCTTCTTACGGCAAGGCTGGCAGCGACAGTCTCACAGCCATCTGGAACGGTCCCCTGGCTCAGCGGATGCGGATCATCCACGCGAAGCAAGGTCGAACCCCGATCCCCATATGCGCCGAATGTCCGCGCCAGGGCGTCAGCTTCAAGTGGTAGCCAGCACGATGGAGCCGCGTCGACCTGGCTCTCCCCGGCCGCCCGCCGTGCAAGGCTGAGCTGCGAGTGGCCAGGCATACTGCCGGTTCGCCAGGGTCATTGAAAAAGCTGGCGTCCCCTAGGGGATTCGAACCCCTGTTCCCGCCGTGAGAGGGCGGTGTCCTGGGCCACTAGACGAAGGGGACCCTGACCGGCCGCCAGTGAATAGCGGAACGGCCCCGGCCGATCAAGCACGCTCGGGGCCGGTCCTAAGCTATTGAGCGGCCTGGGTGCCCCGGGCGGCATGCCTTCGGGCGCTGGCCAGGAAGGCCTCGACATGGGCCGGCTCGGTATTGAACGAGGTGACAAGCCTCAGCAGCTGGCCGCCCTCGACCCAGCGATAGAACTTGAAGCCATCCTGTTCCAGGCCGCGGATGACCGGTTCAGGCAGGGTGACGAAGATCTCATTCGCCTGGACCGGATGTTCGATGCGGGCACCCGGCACGCCTGCCAACCCCTGGCCCAGCGTCTTGGCCGTGGCGTTGGCGTGCCGCGCATTGGCGAGCCAGAGATCGTCCTTGAGATAGGCGTCGAACTGCGCCGAGATAAACCGCATCTTCGACCACAGCTGCCCCCCGCGCTTGCGGCGATAGCCCAGCGTGGCCGCCTTTTCCCTGTCAAAAACGACCACCGCCTCGGCCGCGACGGCGCCGTTCTTGGTCGCCCCGAAGCTCAGGATATCGACGCCGGCGCGCCAGGTGATATCGGCGGGCCGGCAGTTGAGGCTGACCAGGGCGTTGGCAAACCTCGCCCCATCGACATGCAGGCCCAGCCGGTGGCGACGCGCCACGTCGGCGATGGCGCCGATCTCGCCCTCGGTATAGACGGTGCCTGCCTCCGTCGCCTGGGTCAGGCTGATCGAGGCCGGCTGCGCATGGTGGACCACGCCGGCCCCGGTGATCGCCCCATCGAGATCGGCCGCCGCGATCTTGCCGTCCGCGCCGGCGATGGGCATGAGCTTGGCGCCGCCCGTGAAGAATTCCGGTGCGCCGCATTCATCGCAGTTGATATGCGATCCAGGGTGGCAATAGACGACACCCCAGGGCGGCGTCAGCGCCGCCAGCGACAGCACGTTGGCCGCCGTCCCCGTGCCGACCAGAAACACCGCGCAGTCGCGCTCGAAGATCTCGGCGATGCGCTTTTCGACGCGCTGCGTGAGCTCGTCGTTGCCATACGGCATCGCGGCACCGGCATTATGCGCGACCAGCGCTTCGAGGACCTTGGGATGCGCGCCGGCGGTGTTGTCGCTGCAGAAATTCATGGCGTCTCTTCCAGCGGCCCATCTGGAAATTTGTCGGGATCGAGGCGCACTGGATAAGGCGCCCAGTCGGTGGTGCGCAGCGGCAGCTCGCGGAACTGCCGCCCATCATGATCGAGAATGTGGGCGGTCACCTGGATCGCCTGGCCCGTGCGCGCAGCACCCGCCGCCGCATCCGGATTGCCCGCGACGCTGACGATCAGCCAGACCAGCTCTTCGCCCCAGGCGGAGTCGAGATCGACCGCCGACGGCTGCGCCGGGCCGTCGGGATGCGAATGATAGAGGCCGACGACCTTGGTCGGCCCCCGGCCCAGTGCTCGCGCCAGATCGACCCAAAGCCGCGGGTCGATCTCGAAGCGGTTCTCCTTCTTGCCGAGATTGGCGCTGGGATGGGCCCGGATCGCTTCGATCACGCCGCTCGGCAACTGCCGCCCGACGAGCAGGCCGCAGCATTCGCCGGGATAGGCGGCTTCCGCCGCCTCCACGAGCTGCCGCAGGGCCTCAGGGGCGATGCGCATCATGGCGCGTCGCCGACCGTGAACGTCCCGACCACGCCGCCGGTGCGCGGATCGACGATCACCACGCGATCGCCGCGATCGCCGCGCAGATGCACCGCCAGGAGATCGCCGGCCGCCGTCACGGCGCTCACCCGGCCGGCGGCCGCGTCGCCCAGGACCGCGCGGCCCCAGCCTGTGGCCAGAGGGGCGGTCGCGAGAGCCGCGGTGGCGGCGGCACCCGGACGCGACGGGGCCTCGGCCCCCCGGTGCCAGTTCTGCGACAGGCCATAGATCAGCAGGCCCATGCCGCCGAGCAGGACCACGCCGAGCGTGATAACGATGGTCTTGAGCGCGCGCATCGGGTGGGTCAGTGTCGGGTGATGACCGGAACGGGCATGAGAAGCGAAGATCAAACCATAACGGTGACGATCGATGCGCAGGCTGCCGGCGACCGGCTCGATCGCGCGTTGGCGACGAGCCTCGCCGCGCAGGAGCCGGCACCGTCGCGCTCGCGGATCAAGGCCCTGATCGCCGAGGGCCGCGTCACCAGCGACGGCCGGACGATATCCGACCCCTCCCGCAGGGTCAAACCAGGGCAGGTTTTCGCCGTGACCCTGCCGGCGGTGCACCAGGCGCACGCTGCCGCCCAGGCCATGCCGCTCGAGATTCTCTACGAGGATCGCGACCTCATCGTCATCGACAAGCCGGCGGGGCTCGTCGTCCATCCCGCTCCCGGCAATCCTGATCGCACGCTGGTCAACGCGCTGCTCGCTCATTGCGCGGACAGCCTGTCGGGCATCGGCGGCGTGGTGCGGCCCGGTATCGTTCACCGGCTGGACAAGGACACCAGCGGCCTGATGGTGGCGGCCAAGAACGATGCCGCGCACCAATCGCTCGTCGCCCAGTTCGCCGCGCGCACGATCGAACGCGCCTACCAGGCCGTCGTGTGGGGCGTGCCGCGACCCCGCGAAGGCACGATGACTGGCGCCATCGGCCGCTCGCCCCGCGACCGCAAGAAGATGGCGGTCGTGCAGAGAGGCGGCAAACCGGCGGTGACGCACTACCGGGTGCTCAGGCCGCTGGCCGATGACCGGGCCAGCCTTGTCGAATGCCGGCTGGCCACCGGGCGCACCCATCAGATCCGCGTCCACCTGACCGCGAGCGGGCACCCGCTGATCGGTGATCCGGTCTATGGGCGGAAAGCCGGGCGCGGTATCGCGGTCCAGGATGGGGCGGGCATCTCTGATTTTCCGCGCCAGGCCCTCGACGCCGTCACCCTGGGTTTTCAACACCCCAGAACCGGAAAACCCCTACGTTTCGACAGGAAAATATCTAGAGATATAAGTGATCTAATTGAGAGATTAGAACGTATATCGACGTGAGTTGAGAACCCCTGCCTTCTGCCCTATGATCGCCGCATTAAAGCTTTACCGTATTCGTTGGTGGTTCCAGGGGGTACCCGCGGGAACGTAGGGGTCAGCCTGTACGTTTTGCGGACAACACCTTCAGGGGATTCCAATTGGTGAAGCGGAACAGATGGCCACGATGACCATTCCCGCCCTGTCGAACGAGGGGAACCTCAGCCGGTACCTGCAGGAGATTCGCAAGTTTCCCCTGCTCGAGCCGGAAGAGGAGTACATGCTCGCCAAGCGCTGGCGCGAGCGTGAGGATTCCCAAGCCGCGCATCAGCTCGTGACCAGCCATCTGCGTCTCGTGGCGAAGATTGCCATGGGCTATCGCGGCTACGGCCTGCCGCTGTCCGAACTCATCTCCGAAGGCAACGTCGGAATGATGCAGGCGGTGAAGCGCTTCGATCCCGATCGCGGGTTTCGTCTCGCCACCTATGCCATGTGGTGGATTCGCGCCGCGATCCAGGAATACATCCTGCATTCGTGGTCGCTGGTGAAGATGGGCACGACCGCGGCCCAGAAAAAGCTGTTCTTCAACCTGCGCAAGATCAAGAGCCAGATGCAGGCGCTGGAGGAAGGCGACCTGACGCCCGAGCACGTGAAAAAGATCGCGCAGGAGCTGAGCGTTCCGGAGACCGACGTCGTCAACATGAACCGGCGGCTCGCCAGCCCCGATCATTCGCTCAACGCGCCATTGCGCCAGGATGGCGAAGGCGAATGGCAGGACTGGCTGGTCGACGATACCGACAGCCAGGAGGTCAAGCTCGCTGAATCGCAGGAATACGATCGCCGGCAGCGGCTGCTCCAGCGGGCCCTCAAATCGCTCAACCCGCGCGAACGCGACATCCTTGTCGAGCGCCGCTTGCGCGAGGAGCCGACGACGCTCGAGGACCTATCGCAGAAGTATTCGGTCAGCCGCGAGCGCGTGCGCCAGATCGAGGTGCGAGCGTTCGAGAAGCTGCAGAAGGCGATGAAGTCCTACGCCAACGAGGACGCCGCGCGCCGGCGCCCGAGCTAGGAAGCTCGAGGCCCGGCCGGCGCCTTGGGCTGCTCGGCCTTCTTCTTGGTCGAGACCTCCGCCCCCCATTCCTCGACGAGGTCATCCTGCAGCTTGAGCAGGTCCTTGCGCCGCCACTCGGCGCGCAAGTCCGACAGCATCACGGTGACGGCGGGTACCGCGGCATGGATGCCCCAGCCGACGCCGGCCGCGCCGTAGACGCTGAGCCAGGCAAACGGGTCGCGCAGCACGTGGTAACCGGACCCGCTCTTGGCGGTGAATTGCGCGAGAACCAGCGGAATCATCGCCGCCAGGCTCATGGCCCCGACCGCGATGGCCGAATGCTTTTCCGGATCCTTGTCGACCAGGGCCGCACCGATCGTCGGCCCGAGGGCGATGATCATGAAGACGAGCAACGAGGGCGAGCCCAAGCCGATCGCCAGCATGGCGAACAGGCCGAGGCCGATGATCAGGATCATCCCGCTCTTGCCGCCCTTGCGGGCCTGCGCGGCAACCGCCGCGGCCGTCTTGGCGTTGGCTGCCGCAATCTGCGCCTGGGTATTGGGGGCGGCCGGGCCGGCCGTGGTGGGCGGGATTACAGCCATTTGAGGAACAGCAGCAGGGCCACCGTAACGACCGACAGGCCCGAGGAGATCAGGGCCGCCGACTCCCGCCCCTTGCGGCGCGCCTCTTCCTTACGTCGCGGAGCGTCGCGCTCCAGGTGGGAAAGGTCGGACTCCGCCTTGGAGAAAAGCTCGCGTGCTTTCTCGAAGCCGCGCCGATCGATCTTCTTGAAATCGGCATCATCGATCAGCTTCAGCAGGGCCGGCAGATTGCCCGACCGCGCCACGGCCATCACCGCCTCGTGCAGCTTGCCGCGCCGCCTGCGGTGATGGAACGTGTCGATCACCGGCTTCAGAAGCTCGGCGCAGTAGTTACCCAGCCCGGGCAAGGATTTCGCCTTGAAGCTCGATTGCAACTCCGCCAGCAGGCGCAGCGTGCCGATGGCCGAGTGCTCATCGAGCCCCTGTGGCTGCATCAGGCCGAGGAGCTGTGTCGTATCGGCGTGCGAGCGCGAGGCGAGAAAGGCGGCGATGTGGCGATCGATCGGCTGGCGGCTGAGTCCGCCGGCCGAGGCGGCAGCGTCGATGGCCGGCAGCAGCTCCGACGGTTCGGAAACCCAGCGACCGCCGGTGATCGGACTCAGGCAGGGCAGGTTGGGATTGAGGTCGTAGAGGCAGCGTTCCATGCCAGCACCGGGCCCGCCGTCGCTCACCCAGCGACCGAGCTTTTCGAGATGCGCGGTGACGCCGATGCCGCGGTTGACGTGTTTGGGCTGGCTGTTGAGCCAGTAGGACGGCAGGTTGGCCTTGAGCAGGTCGCCGAACAGGGCGCCGCCGCCAGGTTTGCGCATGGCCGTGACCATGGCCGAACCCAGACCATCGAGGCGCACACTCATGCCTGAGAAGCGGATCGGCGCCTGCGGATCCATGGCGATCGAGGCCTTGGCCAGCAGCATCTGGTCGGTGCCGCCGCCGGAAACCTCGAACTCCGCCAGCACGGAGGACAGCGCGTCGACCGGGATGTTGTCGGGCAGGCTGCGCTTCATCCAATCCAGCACCGCGCCCGAGCGCAGCGCCTTGGCGCCCTGTTCCGGCCGGCGACAAAGCGCCATCGCGGTGCCCGCCGCGGTCCACCACTTCTTGCCGCCGAAATCAAAGCCCTGATGCGCCCGGATGGTCGCACCGACGCGCGGCGCACCGACGCGGTTTCCTTCCAGCCAGCTCTTGAAGTTCTCGAGGCCCCAGCGTTCGCGGGAATCGTCGGATAGCAGGCCGCGCAGTCCGTCGATCAAATCGCGCGGGAGCGCCTGCGCATCGGCATAGGCATCGAGCGAGCCCTTCTCGATGCGCCGCGCGAGCATCTCCTCCGGGTCGACTCCCGCTCCCGGGATCTTGCCGGTGCACAGCGCGAGCATGACCACGCCGAGCGAGAACATGTCCTCGGCGCGCGTGCCGGTCCCCTTGCCCTCGGGATCCGCCATGGCGCATTCGATGGTCTCGAAAGCGGGGGGCTGATAGTAACCGGCCGGCGCCGTGACGCTCTGGCCCAGCACCACGCGCGTCTGGCTCGCGTCGCTGAAAAAGATGTTGTCGGGACGGATGCCGCGATGAGTCTGGTTGCGGTGGAACATCTCGGTCAGACCGATGACGATCGGCCGGACCACGGTCTCGAAGATCGTCTCGGTGCTCATCACCGGGACGGTGGCGGCACCCGGTGCCACCAGGCGGCCTCCTTGTCCGGGATGAACCACCACGGCCAGCCGCTGGCCATTGGCTCCGGGGAAATCCACCGGGCCGAAGGCCGCGATCTGGGTCAGGCCGGGGCGCGCCAGGCCGCGCAGCTTGTCCATCACCTCGATGCGGGGCAGCGGCTCGATATCGCAGATCAGCGCCACCCGCGCTTCGCCGGGGGACATCGGGTCGTCGGCCATGACCGCGGGGGTCTGGGGCGTCGCATGCTCGGGCGCCGGCCGGTCCGGATGGATGACATAGCGATCCTCGACGACGATCGCGCCCTTCGCCACCGGCGCTCGGCCGGGACGTGATTCCTTTTCCAGATCAGGCGTTTGGCCGTCCGGCGCCATAGGCTTGTGGGCCTCGAGTGTCGTTCGAGCCTTAGAGTCTAATTAAGATATGGCAAACAATTGGTTAATGATAACCAAAGGTTAACAGGGGCGCCTGGCAGACGCCCCCTCAATCGGCGAACGGATCCTGCACCAGGATGGTGTCGTCGCGCTCCGGGCTGGTCGAGAGCAGCGCCACCGGCGAGCCGATCAGCTCCTCGATCCGGCGGATGTACTTGATCGCCTCGGCCGGCAGGTCGACCCAGGACCGGGCGCCCTTGGTGCTGGTCTTCCAGCCGGGCATGGTCTCGTAGACCGGTTTGACCTGGGCCTGGCGGGCCATGCCGGCGGGGAAGTGATTCAAGACCTCGGTGCCGCATTGGTAGCCGACGCAGACCTTGAGCTCGTCGAAGCCATCGAGCACGTCGAGCTTGGTCAGGGCGATGCCGCGGATGCCGCTGACGCGCAGCGCCTGGCGGACCATGACCGCATCGAACCAGCCGCAGCGCCGCGGCCGGCCGGTCACGGTGCCGAATTCCCGTCCCCGCTCCCCAAGCGTCTGGCCGATCTTGTCGGTGAGCTCGGTGGGGAACGGGCCGCTGCCGACGCGCGTCGTATAGGCCTTGGTGATGCCGAGGATGTAGCCGGTCGCCGACGGGGCGAGTCCGGCGCCGACGGCGGCCTGGGCCGCCACGGTGTTCGACGAGGTTACGAAGGGATAGGTGCCGTGATCGACGTCGAGCATCGTGCCCTGCGCACCCTCGAACAGGATGCGCTTGCCGCCGCGCCGGGCGTCGTCGAGCCGCTCCCATACCGGCTCGGCGAAGGGCAGGACCTTGGGGGCAACCTCGTCGAGGGCCGCGCGCAAGCCCGCCCGGTCGATCTCCGGATGGCCGAGCCCGCGTCGCAACGCGTTGTGGTGCAGCAGCAGCTCCTCGAGCTTGCGGTCGAGCGTCGCTGGCTCGGCCAGGTCGCACAGGCGGATGGCGCGGCGCGCCACCTTGTCCTCGTAGGCGGGACCGATGCCGCGGCCGGTGGTGCCGATCTTGGCATCGCCGCGCGCCGCTTCGCGCAGGCGGTCGATGTCGCCGTGCAGCGGCAGGATGAGCACCACGTTCTCCGCGATCTTCAGCGTCTCCGGTGTGATGGTGATGCCCTGCTTGCGCAGCACCTCGATCTCGGCCAGCAGCGCCCAGGGATCGACGACCACGCCGTTGCCGATCACCGAGAGCTTGCCGCGCACGACGCCGGACGGCAGCAGGCTCAGCTTGTAGACCTGGTTGCCGATGACCAGGGTATGGCCGGCATTGTGGCCGCCCTGGAAGCGCACCACGATATCGGCGCGCTCCGACAGCCAGTCGACGATCTTACCCTTGCCTTCGTCGCCCCACTGCGAGCCGACTACCGTGACATTCGCCATACGTCTGGTGCCTTCTTATCCAACGTCCTTGATCGCTCCGCCGAGGAGCACGTGCGTGCAGGCCAGGCGCCTGGCTTCGCCGCTGGCATCGCCGGGTTCGAGCCCGGCGACTGCGATCCAGCCCTCGCCGCGCCACTTGCGGGCCTCCGCCGGCGACGTGCCGTAGGGCAGGAACAGCCGCTTCGCCTCGCCCGCTGCGGGCAGCGCCCGCAGGATGGAATCCATGTAGAGCGTGAAGCCGGTCGCCGATTCGGCGAGGCTGGGCGAGACCGTCTCGCCGGCGACGTAGCGCCCCCCGCGCCCGAGCTCGCCGCGCACCCGGCGGGCGAACACGGTGAAGCACAGGCCGGTGTGATACTCGAAGCCGCGGATCTCGACGGGATCGATGGTCAGCGACAGCTTCGGCGCCGCCTCGCGCACCAGGGCCACGACTTCCGACAGGCGCCGCGCCTCGGCTTCGGCCTCGGCCGGCAGCTTGAGCTTCTTGAGGGCGGCGAGCGCCGCGTCGGCCGGGCCGGTGATCTTGAGCAGCTCGACGAGCGTCGGGGCCGCCTGCCTGGCCAGACGCTTCACCGCGCTCTGGTCCTTCTGGTTCAGCGCCTCGCGCACCCGCTGCGCGGCTTCAGGCTCGAGACCGGCGGCGGCGACCACCGCCGGCGCAAGGCGCGGCGATGACAGATCGACGGTCAGGTTCTTGACGCCGATCGTCTCCAGGGCCTCGACGGCGAGCAGCACGACCTCGGCGTCGGCGGCCTGGGAATCGGAGCCGATGAGCTCGGCGCCAACCTGGCCGAACTGCCGCTCCGGGCGCAGACCATCGCCCTTCACCCGCAGCACCTCGCCGGCATAGGACAGGCGCAAGGGGCGCGGCAGCTTCTTGAGCCGGGTGGCGGCGATGCGCGCGATCTGCAGGGTCATGTCGGCCCGCAGGCCCAGCATGCGCTGCGACACCGGGTCCATGACCCGGAACATGTTGGGGCCCATGGCGGCGCCGGAGCCGGCCAGAAGGCTGTCCTCGAACTCGACCAGCGGCGGCTTGACCGCGCGATAGCCACGCGCGGCGCTGACGCCAAGCAACCGCTGGATGACGGTGGCTTCGTGGTCGGCCTCGGGCGGCAGCACGTCGCGCAGGCCGGCGGGCAGCAGCCCACGGCGGGCAAGATCGGTCATGACTGGCGGTCGGGAATCGCGTCCCGCTCCCTGCAAACGGGCCTGATTAGCCCGTTTGACCGGTGTGGGCAAAGCCTAAATGGGCCCCGCCGACAGGGCAGCCATGCGGACCGGACGGTCGCCAAGCCCGTCCGGTTTGCTTATGATCCGCCGCCACTAACATATTGATGGGGCTGGGATGAGCTACGGCGACGCTGCGACGGACTGGGCCACGGCGAAATTCGGCATCGGCCAGCCGGTGCCACGCACGGAAGATCCCCGCCTGCTGCGCGGCGAAGGCCAATACACCGACGACCTCAATCTCCCCCGCCAGGCCCATGCCGTGATGGTCCGCAGCACCCAGGCCCACGGTGTCCTGCGCGGCATCGATACGGCGGCGGCCAAGGCCATGCCCGGCGTGCTCGGCATCTGGACCGGCGCCGAGCTCAATGCCGCGGGCTACGGCACCCTCAACTGCATCGTGCCGTTCAAGAACCGCGACGGGTCGGCGATGCACAAGCCCCCCCGCCACTCCCTGGCCACCGACAAGGTGCGCTTCGTCGGCGACCCCGTGGCCATCGTGGTCGCCGAAACTGTCGCCCAGGCCAAGGACGCGGCCGAGGCGGTCGAGCTCGATATCGAGCCGCTGCCCAGCGTGACCCTGGCCCGGGACGCCGCCGCCGCCGGTGCGCCGCTGCTCTACGACGAAGTGCCGGGCAACGTCGCCCTCGACTATCACTACGGCGATGCGGAACAGGTCAAGGCCGCCTTCGCCAGGGCGGCCCATGTGGCGCGCCTCGTCCTGGTCAACAACCGGGTCGTGGTCAGCGCCATGGAGCCGCGCGGCGCCATCGCCGACTATGACAAGGCCAACGACAAGTTCATCTTCCGCGTCGGCTGCCAGGGCGCCTGGGGCCTGCGTCAGCAGCTGGCCAACGACGTGCTCAAGGTGCCGCCGGAAAAGGTCCAGGTACTTATCGGCAATGTCGGCGGCTCCTTCGGCATGAAGGCGCAGGTCTACCCGGAATATGCCGGGCTCTGCCACGCGGCGAAGCTGCTCGGCCGGCCGGTGAAGTGGACCGACGAGCGCTCCGGCAGCTTCCTCTCGGACTCGCACGGCCGCGACCACGAGGTGAGCGCGGAGCTGGCGCTCGACAAGGACGGCAACTTCCTCGCCGTGCGCCTCGCCACCTTCGCCAATATGGGTGCCTACCTGGGCGCGGTGGCGCCGCTGATGGCCACCCTCAACGCGGTCAAGAACACGGTCAGCGTCTATAAGACACCGCTGATCGAAGTCTCGGCCAAGTGCTGCTTCACCAACACCTCGCCGGTCAGCGCCTATCGTGGCGCGGGACGGCCCGAGGGCAACTACTACATGGAGCGGCTGATCGACGAGGCGGCGCTGGCCATGGGCATCGATCGGGTCGAGCTGCGCCGGCGCAACCATATCAAGCCGGGGCAGATCCCCTACAAGGCGCCGTCCGACATGCTGTACGACAGCGGCAACTTCCCCGCCGTGCTCGACCGGGCGCTGGCGGCCGCCGACTGGAACGGCTTCGACTCCCGCAAACGCGACAGCCAGGCGCGCGGCCGCCTGCGCGGCCGCGGCATCGGCCAGTTCCTCGAAGTCACCGCGCCGGTCGGCAAGGAGATGGGCGGCCTGCGCTTCGAAGCCGACGGCACCGTCACCATCATCACCGGCACGCTCGATTACGGGCAGGGCCACGCCGCGCCTTTCGCCCAGGTGCTGAGCAGCAGGCTGGGGATTCCCTTCGACCGCATCCGCCTGCTGCAGGGCGACAGCGACCAGCTGGTGGTTGGCGGCGGCACGGGCGGTTCGCGCTCGGCGATGAACAGCGGGTACGCCATCGTGAAGGCTGGAGAAAAGGTCGTGGAGAACGGCAAGGCGATCGCCGCGCACGTTCTCGAAGCCGCGGCCGCGGATATCGAATTTACCGCGGGCAAATTCCGCATCGTCGGCACCGACCGTGGTATCGGCCTGCTGGAGCTGGCCCAGAAGCTCCGCGGCGGTCTCAAGCTGCCCGACGGCGTGCCGGGCACGCTCGACGTGAAGCTCAATCTCGACGGCGTGGCCTCGACCTTCCCCAATGGCTGTCACATCGCCGAGGTCGAGGTCGACCCTGAATCCGGCACGGTCGAGGTGGTCAAGTACACGACGGTCAACGACTTCGGGAACCTGCTCAACCCGCTGCTCGTGGAAGGCCAGGTCCATGGCGGCGTCATCCAGGGCCTCGGCCAGGCGCTGCTCGAGATGACCGCCTACAGCGAGGAGGGCCAGCCCCTCACCGGCTCGTACATGGACTACGCCTTGCCGCGCGCCAGCAACGCGCCGGTCATGTCCTTCGTCAGCGAGCCGGCACCGGCGACCACCAATCCGCTCGGCGTCAAAGGCTGCGGCGAGGCCGGCTGCGCCGGGGCCCTGCCCTCGGTCATGAACGCGCTGCTTGACGCGCTGCGCGAGCGCGGCATCACGCATATCGACATGCCGGCCACGCCGCAACGCGTCTGGCAGGCGCTACAGCAGGCACGCTAGGCGCTCCCTGCGACATGGCCCGCTGCCTCGTTCGCGGCGCCGGCGATGTCGGCTCGGCGGTGGCGCATGCGCTGTTCAGGGCCGGCCACGCGGTCGTCATTCACGACGACCCCGCCCCGACCGCCCATCGGCGGCGCATGGCCTTCGTCGATTCGGTGTTCGACGGAAGCGCGACCCTCGACGGCGTGACGGCACGCCGGGTCAACGACGCCGCCGGCGCGGTGCTCGAAGCCGATCGCCGCCAGGCGGTGTCCGTCCATGTCGGACCCTTCGACGGGCTGGCTGTCGCCGCCGCCTGGGACGTGCTGGTTGACGGGCGGATGCGCAAGCGGAAGACCCCGCCGGATTTGCGGTCCCTGGCCCGGCTGACTATCGGCCTGGGTCCGGGCTTCGTCGTCGGCGCCAACTGTCACGCGGCGGTGGAGACCGGCTGGGACGCGCTCGGAGCGGTCGTGCGCCATGGCGCCACGGCGCCACTGCGCGGAGAGCCGCGGGCCATTCTCGGCCATGGCCGCGACCGCCTGGTCTACGCGCCGGCCGATGGCCTGTTCCTGTCCCCGCGAAACATCGGCGACATCGTCGCCGCCGGCGACCCCATCGCCACAGTCGGCGGCCACGGGCTGGCAGCACCCATTGCCGGCGCCATCCGGGGCCTGACCCGCAGCGGCGTGCCGGTGGAACGCGGCACCAAGGTCGTCGAGATCGACCCGCGCGGTCGTGATGCGATTGTCGCGGGATTGGGCGAACGGCCACGCCGGATAGCCGAAGGGGTTATTCAATTGGTGTGAGGCAAGCGTGACAATACCTGTCACGGCTACGCTCATGTTTTTGCGCCTAGGCCAAGCTTGCGTGACGGCTGAGTATGCCCGGAACAAGCTGGGCTGCTGGGTGGCACGAAATGAACATTCTCCATTCCAAGGACAATCTGGGCGGAGCGCGCAGTCTTATTGCGCGCCGGCTCGCCACCGATACGACGATGACCGTCGTGGCCCGCGAGCGCCGCACGACCGACGGCCTCCTCCGCCGTGAGGCCGATTTCACGCTGCAGCGGCCCGGCCAGGCGCCCGAAACGCACCAGATCTTCTGGGAGATCAACACGCCGCTCGACCTGCCGGCCATCGAGTCACTCGACTTTGCCGCCATCGCCACGCTGTTCGTGGCGATGCGCGAGAAGGCCCGCCTAGTCATCCAGGGCCCCGTTACCGCCACCATGCTGCGCAACATGGAGGAGATGAACGAGGCCTGGAACCAGCTCATGCCGGACCGCTACGCGCTGATCCCGATCGAGGCGACGGAGATCCTGAGCGACCTGCCGCCTGCCCCTCCCGGCCAGTCCAGGGCGGTCGTCGCCTTCTCCGGCGGGATCGACGCCTGCTTCACCCTGATCCGCCATCTCTCCGGTCATGCCGGTTATCGCACCGCCGCGGTCGAGACCGCCGTGCTGGTCCACGGCTTCGATATCCCGCTATCCGCGGAGGCGGCGTTCGAAACCGCACGCGCCGGCGCCAAGGCGGCCCTCGACGCGGTGGGTGTATCACTGACCACCATCCGCACCAACTGGCGCGAAGTGGCGGAGACGCGCTGGGAGATGGATCACATGGCAGCGCTCGCCGGCGCACTCCATCACTTCTCCGGCGCCTGCGATATCGGCCTGTTCGGCAGTGACCTGACCCACATCTTCCACTTCTGGCCCTGGGGTTCGCAGCCCGGGCTCGACTGCCTGCTGTCGGGCGGGCGCTTCGTGCTGCGCCCCGAAGGGCAGGGCTTCGAGCGCTCGGCGCGCACCGAGCTCGTCGCCAGCGTTCCCGCGCTGTCGGATCGCCTGCGTGTCTGCTGGGCTGGGCCGCTGACCGGCGAGAATTGCGGCATCTGCGAGAAGTGCGTGCGTACTCAGCTCAACTATCTTGCCATCGGCCGTGATCCCGGGCCGGCCTTTCCGGTGCGCGCCGGGGTGCTCGACGCCCTCTGCCTGAATGCGCGCCACGCCGCGCAGGTCAACTACCTCATCGATATCATCGATTCGGCACGCCGCACCGGCGTTACTGGTGGCGCGTGGCTGCGCGCCGTCCAGGTCAACTGGCTGATAAACCGGGCGCTGCTGCCTTACCGTCAGGACCTGGAGAAGTGGCTCTGGCCCGTGAAGGTCCTTCGCCGCGCGCTCATGAACCTGACGAGAACCAACGCGGCGCCGCGCGCGCCCGGAACCCTCCCGACGCCGAGCCTGGCGCAGCAGATCGGCCGGGCCGTGTCGGTCCCCGCCGGCCCGGGGCCGATTCAGACGACCTAGCCCCCGACCAGGGTTCAGAACGTCAGGAGGCGCGCCTTCACCACGTGGGGAAGGCCGCGCACCTTGCCCAGCACGATATCGCTCAACGGCTGATCGACGAGCACGAGGCAGATCGCATCACCGCCGGTCTCGATACGCCCCATGTGGAAGGTGGCGATATTGATGCCGGAATCACCCAGCGTGCGGCCAAGATTGCCAACGAAGCCCGGCTTGTCCTGGTTGCGGATGTAGAGCGTATGCGGCGCGAACTCGGCCTCGATGGCAATCTCGTCGATCTCCACCACTCGCGGCCGGTCGTTGCCGAGCAGTGAGCCGGCGACGCGACGCGGCCGGTCCTCGCAGTCCACGGTGACCCGGATCAGCGTCTGGTAGTCGACCGCGCGGTCGTGCTGGATCTCGGTCACCGCGATATTGCGCTCGCGCGCCAGGATCGGCGCGTTGACCATGTTGACCGTCTCGAGCTGTGGCGCCAGCAAGCCGGTCAGCACGCAGGCCGTCAGCGGCTTGGCGTTGAGCTTCGCGGCATGACCTTCGTATTCGATGCGCACCGCCTTGATCTCACAGGTCGCAAGCTGGCCGATGAAGCTGCCGATGTTCTTGGCCAGCGTCATGTAGGGCCGCAGCTTGGGCGCGTCCTCGGCCGAGACCGACGGCATGTTGACGGCGTTGACCACGGCACCCGTCAGCAAAAAGTCCGATATCTGCTCGGCCACCTGGAGCGCCACATTCTCCTGTGCCTCGCTGGTCGAAGCACCCAGATGAGGCGTGCAGACGACGTCGTCGCGGCCGAAGAGCGGGCTCGATTTCGGCGGCTCGACCGGGAAGACATCGAGGCCAACGCCGGCGATGGTGCCGGATTCAAGGCCGGCTTTCACATCCTCCTCGACCAGGAGACCGCCGCGCGCGCAATTGATGATGCGCACACCCTTGCGCATCCTGCCGATGGCCTTGGCGTTGATGATGTTCTTGGTCGCGTCGGTCAGTGGCGTGTGCAGCGAGATGAAGTCCGCGCGCTGGAACAGCGTGTCGAGCTCCACTTTCTCCACACCCAGCGACTGGGCCCGCTCGAGGGAAAGATAGGGATCATAGGCGATGACCTTCATCTTCAGGCCCAGCGCCCGGTCAGCGACGATGGTGCCGATGTTGCCGCAGCCGATGATGCCCAGCGTCTTGCCGGTCACCTCGGTGCCCATGAAACGGGTCTTCTCCCACTTGCCGCCCTGGGTCGAACGGTCGGCGGCCGGCACCTGGCGGGCCAGCGCGAACATCATGGCGATGGCGTGCTCGGCGGTGGTGATGGCGTTGCCGAAGGGCGTGTTCATGACCACCACGCCGCGGGCCGTCGCGGCCGGGACATCGACATTGTCGACGCCGATGCCGGCGCGTCCGACCACCTTGAGATGACGCGCTTCGGCGAGCAGGTCCTTGGTCACCTTGGTGCTGGAGCGCACCGCGAGCCCGTCATAGTTGCCGATGATCGCCTTGAGCTCTTCCGGCTTGAGACCGGTCTTCACGTCGGCCTCGATGCCGCGCTCCCGAAAGATTTCGACGGCACGGGGGCTGAGACTGTCGGCGATCAGGACCTTGGGCATGGCCTATATCCTTGGGAAAAATGACGGCCGGCGCGTAGCCGGCGAATAAATGCGCGAGCCCGCGGCTAGGCCGCGGCTGCCTTGGGCTTTACCTTGGCATAGGCCCAGTCGAGCCAGGGGAAGAGCGCCTCGAGGTCGCGCGTCTCGACAGTCGCCCCACCCCAGATCCGCAGGCCGGGTGGCGCGTCGCGATAGGCGTCGATGTCGTAGGCAACCTTCTCCGCCTCCAGCGCCGCGACCAGCTTCTTGGACACCGCGGCCCGGCCTTCGGCGTCGAGCTTGGCCACCGCCGGATCGCTGATCGTCAGGCAGATCGAGGTACAGGAGCGGATCGCCTTGTCCTCGGCCAGAAAGCCGACCCAGCCGGCTTGCGCCGCCCATTTCTCGATCGCCGCCAGATTGGCTTCCGAGCGCGCCATCAGGGCCGACAGGCCGCCGATCCGCTCGGCCCATCTCAGCGCATCGAGCTGGTCTTCGACTGCCAGCATGGAGGGCGTGTTGATCGTCTCACCCTTGAACACGCCTTCGATCAGCTTGCCGCCCTGGGTCAGGCGGAAGATCTTGGGCAGCGGCCAGGCCGGCTTGTAGCTGGTGAGCCGCTCGACGGCGCGCGGGCTGAGCACGATCATGCCGTGCTGGCCCTCGCCGCCCATCACCTTCTGCCAGGACCAGGTGGTGACATCGAGCTTGTCCCAGGGCAGCGTCATGGCGAAGGCCGCCGAGGTCGCGTCGCAGATCGTCAGACCTTCGCGCTTGGCGCTGATCCAGTCACCGTTGGGCACACGCACGCCCGAGGTCGTGCCGTTCCAGGTGAAAACCACATCGCGATCCGGCGAGACCTGCTTGAGGTCCGGCAGCTTGCCGTACGGCGCCTCCAGGGTGCGCACGTCGGTGAGCTTGAGCTGCTTGACGATGTCGGTGACCCAGCCGGCGCCGAAGCTCTCCCAGGCCAGAACGTCGACGCCGCGCGCGCCGAGCAGCGACCAGAGCGCCATTTCGACGGCGCCGGTGTCGGAGGCGGGGACGATGCCGATGCGGTAATCCGCCGGGATGCCAAGGATCGCCCGGGTGCGGTCGATCAGCTCGCCGAGCTTGGCCTTGCCGAGCTTGGAACGATGGGAGCGCCCGAGGGCGGCATCGGCCAGCAGGGCAAGAGTCCAACCGGGACGCTTGGCACAGGGGCCTGAGGAGAAATGGGGAAAATGCGGCCGGGTGGCCGGCTTGGGGATCGCTGTCATGTGCGCTCTTCCTTTCAGAAGAGCCGGAACCCGTTGGGAGGTTCTGGCCCGGCGCCGCTTATAAGGAGGGCGATCCGGGCCTGCAAGCGGAATGTTGCAGCGTAGCGAGCTCGGCGCTCAACCCTCGCGCCGCCGCTTAACCACGATGACGAACGTGCCGGTCAGCACCGGCTCGTTGTGCTGATTGCTGACCGTCAGGACATATTTGACGGCCCCGCGATCGGGTTTCGACTTCGACGGAGTCACTTCCTTGATCTCGGCCGTCGAGCGCAGCGTGTCGCCGGGACGCACAGGCCGCAACCAGCGCAGCTCATCGACACCGGCACCACCGAGATTGGCCGTGGTGATGAAGCCGGTGCTGTAGATCACCCGGAAACCGATGGCCAGCGTCTGGAAACCGCTGCTGATCAGCCCACCGAAGGCGGTCTCCTTGGCCGCGTTGACATCGATATGAAAGGGCTGCGGATCGTAACGCAGCGCAAAATCGATGATATCCGACTCGGTGAGCGTGTAGCCGCTCGGGCTGACGAAGCGATCGCCGGGCTTGAGATCGTCGAGGTAGTTGTCGACCGGTTTCATCTTAGATCGCGTCGGCGATGGCCTTGCCCATCTCGCTCGTCTTGGTCTTGCCGCCGATATCCGGGGTCCGCAGCTTGGTTTCGGCGATCACCGTCTCGATCGCCTTGACGATGGCGTCATGGGCCTTGGGATAACCAAGATGGTCGAGCATCAAGGCGCCCGACCAGATCTGGCCGATGGGATTGGCAATCCCCTTGCCGGCGATATCCGGCGCCGAACCGTGCACCGGCTCGAACATCGACGGGTATTCCTTCTCCGGGTTGAGATTGGCGCCGGCGGTGATGCCGACACCCGCCGCCACGCCCGGCGCCAGGTCCGAGAGGATGTCGCCGAACAGGTTGCTGGCCACCACGACGTCGAACCAGTCCGGATGGCGGACGAAATGCGAGGTCAGGATGTCGATGTGGTACTGCGCCGTCTTGATCTTCGGGTACTGCTTGCCCATGGCCGCGAAACGCTCGTCCCAGTAGGGCATCGAGATCGAGATGCCGTTGGACTTGGTGGCCGAGGTGACGTGCTTGCGGCGCTTGGCCGCCTGTTCGAAGGCGTATTTCATCACCCGGTCGCAGCCCTTGCGGGTGAATACCGCCTGCTGGAACGCCGCCTCGTCGGGGGTCCCGCCATACAGGCGGCCACCGATCTCGGAGTACTCGCCCTCGACGTTCTCGCGGATGATCAGCATGTCGATGTCTTTGGGGCCGCGGCCCTTGAGCGGGCTCTCGAGACCCTTGAGCAGGCGCACCGGCCGGAAATTGACGTACTGCATGAAGCCGCGGCGGATCGGAACCAGGAGGCCCCAGAGCGAGACGTGGTCCGAGACGCCCGGATAGCCGACCGCACCGAGATAGATCGCATCGAACTTGCGCAGCGTATCGAGCCCGTCTTCGGGCATCATGCTGCCGATCTTGGCGTAACGCTCGCAGGACCAGTCGAAGCTCTTGAACTTGAGGGAGATGCCGAACTTGCGGGCGGCTTTCTCCAGAACCCGGATGCCCTCCGGCACGACCTCGTGGCCGATGCCGTCACCCTCGATCACCGCGATCGTATGCGTCTTTTTGCTCATGAAAGCAGCGTCCCCTCTAAAAGCGGCCGCTACAGTAGCCAGCAGCCTCGCCGCTGAACAGAGTTATCGACGGGCTTTCCGACTGCTATAAATAGGAGAAGGATTAAACGCAGCAGAAACGCTGGGGTCGCTGGGATGAAGACGATCCTCGTCATCGATGACGAGCCGTTCATGCTCGAATTGGTGCGTAAGATTCTCGAGGCGGCCCACTATCAGGTCGTGACGGCGACCAGCGCCGATTCCGGCCTCGATGCCTACCGCCGCGCGAAGCCCGACGTCGTGATCACCGATCTGATCATGCCCGAAAAGGACGGCCTGGAGGCCATCCAGGAGCTGCTGCGCCTTAATCCCCAGGCCCGGGTCATTGCCATGTCGGGGGGTGGACGGTCGGGCTACGCCAACGCCCTGCCCGCCGCCAAGGCCTTCGGGGCGATCGAGACGCTGCGCAAGCCTTTTCCGCCGGACACGTTGCTGGCGGCGGTCACCCGGGCGCTGGGCGGCGTCTAGCTCGCGGCGCGCAGGCCTTCGCCGTCGTGACGGGCCGCTTCCCAGCCGAGCATCGCCAGCTTGCGTGTCGGTCCCCAGTTGTAGCCGCCGACCCAGTTGTAATCGCCGCCCACGGCCATCTTGCGGATGACGCGGTGGCAGGGAATCAGCCAGGAGATCGGGTTGGCGCCGACCGCGCCACCGACGGCACGGGCGCCGGTCGGCACGCCGACCTTCTTCGCCAGGGCGTCGTAGGTCACCAGCGCGCCGGGCGGAACCCGGAGCAACGCCTCCCAGACCTTGATCTGGAACGGCGAGCCGTGGAGCACCAGTTTCAGCGGCTCCTTGGTCTTGCGTCCGCGGCCTCCAAAGACACGGTCCACCGTGTCGGCTGCCCGCGCGCCGTTCTCGACCAGTCTGGCCTTCGGCCAACGGCGCCGCATGTCGGCAAAAGCCTCGTCACGTCCCTTCGTCCCGGCAAAGGCAAAGGCCAGTCCGCACATGCCGCGCGGGGTCAGGAAAACCAGGGCGTCGCCGAACGGCGACGAGCCCCAGCCGTAATCGATGGCGAGACCGTCCCCTTGCGCCTTGTACTCGCCGGGGGTTACCGCCTCGTGGACGACGAACAGGTCGTGCAGACGGCCAGGCCCGGAGAGCCCGGCGGCCAGGGCGGCGTCGAGCACGCTACTGTTGGCGACCAGGGCCGCCTTGGCCCGGTCGAGGGTCAGGTACTGCAGGAACTTCTTCGGGCTGACCCCGACCCAGCGCGTGAACAGGCGCTGGAGATGGTGGGGGCTGAGGCCGATCTCGGCCGCAACCTGGTCAAGCCCCGGCTGCTCGTCCACGTGGGCGGCAAGGTATTCCAGGGCTTGGGCAATGCGGGTGTAATCACTGGGCATGCCGTAAATCTAGGCCTGCCATCCCCCCGTCACCACCCGATTCTTGCGGCTTTCCAGGCGGCCGCCCCCGTCTCCCAACGTGGGCGCTAAACGGTGATCGTGCCTTCCAGATAGAGCACCGCCTTGCCGGCGATGCGCACCCGCGCACCCTGGTCCTCGCACTCAAGCTCGCCACCGCGTGCCGAGACCTGGCGGGCCTTCAGCCTGGTCTTGCCCAGCCGCTTGGCCCAGTAGGGGATCAGCTCGCAATGCGCGGAGCCGGTCACCGGATCCTCGGGTACGCCGCGTGCCGGCGCGAAAAAGCGCGAGACGAAATCGATGCCGCCGCTGCCCGGCGCCGTGACCAGCACGGCGAAGGCATCGACCTTCGCCAAGGCCAGGAGGTCGGGCTTGAGGCCGATCACGTCGGCGTCCGATTTGAGAACGACCATCAGGTCGCGCGCTTTCCACATCTCCAGGGGCGCATGGCCGAGGGCCTGGGTCAGCGCCTTCTGCAGGCCGTCATCCTGCACGCGCGTGACGGGCATCGCCGGGAAATCGAGGGCCAGGACATCGCCGTCCTTGTTGACCTCGAGCAGGCCGGAGCGCGTCTGGAAGCGCACATTGGTGGCGCCGGGCTTGATCCGGTCGAAGATCAGATGCGCCGAGGCCAACGTCGCGTGGCCGCAGAGATCGACCTCCATGGTCGGCGTGAACCAGCGCAGGCGCCAGCCATCGCCTTCCGCCACGAAGTAGGCGGTCTCCGCCAGGTTGTTCTCGGCGGCGATGCCCTGGAGCGTGGCATCCGGCAGCCAGGCATCGAGCGGCACCACCGCCGCGGGGTTGCCGCCGAAGACGACGCTGGTGAAGGCGTCGATCTGGTAGATCGGCAGTTTCATTGTGCACCTCCCACGAGGCGCGCTTCCAGGCGGCGCTTGACCATCGGCCACTCCGAATCGATGACGCTGAAATAGACGCTGTGCCGCAGGCGGCCGCTCGCCGTCACCATGTGGTTGCGGAAGTAGCCCTCCTCGGTGGCGCCGAGGCGCGCCAGGGCGGCGCGCGACTGGGTATTGCGCGAATCGGTCTTGAACTCGACGCGCACCGCGCCCCAGCGCTCGAAGGCGTGCCCCATCATCAGGAGCTTCGCTTCGGTGTTGATGGCGGTGCGCTGCCAGACGCGGCCGATCCAGGTCCAGCCGATCTCGACCCGCCGATGCGCGGCGTCGATATTGCCGAAACGCGTGGAGCCGATCGGCCGCCCCGAGGCGCGGTCGATGGTGGCGAACGGCAGCGAGCGCCGCTGGCGCTGCTCGTCGAGGGCGGCGGCGATGAAGTCGCGCAGCTCCGGGCCGTTGCTGGCCGGCTGGCTGAACCACTGCAGCAGGGTCGGGTCGAGGACCTGCGACAGGCCCGCGTGGTGATCCAGCGACAGCGGCTCGAGGCGCACGTGGCGCCCCTCCAGCGTGGTCGCTTGAATATCCATGACCGGCATGTCCATGGCGTCCCCCTTTGATCTCCGGTTACGACGGCGGCGGCGCGTGTTGCGTCATATAGGCGGCGAGTTCCCGTTCATGCGCGTGCTCGCTGGCGGCAAGCGCCGCAACGATCTGCGTGCGATCAGCGCCATTACGGTTCTGGCTGAGCTTGTGCTTGCCCTCCAGGCGCGTGACCGCGATCTCGATGCCGACGATGCGCTTGACCATGCCGTCGATGTACTTGTCCGACAGGCCGGCCATCGACCACGGCTCCGGGCGGCCGGACTCGTGCTTGTCGACGAGGCTGGCCAGCATGGCGACCAGGGCCCGCGGGTCGGTGACCAGCCGGGCGCGGCCGTAGACATGCACCGACGCATAGTTCCAGGTCGGCACCGAGGGATGCACGGTATAGAGCGATGGCGAAATGTAGCCGTGCGGACCCTGGAAGATGGTCAGCACCTCGGCGCCGTCGAGGGAAGCGGCATGCGGATTGGCGCGCGCCAGGTGGGTGACCAGCGTGCCGTGCTCCCCGCGGGCCGGCTCGTAGAGAACCGGCACGTGGGTCGCGCTCAACCCATCAGGGGTGAGGGAGACGACGGTCGCGAAATCGTAGGCCGCGATCAGCGCAGCGAGCGGCGCCGCCTCCGCGACGGCAAAGGCCTGGGGAACGTACATGGCACGCCCCGCCCTCACTGCATCCAGAACGGTTTGACGCATTCGCGGTGCACGTCGGCCGTGCTCAGGCCGATGTCGCGCAGCATGCGGTCGTTGAGCGACCGCAAGGCGGCCCGCTGGCGGGCGCGCTGGTGCCAGTCGAGGGCCGAGGTGACGCTCTCGACGACCACCCGGTCGCCGAAGCGCGCCAGGCGCAGCAGCCCGGCGAACAGCCAGGTGGTGAAGCCTTCGAGAGGACCCGCCCGTAACTGCCCGGGCGCCGGCATTGTATCCATACACTCGCTCATTTTCAGCCCCTGAATCGCGGTATTGTCTTGGAGTGTCACTTTATGATTGACACAATTTTCCGTCAACGCCTACATTGTCACGATGACAAGTTGGTCTCCCAATCTCGAGAACCGGCAAGGCCCGCGCTACCTGGCCATCGCCGAACAACTCGCCCGCGATCTCGACGCGGGCCGCCTTAAACCCGGCGACCGCCTGCCGACCCATCGCGATCTCGCCTGGACGCTGGGCGTCACGGTGGGCACCGTGACCCGCGCCTATGCCGAGGCCGAGCGCCGCGGCCTGATCGCCGGCGAGGTCGGGCGCGGCACCTTCGTGCGCGACAAGGTGAGCGACGTGCCGCCCACGGCGCCGCTTCCCGACGACGACTTCGTCGATCTGGCGCGCAATTTTCCCGTCCAGGAAGTTGCCAACGAGGCCATCATCCGCGCCATCGGCGAGGCGGCGAGCAGCCCCGACCTGGCGCGCATGCTGGCCTACGCGCCCAATCTCGGCCTGCCGGCGCATCGCGCCGCCGGCGTCGACTGGCTCGCCCGCCACGGCATCCGCGCCCTGCCCTCCGAGGTCGGCGTGGTCAACGGCGCCCAGCACGGCATGACCCTGGCCATGGCCGCGGTGGCCCGCGCCGGCGACGTCGTGCTCACCGAGCAGCTCACCTTCTACGGCATCAAGTCGGTCGCCACGCTGCTCGGCCTGCGCCTGCACGGCGTGGCGATGGACGAGTACGGCCTGCTGCCCGAGGCGCTCGAGGCCGCCTGCCGCCAGCACGCCCCCAAGGCGCTCTACTGCATCCCCACCCTGCAGAACCCGACGACCGCGATCATGCCGGCCGAGCGCCGCGCCGTGATTGCCGACATCTGCAAACGCCACAGCGTGGTCATCGTCGAAGACGACATCTATGGATTCCTGCAGACCGGCGCCCCTCCGCCGGTCTCTTCATTTGCGCCCGAGAATTCGATCTTCATCACCAGTTTCTCGAAATGCGTGGCGCCGGGCCTGCGCATCGGCTTCGTCAAGGCGCCGCTGCCCATGCTCGAGCGCATGAGCTCGGCCCTGCGGGCGACCACCTGGATGGCCACCCCGCTGATGGCCGAGGTCGCGGCGCGGCTGGTCCGCTCGGGCGACGCCGCCCGCCTGGCCGAGGCGCAATGCGTCGAGGCCGTCGCCCGCCAGGCGATCGCCGCCACGCGGCTTGCTGGCTTCGAATACGCCACCCACCCGTCCTGCTTTCACATCTGGCTGACCCTGCCCGAGCCCTGGCGGCGCGAGGAATTCGCCGTGCAGG
>JALHMR010000043.1 GCA_022843945.1 Rhodospirillaceae bacterium | reverse complement strand
GGGAGCCGGTGCTGCCGCCGGCGCAGCCGGAGCCGCCGAAGCGGCCTCGGTCCGCGAACGGCCGGTGCCGGTCACGCGCTCGAACAGGCTGGGCAGACGCCGCCGCGGAGGCGCCTCGCGCGGGGCGGCATGGGCATTGGCCATGTCCGCCGCGTTGAAGGCGTTGAGCGGTGCCTGACGCGTGCTCGTCGGGTTGGCGATCCGCGGCTCGAGGACCGGTTCCATCGCCTTGGGCGCGATGAAGGCCTCGGCGCGCGGCGCCGGGGCGGGCATCGCCGCCATCGGGGCCACCGTCGCGACCGTGTCGATCACCGGGGCCGCTTCCGCGACGACCGGTGCCGGCTGCATGACCACCGGGGCCGGGACCTCGGCGAGCACCGGCTGGGGTGCCGCCGTCGCCACCGGCGCAGGCTGCGCCGCCATCAGGGTCGGCTCGATCTTGCGCGCGGTCGCCTCGGAGGAGCGGGCGACGTGGGTCGCCTGCGGCCGCGGCGTACGGTTGATCAGCGAGACGATGGTCGGCTTGGGCTCCACCGCCGCCTCGGCGTCGATGCCCGTGGCCACCACCGAGACGCGGATGCGGCCGTTGAGGCTCTCGTCGAGCGCCGAGCCGAAGATGATGCGCGCCTCGGCATCGACCTGGTCGCGGATCAGGTTCGCCGCCTCGTCGACCTCGAACAGGGTCATGTCGAGGCCGCCGGTGATGTTGATGAGCACGCCGCGCGCGCCCTTCATCGAGACATCGTCGAGCAGCGGGTTGGAGATGGCCTTCTGCGCCGCCTCGCGGGCCCGGTCGTCGCCCTCGGACTCGCCGGTCCCCATCATCGCCTTGCCCATCTCGGCCATCACCGAACGCACGTCGGCGAAGTCGAGATTGATCAGGCCGGGGTTGACCATCAGGTCGGTCACGCCGCGCACGCCCGAGTAGAGCACGTCATCCGCCATCTTGAAGGCGTCGGCGAAGGTCGTGCGCTCGTTGGCCACCCGGAACAGGTTCTGGTTGGGGATGATGATCAGCGTGTCGACCACGCTGGCCAGCTCCTCCATCCCGGCATCGGCCAGGCGCATGCGCTGCGAGCCCTCGAAGTGGAAGGGCTTGGTCACCACGCCGACCGTCAGGATGCCCTGCTCGCGGCAGGCCCGGGCGATCACCGGCGCGGCGCCGGTGCCCGTACCGCCGCCCATGCCGGCGGCGATGAAGGCCATGTGCGAGCCCTCGACATGCTCGAGGATGTCGGCCAGCGCCTCTTCGGCCGCGGCGCGGCCGATTTCGGGCCGCGAGCCGGCGCCGAGCCCTTGCGTGATGCCGATGCCGAGCTGCACGCGCCGTTCGGCGAGCGAGCCCTGCAGGGCCTGGGCGTCGGTGTTGCAGACCACGAATTCCACGCCTTCCAGCTTGGCGCGGATCATGTTGTTGACCGCATTGCCGCCGGCCCCGCCGCAGCCGATCACGGTGATGCGGGGCTTGAGCTCGTGTTCAGGTGCGGGCATTGAGATGTTGATTGTCATTGTCGCCTCCAGTTGCTCTCTTCGCCTAATGGGTCCGCCGGGAAACCGCCCGGCGCGGATTGGGATTGCAGAAAAGTGTCGGGGACTGATTGAGGGCCTGCGCCATCACAGGTTCTCCCGCAGCCAAAGCCCGACACGGGTGAACCATCCGCCGGCCGTGGTGTCGGACGCGGTCGACGGTTTCAGCGCCTGCGCGTTCTGATGCAGCGCGAAAGCGATGAGGCCTGCGCAGGTGGCGAAAGCCGGCCCGCCGGTCTGATCGGCGAGGCCGGGCAGACGCACGGGGCGGCCGAGCCGCACCTGCTTGTCGAGGATGAGGGCGGCAAGATCGCGCACCCCCTGAAGCTGCGAAGCGCCGCCGGTCAGCACGACCCGGCGGCCGGCGATGCGGTCGAACCCGGCCGTGGCCAGGCGCGCGCGCACCAGCTCGAAGGTCTCCTCCAGGCGCGGCTGGATGATGCCGGTGAGGATGGACTTGGGCACGTGGTTGGCCTGGGCGTGCTCGTCCTCGCCGATCAGCGGCACGTCGATGATCTCGCGCTCGTCGGCCGGGGAGGCCAGCGCGCTGCCGTAGAGCGTCTTCATGCGCTCGGCATGGACCAGCGGCGTGTTGAGGCCCTGGACGATGTCGTTGGTGACGTGTGTGCCGCCGAGCCGCACGATGTCGGTGTAGACGCACTCGCCGCCGTTGAACACGGCGACGCTGGTCGTGCCGCCGCCCATGTCGATGACCGTGGCGCCGAGATCGAGCTCGTCCTCGACCAGGGCGGCAAGGCCCGCCGCATAGGCGCTGACCACGACCTCGTCGACATCGAGCCGGCAGCGGCCGATGGCCGCGGCGAGGTTGCGCACGGCGCCGGTGTCGACCGTGACCAGGTGCATGTTGACGCCGAGCTTCTCGCCGAACATGCCGCGCGGGTCGCGGATGCCGCGGCTGCCGTCGATGGTGAAGCCTGCCGGAATGGCATGCAGGAGGTGGCGCTCGGCGTGCTGGGCCTGGGCGCGGCCCTGCGCCAGCACGCGGCGCAGATCGGCGTCGCCGATCTCGTGGCCGGCCAGCGAGACTTCGACCTTCACGGTGCGCGATTCGGGCTGGCCGCCGGCGACGTTGACGATCACCGACTCAAGTGATTCGCCGGCCATCTGCTCGGCGGCGCTGACCGCGTTGAGGATGGAGGACTCGGCCGCCTCGAGATCGACGACGGCACCGCCGCGCACACCCTTCGACACCTGGTGGCCGATGCCGACGACACGCGGCTCCTGCCCTTCGAGCTTGGCGATGAAGCAGGCGATCTTCGTCGAGCCGACATCGAGCGCGGCAATCAGTCCGCTGCGGGATTTCTTCTTCTTCAAAATCACGGCGTCCTCGGTGTTGGGTGTTCAGTCATGTCGCTTTTCTCTCGTTCTTTCCGCGCTTGGCCGGCGGGGCGGGCGGCGGTTCGCGGATCACCCGCACGACCAGGCGGTCGGGCAGGCGAAGATCGACATTGACGACGTTGCGTTCGAACAGGCCGGCGGCCCGCACGGCCTCGGCGAGGCGCGACCAGGCGGCGGCCGGATTGATCTCCGGCAGCTGGACCTCGATCGTGCGATCGGCGCCGGCGTCGATGCGCAGGTTCCAGCGCCGCTCGCCCACGCGCACGGCGGCGACGACGCGGCGCTCGAGATCGGGCTCGGTCGACAGCAGGGAGAGAAGGCCCGCAGCGTGGCGCGGGGCGTCATCACCGACGACCACCGGCAGGTGGCCGAAGCGCGCGATATCGGTGCCGCCAATCTCCTGGCCATCGTCGCCGATCAGGGCGTACTTGCCGTGGTGCTGCCAGAGGGCGAGCGGGCGGCGTTCCTTGAGACGGACATAGACCGTATCGGGCAGCCGGCGCTCGACAGCGGCCGTGCGTACCCAGGGCAGCTTTTCGAGGTCGGCCTTGGCCAGCGCCGGGTCGAAGGTCAGGATCGGCGTGCCACGGCTGACGTCGAGAACCTCGAGTACATCGGCGCCGGGCGTCTCACCGCGGCCCTCGACGAAGATCTCCTGCACCGAGAGGCCGAGTTGCGCGCTGGCCGCGATGGTGCGCGACACCGTGCGGTCGTAAGCCTCGATGGCCGTTGCCGGCAGGCCGGTCCTGGCCAGGTAGATCACCGGCGCGGCGGCCGCGGCAAAGGCCAGCGCCGCTCCGCTGATCTTGAGCGTGCGGGCGGACGGCCACTTGAAGCGCGGCCAGCGCCGCGGGCGGCGGGGTTTTTTGGCGCGCTTCATGACCTCAGCCTGTCGCAGGTGGCGTTCTCGACCAGCCAGGTCACCAGCTCGCCGAACGAGATGCCGGCGCGCTGGGCCTGCTCGGGCACGAGCGAAACCGGGGTGAAGCCCGGTTGGTTGTTGATCTCGAGGAAATAGAGGCCGGACGTACCCGGCTTCTTGTCGTCGTAGCGGAAGTCGCTGCGGCTGATGCCGCGGCAGCTGACCGCCTGGTGCGCGACCAGCGCCCAGCGCATCGCCTCGTCGTAGACCGGCTGCGGCACGGGCGCCGGAATGATGTGCTGCGCGTGCCCAGGCGTGTATTTCGAAGTGTAGTCGAACAGCGTGCCGCCGAAGCGGATCTCGGTGACGGCCAGCGCCTTGTCGCCCATCACGCCGACGGTCAGCTCGTGGCCGGCGATGTACTCCTCGCACAGCACGCTGTCGCCGAAGGCCCAGCCGGCATCCAGCGCCGGGAGATTCTCGCCTTCGCGGATGATGTGCACGCCGACGGTCGAGCCTTCGGCCACCGGCTTGATGATGTAGGGGCGCGCCATCGGATGGTCGCGGCGCACCTCGGCAACAGTCACCACCCGGCCCTTGGGCGTGCGCACGCCGGAGGCCTCGACCACGCGCTTGGTCATTGGCTTGTCCATGGCCAGCGCCGAGGCCAGCACGCCCGAATGCGTATAGGGGATGCCCATGAGCTCCAGCAGGCCCTGGACGGTGCCGTCCTCGCCGCCGCTGCCGTGGAGCGCGTTGAACACCGCGTCGGGCCGCGGCGTGAGCGCGTCGACCAGGGCCGCGATATCGCTGCCGAGATCGAAGGGCACGGCCTCGTAGCCGCGCTCGTTGAGCGCCTTGACCACGGCAGCGCCGCTGACCAGCGAAACGTCGCGCTCGCTGGAGGTGCCGCCGAGCAGGACGACCACGCGCTTCTTCATGCGTCGCCTCCGCTCATCTCGGGAGCAGGCACGCCGATGCGGCGGATTTCCCATTCGAGGACGATGCCGGACGTATCGAACACGCGGCGCCGCACCTCTTCGCCCAGCGCCTCGATATCGGCCGCCGTCGCCGCGCCGGTGTTGATCAGGAAGTTGGTGTGCTTGTCGGAGACCATGGCGCCACCGACCTTCATGCCGCGGCAGCCGGCCTTGTCGATCAGCTCCCAGGCTTTGTGGCCTTCAGGGTTGGCGAAGGTCGAGCCGCCGGTCCGCGTGCGCACCGGCTGCGTGGACTCACGCTTGCTGGCGATGTCGTCCATCTTCTTCTGGATGTTGGCCGGGTCGCCGACCCGGCCGCGCAGCTCGGCGCCGACGAAGATCCAGTCCTCGGCCACGGTGCAATGGCGGTAGGTGAAGCCGAGCGCCTGGTTGGTCAGGCGCTGGCGTTCCCCCTTGGTGTCGAGGGCCAGCGCCGAGACCACCACGTCCTTCATCTCGGAGCCGTAGGCGCCGGCGTTCATGCGCAGGGCGCCGCCGATCGTGCCGGGGATGCCGGACAGGAATTCGAGACCCGCGATGCCCGCGCCGCGCGCCGCCAGGGCGACGTTGGCGTCGAGCGCGCCGGCGCCGACATGCAGGCGGTCGCCTTCGGGCGTCATGTCGACGAAGCCCCGGCCGAGACGCACGACCACGCCCGGGATGCCGCCGTCGCGGATCAGCAGATTCGAGGCCACACCGATGACTGTGACCGGCACGTCGGCGGGCTTGCCGGCGAGGAAGGCGGCGAGGTCGTTGACGTCCGCCGGGCGGAACAGCACCTCGGCCGGCCCGCCGACCTGGAACCAGGTGACCTGGGCCAGCGCCGCGTTGGCGCTGTAGCGCCCGCGCACCGCCGGCAGGCGATCGATGAGATGCGGCGTGTGCTGGAGGGCGGCCATCATCGCGCCCCTCCGAGCTTCTGGAGTTCCTGCGGCAGCGAGGCCGCCCAGGCCGTGATGTTGCCGGCCCCCAGGCAGACGACGAGGTCTCCTGGTTTGGCGTTCTCCAGGACGGTCGCCGCGAGGGCGGAAGGATCGCTCAGCGGCACGACCTTGCGGTGACCGCGCGCGCGCAGGCCGGCGACCAGCGCGTCCTTGTCGACGCCTTCGATCGGCGCCTCGCCTGCGGCGTAGACGTCGGCGACGATCACCGCGTCGGCGTCGTTGAAGCAGGAGCAGAAATCCTCGAACAGGTTCTTGAGCCGCGAATAGCGATGCGGCTGGACCACGGCGACCACGCCGGCGGCGGTGGCGCTGCGCGCGGCGCGCAGCACGGCGGCGATCTCCACCGGGTGATGGCCGTAATCGTCGATCACGGTGAGGCCGGCCCCTTCGCCGGTCTTGGTGAAGCGGCGCTTGACGCCCTTGATGCCGGCCAGCGCCTTGCGGATGTCGGCCTCGGTCAGGCCCATCTCGTGCGCTACGGCGATCGCCGCCAGCGCGTTCGAGACGTTGTGGGCGCCGACCAGCGGCAGGTGAAGCTGCGCGAAGGTCTGCGAGCCGCCGCTGCGGTCGGCAATGACCGCGTCGAAGCGGCCGCCATCAGCGGACAGCGTCATGTTGGTGGCACGCACGTCGGCCTGCGGGTTGGTGATGCCGTAGGTGACGAGGCGGCGGTCGGAGACCTGCGGGATCAGCGCCTGGACCTCGGGATGATCCACGCATAGCGCCGCGAAGCCGTAGAACGGGATATTAGCGACGAAGTTGCGGAAGCCCTGGCG
This sequence comes from Rhodospirillaceae bacterium, assembly GCA_022843945.1. Taxonomy (GTDB): domain Bacteria; phylum Pseudomonadota; class Alphaproteobacteria; order CACIAM-22H2; family CACIAM-22H2; genus VGEI01. Next base: position 32,794 of record JALHMR010000043.1, on the reverse strand, counting down.
TAGCGCGTCGAACGAGCCCCAGTAGTCCAGGTGCTCGGGGTCGAGGTTGGTGACGATGGCGATGGTCGAGGGCAGCTTGTTGAAGGTGCCGTCGCTCTCGTCGGCCTCAGCCACCAGCCAATCGCCGGCACCCAGGCGCGCATTGGTGCCGTAGGCGTTGATGATGCCGCCGTTGATCACCGTGGGATCGAGGCCGGCGGATTCGAGCATGGCGGCGACCAGCGAGGTGGTGGTCGTCTTGCCGTGCGTGCCGGCGACGGCGATCGACCATTTGAGGCGCATCAGTTCGGCCAGCATCTCGGCCCGGCGCACCACCGGGATCAGGCGCTGGCGTGCCTCGAGCACTTCGGGATTGTCGGGCTTGACCGCGGTCGAGACGACCACGACCTGGGCCGAGCCGACATTCTCGGCGCGGTGGCCGATGGAAACCGTGATGCCGAGGTCGCGCAGGCGCTTGACGTTGCCGCCCTCGGACTGGTCGGAACCCTGCACCTTGTAGCCGAGGTTGTGCAGGATCTCGGCGATGCCGGACATGCCGATACCGCCGATGCCGACGAAGTGGATCATGCCGATGTCGAGCGGGAGCGCTCTCATGCGGCCTTCTCCGTCGTCAGGTTGCCGTTGGCCGGGGCGAGGCCCATCACGATTTCGGCCAGGCGATCGGCGGCGTCGGGACGCCCGAGGTTCCAGGCCGCCGAAGCGGCGCGGGCCAGCGGTGTCGGGTCGGCAAGGAACGCCGACAGGCGCTCGGCCAGCAGGCTCGGCGTAAAGGCCGCGTTGTCGACCAGCCAGCCAGCCCCTTCGTCGGCGATGGCGCCGGCGTTGGCGGTCTGGTGGTCGTCCATGGCGTGCGGATAGGGAACGAAGATCGCCGGGCGGCCGATGACCGTGAGCTCGGCGACCGTCGAGGCGCCGGAGCGGCAGATGGCAAGCGAGGCCGTGGCCAGGCGCGCCGGCAGGTCTTCGAAGAAGGTGTCGAGCTCGGCTTTCACGCCGCTTTCGCGGTAGAGGCCGCGGGCGCGCTCGAGGTCCTCGGTGCGGCACTGCTGCACGATCTCCAGGCGCTCGCGCAGGGTCGTCGGCAGCGCGGCGACCGCCTCCGGCACGACGCGGCTGAAGATCGAGGCGCCCTGGCTGCCGCCGGTGACCAGGAGGCGCAGCCGGCCTTCGGGAGCCAGCGCCTCGTAGCCGTCGCGACGCAGGGCGATCACTCCCGGGCGCACCGGATTGCCGGTCAGCTTGACGCGGCGCTCGCTGCCCTCGGGCAGGTAGGTGACCTCGGGGAAGGAGGTGGCGATCACGCGCGCCCGCCGGGCCAGCAGGCGGTTGGCGCGACCGAGCACGGCGTTCTGCTCGTGGATCACCGTGGGGGTTCCGGATTGCTGGGCGGCCAGCATCGTGGGCACCGAGGGGTAGCCGCCGAAGCCGACCACCACCGCCGGCTTGAGCCGCCGCAGCAGGAGACGGGCGCGTACCAGGCTGAGGGCGAGGTCCAATCCGCCGCGCAGCTTCTGACCGATCGAGCCGCTGAGCGTTGAGACCGGCAGGCGATGGGTTTCGATCTGCGCCAGGGCGCCGCGATAGGCGGTGCCGCGGGCATCGGTGACCAGCGCCAGGCGATAGCCGCGCGCCGACAGGCTGCGGGCCAATGCTTCGGCGGGAAAGACGTGGCCCCCGGTTCCACCGGCGGCGAGCACGATGAGAGGCGCCGTCATGTCGCCTCCCCCGGGCCGAAGCGCTTGCGGGTCAGCGCCAGCACGAAGCCCATGCCGAGCGAGAGGGCGAGCAGCGAGGAGCCGCCGTAGCTGATGAAGGGCAGCGTCATTCCCTTGGTCGGGATGAGATGCAGCGTCGAGCCCATGTTGATCAGGGCCTGCAGGCCGAACTGCACCAGCAGGCCGGCGACCGCGAGCAGGATGAAGAGGTTCGATTCCTGCAGCACGCGGGTGAAGCCGCGCAGGACGATGAACATGAACAGCACGACCAGGCCGATGCAGGCGATCAGGCCGAACTCCTCGCCGGCCACGGCGAAGATGAAATCGCTGTGCGCGTCGGGCAGGACGGATTTCACCGTGCCTTCGCCGGGCCCGCGGCCCAGCAGGCCGCCGTTGAGGAAGGCTTCGAGCGCCGTTGTCACCTGGTAGGTGTCGCCGGAGCTGGGATCGAGGAAGCGGTTGATGCGGCTGGCGACGTGCGGGAACACGAAGTAGGCGCCGACCAGGCTGGCGAGGCCGGCGCCGCCGAGCAGCATGACCAGGGACATGCGCAGGCCGGCCAGGAAGAACTGACTGAACCACACGGCCGTGACCACCACGGCCATGCCCACATCGGGCTGCAGCAGCAGCAGGCCGAGCACCAGCAGGTAGAGCGCGATGGAGATCAGGTCGCCCGGGAAACGCTCGTGCTTGTGCTGCATGGCGAACAGCCAGGCGGCGACGACGGCGAAGGTCGGCTTGACGAATTCCGACGGCTGCAGGGAGAAGCCGGGCAGGTGGATCCAGCGCTTGGCGCCCTTGATCTCCATGCCGACCACGAAGGTCAGGGCGAGCAGGGCGACGGCGGCCAGGAAGCCGACCATGGCGATGCGCCGCACCGTCTTGGGCTCGAGCATCGACACGGTGACCATCAGGGCGATCGCCGGAATGAGCACGATCATCTGCCGGCGCACGAAGAAGAACGGGTCAAGGCCGATGCGCTGGGCGACCGCCGGGGTGGCGGCGAGCGCCAGCACCGCGCCAAAGCCGACGAGAGCGGCCAGTGCGGCCAGGGTCCAGTGGTCGACGGTCCACCACCAGCGGGCAAAGACGGAGGTATCGGCGCGCGCGGGATTCATGCGCGACCTCCCGCGGCGGAAGCGGAGGCCGGCTTGCCGGCGCCCGGCAGGGCGAGCGCCAGGGCGCGGAAGCTGTCGCCGCGCACCTCGAAATTCGGGAACTGATCGAACGAGGCGCAGGCCGGCGAGAGCAGCACCACGGCACCGGTGGCGCGGTCCTGCAGCGCGTCGGCATGCGCAGCGGCCACGGCTGCGTCCAGCGTGCTGGACAGGGTATGCGGTACCTTGTCGCCGAGCGTGCGGGCAAAGCTCTCGGCTGCCTCGCCGATCAGGTAGGCGCGGCGGATGCGGCCGAAGAACGGCGCCAGCGTGTCGATGCCGCCTTCCTTGGCCCGACCGCCGGCGATCCAGTAGATCGCGTCGTAACAGGCGAGCGCCCGCGCCGCGGCATCGGCGTTGGTCGCCTTGCTGTCGTTGACGAAAGTCAGGCCGTCGGCGAACGCCACGATCTCCTGCCGGTGTGGCAGGCCGGGATAGCTGGCCAGGGCGGCGGCGATGGTCTTGGCTTCGACGCCCAGCGCGCGGCAGGCGGCGTAGGCGGCGGCGGCGTTCTGCCAGTTATGCGGGCCGGGCAGGGTGGCGATGCCGCGCAGATCGGCGACCTGCTTCTCCGCGCCGTCGAGCGCGTCGTAGAGAATGCCGTCGAGGGCGAAGACGCCCATCTCGAGCCGGCGCGCGGCGGAGATGGCCACCACGTTCTGGTCGCCGATGCGCCGCAACTCGTCGTACAGCTTGCGCGAATGCGCGTCGTCGACGCCGAGGATCGCCGTGCGCGGCGTGGTCTGACGCTGGAAGATGGTCTTCTTGGCGGCGATGTAGCCGTCCATGCCACCGTGGCGGTCGAGGTGGTCGGCACTGATGTTGATCAGCACGGCGACGTCGCAGGTCAGCGAGGGCGTGAGCTCGAGCTGGTAGCTCGACATCTCCAGCACGTAGATGCCGTCGCCCACGGAATCGAGCGCCAGGACCGGCGTGCCGATATTGCCGCCGACGGCGGCGCGCTTGCCGGCCATCTTGAGGATATGGCCGATCAGCGCCGTGGTGGTCGACTTGCCGTTGGTGCCGGTGACGCCGACGAAGGTGGCCACCCGCTCGCTGCGGGCGAGCAGCTCGATGTCGCCGATGATCTCGACCTTGTGCTTGCGCGCCAGCACCGCCACGGGATGCGGCTTGGGATGGGTGTGCGGAATGCCGGGCGAGAGCACCAGGGTCGGCAGCTCATTCCAGTGGCAGGTCGTGAGGTCGACGGGCTCGAAGCCCTTTTCCCTGGCCTCGGCGCGACGCGCCTCGCTGTCGTCCCAGGCCCAGACCTCGGCGCCGCTGGCGCGCAAGGCTTCGGCGGTGGCCAGGCCTGATTTGCCCAGGCCCATGACCGCGACCGGATAGCCGGAGAAGGGGAAGACGTCGATCAAGTGTTCACCGCAGCTTCAGGGTCGAGAGGCCGGCGAGGGCAAGGATCATGGCGATGATCCAGAAGCGGATGACGATGGTCGGCTCCTTCCAGCCCTTCTTCTCGAAGTGGTGGTGGAGCGGCGCCATCATGAAGACGCGCTTGCCGGTGAGCTTGAAGGAGGCGACCTGGACGATCACCGAGACCGTCTCGAGCACGAACAGCCCGCCGACGATGGCGAGCACGAATTCGTGCTTGGTGACGACGCTGATGGCGCCCAGCGCGCCGCCCATCGACAGCGAGCCGGTGTCGCCCATGAACACCGAGGCGGGCGGGGCGTTGAACCAGAGGAAGCCGAGCGCGGCGCCGACCAGCGCGCCGCAGAGCACGGCGAGCTCGCCCGTGCCGGGCACGTGGTTGATCAGCAGGTAGTTGGAGAACACCGCGTGGCCGGTGAAGTAGGAGAAGACCGCGAAGCAGGCGGCGGCGATCATCACCGGCACGATGGCGAGCCCGTCGAGCCCGTCGGTGAGGTTGACGGCGTTGGAGGCGCCGATCATCACGAACATGGCGAAGGGGAAGAAGAACAGGCCGAGGTCGATGAGCAGCGACTTGAAGAAGGGCACGGCAAGCTGCGTCGAGAGCGGCTCGCGCGTCAGCCAGACGATCCAGGCGACGGCGGCGAAGGAGAAGCAGGCCTGGACGAAGAGCTTGGTCTTGCCGGGCAGGCCCCGGTGGTTACGCTTGCTGACCTTGAGATAGTCGTCGATGAAGCCGACCAAGCCGAAGCCCAGCGTCACCATCAGCACGGCCCAGACGTAGCCGTTGCGCAGGTCGGCCCAGAGGAGGGTGGAAACCGACAGGGCGAGCAGGATCAGCACGCCGCCCATGGTCGGCGTGCCTTTCTTGGTGATCAGGTGGCTCTCCGGCCCGTCGGTGCGGATCGGCTGGCCCTCGCGCTGCATGCGACGCAGCCAGTCGATGATCGGCTGGCCGAGCACGAAGCAGATGACCAGCGCCGTCAGCACCGCCGCCCCGGTCCGGAAGGTGAGGTAGCGGACCAGGTTGAAGGGCGTGAAGTATTCGGACAGCGGGACAAGGAGATTGGGCAGCATCTTTTGCGTCCTCTCAGCCGTTCGCGGCGCGGCTGTTGGGGGGAGCGGAACCATTGCCGTTGGCGGGCCCGGCCAGCAGGGCGGTGACGATCGGGCCCATGCGCGAGCCGAGCGAGCCCTTGACCACGACGACGTCGCCAGCGCGCAAGGCCGCGCGCACCAGCGGCAGCAGCGCCTCCGAGTTGGCGGTGTGAGCGCCGCGGCGCGCGTCGGGCAGCGCCTCGTGCAAGCGCTTCATGTGCGGGCCGCAGGTAAAGACCAGGTCGACATCGGCGGCGGTCAGCGGCTCGGCCAGGCCCGCATGTAGCGCCGCGGCCTGGGGACCGAGCTCCAGCATGTCGCCGAGCACGGCGATGCGCCGCCCGCCCTGGCCGGGCACGGCGGCGCGCAGCACTTCGAAGGAGGCGCGCATCGAGACCGGGCTGGCGTTGTAGCTGTCGTCGATCAGCTCGATATGGCCGCCACCCAGGGCGATGCGATGGCGCTGGCCGCGGCCCTTGCCGGCGCTGAGCCGGGCGAAGGCGGAAGCCGCGCGCCCGAGGTCGGCGCCCAGCGCTTCCACGGTCGCCAGCACGGCGAGGGTGTTGAGCGCCCAGTGCCGGCCGGCGGCACCGACCGTGTAGTCGAGGCGACGGCCGTGGATCTCGGCGCTGACCACCGACCCGCTTGCCTCCGGCGCACAGTCAATGAGGCGGAACTCGGCCCTGGCATCGGCGCCGAAGCCGACGACGCGGGCGCCGCGGGCCCGGGCGCGCTCGGCCAGGAAATCGAAGAAGGCGTTGTCGCGGTTGAGCACGGCGACCGCGCCGCTCTCGAAACCGTCGAAGATCTCGGCCTTGGCGGCGGCGACGCCGGCGATGCCGTCGGGGAAGTTCTCGGTGTGTACGCCCTCGACCGTGGTGATCAGCGCCACCTGCGGACGCACCATCCGGGTGAGCGGCACGATCTCGCCGGCGTGGTTCATGCCGATTTCGAACACCGCGTAGGCGGCGTCCTCGGGCAGGCGCGCCAGGGTCAGCGGCACGCCGATATGGTTGTTGAAGCTCGCGGCGCTGGCATGCGTGATCGTGCCGCTGGCGGCATCGAGCGCCAGGCGCAGCGCTTCCTTGGTCGAGGTCTTGCCCACGCTGCCGGTGACCGCGGCGATGCGCGCCTTGGCGCGGGCCCGCGCCGCGCGGCCGAGACCTTCGAGCGCCTTCAACGTGTCGCCGACGATCAGCAGCGGAGCGCCCGGCGGCAGGCTTGGCGGCTCGTGGTCGACCAGCGCCGCCGCCGCGCCGCGGGCGAAGGCGGGCGCCACATGATCGTGGCCGTCGTGGTTCGGACCCTTCAGCGCCACGAACAGCTCACCGGGATTGAGCGTGCGGCTGTCGATCGAGACACCGGTCGTGGTGAACGGTGCTGTGGCGCGGCCACCGGTCGCGGCCGCGGCATCGGTCGAGGTCCAGCGCGCGCTCATGCGCCCTCCTCAGCGGCTTGAACCGCTTCGCGGGCGACGGCCACGTCGTCGAAAGGCAGGGTCTTGGCGCCGACGATCTGGCCGCGCTCGTGGCCCTTGCCGGCGAGGACCAGCAGGTCGCCGGTTTCGAGGCCGGCGGCGGCGGTGAAGATGGCCTGGCGGCGATCGCCGATCTCGGTGGCGCCGGGGCTGGCGGCCATGATGGCGCGGCGGATCAGCGCCGCGTCCTCGGTGCGCGGATTGTCGTCGGTGACGTACACCGTGTCGGCCAGCCGCGTGGCGATGGCGCCCATCTGCGGGCGCTTGCCGGCGTCGCGGTCGCCGCCGCAGCCGAAGACCACGACCAGGCGCCTGGCGGCGTGGGGCCGCAAGGCCGTAAGGATCGTCTCCAGTGCATCGGGTGTGTGCGCGTAATCGACATAGACGGCGGCGCCGTTCTTGCGCAGGGCGGCGCGCTGCAGGCGGCCGGGGACGCCGTCGAGCTGGGCCAAGGCGGCGACCGCGCGGTCGGCATTGCCGCCGGTGCCGATGACCAGGCCAAGCGCGGCCAGCGCGTTCATCGCCTGGAACTCGCCGACCAGCGGCAGTTCGACCGCGGCCGGCCGCCCCAGCACCTTGATCTCCAGGCGCTGGCCGTGCGGCTCGCGCGCCAGGGTCTCGATGGCGATCTCGCCGCCGAAGCGGCCATAGGCGAGGACCCGGTGGCCGGCGGCGCGCGACAGGCGCTCGAGCTCGGCGAACTCGGGCGTATCGGCGTTGAGCACGGCGGTACCGCCCGGCGCCATGACATCGGCGAACAGGCGCTTCTTGGCGGCGAAATAGGCCGCCATCGTGCCGTGATAGTCGAGATGATCGCGGGTCAGGTTGGTGAAGGCCGCGGCGGTCACGCGTACGCCGTCCAGGCGATGCTGCGACAGGCCGTGGCTCGACGCCTCGATGGCCAGGTGATCGATGCCTTCTCCCGCCAGTTCCGCGAGATCGGCATGCAGGGCCACCGGATCGGGCGTGGTCAGGGCGCCCGCGCGTTCGCGATGCGGCGCCACCAGGCCGAGCGTGCCCAGGCTGGCGGCCTGCAGGCCAAGCCGGGTCCAGATCTGGCGGACGAAGGAGGCGACCGAGGTCTTGCCGTTGGTGCCGGTGACGGCCGCCACGTGTTTCGGCTGGGCGCTGTGGAACTTCGCCGCCATGAGGGCGAGGTCCCGGCGCGGGTTGCGCGAGGCGACGGGCACGACGCTGGCCGGCAGGTCTAGGCCGGGCTCGGCCAGCACGGCGGCAGCGCCGCGGCTCAGCGCGTCGCTGACGAAGGTCCGGCCATCGGCCTTGGCGCCGGGCAGGGCGGCGAACAGCCAGCCCGGCCGCACGGCGCGCGAATCCGCCGTGATCCCGAGAATCTCGGGATCCGGCGTGGCCGACGCGGGTGCTAGCTCTGATAGTCGACTCAAGCGCACGTCCTCAAAACTCGTTCCGCCCCTCCTGATCAGCGGACAGCCACGTTGATCAGCAATTGATCGCGTAGTTCCGGGCCGCTCTCGTCGACGGGCGGCAGCCCGTAGAGAGCGGCGATCTGGCTCACCAGGCGTCCGACGAGGGGGGCGACGACCCAGCCGGCGGTTGCATAGCCGTGGGTCGCCTTGTTGCCTTTGGGTTCGTCGAGCATGGCGTAGATCACGAAGCGCGGTGCCTGCATGGGGAACGCACCAGCGAAGGAAGAAATCCGCATGTCGCGGTGATAGCGGCCCTTGACGATCTTTTCGGCCGTACCGGTCTTGCCGCCGACCACGTAGCCGGGAACGTTGGCGCTTTTCGCGGTACCGCGCTCGACCACCAGGCGCATCAGCGCCCGGACCTGTTCGGAGGTGCGCGTCGTCATGACGCGCTCGCCGGGGGGCACCTGGCCCTCGGGCCGGCGCATAAGCGTGGCCGGACGCAGGATGCCGCCATTGACCACCGCCGAGACGCCGACCGCGACTTGCAGGGGCGTGACGGAAATGCCGTGGCCGAAGGCAATGGTCATGACGTTGATGTCGCGCCAGGGATTGGGGGCCAGCGGGGCGGCAACCTCGGGCAGCTCGAAGGTCGCCGGCTTGAGCATGCCGAGGCGCGAGAGGAACTGGCGCTGGCGGTCGCGGCCGAGATCGATGCCCATGCGCGCCGAGCCGATGTTCGACGAGTGCATCATGATCTCGGGCAGCGACAGCCAGCGCTTCTGGCCCTTGTAGTCGGAGATGGTGAAGCGCGAGATCTGGATCGGCTTGGAGGCGTCGTAGCCGTCGCGCATCGTGGTCACGCCGTAGTCGAGGGCCGCCGCGGCGTTGAAGATCTTGAAGGTGGAGCCCGGCTCGTAGGTGCCCAGCGTGATGCGGTTGAAGCGCGCCTCGCTGTCGGTGGCGCCCGGCGCGTTGGGGTCGAAATCGGGCAGTGAGACCAGGGCGAGCACTTCGCCGGTCGGCGCGTCGAGCACCAGGGCCGCGCCGCCGATGGCGCGGAACTCCTCGACCGCCGCCGCCAGCTCCTGGCGCACCACGTGCTGCAGGCGAATGTCGATGGAGAGCTGCAGCGGCGTGTCGCTCTGGCGCAGCTTCTCGTCGAAGGACTGTTCGATGCCGGCGAGACCGCGATTGTCGATGTCGGTGAAGCCGAGGATGTGCGCGGTGAGCGCGCCATGCGGGTAGACCCGCCGCTCGTCGCGCTGGAAGAACAGGCCGGGAATGCCCAGCCGGTTCACGGCGAACTGCTGGCGAGGGCTGAGGTTGCGCTTCACCCAGACGAAGCTCTTGTCCGAGCCGAGGCGATTGGCGAGCTCGCGCTCGCCGCTGCCGGGCAGCACCTTGGCGAGTTTTGCTGCCGCGTCGTTGGCGTCGAGGATCAGCTTGGGGTTGGCGTAGAGCGAGGCGGTGCCGAGCGAGGTCGCCAGCAATTCGCCGTTGCGGTCGACGATATCGGCGCGCTCGCGCTCGAGCCCGGTGGCGCGGTTATGGTGCGCGATACGCGGCTCATGGCCTTCCTTGAGCATGGTCACGTCGACCAGCCGCAGGCTGACCACGGCGAAGCCGACGGCGAAGAGCACGCCGGCGACCATCAGGCGGTGATGCGCGGTCTCGACCGATTGCTTCGCCGTGCCTTCGAGGCGCAGGCGGGCGGGCAGGCCGCGCAGGACATCGGAAAGGCGTGTCGCCATCAGCGCCCTCCCGCGGCGGGGGTTTCATGCGCGGCAAGCACGGGGGCGCGCTGCACGGTTTTGGCCGCCCCGGCCGGGGCCGCGGTCACGCTGGTGGTCTTGGATTTCAGCGAAGGCGCCGCCGGCGCCGGTGCTGCTGGGGAGGAATCAGCAGCAACCGGCGCCGGGGCTTCGGCAGGCCGCACGGGGAGAGTCGCGAGCGTGCCGATCTGTGCAGGCTTGGTAGGCTGTAGATCAAGATGACGCTGGACGAGTGACTGCAGGCGCTGAGGCTGGTTGATGTAGCTCCACTCCGCGCGCAGGACATGGATGGCCTGCTGCTCGGCGAGGATCTGGCGGTTGAGGCGGAAGAGCTCGTCCTCGAGCGCCTTCACCTCGTGCTTGAGATGGTAGAGCCCGTAGCCGAGCGTGCCGGCGAGGGCGACCCAGAAGAGGTTGCCGAGGCGGATCATGCTGTTTCCTCGGCGGGCCAGGCGGGGGCGTCCGTGCGCTGCGCGGCGCGCAGCCGGGCGGAGCGGGCCCGGGGATTGAAGCGGGTCTCGATGTCGGACGGGCGCAGCACCTTGCGCGTGGCGAGACGGAAGCTGGGGGCGTGGCGCGCCACCTCCGGCCGATGGCGCGAGCCGCGGTCGCTCTCGCCGGCGCGCGTCCGCATGAAATTCTTGACCTGCCGATCCTCCATCGAATGGAAGGAGACGACCGCGAGCCAGCCGCCCGGGGCGAGCAGCCTTTCAGCGGCAGCCAGGCCGCGCTGCAGCTCGCCGAGCTCGTCGTTGACCCGGATGCGCAGCGCCTGGAAGGTGCGGGTCGCCGGGTCGATGCCGTCGGCCGACTTGCGCACGACCTGGCGCACGATGCCGGCGAGTTCCGTGGTCCGCGCGATGGGTGCCGTGGCGCGGGCCGCGACGATGGCGCGGGCGATGCGCCGGGCGTGGCGCTCCTCGCCGTACTGCCAGATGACGTCGGCGAGCTCCTGCTCGGGAAGCTGGTTCACCAGGTCGGCGGCGGTGGTGCCGTCGCGGCCCATGCGCATGTCGAGCGGGCCGTCGGCGCGGAAGGAAAAGCCGCGCGCCGCCTCGTCGATCTGCGGCGAAGACACGCCGAGATCGAAGACGATGCCGTCGACCGCCGTGACGCCCTGCTCGGCCAGCAGCGCTTCCATGTCGCCGAAGCGGCCTTCGATCAGCTCCAGCCGCCCGGCGAAGCGTTCGCGCAGCGTGCGCCCTTGCGCGATCGCTTGCGGATCGCGATCGATCGCGTAGACCTTGCAGGCGGCGAGGTTGAGCAGGCCGGCGGTGTAGCCGCCGCGACCGAACGTGCCGTCGACATAGACGGCGCCATTGCGCGGCTGCAGCGCGCGCAGCACCTCGTCCAGCATGACCGGGACGTGCGAGCCGGAGGCGGGAGTCTCGGCGGGGGGAGTATTGACCGCCGCGGGCATGGCGTCAGCTCCCCGTTGCCGGTGAGCGGAGCGCCCGTCGCGCCGCCTGGTGCTGCTTGAAGGCGGCCGGGTTCCACAGCTCGAAGAAATTGACCTGGCCGACGAAGGTCGCGCTCTCGGTGATCCCGGCGTGCTCCGCCAGATCGCGCGGCAGGACGATGCGGCCCTCGCTATCGAAGGGCAGCTGCATCATGTCGGCCACCGAGACGAGTGCGTTGTCGACCGGCTGGTTCTCGAAGACGGCGGTCGGGCTGCGATTCTGGGCGATGCGCTCCATCAGCTCCACGCCGCAGCCGCGCACGGCCCGGTATTCGAACCAGGGGAACGCCAGGAAGCCGGTGAAGTCCGAACCGGCGGCCTGCGCGGCCAGGACGACGCGAAACTCCGCCGGGACGGAAACCCGCCCTTTCTTGTCCACCTTGAAGGTGAAGCTGCCGGCAAAAGCCTTCATCGACGTCCCGCCAGCCGCGCGTGAATTTCGGGTCCAACCCCTTGGTTGGGCTAGGAAATATCCATTTCCCAGCGTCCCTCAGCGCCACGCGGCCGCAAAAGCGCCTATATGGGACGATATGGGATATCATGGGAAGTAATGGGCGTCAATGGTTAAGCTCCCGAAAAACGCTTATGGTTTATGGGATTAGCGGGTGGAGAACCCACCAGAGCTTGATTCCCAAGGGGCAGAATTTCATCGCGGATTGGGGCACCGGTATGTTCGTTTTATGTTCCGGTTTGGCCAATTCTTGACACGCGGCCCCGATCGGGTCCTTACGGCCTTGAAAAAGCTTGAATATTAGGCTGAAAGTAATGCCAGACGGCCTGTAAGCCGGGTTCTGTCCCGCCGGCCTTGCGGCGGCGGCGATGACCATTCCTCTGGGACGCCTGTCACCAGGCGCCTCGCGCGACCGACCCGGGCGGCGGCCCGGAAACAGGCTTGCTGGCCTTTCGGCCGGCGTGCCGCCCCTATTTGGTCTTGCTCCGGGTGGGGTTTGCCATGCCGCCCCTGTTGCCAGGAGCGCGGTGCGCTCTTACCGCACCCTTTCACCCTTACCGGCGAGCCGAAGCTGCCGGCGGTCTGCTTTCTGTTGCACTGTCCCTGGGGTCGCCCCCGCCGGGTGTTACCCGGCACCCTTGTTCCCGTGGAGCCCGGACTTTCCTCGACATCTTGCGATGCCGCGGTCATCCGGCCGTCTGGCAGGGATTACCTAAGCGTCGCGCGCCGGGGCGTCAACCGGCGGCGAGCAGCAGCGCGTCGAGGATAGCGACGGTCTCGGCATCGAGCCGGCCGTCGAAGCGCGACGGGCGGTAGTGCCGCTGGAAGGCCACGAGCACGCGCTCGGTCTTGGGATCGAGCAGACCGTGCGTCGGCACTTCATAGCCCCACGCCACCAGCTTGGCCTGCGCATCGGCGATCGCGCGGTCGCGCTCGCCGGCCGCGAACTCGCGCAGGCGGGTCGTGGCATTGGGCTTCGGCCAGAGGCCCACCCCCTTACCGGCAAGATAGGCCCAGTCGAACAGCTCGCCCGGATCTTCCTTGCGCTCCGGCGCCACGTCGGAATGGGCGACCACGTTGCGCGCCGGGATCGGATGGCGCCGCATCAGGTCGCGCGACAGGTCGCGCACCGCCGCCATTTGGGTCACGGGAAACTTGCGGTAGCCGTGTTCGTGCCCGGGATTGACGATCTCGATGCCGATCGAGCGCGCGTTGATGTCGCGATGGCCGCGCCAGTAGGCGATGCCGGCGTGCCAGGCCCGCCGTTCATCGGCGACGAGGCGGAAGACACGGCCGTTCTCCTCGACGAGGTAATGCGCGCTGACCTTGGCCGAGGCGTCGCACAGCCGGGTGAGCGCGGCGGCCCCGGTCGGCATGCCGGTGTAGTGCAGGACCAGCGTGTCGATCGGCGTGTCGGGCGGGCGCGCATCGTGATTGGGCGACGGGCGGCTCTGAATCCGCAGGCGGTCGATGGTGCCGCCGAAGCCGAACAGGGAGAGCAGGCTCATGGCGCCGGTCGTGGCGCGGGAGCCGGCCACAGCATGATGATCGCCACGCCAGCGAGCGTCGCGGCACTGCCGATGATGGCGGGCAGGGTGAGGATTTCGCCGCGCAGCACCACGCCGGCAAGCACGCCAATGACCGGGCAGAGGAGCGTGATCGGCATCACCTGGTTCACGGGATACAAGCGCAGCAACCGATACCACATGGCATAGGAGACAATCTGCACCACCACCGCGAGATAGAACACCGCCAACAGCACGGCGCTCCAATCGGCCTGGGCCAGCGCCTCGCGGTGATCGGATTCGAGGATGAAAGAGGCGAGCAGCAATTGCGGGGCCGCGAACAGGCCGAGATAGGCGTTGAGAGAGAAGCCGTTGATCGGTCCCAGCTCCTTGATCTGGATGTTGGCGAGAGCCCAGACCAGGGTGGCAAAGAGGACAAAGCCGACCGCCACGAGGTCGGCCGTGATACGCGGCTCGCCCATCATCACGGCAACGCCGGCGAAGGCGATCACCATGCCGCCGGTCCGCGCCCAGCCGAGGCGTTCGCCGTATATCACCGCCGCGATGGCGGCGGAAAACGGCACCTGGAGCTGCGTCAGGATCGCCGTCGTGCCGGCGTCGAGCCGGGACATGCCGGTGAACATGAAGGCGTAATGAACGGTGCCCAGCGAAAACGAGAGCATCGCGATGCCCTTGAGTCGACCGCGCGGCAGCTTGACGAAGGGCAGGAGGATCAGGGCGACGGCGCCGAAGCGCATGGCCATGAGAAAGATCGCCGGCAGCTCCGCCAAGCCGAGCTTGGCCACGACGAAGTTGATGCCCCAGATCAGCATCACGGTAATGGCAAGGAGGAGATCGAGCGGCCGCATGAAGAGGCCGCAGCATAAAGCTAGCCTTCGCCGGTCGCCACGCAGGCCGCGCATTGCTGCCGTACCGGAAATGGGCTGAAGCGACAAACCGACAGGGAACCTCGACGGCGTGCGACACCCTGCGCGGCGCAAGATCGGGCTAAGCGCGTGGAATAGCCGCGAAAATTGGCGCTTTCAGCATCGAAAACCCCTGTGTTAGGGTCGAGCTAAGAAAAACAGGGAGGGAGGATTCACCGCCCCTGCGCGTCGCGCGGGACGGTGATTTATTAATCAGTGCTCGATACGGCAACCTCGTCCGCACCCGGCCCGTCGCCGGCCCCGTCGCCTTCCGGCGATGGCGCGCTATTGTCGGTCGACAATCTCCACGTCCACTTCAAAACGGCGGCGGGCGTTGTCCGCGCGGTCGAGGGGCTGAGCTTTACCGTCAACCGCGGCGAGGTCGTCGCGGTCGTCGGTGAATCGGGCTCCGGAAAATCCGTCACCGCCCTCGCGGTGATGCGGCTGCTGCCCAAGCGCAGCGCCGTGGTGCCGCAGGGCCGCATCACCTTCGACGGCCGCAACCTGCTGGAGCTCAGCGACGAGGAGATGCGCCAGCGTCGCGGCCGCGACATCTCGATGATCTTCCAGGAGCCGATGACCTCGCTCAACCCGATCCTGCCGATCGGGCTGCAGATCACCGAGCCGCTGCAGATCCATCTCGGCATGAGCGACGAGCAGACCAAGGCGCGCGCCGTCGAGCTGCTGCGCCTGGTCGGCATTCCGGACGCCGAGCGGCGGCTGACGCAATACCCACATCAGTTCTCCGGCGGCATGCGCCAGCGCGTGATGATCGCCATCGGCCTGGCGTGCAACCCGAAGCTGATCATCGCCGACGAGCCGACGACGGCGCTCGACGTCACCATCCAGGCGCAGATCCTGGAGCTGATGAAGGATCTGTCGCGCCGTCTCAACATCGCGCTGATCCTGATCACCCACAATCTCGGCATCGTGGCGCGCTACGCCGATCGCGTCATCGTCATGTATGCCGGCCGCCAGGCCGAGCAAGGCGCCGCCGACGCCGTGTTCCACCGCCCGCGGCACCCGTACACGATGGGCCTGCTGCGCTCGGTGCCGCGGCTCGATCGTCCGCGCGGGGTCAAGCTCGAGACCATCGAGGGCCTACCGCCGAATCTGGCGACGGCGCCGCCGGGATGCCGTTTTGCTCCCCGGTGTCCCTATCGCTTGCCGGCCTGCGACCAGGACCCGCCGCTGATCCCGACCGACACCGGCGGGCTCTCGGCCTGCATACGGGCGGCCGAGATCGCCTCGGGCGCGATCAACTGGACCAGCGGCATGGTCGCGGGCAGCGCCGATGCCGTGGCCAAGGACCGTGCGCCGCTGCTCGCGGTCCGCGACCTGAGGAAGTTCTTTCCGGTGCGCACCGGGCTGGGCGGCTCCAAGGCCGTGGTGCGCGCGGTCGACGGCGTCAGCTTCGACATCTATCCCGGCGAGACCCTGGGCCTGGTCGGCGAATCGGGCTGCGGCAAGACGACTGTCGGCCGGTTGATCCTGCGTCTCGACGAGCCGACTTCCGGCGCGATCCATTTCGAGGGTAAGGACCTCCTGGCCGCGTCGGCCGGCGAGCTCAAGACCCTCCGGCGCAAGATCCAGGTGATCTTCCAGGATCCCTACAGCTCGCTCAATCCGCGGATGACGGTCGGCCAGATCGTGGCCGAGCCGCTGCATGTCCATGGCATCGTGGCCGATGCCGGCAAGCGCAAGGCGCGGGTGGCGGAGCTGATCAGCCAGGTCGGCCTCCGTCCCGAGCTCGCCGAGCGTTATCCGCACCAGTTGTCCGGCGGCCAGCGCCAGCGCGTCGGCATCGCGCGCGCCCTCGGCATGGAGCCGTCCTTCATCGTCTGCGACGAGGCCGTGTCGGCGCTCGACGTCTCGATCCAGGGCCAGATCATCAACCTGCTCGAGGACCTGCAGCGCGCCTTCGGCCTCGCCTACCTGTTCATCGCCCACGACCTGGCCATCGTCCGCCATATCTCCATGCGCGTGGTCGTCATGTATCTGGGCCACGTGATGGAGATCGCCGACCGCGACACGCTCTACCGCGAGCCGCTGCACCCCTACACCAAGCTGCTGCTCGACGCGGCGCCGATCCCCGATCCGACGGTCGAGAAGGCGCGCGCTCCCCGGCTGATCCAGGGCGAGCTGCCGAGCGCGCTTGCGCCGCCCGCCGGCTGCGTGTTCCATACCCGCTGCCCGCTGGCGAGCGACGAATGCAAGGCGGCGGTGCCGCCCTTGCGCGAGATCCGCCCGAAGCATTTCGCGGCGTGCATCAAGGTTTGAGAGCGAAGAGAGAAACGACGGAGGAGGAGGAAACGATGATCCGGAAAAGCACGATAGCGCTGGCGCTCACCGCCACGCTGGCGTTTGCCGGCGACGCGGTCGCCCAGACGCCGAAGAAGGGCGGGAGTTTCCAGTTCGCCATCAGCGCCGAGACCCCGCACTACGACTGCCACGGCAGCGACACCTACGCGACGCTGCATTTCGCGTCGCCCTTCTATTCGACGCTGCTGCAGTTCGATCTGCCGAAATACCCGGCGGTCAAAGGCGATCTCGCCCAGTCGTGGACCGTGTCTCCCGACCTCATGACCTTCACGTTCAAGCTCACGCCGAACGTCAAGTTCGCGGACGGCCAGCCCCTGACCTCGGCGGACGTCAAGGCAACCTACGACCGGCTGCGCAATCCGCCGGACGGTGTGGTGTCGACCCGCAAGGCGACATTCGCCGATATCGGGACGATCGAGACCCCGGATCCCCTGACCGTCGTCTTCAAGATGAAGGCGATCAATGCGGCGATGCTCGAGCATTTCGCCAGCCCGTGGAACTGCATCTACGCCGCCAAGGATCTTGCCGCCGACCCCAACTCGCCCAAGGTCAAGATCAACGGCACCGGGCCGTTCATCTTCAGCGAGCATGCCAAGGGCAGCCACGTCATCGGCAAGAAGAACCCGAACTACTTCAAGCCGGGCCTGCCGCATCTCGACGAATGGAAGGGCGTGTTCATGCTCCAGGCGGCGGCGATGCGCACCGCGCTGCAGGGCGGCCAGGTGCTGGCCGAGTTCCGCAGTGTTTCCCCGCCAGAGCGCGACAGCCTCGTCCAGGCCATGGGCGACAAGCTGCGTATCGAGGAGTCGAGCTGGACGCTCAACCTGCTCCTCACCTTCAACACCGAAAAGAAGCCGTTCGACGACGTGCGGGTGCGCAAGGCGCTTAGCCTGGCCATCGACCGCTGGGGCGGCAGCGCGGGCCTTTCGAAAAACTCGACCTTGCGCGCGGTCGGCGGCGTGATCCGTCCCGGCTCGCCATCCGCGACACCGGAAGCCGAGCTCGTCAAGCTGCCCGGCTTCTCCAAGGACATCAACGCGTCGCGCGAGGAGGCCAAGAGGCTGCTGCGTGAGGCCGGGGTGCCGGACCTCAAGTTCACGCTTCATAACCGCACGATCCCGCAGCCGTATACGCCCGCGGGCATCTATCTGGTCGACCAGTGGCGCCGGATCGGCGTGACGGCGGAGAACAAGCAGTTTGAGACGGCACCCTATCTTGCCGGCCTGAACAGCGGCAATTTCGAGGTGGCGGTCGATTTCTCGAACCTGTTCATGGACGATTCGAGTCTCGGCCTAAGCAAGTACCTGTCGCTGGGCAAGTCGTCGGAGAACAAGTCGCGTTCGGTCGATGCCGAGCTCGACTCGCTCTACGACCGGCACATGCGGGAGACCGACCCGAAGAAGCGGATCGTGCTGATCCAGGCCTTCGAGAAGCGGCTGTTCGATCAGTCCTACCAGGTGCCGATCCTGTGGTGGCATCGCATCGTCGCCACGCACAAGACGGTCATGGGGTGGGAGATGTCGCCGAGTCACAACCTGGGCCAGGATCTGGCCCAGGTCTGGCTCAACCAGTAAGTCGCCCAGGAAGCGGTCCGGCGCCACGCCGGGCCGCTTCCGGTTTCTCCCATGTTCCGCTACGTCATCCAGCGACTCCTCCTGGCCATCCCGACGCTCATCGGCGTCGCGGTAGTTTCGTTCTTTCTCCTGCGCGTCGTTCCCGGTGACGTTGTCGAGGTCAAGCTGCGCGGCGACGGCGGCAACGTCTCGCAGGAGACGATCGAGATGGAGCGCAAGCGGATGGGCCTCGACAAGCCGCTGATGGCCCAGTTCGGCGACTGGATGATCGGCCTGGCGACGCTCGACCTCGGCAAGTCGATGTGGACCGACCGGCCGGTGATCGAGGAGATCGCCATCCGGCTCGAGCTGTCGCTCCAGGTCGCGATCATGGCGTCGCTGGTGGCGGTCATCATCGCCATACCGCTTGGCACCTTGGCAGCCCTGATGCGCGGCACCTGGGTGGATTACGTCGTGCGCTTGATCACGATTGCCGGCCTGTCGATGCCCTCGTTCTGGCTTGGCATGCTGATCATGCTGACGCTGCTCGGTTTGTTCAACTGGCTGCCACCGATCACCTTCACGCCGTTCTACGTCGACCCGAAGGCTAACTTCACCCAGCTGATCTGGCCGGCGATGGCCGTCGGCTACCGTTATTCAGCAGTCACCGCCCGCATGGTGCGCTCGCAGCTTCTCGAGGTGATGAACGAGGACTACATCCGCACCGCCCGCGCCAAGGGCGTGTACGAAAAGCTCGTCATCACCCGCCACGCCCTGCGCAACGCGCTGCTGCCGGCGATCACCGTGCTCGGCCTCGAATTCGCCTTCCTCATCGGCGGGCTGGTGGTCACCGAGCAGGTGTTCAACCTCAACGGCATCGGCAAGCTGTTCGTGCAGAGCATCTCGCGCAACGATTTCACCCTGATCCAGGGCATGGTGATGATGATCTCCGGTTTCTACATCATCGTGAACCTGGCGATCGACATGCTGTACGCCGTGTTCGATCCGCGTATCCGTTATCGCTGAGCCCGGCCATCATGACCACAATCGCCACCACCGAAAAAGCCGAACCGGCGCGCCGCCCGCGCTCGCAGATTCTCGAGTTCATGCGTCAGCAGCCGATGGGCGCGGCGAGCTTCGTCGTCATCGTGGTAATGATGTTCGCCGGCGTGTTCGCCGAAAGAGTGGCGCCTCACGATCCGCTCGATATCGATTTCGGCGGTATCCTGGCGCCGCCGTCCTGGGAGCATTGGACCGGCACCGATGCTTTTGGCCGTGACACGTTTTCACGCATCATCTACGGCGCCCGCACGGCGCTGATCATCGGCTTCGCGTCGTCGTTCATCGGCTCCAGCCTCGGCGCGCTGCTCGGCGCGACCTGCGCCTATTTCGGCGGCCGTGTCGACATGGTCATCCAGCGCTTCGTCGACATCATGCTGTCGTTCCCGATCATCGTCCTGGCCCTGGTCGTCGTTGCCGTGCTCGGCAAGTGGCAGGTCTTGGGCATCGATATCAACCTGATCTTCGCGATAGCCATTCCGATCGTGCCGAACGTGACGCGCATCGTGCGCTCCGCCGCCCTGTCGGTGCGCGCCATGCCCTATATCGACGCCGCGCGTACGGCGGGCTACTCGCACCTGCGCATCATCTGCCGGCACATGCTGCCGAACTTGATGGCGCCCTACCTGATCATGCTGACGGCCTATATCGCCCAGGCGATCCTGCTCGAGGCGTCGCTGTCCTTCCTCGGCCTCGGCGTTGCCGAGCCGACACCGGCCTGGGGTCTCATGCTGTCGGGCAACGCGACGGACTTCTTCCGCGAGGCGCCGTGGATGGCCCTGTTCCCGGGCATCGCCATCAGCCTCGCGGTCTTCGCCTTCAGCCTGTTCGGCGATTCCCTGCGCGACTGGCTGGATCCCAAGTTCAAGGTCTAGGAGGGAGCCCGGGCTCGCGCGCCGGCTAGGGCGCGCGGTTCAGCGGCAGGCGCACCGTGATCAGCGTGCCCACGCCCTCGCGACTGACGATCTCCAGCTTGCCGCCGAGCAGCTCGGTGAGGCGCTTGGTGATCGGCAGGCCCAGGCCAGTTCCCTGCTTGCCAGCCATCGCGGCCGGCGCCTTCATCTGACGCACGCGGCCGAACGGCTTCATCACGTCGAGCATCTGCTCGGTCGAGATGCCGACACCGGTATCCGAGATGGCGAGGATGAGCAGGTCCTTCTCGCCTTCCGTCCGGACCTTGACCGTGACCCGGCCGCCCGACGGCGTGAACTTGATGGCGTTCGAGGCCAGGTTGATGATGATCTGCTTGAGGCGCGTCTCGTCGGTCTCGATCAGCGGCAGGCCGGGCAGGATGTCGACGGCCAGATCGACGCCGGCGCGCCGGGCATCCTCGGCCAGCAGGGCCACGCTGTCGCGCACCGTCGCCGTCACGTCGACCGGGGCCATGGTCAGGCGGAAGTCGCCCGCTTCGGTCGAGGCGAGGTTGAGCAGGTCGTTGACCAGGCGCAGCATATGGCCGGCGCCGTCGCGGATGAAGACGGCGGCTTCGCGGTAGCGCTCGCCCCCGAGCGGCCCGAACTTCTCGTCCTTCAGCAGATCGGCGAATCCGAGAATGGCGTTGAGGGGGGTGCGCAGCTCGTGATTGATGCTGGCGAGGAAGGCCATGCGCTCGCGCCCTTGCGCCTCGCTGGCGCGCAGGCTCTCGCTCATCTGCGCCTCGGCGCGCTTGAGCACGTCGATCGCCTGCTGCAGCCGCGCCGTGCGCTCGGCCACGGTCTGGGCCAGGCGCTCGTTCTGCTGGCGCAGGACGCGCTCGAAGGCGACGGCGCGCGCCTGGTTGCGCACGCGCAGGCGCATCTCGGTCTCGTCGATCGGCTTGAGCACGAATTCCGAGGCGCCGCGGGTATAGGCCTCGGCGCGTATCGCCCGGTCCTCGGCGGCCGACAGGAAGATGGTGGCGAAGTGCCGTCCGCCGGCCACCGCCTTGAGGCGGTCGAAGACGGCAAACCCGTCGAGCTTCGGCGGCGTCAGGTCGATGAGCACGATATCGGGCTGCATCTCCCTGAACAGGCGGGGCGCCTCATCGAGAGTCGACGTGCCGCGCACCGCCGCGTAGCCGTCCTTGACCAGCAGGCTCTCGACGATGTGCAGCGTGAACGCATGATAATCGACCACCAGGATGCGCACATCCTGGGGTCGGATATCGGGCGGCTGCAGGCCGGAATCCGTGGGACCCGGCGGGACGGGCGAAGGCTTCACGGGGGTTTTTCGATGCCGTGCGTGAGACAGGGTTAACTCTACAAGCGCCTCGTAAACGCGGTGTTAAGACTGTTCCGGACAGGGCAGCCATGCGCCGGGCAGGGTTGCGGTTTCCCGGTCCGCTCCCCATGTTTTCTGCAGTGCGACAAGGTCGACGAGTCGCCACAGTTCGAGGGAGCGAAAACGCGCCGCCACTGGACACCGAGGTCGGTCATGCGCGTCTATCGCAAACTCCTGCCCACCGAAGCGCCACTGTTTCACGACCATCTTGGGCGGCTGTCGCCGGATGACCGCATTTCACGATTCTCGGGCGGCGTGTCGGCCGCGGCGCTGATCGAGCATGTCCGGCGCTTCGACTGGCGCACCGGCTGGTTGATCGGCTGCTTCGAGGGCGGGCGCCTGCGCGGCGTGGCCGAGCTGCGCTGGCTCGATCCGGGCTTCGGCTGGCGTGCCGAGCTGGCGGTCACCGTCGAAGAAGCCTGGCAGGATCGGGGGATCGGTACCGAGCTTCTGCGTCTAGCGGTCATCCATGCGCGCAATCGGGGGCTGAAATCGCTCTACATGATCTGCCTGACCGACAATCGCCGGATGCAGGCCATCGCCCGTAAATTCGAAGGCGACCTGATCTTTGAAGGCAGTCAGGTCGAAGCCGATATCGCCGTGCCCTTTCCGACCCAGTTCTCGCTGCTGGCCGAGGCACTGGGCGACAGTGTTTCCTTTGCCCGTCAGTGGTGGGCTCCCCTCTTGGGCAGCAACGCCGATCGTAACTAAATGCCTGATGCGCTTTGGTTGGGGTGCGTCGGCGGGCCGCGTTTGCTATACTCTATGCTGTAAGCCGCTGAGATTCGGATAAAATTAGCGGAAATTAGTCGTTTTCCGGCGATCAACCGCACCGGATTGAGGAGAGGGCTCGTAGGCGCGGGGGAAGCGTGCTGCGTCGTCGGAGCAGGTGCGCGCGGTTGGTGAGCGCGGCGGGTGCGGCGGCCAGTGCCGTCGTGGCCTCGGCGCACGCCTATGCCTTTGAAGTCGCTGTCAGGCCCACCAGCCCGCTGTTTGCCGAATTGTTCGCCTGGCTGGCGATCGCCGCGCTGATTGGCGCGGCCGTCCTTGCCGTGGCATTGCGCCGCGAGCAGATCCGCCGTGCCCGGATCGACGAGCGGCTGCGCGACTACGCGGCGACGGCGTCGGACTGGTACTGGGAAACGGATGTCGAGCACCGCTTCACCTTCCTCTCGCAGCGCCGCCGTCCGGTCGGCATCGACATTCGGACGCGCGTCGGCAAGACGCGGCGCGAGCTGGCGCTAGACGCCAGCACCGAAGCCGAGAAATGGGCGGCGCATTACACGCTGCTCGAGCGCCACGAGCCGTTCCGCAATTTCGTCTACAGCGTCGCCGCCGACGACGGCACGCCGCGCTACGTCTCGGTCAGCGGCCGGCCGGTCTTCGACAAGCGGGGGCGCTTCCAGGGCTATCGCGGCACCGGCACTGACGTCACCACCCGTCAGCGCGCCGCCGACGAGTTGCGGCGGATCAACGAGCGCTACGACATCGCCGTCCGCCAAGCCGGCATCTGGGACTGGGACCTGGTTGCCAACTCGGTCTACTACTCGCCGCGTTTCAAGGAGCTGCTCGGCTACGGCGACAAGGAGTTCGACGAGCTCACCGCCGGCTCGATCAAGTGGCTGGTCAATCCCGAGGACTGGCATCGCTGCCTCGACCTGCTGCGCGGCCATCTGCGCAACCCGTCGCAGCCCTACAACGTCGAGCACCGGCTGCTGACCCGCGACCGCGGCTATCGCTGGTTCCATATCCGCGGCCAGGCGATCTGCGACGCCGAGGGGCGTCCGGTGCGCATGGCCGGCATCCTCACCGACATCAACGACCGCAAGCGCGCCGAGGAACGGCTGCGCGATGCCGTCGACAGCCTGGCCGACGGCTTCATCCTGTGGGATGCCGAGGACAGACTGGTCATGCGCAACGACGCGGTCGGCCAGATGGATCCCGAGATGGGCGAGATGCTCACCCCCGGCGTCAGCTTCCAGCAATTCGTCGAGCGCCGGGTGTCCCTCGGCCGCATCGCCCAGGCCATGGGCCGCGAGGAGGCCTATGTCGGCGAGCGCGTCGCCCATCACCGCAATCCCACCGGCGAGCCGTTCGAGCAGCGCCTGTCGTCGGGCCGCTGGATCCGCATGCGCGAGCGCCGCACGCGCGAGGGCGGCATCGTCAGCGTGCGCACCGACATCACGGCCCTCAAGGAGCGCGAGGTCGAGCTGCTGGCCGCCAAGGCCGAGGCCGAGAGCGCCAACCGCGCCAAGTCGGAATTCCTCGCCAGCATGAGCCACGAGCTGCGTACGCCGCTCAACGCCATCATCGGCTTCTCGGACCTGCTGAACTCCGGCCATTTCGGGCCGCTCGAAGGCAAGCAGCGCGAATACCTCGAGAACATCCATTCCTCGGGCACGCACCTGCTCGAGCTGATCAACGACATCCTCGACGTGTCCAAGGTCGAGGCCGGGCGCTACGACCTGCACGAGGAGGTCTTCGAGCCCGCCGAGACCCTGGCCGGCTGTGTCGCCCTCATCGAGGTGCGCGCCCAGGAGAAGCAGCTCACGGTGGAGAGCATTCACAGCGTGGCGGGCCTGACGATCCACGCCGATCAGCGCGCCTTCAAGCAGATCGCGCTCAACCTGCTGACCAACGCCGTGAAGTTCAACCGGGCCGGCGGCCGCGTCACCGTCCACACTAGGGTCGATGGCGACGGCTCCTATGCGCTGGCCGTCGCCGATACCGGCATCGGCATCAGCAACGAGACGCGGCTGCGCATTTTCGCTCCCTTCCAGCAGGCCGACCCCACCGTCAGCCGGCGCTTCGAGGGCACGGGCCTGGGCCTGTGGATCTGCAAGGCGCTGGTCGAGATGCACGGCGGCACCATCGAGATCGAGAGCGAGGAGAATGTCGGCACCACGGTTACGGCGCGCCTGCCCGCCGCGCGCGTCGTGGCCGGCGTGTCCAACGCTGCGGACTGACGCCACTACATTATCGTCGTCATGCCGGACAAGGCGCGTGGCGAAGCCCGCGCCGCGATCCGTCATCCATCGTGCCGCGATTACCATGTCCCGGCTCGCGCAGCCGTCGAACGGCTGCTTGGCCGGGATGACACCGCGTCGTGGGACGGCTGCCAGAGCGGAAAGTGGGATATGGCGCGATTGCCTCCGTCCGGCGGCTTCGCCACTATCGCGGCAACGACGATAGGGAGAACGCCATGACCGCATCCACCCTGGCGCGCCGCATTTCCGCGGCCGCCGCCCTGAGCCTGCTCGCCGCCTGCGCCAGCGAGCCGCCCATCGCCCTCAAGGATATGGGCTCGTTCCATGTCGGCGGGCGCGAGGTGCTGATCACCGGCAAGCCCGTGAAGGAGGTCGTGTTCACGCCCGGCGGCGTACCGGCCAAGGTCGATCCCAACGGGCTCTATCAGGTCGAGCAGATGTACGTGCAGTATTTCATCCCCGCGCGCCAGCGCGGCAGCCTGCCGCTGCTGATGTGGCACGGCGGCGGCCTGACCGGCGTCACCTATGAATCCACGCCCGACGGCCGCGAAGGCTGGCTCAACTACTTCGTCAAGCGCGGCTGGGCGGTCTACAATTCCGACGCGGTGGAGCGTGGGCGCTCCGGCTGGGCCCAGTATCCCGACATCTTCCCCGGCGAGCCGATCTTCCTGACCAAGGAGAACCCGTTCGAGCGCTTCCGCATCGGCGCTTCCGGCGCCGGCAACTACAACAAGGATCCGGCGAAGATGAAGACGCTGCCGGGCAGCCAGTTCCCGGTCGAGGGCTACGACAACTTCACCAAGCAGGTGGTGCCGCGCTGGACGACGACCGATCCGGCGATCATCGCCGCCTACACGGCGCTGGTCGACAAGGTCTGCCCTTGTGTCGTGCTGGTGCACAGCCAGGCCGGGCAGTTCGGCCTCAAGGTGGCCCAGGCGCGGCCCGACAAGGTCAAGGCGCTGATCCTGGTCGAGCCGGCCGGTGTCGGCGATGCGACCCAGTTCGCCGCGCTCAAGAACGTGCCGATCCTCGCCGTCTACGGCGACTACATCGAGCAGGATTCGCGCTGGCCGCAGATGAAGGCCAACGGCGTCCGCTTCCTCGACGGGGTCAAGACCGCGGGCGGCAACTATGAGGTCTATGACCTGCCCAAGATGGGAATCCGCGGCAACTCGCACATGATCATGAATGACCGGAACAATCTCGATGTCGCGGCCGTGATGCAGAAATGGCTCGAGAGCAAGGGCCTCTATCGCTGAATCGGCGCCTCACCCTTCGAGACGCGGCCGAAGACGGCCGCTCCTCAGGGTGAGGCCCGTCTTATGCCCCTCACCCTGAGGTGCGAGCGCAGTGAGCCTCGAAGGGTGAGACCGGAACCATGCCTGTCATTGCTTCTTGCCCGCCTGTTCGTCAATATCGCGCCTTCAACGAACCAGCCCTTAAGGGGGGAAAGAGCCGATGAAACTGCTGCGTTACGGCCCGGCGGGCAAGGAAAAGCCGGGCCTCGTCGATTCACAGGGGCGCATCCGCAGCCTCCACAAGAAGATCAAGGACATCACGCCGGAGACGCTGTCGCCGGCCGGCCTCACGAGCTTGCGCAAGCTCAACCCGGAGAAGCTGCCGCTGGTCCCGGGCAAGCCGCGCCTCGGCGTGCCGCTGACCGGCATCAGCAAGATCGTGGCCGTCGGCCTCAACTACTCCGACCACGCCAAGGAAGCCGGCCTGCCGATCCCGCCGGAGCCGATCCTCTTCATGAAGTCGATCACCAGCCTCAACGGCCCGAACGACAAGGTGAAGCTGCCGCGCAACCACCAGAAGGGCGACTGGGAGGTCGAGCTCGGCATCGTCATCGGCCGCAAGGCGCAGTACGTCGCCGAGAAGGACGCGCTCAAATACGTCGCCGGCTTCTGCGTCATCAACGACGTGTCGGAGCGGCACTTCCAGATCGAGCGTTCCGGCCAGTGGGTGAAGGGCAAGAGCTGCGACACCTTCTGCCCGGTCGGCCCGTGGCTGGTGACGACCGACGAGATCAAGGATCCGCAGGGCCTCCGGATGTGGCTCAAGGTCAACGGCGAGACGAAGCAGAACGGCTCAACCTCGACGATGATCTTCGGGGTCAAGCACCTGGTCAGCTACATCAGCCAGTTCATGACCCTGATGCCGGGCGACATCATCCCGACCGGCACGCCGCCGGGTGTCGGCCTCGGCATCAAGCCGGTGCCGCAGTTCCTCAAGCCGGGCGACGTCATGGAGCTGGGCATAGACGGGCTGGGCACCCAGCGCCAGCAGGTCGTCGGGCCGTAGACGGCCCGGCGCGCTGACATCACGCCCGAGCGAAGGGCCGGTTCCCGGACCGGCCTTTTTCTTTTGCGGCGCGCCGCCGCCCGGAGTCATGCCGATTTTGACGGCAGCGGAATTCGCGGTAGATTGGCGCCGATGAGCACGCTTCAGCTTCAAAAAGATATCTACCTGGCGGCCAACCGCCTGATCGATAGCCTGGGCGACAAGGCGGCCGAGCGTGCCGCCGAGCGGGCGATCGAGTTGAAGCGTCTTGGCGACGTGGAAGGGGCCGCTCGCTTCGCTCTGATCGTCAAGGCCATTGCCGCACTGCAGGCCGCAGGACCGCACGCCGGCGCCCGGCTGCATTAATCGCTCACGGTGTAACGGGTCAGCGAAGGCCGGGCATGCCGCCCGGCTACGAACCGGCGCGTGGCCGGCCTACAGCCTGCTGTGTGGGCTCGCGGCCTGTGCAGTCCGGGGGACCGGATGCTTTCAACCTATTTTAACGATAACCCCCTAAACCTCAGACCCTGGCGCGGCACACTTTCGAGATTGCACGATTTCACGATGACTGACGAACGTTTCGAGACGCTGGTCCGGCTGTCCCCCGTGGGCATGTTCCGCACCGATGCCAGCGGTGCCTGCGTCTTCGTCAACGAGCGCTGGACAGAGATCGTCGGTATCGGTTCCGCCGCGGCGCGCGGCGAAGGTTGGATCAAGGCCCTGCATCCGGAAGACCGCGAGCGCGTGGTACGCGAATGGCAGCAGGCGGCCGAGGGGTCCGGCGCCTTCCGCTCCGAGTATCGCTTTCAGCGGGACGATGGCCGCGTCACCTGGGTTCTCGGCCATGCCGTGCCCGAGCATGATGAGGCCGGCCGGCTCGTCGGGCATGTCGGCACGGTTACCGAGATCACCGATCGCAAGCGGGCGGAGGATGCGCTGCGCCGCGTCCAGGACGACCACGCCCAGCTCATCAACAGCATCGACGGCATCGTCTGGGAGGCGGAGGTCGGCTCGCTCGACTTCCTCTTCGTCAACCAGCATGCCGAACGCATCCTCGGCTATCCGCTTTCCGAGTGGTTCGACACGCCCAACGCCTGGATCAAGTACCTTCACCCGGAGGACCGTGATCAGGTCATTGAATACTGCGTCACCGAGACCAAGGCCGGCCGCGGTCACGATTTCGAATACCGGATGATCGCCGCCGATGGGCGCGTCGTCTGGCTGCGCGACATGGTCAGCTTCACGACCGCTGCCGACGGCAGCCCGCGCCTGCGCGGGGTGATGATCGACGTCACCGACCTGATGGAGGCCAAGCGCGCGCTCAAGAAATCCAAGGAGCAGGCCGAGTCGGCCAGCCTGGCCAAGAGCCGCTTCCTCGCCACCATGAGCCACGAGTTGCGCACGCCACTCAACGCCATCATGGGCTTTGCCGAGGCCATGGGCGGGGATGCGTTCGGGCCGCTCGACACCGGGCGCACCCGCGCCTATGCCGGGGACATCCACGCCAGCGCCGCGCACCTGCTGCAGATCATCAACGATATCCTCGACGTGGCGCGTATCGAGGCCGGCAAGTTCGATCTTGAGCGCGAGACGCTGGAGCCCGCTTCCCTGCTGCACGAGGTGCGCCAGATCATGGCCAAGCAGGCCGAGACCGCCAGCCTCGCCCTGCGCGTCGAGGCGGTAGCGGCACCTCTGCTCCTCGCCGACCGGCGCGCCCTGCGCCAGGTGCTGCTCAATCTCGTGTCCAATGCCGTCAAGTTCACCCCGGCCGGCGGCAGCGTCACCCTGGGGGCGGGCCCGCATGCGAGCGGCGGGGCACGGCTCTGGGTCGCCGATACCGGGGTGGGCATCGCCAAGGACGACATCGCACGGCTCGGCCAGCCCTTCGTGCAGCTCAACAATGGATACGTGGGGGCCTTTCCCGGCCGCGGCCAGGGCATCGGCCTCGGGCTGATGCTGGTGCGCTCGCTGGTCCAGCTCCATGGCGGCACGATGGACATCGCCAGCACGCCAGGCCGCGGCACCACGGTTTCCGTGCTGCTGCCCGAGACCGGCGGCGCCGCGCTCGCCGCGTCGCGGGCCTCCTGATCGCTCCGCAAGCCCGTCCCTCCGGAAGAGGCGCCTCCTACCCGAAAGCGCGGGAACCCGCGGGCCTCGGCCGGCGCTTATCTTGCGATGCGCCGGGTTGCGATCACCATCCTGCTGGCCCTGCTGACGGCCGCCTGCTCCTCCGCCAGGCCGGCCGAGCGGCCGCTTGCCGCCGCCCATAACGAAGGGGTGGTGGTCGAGCACCAGCTCGACGACTGGGAAAGTGCGCGGCAAACCGCCGTCGCCCAGTGCGCCAATTTCGGCAAGCAGCCGCGGCTGCGCCAGATCCTGTCCCAGCCGACCGGCCGCCAGCTCGCCGTCTTCGACTGCCTGCCCTAGGGCATCGCCCGCCAGTCCTGTTTCCCAACCCCCGGTTCCGGTGTTAAGACCGGCCTCTGGTTTTCGAGGGTCCGGGTGAGAAAATGGCGGATGGCGGGCAGGCGGGCTGGCAGTTCTGGATCGATCGCGGCGGCACGTTCACCGATATCGTGGCGCGCAAGCCCGATGGCGCCCTGCTGACCCACAAGCTGCTCTCCGAGAACCCCGAGCGCTACCGCGACGCCGCCCTGCAGGGCATTCGCGAGCTGTTGTCGCTGGCCGGGGATGCGGCCCTGGCCGGCCAGCCGATCGACGCTGTGAAGATGGGCACCACCGTCGCCACCAATGCGCTGCTGGAGCGCAAGGGCGAACGCGTGCTGCTGGCCATCACCGGCGGCTTCGCCGACCAGCTGCGCATCGCCTACCAGAACCGGCCGAAGCTCTTCACCCGGCGCATCGTCCTGCCGGAGCTGCTCTATGAGCAGGTCGTCGAGATCGACGAGCGCGTCTCGGCGCAGGGCGAGGTGCTGACGCCGCTGGACGACACGGCCGCGCGGGCGTCGCTTCAGGGGGCCTTCGACCAGGGCATCCGGGCCGTGGCCATCGTGCTGATGCACGGCTACCGCTATCCCGATCACGAGCGGCGCGTCGCGACGCTGGCCCGGGACATCGGCTTCACCCAGATCTCGGTGTCGCACGAGGTCAGCCCGCTGATGAAGATCGTCGGCCGCGGCGACACGACCGTGGTCGATGCCTATGTCTCGCCGATCCTGCGGCGCTATGTCGACCGCGTGGCGGGCGATCTCGGTTCCACCCGTCTGATGTTCATGCAGTCGAATGGCGGTCTGGTCGATGCCCGCTTCTTCCAGGGCAAGGATTCGATCCTCTCGGGTCCGGCCGGCGGCATCGTCGGCGCGGCGCGCACCGCCACCATGGCCGGCTTCGACCGGATCATCAGCTTCGACATGGGCGGTACCTCGACCGACGTGGCGCTCTACAACGGCGAGTACGAGCGCGCCTTCGAGACGTTGGTGGCCGGCGTGCGCATGCGGGCACCCATGATGAAGATCCACACCGTGGCGGCGGGCGGCGGCTCGATCCTGTTCTTCGAGAACGGCCGCTTCCGCGTCGGCCCCGAGAGCGCGGGCGCCAATCCGGGCCCGGCCTGCTATCGCCGCGGCGGGCCGCTCTGCGTCACCGACGCCAATGTCATGACCGGCAAGATCCAGCCGGATTTCTTCCCCAAGGTCTTCGGCCCCAACGGCGACCAGGCGCTCGACGCCGAGGTGGTGCGCCGCAAGTTCACGGAGCTGGCGGCCACCATTAATAAGGCCACCGGCGAGACGCGCAGCCTGGAGGAGATCGCCGACGGTTTCTTGCGCATCGCCGTCGAGAACATGGCCAATGCCATCAAGCAGATCTCGGTGCAGCGCGGCTTCGACGTCACCGGCTATACTCTCAACTGTTTCGGCGGGGCGGGCGGCCAGCATGCCTGCCGCGTCGCCGATGCGCTGGGCATGACCTCGGTCTTCGTCCATCCGCTGGCCGGCGTGCTCTCCGCCTACGGCATGGGCCTCGCCGACCTGCGCGTCATGCGCGAGAAAGCGGTGGAGGCGCGCCTGGAAGACGGGTTGATGCCCTCACTGGCCACGACCCTCGAGGCGCTGGGCGCCGATGGCATGGGCGAGATGCGCCGCCAGGGCATTCCCGACGCCAAGATCGAGATCCAGCGCAAGCTGCATGTGAAGTACGAAGGCACCGATTCGACCATGGTAGTCGATTTCGGCGCCCGCGAGGCGGTGGCCGAGGCGTTCGCTGGCGCCCACCGCCAGCGCTACGGCTTCATGATGCCCGACAAGGCGATGGTGGTGGAGGCGGCGGCCGTCGAGGTCGTCGGCCATACCGAGACGGCCGACGACGCCGTGAAGCCGGCGGGCAGGGCCGGCGCGGCGCCGGTGATGGCGCGCACCACCATGTACGCCGAGGGCCGCAGCCACGATACGCCGGTCCACGATCGCGAGGCCCTGAAGCCCGGCATGACGGTCGCCGGCCCGGCGATCATCGCCGAGAAGAACGCCACCACCATCGTCGAGCCCGGCTGGAGCGCCGTGGTGACCGAGCGCGATCACCTGGTGCTCAACCGCACCACCGCGCTCAAGCGCGACGCCGCGATCGGCACCCAGGTCGATCCGGTGATGCTCGAGGTGTTCAACAACCTGTTCATGTCGATCGCCGAGCAGATGGGTGTGGCCCTGCAGAACACCGCCTATTCGGTCAACATCAAGGAGCGGCTGGACTTCTCCTGCGCGCTCTTCGACCGTGACGGTTCGCTGATCGCCAATGCGCCGCACATGCCCGTGCACCTCGGCTCGATGGGCGAGAGTGTGGCGGCGGTGAAGCGGGCGCGCGGCAACTCGATGCGTCCGGGCGACGTGTTCATGCTGAATGCGCCCTACAACGGCGGCACGCACCTGCCCGACGTCACGGTGATCACGCCGGTCTTCGACGAGAAGGGCGCCGAGATCCTGTTCTTCGTCGCCTCGCGCGGGCACCAGGCCGATATCGGCGGCATCACGCCGGGCTCCATGCCGCCCGACTCCACGACCGTCGAGGAAGAGGGCGTGCTGATCGACAACTTCGTGCTGGTCGAGCAGGGGCGTTTCCGCGAGGCGGAGACCATCGAGCTCCTGCGCTCCGGCCGCTACCCGTCGCGCAATCCGGCGCAGAACATCGGCGACCTCAAGGCGCAGATCGCGGCCTGCGAGAAGGGCGTGCAGGAGCTGCGCAAGATGGTCGCGCAGTTCGGGCTCGAGGTCGTCCAGGCCTACATGAACCATGTCCAGGACAACGCCGAGGAGCAGGTCCGCCGGGTGCTCGGCGTGCTCAAGGACGGCGCCTTCCGCTACGAGATGGACGACGGCTCGGTGATCGCCGTGAAGGTCTCCTTCGACCGGGTGAACCGCACCGGCGTCATCGACTTCACCGGCACCTCGCCGCAGCGGCCGACCAATTTCAACGCACCCTCGGCGGTGTGCATGGCCGCCGTTCTCTATGTCTTCCGCACCCTGATCGAAGACGACATCCCGATGAACGCGGGCGTGCTCAAGCCGCTCAAGGTCGTCATCCCCGACGGCTGCATGCTCGCCCCGCGCTATCCGGCGGCGGTGGTGGCGGGCAATGTCGAGACCTCGCAATGCGTGACCGACGCGATCTACGGCGCTTTAGGCGTGCTGGCCGGGGCGCAAGGCACGATGAACAACGTCACCTTCGGCAACGCGCGTCATCAATACTACGAAACCATCTGCGGCGGCTCCGGCGCCGGGCCGGATTTCGACGGTTGCGACGCGGTGCACACCCACATGACCAATTCGCGCCTCACCGACCCGGAAGTGCTGGAGTGGCGCTTCCCGGTGATCGTCGATTCCTTCCGCATCCGCCGGGGCTCGGGCGGCAAGGGCAAGCAGCGCGGCGGCGACGGCGTGGTGCGCCGCCTGCGCTTCCGCGAGGCCATGACCTGCGCCGTGCTGGCCAACCGGCGGCGCGTGCCGCCCTTCGGCCTGGCTGGCGGCGAGAGCGGCCAGCCAGGCC
>JALHMR010000042.1 GCA_022843945.1 Rhodospirillaceae bacterium | reverse complement strand
GGAGCGGCCGCCGCCGCGATAGTCGCGGATGCCGTACTTGGCCCAGTAGGTGTAGTCGGCATGGCCGGGCCGGAACTTGTCCTTGATCTCGTCGTAGTCCTTAGAGCGTGCGTCCTCGTTCTCGATCATCAGTGAAATCGGCGTGCCGGTGGTCAGGCCGCCCAGCACGCCGGAGAGGATGCGGACCGTGTCGCTTTCCTTGCGCTGGGTGGTGAAGCGCGACTGGCCGGGCTTGCGCTTATCGAGCCACTGCTGGATGTCGGGCTCGGCCAGCTTCAGGCGCGGCGGCGTGCCGTCGACCACGCAGCCGATCGCCGGCCCGTGGCTTTCGCCCCAGGTGGTGACCCGGAAGAGGGTGCCGTAGCTGTTGCTCGACATGGCCGCGCGCTTCCGCCCAGGCCGCCGTCAGCTCTGCGGCTTGAAGCCGGCGAGCATCTCGGACACCGCGGGGGCGGCATCGGTCGCCAGCATGCCGATAACGTGGTAGCCGGCATCGACGTGGTGCACCTCGCCGGTGACACCCGCGCTGAGATCGCTCAGCAGATAGAGGCCCGAGCTGCCCACTTCCTCGGTGGTCACGTTGCGGCGCAGCGGCGCGTTGAGCTCGTTCCACTTGAGGATGTAGCGGAAATCGCCGATACCCGAGGCGGCCAGCGTCTTGATGGGGCCGGCCGAGATGGCGTTGACGCGGATCTTCTGCTTGCCGAGGTCGGCGGCGAGGTAGCGCACGCTGGCCTCGAGCGCCGCCTTGGCCACGCCCATGACGTTGTAATGCGGCATCACGCGCTCGGCGCCGAAGTAGCTCAAGGTCAGCAGGCTGCCGCCGTCCTTCATCAGCGGGACCGCGCGCCGGCTGACGTCGGTGAAGGAGAAGCAGGAGATGTCCATGGTGCGCAGGAAGTTGTCGCGCGTCGTGTCGACATAGAGGCCCTTGAGCTCCTCCTTGTCGGAGAAGGCGATGGCGTGGACCACGAAATCGAGGCCGCCCCAGTCGCGTGCCAGCGCCGCGAACACGCCGTCCATGCTGGCGGCATCGGTGACATCGCAGGGCAGGACCAGTTTTGAGCCGACCGATTCGGCCAGCGGCCGGACACGCTTCTCCAGCGCCTCACCCTGGTAGGTGAAGGCCAGCGTCGCGCCATGACTGGCGACCGCCTTGGCGATGCCCCAGGCGATCGAGCGATCATTGGCCACGCCCATGACAAGCCCGCGCTTGCCGGCCATCAGGGGACGAGGGTCGGTCATCTAAGTCCGTGCTCCTGCTGCAAAAATCGGCGAATTCGGCGGCGCATCCTACACGAAAGCAGGGTTATTACAAATCGGCCGTGGAGAGCCCGGGGCGGGCTCAGTTCTCGTCGGCCGCGCCCTTGCCGACCCCACCGACCCGCTTGAGCAGCATGTCGCGCTGGGCTTCGGGCAGTTCCGCCACCGCCGAGAGTAGCTCGCGCATCTGCCGGCGCACGCCGTAGAGCTGGTCGAGCAGGCCAAGCACCACGCCCATGGCCTCGTCGTCGATGGCGCAGTCGCGGCGCAGCTCGAGGATCATCTGGGCCCGCGCGATATCGGCTTCGGAGAAAACATAGTCGCCATCCTGCTGCAGCGGCAGGACCCAGCGCCGCTCCACGAGCAGGACGAGCTCCTCGCGGGAGCAGTCCAGCTCGATCACCAGGTCAGCCAGCGCTTTCATGGCCAGGCCTCTCCTATTTCGCCAGGCCGAGCTTGCCGCGGACGTCGTAGTCGCGGTCGCCCCATTTCTCGACGAATTCCTCGAGCTTGGGATCGGGCTTGTCCGGCAGCACGACCTCGAGCCGCACATACTGGTCGCCGCGCTTGCCGTCGAGCGGCATGCCCTTGCCCTTGAGGCGCAGCGTGGTCCCGGTATTGGAGCCCTTGGGCACGGTCATCGACACCGGCCCGTCGATCGTCGGCACGGTGATCTTGCCGCCGAGCACGGCCTCGGTCAGCGTAACCGGCAGCTCGATGCGGATATTCGCCCCATCCTGCTTGAAGAACGGATGCGGCCGAACGTGGATCTCGATATAGGCGTCGCCGGCCGGTCCGCCGCCCAGCCCGCCGGTACCCTGGCCCTTGAGCCGCAGCTGCTGCCCTTCCTGCGTGCCGGCCGGAATGGTGACGTCGAGCGAGCGGCCGTCGGGCAGGGTCAGGCGCTTCCTGGCGCCCTTGATCGCGTCGACGAGGTCGACCTCGAGCTCGTAGGCGACATCGGCGCCGCGGGCCTTGAAGCCGCGCTGGCGGCCAGAGCGGGCGCTGAAGAATTCGTCGAAGATGTCCTCGGGATCGATGCCGCCGGTGCTGTACTTGGCGCCGCCCGGGCTTTCGGCGTAGCTGCGATAGGACGAGCGGCGGCGAACCTCGGCGCCGCTGGCGTCGATCTCGCCGCGGTCGAAGCGGGCCCGCTTGTCGGGATCGGACAGCATGTCGTTGGCGGCGGAGACCTCCTTGAACTGGGTCGCGGCCTTGGCGTCGCCCGGGTTGAGGTCGGGGTGCAGCTTCTTGGCCAGGCCCCGATAGGCCTTCTTGATGTCGTCGGGGGTGGCCTGACGCGGCACGCCCAGGACTTCGTACGGGTCACGCATGATCGGACATTACACCAGCCATGAAGCCAGGCCAGCCTTGACGATCGCCAGGAACGAGAAGGGCGACGGTCGCCCGTCGCCCCTGTCGTAGCGCCGCGGGGCCTGCTGACAGCCGCCCTAGTTTACGACCTTCCAGGTGCCATCCGGCTGACGGCAGGCCGTGCCGTGCGCCTGTTCGGTCTTGCCGCCCACGGTGATGGTCTGCTGGTACTCGCGGCAGTAGTTGCCACCGGTATCCGTCCCTTCGCGGCGCGGCGTCACCGTGCCCGAGTTGCCGGTCTCCGGGTTGCTCCACGAGATCTGCTGCCCGATCGGTGCTGCGTGCGCCTTGGTCTGGGCCTGGTTGGCGTAGTTGACGTCGGCCCGGTCGAGCGATTCGCCGACCGATTTACCGAGGAAGGCGCCCAGCAGGGTGCCGGCGCCCACGGCGATCAGCGTACCCGAGCCACTGCCGATCTGTGAGCCGAGGAGGCCGCCGCCCACCGCACCCAGGATCGTGCCGGCGGTGGTCTTGTTGGCAGCCCCGACCTCACCCGGCTGACGCTCGGAGGGTGCCGCGCAGGCGGCAAGGGCAACGGCCGTAGCAGCAATCAGGGTGGTACGGAACATAGGCATGGAAAGTCCCCTTATGGTCAGCCAGTTGCGGCCCGGACAGGCCTCAAGCGGGGCTGCTTCGCACAACGATTCATACGGTACTATATTTCCCCTGGCGCTAAGGTCTTCAAGATGGCGGATGATCCGGTTACCCCACCCACGAGCGGTATTCCGCTAGAGCCCGATTCGGCCCCGCTGGCCCTGTTTCAGGCCTGGTTCCAGGAAGCGGCGCGCCGCGAGCCGGGCGATCCGACGGCCATGACGCTGGCCACTGCCGATGCCCAGGGCCGGCCCTCCGCCCGCATGGTGCTGCTCAAGGCGGCCGACGAACGCGGCTTCGTCTTCTATACGAACACCGAAAGCCGCAAGGGCGAGGACCTCGCCCAAAATCCCCGGGCCGCCTTGCTCTTCTACTGGAAATCCCTCGGCCGGCAGGTGCGGGTCGAAGGGGCCGTGCAGCCCGTCTCCGAGAGCGAGGCGGACGAATACTTCGCCAGCCGGCCGCGGGGCGCCCAGCTCGGGGCCTGGGCGTCCAGGCAATCGCGCCCGCTCGACGGCCGCTTCGAGCTGGAGAGGCGGGTCGCGGAATACACCGCCCGCTTCGGCCTGGGCAAAGTGCCGCGTCCGCCCTTCTGGTCCGGCTACCGCCTGGTGCCTGACAACCTGGAATTCTGGCAGGACCGGCCGTTCCGTCTGCATGAGCGGCTGCGCTACCGGCGCGAGGCCGGGGGCTGGCGGACCGAGCGGCTGTTTCCGTGACCGAGCCCGATCCGCGCGCCGCCCTGCTTGCCCGCAACGGGGCGCTGATGAAGCGCGCCACGTATGCTTCGGTAGCGGTCGTCGCCATCCTGCTGGTCGCCAAGACGGCCGCCTGGCTGATCACCGACTCCGTCAGCGTCCTGTCGAGCCTGCTCGATTCACTGCTCGACGCCGCCGCCTCCCTGATCAATCTTTTTGCGGTCCGCACCGCGCTGACGCCTGCCGACCGGGAGCATCGCTTCGGTCACGGCAAGGCCGAGCCGCTGGCCGGCCTGGCCCAGTCCGCCTTCATCGCGGGCTCGTCGGTGCTGCTCGTCCTCGAAGCGGTTCGCCGCATCATGACGCCGCAGGCGGTCGCGCACGGCGAAGTCGGCGTGGCGGTGATGCTGTTCTCGGTCGTTCTGACGGTGGCGCTGGTGGCCTATCAGCGCCACGTCATTCGCCTGACACAGTCCGTGGCGATCGACGCCGACTCCCTCCACTATCAGAGCGATCTCCTGATCAACATCGGGGTCATCCTGTCCCTGGCGCTGTCGATGTGGCTGGACTGGCGAGCCCTCGATCCCCTGTTCGCCCTCGTCATTTCTGCCTATCTCCTGCGCACGTCCTGGATGATCGGGCAAAAGGCCCTCGACCGCCTGATGGACCGGGAGCTGCCCGATCCGGACCGGGCGCGCATCCGCGCCATCGCCCTGGCCCGTCCGGAGGTACGCGCGGTCCATGATCTGCGCAGCCGCTCCTCCGGGCCGGACCTTTTCATACAGATGCATCTCGAGATGGATGGCGGCATGAGCCTGCTGCGCTCCCACGAGGTGGCGGACGCCGTCGAGCGCGATGTCATGGCCGTCTACCCCAATGCCGAGGTGATCATCCATCAGGACCCCTCGGGTATCGAGGAGCCGCGCAAGACCTTCGCGGCCGGCTGACCCCGGACGTTTGGCTTGGCTGGACCACCGCCGGAAGCGGGGCTAAAGTCGACATCACGCATGTAGCGGCGAGGGACCATCTCCGCATCCGAACGGAGAGGCACAACAGAGGAGGCCGACATGACGCTGAAGATCGTCCTGGCCGTAGTAGGCGGCAGAGACTCCGATACGGCGACCCTGGATGTTGCCTTGAACGTGGCGCGTCGCTTCAACGCCCATATCGAGGCGCTGCATATCAAGGGCGATCCGCGTGATGCCATACCTTTCCTGGGCGAAGGCGCCTCGGGCGTCCTGATCGAGCAGATCATGACCGCTGCCGAGCGGGACGCCGGGACGCGCAGCTCGAAGGCAAAGACCGTGTTCGACGCCTGGCGGGAGTCGAAGGCGCTGCCCATCGCCACTCGGCCGGAGGCCTCCGGCGCCACCGTGGAATGGCGCGAGGAGATAGGCGCCGAGGAAGAATGCATGGCCCGGCGCGGCCGCGTCTGCGACATCATCGCGCTCGGCCGGCCGCCGGCCGACGATTCCGGCGCTTCAACGGTGTTGTTCGAGACGGCCCTGTTCGATACCGGGCGGCCGGTGATCGTGGCGCCGCCGGCCAACGCCGCCGTGCCGGTGGTCGATTCGCCGGCTCTCATCTTCTGGACCGGCAGTGCGGAGGCGGCACGCGCCATTGGCGCCGCGCTGCCGTTCCTGAGCGCCTCCAGCCGCGTGCTGATCATCGCCTCCAACGTCGCCGGCAAGGTGGCTGAAACCGCCCCGCTGGTCGAATATCTGGCCTGGCACGGCGTGCGCTCACAGCCGCTCGATCCGCTGGTCGTCTCGCCGTCAGCGGGAAGCGAGCTGCTGGCCGCCGCCAAGCGCGAAGGGGCGGGCCTGCTGATCATGGGAGCCTACACGCAGAGCCGGTTGCGGCAGCTCATCTA
This sequence comes from Rhodospirillaceae bacterium, assembly GCA_022843945.1. Lineage (GTDB taxonomy): Bacteria > Pseudomonadota > Alphaproteobacteria > CACIAM-22H2 > CACIAM-22H2 > VGEI01. Next base: position 35,536 of record JALHMR010000042.1, on the reverse strand, counting down.
CGGAAGCGTCACGAAGCACGTCCTGACCTCCGCCGAGCTGCCGGTCATCATGGCCCACTAAGCAGCCGGGACGTGGGCGAACGCCGGACTCTCGTTCTTACCGGAGCCAGCCGCGGCATCGGGCATGCGACGGTCAAGCGCTTCAGTGAGGCCGGCTGGCGCATCATCACCTGCTCGCGCGAAGACGTGCCGGCGGACTGCCGCCGCGATCCCAACTGGAGCCAGCACATTCTTGCTGATCTTGCCGATCTGCGTTCGCGCGAAGCCTTCATCGACAAGGTAACCAAGGCGCTTGGCGATGAGCCGCTGCACGCCCTGGTCAACAATGCGGGCTTCTCGCCCAAGACACCCTACCGCGAGCGCCTGGGCGTGCTGCATGGCGAGCTTGGCGAATGGCGCGAGGTGTTCGAGCTCAACTTCTTCGCGCCGCTCGATCTGGCGCGTGGCTTTGCGGGTCCGCTCAGCCGCGGCAAGGGAGCGATCGTCAACGTGACCTCGATCGCCGGGCATCAGGCGCACCCCTTCGCCGGCTCGGCCTATTCCACCTCCAAGGCGGCGCTCTCGGCGCTGACCCGCGAAATGGCCGTGGAGCTCGCCTCGCTCGGGGTCCGGGTCAACGCCGTGGCGCCGGGGGAGATCGAAACCGAGATGATCGGCCCTGAATACGAGCCCCTGATCACCCGCATTCCGATGCAGCGCATGGGCACGACGGCCGAGGTGGCTTCGGTGATTCTTCGCCTGTGCGAGCCCGAGTTCGGCTATGTCACGGGCTCGGAAATCTTCATCACCGGCGGGCAGCATCTGCTCTGACCACGCGATCGGGCTTGACGCCCGTCGCCGCGGCAGTCTGTAGTCAGCCCATGGACCCTGAACTCCTGCGCAGCGCCGAGACCGGTGACACCGCCGCCGTCGCCAAACTGCTGTCGGCCCGTGCCGACCCCGAGCAGGCCGGCAGCGGCGGCGAGACGGCCCTCATGCGGGCGGCGGCGCGAGGCCACACGGAGATCATCGAGCGCCTGCTGGCGGGCGGGGCGCGTGTCGACAGCATGAGCGAGGCCGGCAACACGGCGCTGATGTTCGCCGCGGCGCGCGGCCGGGTCGAGGCCTTGCGTCTGCTGCTGGCCAAAGGGGCGCGGGCCGATCACCGGAACAAGTACGGGTTGGGCGCCGCCGATTGGGCGAAGTGGTCCGATCGCCTGGCCGAGATCGAGGTCCTGCTCGGCGTCGAAGCGCGCCGCTGAAGGCGGCTTCAGTTCCCCCGCCCGGGTCGCGTCGTGGAGCGCGGCGCCACCAGCGCCCACTCGACTGTCTGCTTCATCACCTTGCCGAGCGCGTCGTCGAACGCCAGGACGACGCTTTCGATGTCGTTGCTTTCCGCCCGGATCGCCCGCTCCACCGTATGACTGTCGACGATCACCCGGTCAGGCATACGGATCAGTTTTCCATTGATGCGCACCCGAGCCTGTGGCGGCTTGCCCGCCGCATCGTATTCGGCCTGGAACTCCCGCAGTTCGGTCTGCAGGACGTAGTCGGCGCGGAGCTGGGTCGATTCACGGCTGACCGCCCGGATCTTCTTCGTGTTCTCGAAGGACTCGATCAGCAGGGTTTGCACCAGCGCCGGCGCCTGGTCCGTCCAGCTGGCCCGCGCGAAATAGTCCATGGTGAGCGGCGAGCGCTGGACCGCGATGCGCTGGGTATTGAGGCCGGCGGAGGCGATCGGGCGCTCGACCACGAGCTGCCACTCCACGACTGGCAGGGCCGTCTCGAAGGTACTCTTGGGCGTCAGCGTGTAGAGCTGCGGCGGCTCGCCGGTGCCCGGCAGGCTGCAGGCGGCAAGAAGAGCGGCCAGCGCGGCAAAGAGGATGGATTTTTTCATCGGGCTTCGAGCCCCTTCTGCTGATCGCCGAACAGGAAGCGGGCCGGGTCGCGCTCGAACTGCAGCGCGATCCGGTTCAGGCTGGTGACCAAGGCGCGCGCATCGATCAGGAACTGGGAAAGCTCATAGAGACCACCCTCACTGAAGTCGCGCAAGGGGGCGCGGGCCTCGTTGGTGATGCCCTGGATATCCGCCGCTACGCGGTTGAAGCTGCGCGCGGTCTCGCTGATGGCCTTGGCCGTCTCGTCGGCGCTCCTCACGGCGCGGCGCGCATCCCCGCCGACATCGGCGGCGAGTCCGCGCAGGTCCTCGGTCAGCAACTGCAGGGAAACGGCCGTGTCGCGCGCGGCTGTCATGGTCACGGCGGCCTCGCTCACCAGGCGCTGGATATCGGAACGCGTCCCCGCAACGGTCTCGGATGTGGCGTGGACGTTGGCGATGATACCGGATAGGTGCTTGATGTTCTCTTCGCTCAGCAGGGTGTTGGCGCGCGCGGCCAGGGCAACGACCTGGCCCACCGCCTCCGGCACGTCTTCGAAGACCTTCTCGATGGCGGATGGCTGGTAGCGGATCCGGGCCCGGCGTTTTCCTTCCGGCGGCTCGAGGAACGGGGCGTCACGCGTCCCGCCGGAAAGCTGCACGAAGCTCAGGCCGGTGATGCCTTGCAGCTGAAGCTGCGCCACCGTGTCGGTCTTGATCGGGGTCCCTGCGCGGATCGCCACGGTGATCTGGATGAGCTCGACATTGGCTTCGTCCAGCGAGATGTCGGTGACGGTGCCGACGGGGACGCCGCGATACTGCACCGGGGCGCCGTTCTGCAGCCCGGCCACCGAACCACGGGTGTAGATGTAGTAGTAGATGCGCTCGTCCTGCAGGCCGGAGCGCCCGAGCCACAGAACGAAGCCGAAGATGCCGGCCATCAGCGCCAGCACGAAGAGCCCGACGAGAAAATAGCTGGCGCGCGTTTCCATGCTTACCCCTGCCCGCCGAAAGCGGCGCGGCCACGCGGGCCGTGGAAATAGTCCCGAATCCAAGGATGCGGCAGTTCCATCAATTCGCGCATGGTCCCCACCATAATACGTTTGTCGAGTAGCACGGCAATGCGATCTGTAATGGCGGCCAGCGTGTCGAGATCGTGAGTCACCATGACGACCGTCAGCTTGAGGCTTCGTTGCAGGTCCCGGATCAGGTTGTCGAAAGCGGCCGCGGCGATCGGGTCGAGGCCGGCCGTCGGTTCATCGAGGAACAGGATCTCCGGGTCGAGGGCGAGCGCGCGGGCCAGGGCCGCGCGTTTCTTCATGCCGCCGGAGAGCTCCGAGGGGTACTTGGCGCCGGCTTCCTGGGGCAGGCCGACGAGCTGAAGTTTGACGCGAATCAGGTCGCCCACCAGTTTCTGGGACAGGTTGGTGTGTTCGCGGAATGGCGCGCGGATGTTCTGGGCCACGGTCAGCGAGCTGAACAGGGCACCGTTCTGAAAGAGCACGCCCCAGCGGCGCTGGAGACCGCGCCGTTCGCGGGGCGACAGCGTCTCGGGATCCTTGCCGAAGATCTCGATCCTGCCGCCCTCAGGCCGTTTCAGGCCAAGGATGGTGCGCAGCAGCACCGATTTGCCGGTCCCCGATCCGCCGACCAGGGCGAGAATCTCGCCGCGCCACACGTCGAAGTCGAGATTGTCGTGCACCGTCTGGGCGCCGAAGCGAGTCACCAGCCCGCGGACCCGGATGATCGGCTCGGGCGCCGCCCCCGTCATGGCCCCCGTCATAGGCCGAGCCACGAGAAGAGGATGGAGAAGGCGGCATCGGCGATGATGACCAGGAAGATCGACTCAACGACGGCCTTGGTCGTCATGCGGCCCACACTTTCGGCGCCGCCTTCGACCTTCAAGCCTTCGTAGCAGCCGACCAGGCCGATCAGCAGCGCGAAGACGGGCGCCTTCACGAAGCCGACCCAGAACGTCCCGGGGGTGACGGCGCTCCGGAACTGCTCGAAAAACTGCGGCAGGGACAGGCCCAGGGCCGCGACCGACATCAGGGCGCCGCCGGCGATGGCGGCGATGTTGCCGAAAAAAGCCAGCAGGGGAAGGGCGATGATGACCGCCAGGAGCCGCGGGATGACCAGGACCTCCATGACGTCGAGGCCGAGGGTCTTCATCGCGTCGACTTCCTCGTTGACCTTCATCGTCCCGATCTCGGCGGTGAAGGCGCTGCCCGAACGGCCGGCGACGAGAATTGCCGTGAGCAGCACGCCGATCTCGCGCAGAACCGACACGCCGAGCAGGTTGACGCTGTAGATCTCCGCGCCGAAAGCCCGCAGCTGATCGGCGCCCTGATAGGCGAGCACCACGCCGATCAGGAAGGAGAGCAGCCCGACGATGGGAAGCGCGTTGAGCCCGACTTGCTCGAGATGGCTGCTGAGCGCGATGAACCGGATCCGGGCCGGTCGGGTGATGACGCGAGCCAGGGTCACTGAAGTGAGCCCGAAGAAATTGATCAGATCGCGACCTTCCGCCGCGATCTCGAACGTGGCATGGCCGACGCGCTCGACCATGGCGCGCAGGGGAGAGACATCGTCCCGCGACAGGGACTTGCGGTCGGCGGGGGGCGTCACCCGCTCGAGCAGGACTTCATGTTCGGGGCTGAGGCCGTGCAGCTGGTGGGCCAGGCCCTGGTGTTCGGCGCGCCGGATGAGGCGATAGAGGAGGAAGGCGCCGGCCGTGTCCAGGGCCGTCAGCCCGGAGAGGTCGAATTCGGCCGTTCCCTCCACGGGGATAGCGATGCCAGCCAATGCCCGCTCGAGCTCGGACGCGGTTGCAAGAGTCCAGGGCCCGCCGACCCGGACCATCCACCGCGCCCCCTCACGCGCCGTCCGGCACCACGCTTCGCTCGTCATACGGGCCGGCTCCCCTTACCCCTCCGGCGGCAGGGAGTATATCGGCTCATCAACAGTGCGGGTACGGTCGCTTAGTTGTGTGTGCAGTAGCGAAGGCGGTACGGTGGGGCAGGGCTTGGAGAAGCCGCCACATCACAATATATTTGTTCATAATCAGTAGTTTATGGTGTGACCTGGAGAAATCCCAAAAGTTCCTATTGATTTTTGCACTGCAAAATATAAATATTGCAGTGCGGCATCTTTGATGTCGCCGAGGGAAACGGCCTTGCCGTTTCCTGGGCGTTTCCTCCCTAAACTTGGGCCGTGCTTGTCACGGCCCTTTCTTTTTGTGCGCTACGGTTCCCGTGTGCGGTATCCCCGTCGGCGAACGCGCTAGCGCTCCGGTAGGGTGGTCTGCCCCGGGCCGAGCGGCCGCTGCATCATCACACTGTCCACCCAGCGACCGAACTTGAAGCCGATGGCCGAAAGTAGCGCCGCCTGGGTGAAACCGGCAGCTTCATGCAGCCCGATCGAGCCGTGATTGGCGCTGTCACCGATGACCGCGATCATCTGGCGATAGCCGTCGCGCGTGCACCGCTCGATGAGTTCAGCCAGCAGGGTTTTGCCGACACCGCGCCGGCTGGCGTCCGGCGCCACGTAGATCGAATCCTCGACCGAATAGCGGTAGGCGGAACGCGGACGGAAGCGGCCGGCATAGGCATAACCCGCGACACGGCCGTCGATCTCGGCCACCAGGTAGGGAAGCTTGTCGCCGAGGATCGCGGCCCGGCGGCGTTTCATCTCATCGAGATCCGGCGGCACTTCCTCGAACGAGCCGAGCCCGGTGCGCACATGATGCGTATAGATCACGTGGATCGCCGGCATGTCGTCGTCGCGGGCGTCACGCACGATCATCGGGGCTGCGGCTGGCACAGCTGATCCGGTCCTTGCCGTCACTGGATCAGGGCGGCTGCCTCGGCCGCCGCGCGCTGCACGAAAACACTCAGATGGCCGGCCAGGGTCTGGAAGTTGGCGCTGCGGTCGATCTTGTCCTCGTCCATGTAGAGCCGCCGGTTGATCTCGATCTGCAGCGCGTGCCGCCGGTTCGCCGGGCGTCCGTAGTGGCGCGTGATGAAGCCGCCGGCGAAGGGGTCGTTGCGGGCAACGCTGTAGCCCAGCTCGCGGAACTGGGTCTCGGTCCAATCGATGATGCGGCGCGAGCAGCTCGTGCCGTGGGCATCGCCGAGCACGAAATCGACGCGCCGCTTGCCGGGATCACGGTCCATCGGGCCGCCGACGGCCGGCATCGAGTGGCAGTCGATCAGCAGGGCGCCGCCGAAGCGGGCGGCCGTCGTGTCCATGAGTGCCGACAGGGCGTTGTGATAGGGACGATAGAGCGCCTCGATACGCGCCTCCGCCTCGGCAAAATCGAGCTTGCCGCGATAGATCTCGGCTCCGTTGGCCACGACGCGGGCGATCGTCCCCAGGCCGGCCCCGACCCGCACGGATGAGCGGTTGACCCAGCTCGGCAGCGTGCCGGCGAACATGCCCGGATCCAGTTCGTAGGGTTCGCGGTTGGGGTCGATGAAAGCCCGCGGGAAGCGCGCCTTCAGCAGCGGGGCGCCGGCCGGCGGGGCGGCGGCGAACAACTCGTCGACGAAGGCGTCCTCCGACCGCCGGAGCATGAGCGGGTCCAGGCGGGAGGCAGCGACGAAAGCAGGTGGGTAAAAATTGCCGCTATGGGGCGATGAAAAAACCAGCGGCGCGGACGGCTGCGCGGGTTGGACCACCTCGATCGGAGGCTCGACGGCGAAGGCGGAAAGATCGTGCGGCATGGGGCAGATAACCAAGGGTCCTTTAGAGCAAAGAGGCGGTTTTGTCACCTGCGCGGCAGGCGGACGGACATACCGAACCGGCCAGGTCCCGCCACGGAAGCATGGCGGCGATGCCGGTTTTTCATGGCCGATTAACGGTTTTAAAACGACGTCGCTCTTATGATTCGACCGGTTGTCGGCGTTGGAGTATTGATGTCGAGCGCTCGGTTCACATTGATGGCTGCGTTGCCCGAGAGCGGCCGTGGTTCGCTCAAGACCACGACGAATACGGTTAAAATGGCGGACATACTGTTAGCCGAGGACGACGACGCGATGCGCCAGTTTCTGGCCACCGCGCTTACTCGGGCGGGGCACCGCGTAGTCAGTCACCGCGACGGTCGCCAGGCGCTCGAAGCACTCGACAAGCCTTACGATCTGCTCATCGCCGACATCGTCATGCCCGGCGTCGATGGCATCGAATTGGCCCGGCGCGCCCGTGCCGGCCAGCCGGAGCTGCGCGTCATGTTCATCACCGGCTTTGCCGCAGTGGCGATCGAGGAAGGCAAGCCGGTCGTTCCCGGTGCGACCGTCCTGTCGAAGCCTTTTCACCTGCGCGACCTCGTGTCGCAGGTCAAGGAGCTGCTGGCGGCCGCGTAACGCGCGTCAGGCGCGGCGCAGGCTGCGGCGCAGGCAGATCACCGCAAGATAGATCGAGGCCGCAATCCACAAGGTGAAGGCCGCAGTGGATTCGACGGGATGGATGACCACCATCCACAGGCTGGTCAGCGCCCAGACCGTCGTCGCGATGATCGTCGGGATGCGCCACTCCCGCACCCGTAGCGGGTGAACGAACTTCACCGGCGTGAAGGTCAGGACGCCGAGAGCCGCCGTCACGGCCAGGTTGAGCAGCGGTGGGCTTTCCAGGATGAACATCTGGAAGGCGACGACGTTCCACAGCGCCGGGAAGCCGACGAAGTAGTTGTCGCTGGTCTTGAGATCGAGATTGGCGAAGGTGTAGAGCGAGGTCGCCATGATGAAGGCCGCGCCCACCAGGGCAAACGAATCGGGCAGCAGGCCGAAGCGGTAGATAAAGAGGGCCGGGACGACGACCCAGGTGAAGTAGTCGACGACGTTGTCGAGGGTCGCCCCGTCGAAACGCGGTATCGCCTCGCGCACACCCAGCTTGCGGGCCGCCGGTCCGTCGAGCCCGTCGATGAAGGTCGCCAGGCCCAGCCAGAGCAGCGCGGCGCGCGGATCGCCGTCGAGCACGGCCAGCAGCGCCAGCAGACCGATGACCACGCCGCTGGCGGTAAAGACATGGACCGCCCAGGCAGCCCCCCGTCGGAGGCGCGGCCGCACGGTCGCATCGAAGGTGGTGCTGAATTCGCCCAGGGGCGGCATCGTTTCCTCGCAGCCTCTACCGGCGCCTTTTATAGAAGGAGCCGAGGCCCGCCAACGGCTTGTCATCCGGCCGAGTTCTTGTATAGTCCGCGCCGACCCTGAAGGACCGGGTGCGTAGCTCAGCGGCAGAGCACTACCTTGACATGGTAGGGGTCACAGGTTCAATCCCTGTCGCACCCACCACCTTCCCCGGCAAAATAAGCAAAACTTCGCGCCCGGCGCCGGCGAGAGCCTGCGCCGGTTGGGCGCTAGCCGCGGCGTTCGGTCTGTCCGAACAGGCCTGGCGAGCGTTAGGCGAGTCCGCCGCGGGCGCGCGCGGCTCGTTGGCGAGGATACGGTCGGACTCGACGCTGGAACAGGCGCCGAGCCCGACCATGACCGCCACCAGTGCGGCGCTCGCCAGGATTTCGACCTCGTATTTCATGACCCCCGGAACCGCGCGGCCCCGGGTTTGGTTCCGCGCGAGGACGGTGGGTTCCGGCACCGTCCAGGCGCGCCCGTGAGAGTGATAAAGCGAGCTTGGCCGGCGCCGGAGGCTGGGTAGCCAAGAGTAAAACCGCTAAACCGGGCGACCTGTTCCCGCGGCTACGGTTTGCTGCCATTCTTCCAGACATCGAGCCCCTTTTCGAGCGAGCGGCCGACGACGTAGCCGCCGACGCCGATCTTGAGCAGCTCCCACAATGATTCGGGAAGCTCGAGCGCAACGCCCCAGCCGAAGACCGCCTTGAGGTAGGGGTAGAGAACATAGTTATTGGCGATGATGGCGATGCAGGTCAGCATCAGCAGCGGCCGCCAGTTGCGCTGCAGCCAGCTTTCGCCGCGCGCCTCGGCAAGAATGATGTCGACCGCGCCCTTGAGCTCGATCTCGGCCAGCTGATGGATATGCGCGGCGACGGCGCCCTTGAGCTCGAGCGCCTGGCCGGCATCGGGCACGGCCTTGTCGATGGCCTTGCCGACCAGGCCCAGCACGGCGGCGATCAGCGGCCCGATCATGGGCGGAATACCAGCTGGCGCAGGAGCTCGGCCAGTGGCCCGTCGCCCAAGGCCACGAGCGCGATGATGCCGTAGAGGAGATACTCGACCCGCGACAGGCGGCGCGACAGGTCGGTGTAGCGCATGCCGCACATCGCCACGTGCATGCGCAGGCTCTTCGCTTCCTGGTTCTCGCGCTCGCTCAACTTTTCCTCCCCTCGGGCGCCGGAGCCGCCAGGCCCGGTGCCCATGAAGCGCCGGCGGCGACGAAGCACGACAATCCGTTTGGCAGGGAATGAACGAGGGTCCAGCTGCCGCCGTTGGGACTGACGAAGATCTCGAGGATGGGCCCTTCCTGGCCGGGCTCGGCCGCCAGGCGCCCCTGCCAGAGAAGCCGTTCGCCGAAATCCGCCTGTAGCTGCTGCAGGAGGGCGGCGCGAGGCAGGCACAGCGGCTGCGCCGCCGCCGAGGCGGATCCGGCGACAAGACCAAGCCCGAGGGAGACGGCCAGGACGTTACGCATGGCCGTGCACCGGCCGGATGATAGGACCATCGATGGCGACGGGCACGCGGCCGGTCAGCAGGTAGAGGGCGGCCATGAGAATCCCCATGTTGTAGGTGAACTCGCTGTCGCAGGCGGCGGACCAGGCCTTGCCCTGCAGGAACATGCAGGAGCCCTGGCAGAGCTGGAGCACCGGGCAGTGCGCGCATTCGCGCCGCTGCGACCAGTGCGTGGCGGTGGTCAGGCGCGCCTCGGGCAGGGCATCGAGGTGGCCCAGGCGGTGCGGCTGGCCGTTGGGCGCCGTCGCTTCAGGGCTGACGTTCTGGCAGGTCACGACCTCGCCGGTCAGCGTGACGGCCAGGCTGTCGGCCCGATCCATGCCGCATTTCTGGCCGAGCGCCGAGGAGGGACGGCGGGCGCGCAGGGAGCGGGTGAAATCGTCGACCTTGCTACGCAGGGAATGGAAGGCGAGGCCGGGCCCCTCGATGATCGCCTTCATAACCGAGGTCATCGCGCTGCGCTGTGCCCCCGGCTCGATGATGGCCGAGGCAAATCCCTCGTCGGTGTAGGGAAGAGCCATGCCCTCGATGTTGAGCGACGGGTCACGCACGCCGAGCCGCTCGACGAACCAGGCGCGGATCAGGGACAGATCGTGATTCTGGGCGGTGAGCGTGACGTTGAAGCAGAACAGGCCACGCGGCGCCAGCCTGTCGTGCAGGTGCACGATCCACTCTCGCTTCGCCGGATCATCGAACGGATCGGGGCCGCGCTGCGCCTGCCCTGGTCCGTCATGCGAGACCGCGACGAAGCAGCCCATCGCCTCGATCCAGTCGAGGATCTCGGCCGAGAGAACGGAGCCATTGGTGACGATGGCGAAAGTCGCGTTGGGATAGGCGTTCTTGAGCGCCAGGCAGAGCAGTCGCAGCTTGCCCTTGAAGTAGAGGAAGGGCTCGCCGCCCCAGAACTCGATGCGCACGCCCCGGCCCTGGCCGTCGCTGCCGCCGTCGAAGTGATGCGGCAGCCGCTCCAGGAAGTGCAGCACGTCCGTGGCGCCGCCCTCGTCGTGCTCGGGCTGGAAACGCTGCAGGCAGTACGAGCAGGCGTAGTTGCATTTGAGGCCGAGCTGGACCTTCAGGTGGCGGATGGCCGCCGTCTTGCGGCCCGGCTCCGCGGCGCCGTCGACGCGTGGGGCCGTCGGCCAGGGGTGAGCATTGCCGGGCGCGACGACCGGCGCGCCGTTCTCATCGGTGAGTGACGAGGCGTGCGGGTCGTAGGTCAGTCGGGAGCGCCGGCCTGCGGCATCGGCGAGAGTGATCTGGAACATCAGGCGGCGTACTCCTTGGTCATCAGCACGTTCATGAAGAACCCGTAGGTGACGCGCAGGCCGGGGCCGGAAAACGGATTGGTCTCGTGCAGGGCGTAGCCGGGAGCGATGACCAGCATCCCGGGCTCGGGGCGCAGGCTCAGATAGGCGCTGTCGAACAGCGACGGGTTGCGGTTGACCCACTTGCGGCCCCAGCCGCGATTGTCGATGAAGCGCAACTCCCCGCCGTGCATGCCGGTCGGGTCGTCGGCCGGCGGATCGATATGCGGGTAGTACGCAGCGAACAGGTCGCGCTGCGGATGGGAATGTGCGGGCAGACGATCGCCCGGTCGCGCTACCAGAATGCACAGCGACCACGAGAGGGGATAAGAGACCGGTAGCCGAAAGGCATGTTGGAGATAAAGCTGCGCGGCCTGAGCTACCTGACCCCAGAGGGTATCGAGATCGCCGCGGAACCGTTCGGGAAAGATATCGGTGTGATTGTCCACGGTATTGGAAAAATGCCGGTGATCACCGGGCGGCCTGGCGCGTTGCTCGACTTCCAATGCGGCGGTTCGCAGATTGGCGTTCATCGCGGACGGGAGGGCCAGACGCTCGACGCCGATCAGCGTCGGCCAGGCGACGATCGTCTCAGCCATGGCGCGCCTCGAAGTCGTCTTGAGTGAGTCCCGGCTCCTCCAGGTGCGGCTGATGCACCATGATGTTCATGGCGTAGCAGATGCGTGGCCGCTCTCCGAACCACGGCTGCACGCTGTGCATGACGTAGCCGGGGAAGATCAGCAGCAGGCCGGTCTCGACCGCGACCTCGAAATATTTGAACTCGCGCGAAACGGCGCCGACGGGCTCCCAATCACGGTTCACGGCGCGGGGATCGTGAAGAATGAGGGTGCCGCTGTTGCGGATCGGGGCCTCGGGGGGCAGGCGAGGCACATCGCAATAGTAGATGGCCGTCAGATGCGAGCCGATGTGATGGTGGGCCGGCACCCCGTGCCCGTAGGGCTGCACCATCGGCCAGCCGGAGATCTCGAGACGTGGGTGCGACGGATCATCGTAGGTCCGCGACAGATAGTCGCCGATGCTGGCGAAAACCAAATGGCCGAGCTCGAGTAGCGACGCGTCGGCGTAGTCGCGAAAGCAATTGGATTTGCGGCGGTTGAAGAAATACGCGCCGTCCACCCCGGTATCGGTGGCGATGCGGTGAGCCAGGGGCACCAGGCCGCGATCAAGGTCCGGCAGGCTGAACCGCTGCGCCCAGATCGTGGTCGGCCAGGCCTGGAAGATCTGCGGCTCCTTCGTCATACGACGCGAACCTCGATCTCGGCGTCGCCGGACCAGGTTCCCCAGCTCGACTTGATCTTGAGCCGGTCGCCCTTGCTCATCCCCAGGGCCTTCCAGCGGAACTTCGACTGGCCGTTGCGCGGGTAGACGACGCGGTCGACCAGGTATCCGGAAGTCGCCTCGAGCCGCACCGGAACGCTGCGTGAGCCGTTGCTGACGAGGGCACCGGTTGCCGCGTCGACGAAGGAAAGGGAAAACCGTGCCAGGCGTCCCGCAGCGACGGTCGCCGGCCCCGCGATCGAAGTGCGAGGGAAGAAGTCGGGTGTCTGAGTGCCTGTCATCTCGCAGCCCGTGAGGGTCTCGAGCACATGGGAGAACTCGAAGTTCGCGCAATGGCCATGCGCCCCGCCGACGATCAGGATCTGGCAGTCATCCAGCGAACTCGCGCCGAAGGCGCTGGCGATCATCGCGACTTGGCGCACGTTCTGCATCCTGAGGGCGACGCTACGCGACTGCTTGGTGGTCTCGGTGAGACTGAAGCGCTCGAACGGGAAAACGAACTGGCCTTCGTGGTCGATAGGGATGACCCATGACTGGCGCGGCCGCAGGCCGCCGAGCGCGGAGACACTGAACGTGAACCCCGCGGTCATCAGCCACCGCGTTCCTGGCTGGCCCAGCGCATCGCCGGACACGAAGTCACGGAGCCGGGTCGGCTGCAGTGGCTCCGGCAAATGGAGGTTCAGGTCGATATCCGCCGCGGGCTGCTCCTCCGAGGCAGGCTGGAGCAGTCGAACGGTCAGGGCATCGCTGTCCTTGAAGGCATGCAGAAGATACGGTCGATGCGTGGTCGGCGAGAGGCAGGTCTTGTAGCGGCTGATCACGAAGGTTTCTCCCAGTTAGGGGCAGGTGCTGCAGTCGCAGTTGGCGCAGTTGCAGTTGCAGTTGTTGGTCAGCGAGAGGTTCAGCTGATTCCCCGAGACCGAGCCGGAAATGCCGACGCTGCAGTTGGCATTGCCGAAGCTGCCGCCGTTGCTGGTCGAGACAGTGTCCACGGCGGTGTAGCTCAGCGGCCGAAAGAGGGTGCCGAGATCGGCATCGTTGACCAGCTTGATGCCGGTATTGGCGACGCTCGACCCCGGGGTCCTGACCGCGGTGGTCGCGGCCAAGGTCGACGCGCTCACCGTTTCGGCGCTCACCGCCTGCGCGGTCACGCTCTTCGCCTGCAGCGCCGCGTTGCGCGGGAAACCGAAGATGCCCCTGTTCATGGCGCGCTCACAGGTGTCCGCCGAAGACCTGGGCGTTGAAGCCCTCGCCGAGCTGCGTGGCGATGCCCAGCGATTCGAACGGCGCGAGATCGAAGCCGTCGAGCGGTGCCCACTCGCCGGCCCAGACCCGCTGGCCGGTGCCCGGCGTAATCGCCTGGACCAGGATCTCCTCGATCAGATGCCAGGTTCCTGCTGAGAAGGACGCGATGGTGCCGTCGCCGTTGAGCGTCAGGCCGCTGCCGCGCTTGAACACGCGAATCACGCCGGCGCTCGTGGTGCCGGTGGCGCGCAGCTGCACGCGCTGCACGCGGCTGCCGGGCACGCGCGCGGCGCAGAGCAGGGCGATCGTGCCGGTGCCGTCGCGGTTGGTGTTGGCGGTGCTGAAGAACACGACCGGGCTGAGCGGCGTGGCGGCAAAAGAGGGCTGGGTCGACATGGGAGGCTCCTTCGATCAGAGATGAAAAACGAACTGTGCGTAGGCGCCGCCGCTGCTGCCGCGGCGGATATGCGTGAGACGACTGCCATTCACGGCCGGCAGGCGCGCTTCGGCGTCGAGCTGCACCAGGCTCAGCGCCTCGGTCCCGACCGCCAGACCGTCCTTGAGCACCTTCGTGCCGGCGTTCCACTGCGGCACGTGGCCGGTTGTCGTGGTGCTCGGGCCGACGACGTCGCCGCTGCCGGGCAGGGTCGACCACACACCGTCGCCGCGCCAGAAGGTGGCGGCGCTGGCGCCGGTCCCGGCGTTGAGCCGCGCGATCGGCAGGTTGCCGATGACCTCCGACGTCACGGAGAGGTCAAGGGGCCCGGCGGCGAAAGCCTCGTCGCTGACGCGCCGCACCAGCCCGGTGGTCGAGACGGCCGCGAGATTGTCGAGGTCCTGGTCCCAGGCCTGGACGTCGGAGCCGATCTCGAGATCGAGGTCGTCGCGCACCTCCGCCGGCGAGCGCAGCTCGTAGGCGCTCTCCGCGGCGTTGACCCGCGGGATGGCGGCGGCGTGGCCGGGCAGCGCCGCCGGCAGCGCCGGGATCGTGGTCGTCGGATTGCCGGCTGCGTCGAACGTCAGAAGCCGGCCGGCGCGGGCCGCGGCTTCCGGCAGGGGCGTGATGTTGGCGGCATCGCCGTCCGGCTGGTGCAGTGCGCGATCGGCCCGCTCCTCGAGCTGCTGGGCCAGCACGGTCAGCCGATCCAGCGCCTTCTCGTTCTCCTCGGCCGGGAAGGAGCCGAGCGAGACCATGTCGAGCTCCTGCGTCGCCGGCACGTCGCGCAGGATGAACACGGCGGCACCATCGGCAGGCGGTGCGGTGAAGATCACCTGCCCGCCGCTCGGGCTGCCGACATTGGTGACCGAGTAGTGCGTGCCCAGGGTCTTGAGCGCGCCGTCGACGGAGACCTTCAGGTCAGCCGCCGCGAACACCCGGTTGGTGTAGGTGAACGAGGTCGTCGAGCCGTCGCCAAGGCCGGTCCAGCGGTTGATGTTGGATGTGACGGTCATGCGTGGGTCTCCTTAAGCGCCGTCGTAGGGGCCGTGGGCGCCGGCGCCGGGGCCATAGGCATTCTTGTCCATGACCTTCTGGGCGGGTGCTGCTTTCCAGCCGCCCGCGACCTTGCTGACGCCATCGAGCAGCGACGTCGTGGCCCTAAACTGCGCCTGCTGGTCGGCGACCGCGCCCTGATAGAGCGACAGCGCGCCCTGCGCCCGGAAGGAGTCGGAGCGGAGTTGGCCGCCGCGCCGGATGTTCAGGGAGTCGATCTCCGCGGTTTCGCTGGTGTCGGTGTCGACGAAGAGCGGCGAGCCTTCGCCGGCCAGCACGCCGTTCTTGGCGGCCTTGGCGCGCTGGCTCGACAGGGCGAGGCGCGCCTTCTCGCGATATTGCCGTTCCTCGAGCTCCGACTGCTGGCGTGCTGCGAGCGCGTTGTTGTCGGCCACCGCGGCCTGGTACTGCGCCTGCTCGCGCGCCGCTTTGCCCTGTTCCATGGCGCCGGCCGCCGAGACCACGGCGCTGACCACCGCGGCAACTGCCATGATCGCAGTAGCGGCTTCAAAGTTGACGCGCTCATGGAAGGCCGGGCGCCAGGCGATACCGCGGGAGTTCATGCGGAACCTCGTTCGCAAAGATGGGCGTAGAGAACGTGATCGCGGCCGTCGGGGCTGTAACAGCGCATCAGGCCTTCGGGCGCGAAACCGAGCGCGCGCACCCAGCGGTGGCCGGCATCGAAGGCGGCGTCGACCGAGGTCTCGACGCGACGCGTCCCCTCCCGGTGCACGCGGCGCAGCACGGTCTCGACCTTGTGGTGCACGCGCAGGAAGTCGCGGGCGCGGATGTCGCGGCCGAGCAGCGCCCAGCAGATCGCCCGGCCCGGCCACTGCTCGAGAACTCCCGCGCTGCCGACGATCCGGCCGTCGCTGACGCCGCTCCAGGCGTGCGGCCCGGTCATCGCCGCCCCGTATTCCGGCTTGGCGATCAGCGCCTGCAGGTAGGCCTGCGCCGCCTGCAGGCGCAGAGCCGTCAGATGATCCGGCGAAAAGGGGATGAAGGTAAGCATCACCCACCCTCGCTGGTGACCAGCACCGGCATCGCCGCGAGCACGGCGAGCGGCAGTGGCTGGTCCTGGACGATGAGCACGTCGCCGGCGGTGTCGTAGTTGCCGCGGAAGGTGACTTCCTTGTCGCCGGTGAACAGCGGCGGCGGCGAATCCATGAAGCCGCCGTAGTCGCGGAACGGCAGCTCGTCGAGATGGCCAGCGTCGCGCCCGACCTTGCAGCCCAGCGAGCGGTGCAGCCGCAGCGTGATCTTCGAGACGCGCTTCTTCTTGCCCTGGGTCGAGCCCTCGGCCGCGCCCACTTCGAACTTCACCGGCAGCAGCGTCGAGGTGTAGCCCAGGCCCGCATGGACGATGGTCGCCGGATAGGCGAGCGCGACCGCGCCGCCGCTGACGGTGCGCGGCGGATGCACCGCGCCGTCAGTGACGATCTGGATGGTCTTGCCCTCGAGATGCGCCAGGCCCGAGACCTGCTGCACCGACAGCCGCCAGGCCCCGGCCGCGATGGTCGCAAGGCCGGGAAAGGTGCCGAGGATCTTCGCCGTCACCACGCTGTCCGAGCTATGGCCGGTGATCCGCGCCCGCGCCTCGATGGCCTCGACCGGCGGATTGGCGCCGGGGTCGGCGGCGACGCGGTAGCGGATCTCGCGCCCGACATCGTCGACGGTGAAGATCGCGGCGCCCGCGGTGAACACGACACCCTCGGTTCCCTTGACCGTCGCGCCGGTCCCCGGCGTCAGCGTGGTGCTCACCGCCCCGTCGTAGGTCAGGCCTGAATCGACGTAGAAGGCGTTCAGGGCATCGGCCTCGTCGGCCAGCGGCGGCTCGAGGATCTCGACATAGCGTTTAGTCACGCCGCCCACCGTGCGCCGGGCGATCAGCCAGAGCTGGTCCGTACCGCTTCCGGGAATCGTGGCGATGGTCTCGGCGGCAGCGCCATCGGCCAGCGGATGCTGGTGCCAGGCGGTGACCTGCTGCGAGCGCAGATAGGTGAAGCCGAGCAGCCGCCCGTCGGCGCGGGCCGCCCACAGGACGCCGAACGGCTCCTGCTGCCAGGCGAGCTGGATGATGCCGCCGCGGGTGAGATGCTCGGCCCGCACCGTCATGTCCTCGGAGACGTAGCCGTCGGCCTCGAAGGAGAAGGCGATCTCGCGCAGCTTGCGGCCCTGGCGCTGCATGAAGAGGATCGAGTTGGAGCCGACCAGGGCGGGCATCACGTCGGCCACGCCGTGGCGCGTCTGCAGCCGCACGTTGACGTTGGTCGGCGTGATCGAGGCGTCGATGCTGCCGCTGCCGCTGGCCGCGAACTCCGCACCCAGGGTGCCGAGGATCAGCTTGTTGGCCGGCGCCATCCAGCGGATGGCGTTGACCTGGTCGGAGGCGATGGTGAAGGCGACGGCCGAGGCGTCGTCGATGTCGGGCGTGAAGGTCTCGAAATCGCCCGAGGCCGAGCCATCCCAGCGGTTGGGCCGCACGGCCGCGCCGCCGAACATCAGGCGTTCCTCGAAGAACATGACGCAGGCCGGCCAGCCCGTGGTGTCGGACCACAGACCGATCTGCCAGGCGGCGGTGGCCGCGGTCGGCGCCGTCCCGCCTTTCACCTCGGCCGTCACATGCGTGGTGTCGGTGAAGGCCGTGATCTTGAGCCAACTCCAGTTGGCGCCGTTCTTCAGGCGCAGCAGCCGGCCGACATCGGTGGTCTTGAAGCCGGTATCGTCGTTGATTCCGGTGACCGAAGAGGCGGTGACGGTCACCGTGCCGCTGCCGGCCGAGGCGACCAGCGTGGTCGCCGTGGTGTTCTCGTCGAGATACGGTCCGTCCTTGAAGTCGATGGGGGTCAGCGTCCAGGTCGTGTGGCCGGTGCGCGACAGCTTGCGCGGCGCGTAAGCCGGGTGGACGAGGTAGAGGATGTCCGCCGACTGCGTGTACTTGAGGCGCAGCCGCCCATCGGCATCGAATAGGTTGGCGAGGGTGTAGGGGCTGGCCACCTCGACGATGGCCGTGGCCGTACCGCCCGAGGTGTAGGCCCCGGCGAAGGTCGAGCCCACCAGGTCGAAGGTGTCGGCGGAAATCACGGTGATGACCCACGTGCCGGTCGCGTTGGGCACGCCGCCGACAGCGGCGACATCGACCGTGTTGAGCGACTGGAAGCCGTGGGCGACGCTGGTGAGGCGGATGAGGCCGCTGCCGTTGTTGGCGGCGCCGGTGACGGTCTTGGCCGAGACGATCCGCCCCTTGTCCTTGTAGAAGCGGAAATACTGGTCGCCGGCCTCGATGACATAGGCCTGCACGGTCGAGAACTCGAAGGGGATCAGCGCTGCGTGCTCGCCGTGGTCCTTGACCGCGGCGACGAAGCGCGTGCCGCCGCGGCGCAGCGCGCCGCCTTGCGCGCGCGGGATCATGTTCTCCAGCCGCCGGCAGGACGAGTAGTACCACTGGATATCCGAGCGCGCGTCGAGATGCGGACTGATCTCGCCGCCGGCGAAGCTGTTCACAATGGGAGTGGAGCGGGGCATCAGCGAAACGCCTCCGGCGTTTTCGCGACGCGACCCAGCGAAACCGCGTAGCGGTTTGCGCGGAAGGTCGCTCCGGTTTCAAGGAGCAGGCTCATAGGCGAGATCTTTCGAACTCGTCGGCTTCCACCGGCTCCGGCGTTCCTTCCTGCGCGTCGGCGGAGCGGGCGCGGGCCAGGGTCTGCTCGAACCACTTGTGCATCGCCTCCTCGGCGGTACGGCTGTTGGTCAGGCGGAAGGCGATCTCGGCGGCCAGGGCCGCGGCCATGGCCACGGTCAGGCCGGCATCGAACAGCTCCGGGTCGGTGACCCGGGCGATGTAGAGGAGGTTGAGCGGCGCGGCGGCGTCGGTCAGCAGCTTGCGGCCCTCGACCCGGTAGTCGGTGGCGCTGTCGGCCAGGCGCCAGACGCGCAGGCAGTAGGGATCGGCGGGCAGGGTGAAGCTGCTGGCATAGCCCCAGGCGGGCGGCGCCGCGTCGGCGGCCAGTGCTGCGCGGGTCAGCGCGCAGTTCCAGGGATGGAGCCGGAGCACGGCGTCGCGCACCGTCTCGTGCACGTCGTTGACCGCGCGCGCGTTCTCGCTGTCCTCGGTGAGGCTGGCGATGCGGTCCGCGCCGAGCCGGCGCAGCGCGAGATTGGCGATTTGAACCCAGGAAGCCATGTTCAACTCCGAAAAGCGGCTGAGCGCTCCGTCTTCGCGCGCGACAGGTAGGGTTGGTTAGGCGCTTTCGCTTCGCGAAACGCCCAGGCGGCTACCTGTCGCGCGCCAGCCGACGTCAGTCGGCAACAAACAAGACGTAACCGTTGAACTTCTTCGCCGCGGCCCAGTTGGCGCCGGTGACCTTGGCGACCAGGGTGGTGCCGCCAACAACGCTCTCGCCGGTGTTGAGGGCGATCGTGTGGGCGAAGTCGAGCTGGCCGACCGCGGCGACGGCGCCCGCGCTGAGATAGCGCGAGGCCGCCGCGGCGGTGCCGATCTCGGCGGTGGCGGAAGCGCCCATCGCCTCGAAGGCGACGGCTCCCCCCAGGAGCCGCCCGGTCTGGCTGAAGGTGGCGAGGTCGATCGTGTCGTTGACGGTCAGCCCGCCGCCGGGGGTCGTGTACTCGAAGCGCAGCACGCGCACCCGGCCGCCGGCCTCGTGCGGCGCGAGCTTCACCACCGGATCGGCGGTGCGGTTGGTCTCCTGGACGGATTTGTAGGCGGTCATCTGAAGGGTCTCCTGTTAGCGGGGTCCCCACGTCGCGAGGGTTGGTAAAGGCGCTTTCGCTTTGCGAAACGCCGATGCGGCTCGCGGCGTGGGGGGAAAGACTCGTGAGCGAGGGGACAGCCTCGGTGTCAGCCGTCGATCACTCGTCCACGTCGATCTGCACGACCTTCGTCTCCTGCATGCGCGTGGAGCCGTAGGTGGCGCTGGCGTAGAACTGCCAGGCGTAGGATTTGCCCGGGAGCTGATCCATCTTGGTCTGCGGCATCAGCGGGATGTTGTGCAGCAGGCCGGACTTCACCCAGGCCACGCAGGTTCGCGTGTCGCCGGTCTTGGGCAGGATGCGGACGGTGGTGTTGTTCTCGTCCGTCCAGTCCTCGAGCCGGATGTAGGTGAAGCCGAAGAACCTTCCGTCGAGCCCGCCCGAGACGAGGACGCGCTGGTTGTTGTAGTCGATCGACTTGACCTCGTTCTCGTTGATGAACTCGGCCTCCTGGGCCGAGGTCCAGGCGACGAACATCTCCTCGTTGCCGTCGACGCCGTTGCCGGCCTTCAGCTTCTGCATGGCCGTGCGCACCTTCTCGAGCGTGAAGCCGGTGGTGCCGACCGGGATCTGCTGGGCGGCGGGCAGGGACACGGTCGAGGTGCCGTCCTCGCCGCTATAGGCGGTGCCCAGCGCCGCCTCGATGATGTTCTTGTCGCGCGCCCGGTTGAGCGCGGCGACGAAGGCCTTGGAGTACTCGCTGCCGGGATTGGAGACGATGCGCACCAGGTCCTGGACGTCGAGCAGGTCGGCGAGCTCGAAATCCTTCATCGAGACCCAGCGCCGGCGGTGCGGCGTGGTGACGTACTGCGTGTCGGTGTTGCGCGCCGTCTTCTCCTTGGCGGCGACCACGCCGATCTGCGGGAAGGAGACGCGCTTGCCGGTCTCCTTCTCGAGGCGCACGGCGTTGTGGAGCTTGCAGGGCATCTGCTGCGCCAGCATCTCCAGGCCGTCCTGGTAGGTCTGTTTCTGAAGAGTCGTGATCTCGGTGGACATTGTCCCCTCGTTCGGTTGGCGGTTTCGCACAAGCCGGAGGGGTTGCCGGGCATCCGAAGATCCCGACCCGCGTCCTGGGTGGTAACGGCCACCGTATTCCGGCGCGGCTTACGCGCGTGCGGCCGGGGTCATGGCTGACTTGACCGGCGGGCGAGAGGACGGCGGGCGCTCAGCCCTGTCCGTCCCGTCGCGTCTATAGTTGCTGATTCAGCCGCCCCGCTTCAAGAGACAAAATGTCTATAGACATTTGTACACAGCGAAACGTTCCGACGTTTCGTGGGCACGCCCGCCGCCAGCAAATCCGCAGGATTTGAGTGAGGCGCTCCGTATTGGAAAGCTTCTCCTGCAGGCGGTGGAGGAGCTGTGTCAGTCCATCGGCAAGGCTCAGCCTGTCAATCGTCCGCTGAGCGCAGGGCATTTGCTTTGGCCCGAGCGCTCGGTCGCAATTCCCTCCGGTCTTGCCGGGGATGGCGATCTCTAAAACGGGATCTGTTCGCCGGTTGCAGTTCATGGGGAAGAGCGTACTCCATGCCAAAGCAGATTGAAGCCGGCATGGCTCACTCCATCAGCGCTTCGGCGGCAGCTTGCCCTCGCGCAGAGCGATTAGGCCCGGTTGCTGCTCGTGGGTTGTCGTGCCGTATTGCCGAGCCTATATTGAGCATAATGCTTTGGACCGAAGCGTTCCCGTCACCTCGCCGGCTTGATAGGGGGTGGTGTGGCCTACGGCTCCTGCCCGCCGGCGGCAGTGGATGAGGTCCGCTCTCTCCTCCAAAGCAGGTCGCCGGCAAGTTGTAGCGCCGCGCTGCTGTACCTATATTGGCTATGCTGCTCTGGACCGAAGCTTTCCTGTTGCTCTGTCCGGCTATTTTGTAGGGGCTTCAGGAAGCGGCTCCAGCTCGCCGGTAGCTGAGGAGGAGGTCGCCCTCCGCCAGAGCAGCACCAGCCTTTCTTCTGAATCCGACTCGGATCGTCGCGTATTTGTGTACGTTGATTGCCAATTGCCACCGCTCTTGACCTCATAATACGAGCCGGACAGGGGCTTTTTGAGCTCAACA
The DNA here is from genome assembly GCA_022843945.1 of Rhodospirillaceae bacterium. Taxonomy (GTDB): domain Bacteria; phylum Pseudomonadota; class Alphaproteobacteria; order CACIAM-22H2; family CACIAM-22H2; genus VGEI01. The sequence continues at coordinate 13,883 of JALHMR010000042.1, read as the reverse complement.
AAGAACATCGGGGAGCGCTCGCCATCTCCTCTTTTGATAAGCAGTAATCTCTCGTCGCGGTCCATCCAGATCTCACTGAAATTATGACCGACGTCATCGACGAATTCGGCAGCACTGGCGTACCCGGCGCGGCGGAGTTCTTCAGCCTTTCCTCCACGCTCCATGTGTAGTTCGCCAGTCGTGTTTGGCTTGCCTTTCGGTAGCCGAACTGGCGCGGCGTCAATGTCCACGCCTTTGCGCGCAGCGATATCAGCCGTTATCTCCTGAGAGATTCCGCCAAAATCAAAACTGCCATCCTCGTATTGGACGAAATCACGATTTCCCAAGAGTTTGTAGCGCTTCTCACCGATGCCAATCGGCTTCGTCGGTGAATAGGTGGACGCGGGTCCAGCATCTTCCTTCGGCGGCTCCACCAGCGGCGGATCGGCCTTTGGCCGTGAAATCCGCGGCGGTGCCGGCGGCAAAGGCTGTGGCTTCTCGCCATCCTGCTTGGGCGGCGGAAGCTGACGGGGCGGCTCGCCATCCGGATCGCGCGGTCGCCGCTTGAGCAGATCGCCACCGCGCCTCAACAGATCGCGGAGGATCTGCTCCAGAAATTTCCCTCTGTTGGCCTCTGGCAGCGCGAGGTCACCATCGAGCAGATTGGTCGCGAGCTGAACCAACGCGCCAGGATCATCCGGATCGCCTTCGAGCTCGTCGAGAAGGTCGCGCAGCCCTTCGTTACCCTCGACCAGAGGTGCGAGCATCTGCGCAATGTCATCGTTCTCCCGTGCGGCAGGCTCTGCTGACGGCGTCAGAGCCCGACGCAGCTTCTCCCGCAGCTCCTCGCCTGCATTCGGGAACAGCCGCATGTCGTCGAGAATTGCGGCGGCGTTCTGCGGATCGGCCTTGACGATCGATTCGAGGTCCGCACTGTCGAGCCGCCCGCGAAACGCGGTTTCCAGCCGCTGCGCCGCCTCGGGGAAGAGGTAGCCGGCCTCGCGCAGCTCGGCGATCGCCTGCAGGCCGCTGTCGACGGCGATCGAGCGGAACACGTCGTTGGGCGCGGTCGCCGCCTTGCCGGCGTAGTAGGCGAGCTGCTCGTCGAGCTGGCTCAGCGCGTCGGCCTGCTGGCGCTCGACCAAAGCACGCTTCAGGTCGATGCGCTGCATGGCGCCGAACTGCCCGGCGTGCCGCTCGAAGGCCTCGCGGTCCTCCGGCGCCTCGAGCCCGTCGGCGTGCTTGCGCCGCAGCTCGGCCAGGCTGCGATCGAAATGCTCCAGCCCCTTGGACCAGTCGCTGTCCTCGGTCACCGTGGTGAACAGGTCGTCCAAGTTCCGGCTGAAGGCGCCGACGGCGCGCTGGCGCTTGAACACCGCCCCGGCCCGCTCGCGCAGGGTGTCGGCGCGCCGCACCGGGTCGTCCTCGGTCTGGGGCTGCATGCCCCAGAATTCGGCGCCGGGCACGACGAGATAGCCGTCGTTACGCGGCGCGGGCCAGCCGGTCAGCAGAGTCTCGGCACCGGGACGCGGCTGGTCACTCGCGGGGCCGAAGCCCCAGCCGTCCTCGGGGATCTGAATCACTTCGCACCCCCGAGCAGCGCCGCGAGGCCGGGTCCGGCCTTGCCCGCCGCCCCAGCGAGCTGGGTGAGCGTGTCGCCGGCCGCGGCCTGCTGCTGCACCTGCTGGCGGGCACGGCGCATGGCTTTGACCGTGTCGCCGCCGCGCAGCCAGGCCTTGCGCACGCCGACGATGTCGGCGATATCGCGCGCCGCGGCGTCGGCGTCGAACAGGTCGAGCATCTCGGGATTGGTCTGCAGCAGCGGGGCCATCGCCTCGGCCGCCTGGAGGAGGGCGCGCGCGTCGCCCGATTTCTGCGCCCTTGTGATGGGCGAGACGTATTCGATGCGCAGCTGGCTGCCGAGCAGCGCGGGCGGCGGCGGCGGCAGCATCCCCGCCCGGTTCAGGATGCCGAAGACGCGCTGTACGAGAGGGTCGAGGTCTTCCACCTGAAGCCGGGCGAGGATGGGGGCCAGCACGCGCGCGGTCTGCTCGCTGATGCCCAGGAACTGGGTCGCGGTCATCTGCGGGTCGCGCGCGAACTGGATGAGGTTGGTGTAGAAAGCGAACTCGATGCGCTGGCGCACGCCCTCCATGAATTTCTCGCCGAGGTCGGGTCGGCCGCCGGTCTCCAGCGGGCGGATGGGCAGGCCGCCGCCCTGCATCAGGTCGGCGCGCACGTAGTTGACGCCCGACGGGGTGACGCGCACCGGGCTGATCACGCCGTCATCGGCGACGATCAGCGGCGGGTCGACCTGCTTCTCGACGCCGCGGATGGTCACCTTCATCGCCCGCTGCAGCATCTTGACGTCGGCCAGCGCCTTCATGCCGGGGCCCCGGCCGTAGACCTCGCCGGCCCGCTTGAGCCAGCGCGGGCAGGTATAGGGGAATTCGTGGAAGCCGCCTTCCTCGACCAGCTCGTTTTCATCCACGTTCACCCAGCAAGAAGCGTAGGGGAGCGTTAGCGACCCTGCGCTTCGATCGCGCGCAGCGTTTCCTTCAGGAAACGCGGGAGCGCGTCCGGGAATCCGCGGATAGACGGCATGGACGAAGCGGAAGCTGTCATCCTCGCGCCGCGGATCCTCGGCCGCCTGGGTGACGCGCCGTCCGGCCCGCGCGCCCCAGCGCTGCGCCGCCTGGCGGGCGGTGAGCTCGAACCAGCGGAAATTGGTGTCGACCTTTCCCTCGGCGCTCTCGGCGAAGAAGCATTCGGAGAGCGGGCGGGTCTGGAACAGCGGCAGCTGGCCCGGCCGGTCCTCGACATACATGCAGGCCGAGCCGAAGGCGACGAGGTCGAGATACTTCTCGTGCTGCTGCGGCGCGAAGTTGGTCGAGGGCGAGGTGAAGATGTCGAGCATGCGCCGGCTCGCCTCCTCGAGCCAGCGCGAGGCGGCCTCGTCCTTGTTCACCGTGTCGTCGAGGGCGCGCAGGTTGAACCACGGTGTCGCCGGATGGGTGAGGCCGGCATGCAGCGCCGCCGCCAGCAGCTCGGCCGCCTGTTCTCCCGTTGAATCGAGGACGGGGGTATGCGCCTTGGCGCCGGGCGTGTCGCGGCCGTTGAACGAGGCCGCGGCCGGGTAGATCACGCTGCGGATCTCCTGCCAGTGGCTGTCGAAGGTGCCGCGATCGGCCTTCAGCCGCTCGGCCCGGGCGAGGAGGTCGCGAACCAGATCAGTCATTGTCATCTCCGTCGCGATGGCTGGTGCCGAGCAGCAGGGAATCCTTCGCCGCCCCGACGAACGGCCGTGGGTTGAACAGGCCCTCGACACCGCCGGTCCGCCGCCGCGGATTGATCAGCTTGTCGAGCAGCGGGTCGGGCGCCGGCTTGGTCGGCGCGGCGTGCAGCAGCAGCATCTCGCCGCCCGGCAGCTTACGGATCGGCTCGAAGACGGCGCTCATGCTCCGCCTACTCGCCGAGCAAGGTTTTGGTGGCCACAGGCGCCTCGGAGAGGTCGCCGTAGCCGCCGGTGAGCAGGGTGGCGGCCCGGCCCTGGCGCTTGCGCGCGGCGATCAGCTCCTTGCGTCGCGCCTCCTCGACCGCGGGATCGCCCTCCTGGGCGGGCGGCGGGGGCGGCGGGGGCGGCGGCGGCGGGGAGGGCGAGCTGAACAATCCACCCATGGGACACCTCATTGCGCTGCGTTGCGGGCCTTCAAGGGCCCCTAATCCGTGTCCGCGAGCACTCTCGCGGACAAAAGACTGCGGGCGCCAAGAAGGGGCTTGAAAGGGGCCTAGACGATTTGTCGGAAATGAACATGGGCGGTCGCGGGCGGGATTGCCACTGACAAAATGTCTATAGACATTTGTCTACAGCACGGCCGTTTACGACCGTACGAACCGCGCCCCTGGCCTCCCCGGGCCGGGACGCTATAGTGCGCGCCCGGGAGGACTACACTCATGACTGCCGACCGGCTCAAAGCTTCTGGGAAGCTTTGAGCAAGATTCCTCGGCCGCCAGGCTGAGCTATGCTCGGCGATCCAAACCGTGCTGGAAGGGCAAACAAGATATGGCGGCCGATAGACTGAAACTGGCGATTCTCGACGACTACCAGGGCGTGGCCCAGAGCGCGGCCGACTGGTCGCCGCTGCAAGCGCGCTGCGACATCCAGTCGTTGCGCGAGCATATCGCCGACCGCGAAAAGCTGATCAAGGCACTGGCGCCCTTCGACATCCTGGTGCCGATGCGCGAGCGCACGCCGCTGTCGCGCGCGGTGATCGAGAAGCTGCCGAAGCTCAAATTCATCGGCACCTTCGGCATGAAGAACGCCGCGATCGACCTCGCCGCCGCCGCTGAGCGCGGCGTCACGGTCTGCGGCACGCGCACCTCGCCGCACGGCACGGCGGAGCTGACCTGGGCGCTGATCCTCGCTTTGTCGCGGGGCATCGTCGACGGCGAGCGCTCGATGCGCGCCGGCGGCTGGCAGACCGGCATGGCGATCGAGCTCGGCGGGCGCACGCTGGGCATCATCGGCCTCGGCCGCCTGGGCTCCAAGGTGGCGCAGGTCGGCAAGGCGATGGGCATGGAGGTCATCGCCTGGAGCCCCAACCTGACGGACGAGAAAGCGGCCGCCGGCGGGGCCTCGCGGGTCAGCAAGGAGGACCTGCTGCGCCGCGCCGACGTCGTCACCCTGCACGTCACGCTCAATGAGCGTTCGCGCGGCCTGATCGGCAAGGCGGAGCTCGCCCTGATGAAGCCGACGGCCACCCTGATCAACACCTCGCGCGGGCCGCTGGTCGATCGCCAGGCCCTGCTCGACGCGCTGCAGGCCAGGCGCATCGGCGGCGCCGGGCTCGACGTCTACGATGTCGAGCCGCTGCCGGTCGACGACCCGCTGCGCAAGCTGCCCAACGTGGTGCTCTCGCCGCATATGGGCTTCGTGACGATAGAAAATTACCGCATCGGCTACGGCGAGACGGTGGAGAACATCGCGGCCTGGCTGGCCGGCAAGCCGACTCGCGTGATCAAGCCGGACTCACCGGCGCACTAGCCCTCGCGCCGGGACGGCGGGACCGGGGATAAGTAGAACAGTCTTGCCGGGGCAACCGGAATCTCCCAGTGCTCCGGGCGTGTTAACCGAGTGTGGCCGCGCGGCCGCACCGGTGGATAAAGCTTCGCCGGGCTCTTGCAATTAAGCCGCCGGTCACAAATTTCTCTTACATTTGTAAGGGCGGGGTTGGAGTCGGCCTATCGGCTCCCCACCCTTGAGGTAGACTTGAACACACGGGAGGCCGCATGGCCCGGCTGCCAGCAATCGAGATCGGAACCCTGTTCGTCGACGACACCAAGCGCCGCTGGCAGGTGAAGAAGCTCCTGGCGGACGAGGTTCATCTCGTGCTGGCCCGGGTTGACGAGCCCAGCCGCCTCAAGACCATTTCCCGCTGGGCGCTGATCAACCAGCGGCACTTCGTCCGTGCCGCTGCGGTGCCGGACCGCCTCGCCGCGGCCTTGCTGGAGCGCTGATCTCCAGGGTTGCAAGGGGCGAAGCCCCTGGCGATCCCGGGTCGCGCTCAGCCGGAAGCAAAGGGCCGCAGGCCCTCGACCTCGTAATCCGTATCGCTGGCGACCAGGCCGCGCGCCCGGCCGAGGGCCGCGGGATGGTCGGCGGCCCAGAGCAGCACGAACCGCGTTGCGGCTTCGCCCGGCCGGCGGGCCCGGTTGGCGCCGGTACGCTTCATGTGGGCGATCCAGGGCTTTTCCTTCTTTGACGAGGCGAATTCCGAGGCGACGAAGACTTCCGTGGGGCGCGCGGTGGCAACCGGCTGCTCGCCCAGCATCTTCCTGCGCTCCTCCAGCTCCTTGGCGGTCTTCTCGGCGGCCGCGCGTGCCTCCTTGATCTCTCCTTCGAGACGCAGGGCCTCCTGCGTCAGCTTCATCATCTCCTTGGCCTCGTTGATCTGCTGGCGCTTCAGGCTCGTGGTGTTGCGAATCCCGGCCTGGTAGGCGCTCTGCAGCCGGGCGACGGCGACCAGCAGCCAGCCGGTGGCGAAGACCAGCGCCGCGACGACGATGAACAGATTGAGATCGAAGCTCGGTCCGCTCCAGGAATTACCGCCGCCCAGCATGGTGCCCCTCTTCCGTCATGCCGCGGCCGTGGCTTCGGGGATCTCGGCCAGCGGCCCCACCGCGTAGCCGTTGTGCTCCGGGAACTGGCGCAGCACGTCGCGGCGCGCGAGGTCTATGTTGTCGGCGTTGACCTCGACGATGCATTCGTGCTTCCAGATGAGCGTCTGGGTCTCGTCCGCTTCCGCGGAAGTGGTAGGCAGGGTCTTGGTGATCTTGGCCCGGAAGCGGCGGAAGGCGCCCGGCAGCCCGACGACGAAGATCAGCACCGGCGGCACCTCCGGCGCGCGCCTGGCGAGATGCAGATCCTCGATCTTGGCGAGCGTGGCTTCGGCTTCCTTGATCGCGCCGCGGCGGGTGGCATTCAGCGCGTCGAGCTTCTTGTCGGCGCCGCGCAGTTCCGCCTGGGTCTTGCGGATTGATTCCTTGAGCGCCTCCGTCTCGTGCTTGCCCGACAGCGTGTCGCGCCCGAGGATCAGAACGATCTCGATGAGCAGCGCCAGGGCTACGACAAGGCCAACAAGGGGAATCAGGATCGACAATGGATGGCTCGCCAGTCCGCTCGCTCGTGTCAGGGCCCCGGGATCTTTCGCTGGAATCCCCAGGCCTCCCTTAACCACCCGCCGGGCGATCCCGGCCGATGGCGTTGAGAGGGTTGCGATGATGGCTGCAGGAGCGTGAAAACAGGGTTAACGCCACACTTTAATACAGGTGTAGCTGCAGGCAAGTCGTAGGGGGAAGGGCTCGCCGATGGGGCAGGAAAAGCCCGCCGGCGGAGCCGGCGGGCGCATCGCTCGTGGAATTTGAAACGGCTGCCGGCTAGCGGCCGCGACCGCGGTTGCCGCCCCCGTGATTGCCGCCCCCATGGTTGCCGCCCCGGTTGCCCCCACCATTATGGTTGTTGCCCCGATTGCCGTTGCCGTGGTTGCCGTTCCCGCGGTTGCCCCCGCCTCCGCCGCCGCCATTGCCGCCGCCCGAAACGGCCATCGCGTAGTTGCCCTTGGCCGAAGCCAGGAGCGCCGTCACTGCCGGCGGCGTCGCGATAGCAAACTTGCCGGCGTTCTTGAGGAACCTGCGTCGCGCATCGCGGCCTGCCTCGCCCATGTTCTTCTTCGCCATCGGGATAGTCTCCGTGAATGTTGTCCCCGACACGAATATGGCGGGTCTCGCCCGCGATGCAGGGCTGTCTAACGGAAACATGATCGGCGAATACGGAGTACTGTCACGGCGACCCGCGACGTCACGCGTCGCGCTTACCCCAATGGGCCGGCGCGTGCTCGCCGGTATAAGTCCGGGCCCATATCGGAAGAGATACGGCCCCGATCTCGCGGCGCAGCCGGCGCCCGGGACCAGGCGCCGGCCGGCGAAGTGACCGGTGTCACAGTCAGGTCAGGATCGGAGGCAGCCGGGCCTCTTCAGGTCCTGCTTGCGGCTTTGATCGCCGTCCTGCGTAGCTGCACCAGCCTTGCCCGGCACAGCCCGTATCTCTCGATCAGGTGCTTCCACGGCGCCTGCGGCGGCCGGGCCGCCAGCACCTCGATCCCGATCTGGCGCTGGCGCTCGGCCCACGCCTTGTCGCGACGTGTTTTCTTGTTGGCACCCATCTCAATCATCCATGACGGCCCGGGTCGGCCGGCCGTCGTCATCGAAGGGAGGTGGCGTCTCGCCGCCGTCTTCGATCGCGTCGAGCTGAACCGGCCGGGACGCCTCGCCCGGCTGCCGCGGTTCGCGCAGGCCGACCGCCAGGTAGCGGAAAGCGTCGGCGGCGTGGCTGGTCCAGTCGTGCAGCGGCCGCTCGCCGAAGATCTTGCGTTCGTCGTCCCACCCGCGCCGGTACTGGCGCAGCGCCTCGAGGCCGCGCGCGCAGGCGGTCTCATCGAACCAGCAGCGCGGCAGAACCACTCGCGCGGCGTTGATGCCGTCCTCGAGCCCCACATGGGGCACGACGCGGGTGCCCGCGATGCCCAGGCGGCGCATGGTCTCGAGGCGCGTCCGGCCGTTGGCCATCTCGCGCTGCCGCGCGTCATGCGGCAGCAGCGTCTCGCCGTAGACATAGCCTTTCCGGTGCAGCATCTCGGCGTAGTGGTCGAGGCCGACTCCCGACGCCTCGTAGTAGTCGATCAGCCGGATCTCGCGCCCGGAGAGCTGCGCGAACCAGATCGAGGTCGAATCGCCGATGCCGAGGTCCCAGGCCGTGACCACCGGCAGGTCCGGTTCCCAGCGCACGCGCGTCACGCGCCCCTCGCGCTCGGCCGTCTCCAGCAGCGGCCCGTAATAGGCGCCGACCAGGGCGGCCTGGAACGAGCAGTAGTATTCCTGGCGGATCAGCTCGTCGGCCATGCCGGAGCGGCGCTCGTCCTCGATGACCTCGGGCTTGATCACGCCGGTGTCGTCGACCGTTAGCTTCTGGGCGAACCAGCCGCGGGTCTTCGCCGCCATCTCGAAGGTCGCGGCGCCGTGGTTGCGGCCGCGCGGCGTGTAGATGAAGAGCGCCCAGCCGCCGTTCTCGGCCAGGATGGGCCGCAGGTAGTCCCAGGCGCGCGGATCGGCCAGCGCCCATTCGGAGAACACGACGCCCGCCGGATTGGCGCCGACCAGGCGGTCGAAATTGTCGGAGCCGACCACCTGCCAGGTCGAGCCACTGTGCAGGCGGATCAGCATCTCGTCGTCGAGCTTGCCCGTGCGGATGCCCGGCGGGAACGCCTGGTCGATGACCCGGCGGCCCTGGCTGTCGATCCCTTCCCAGATCACCTTCCGCCCCTGGGCCGCGGTCGGCAGCATGTGCCAGTAGTTGGCGACGCGCTGGTTGGCGACGCAGGCGGCGAAGTTGAGCGCCACCGAATCCTTGCCGGCGCGGCGGTGCCAGACGGCGACCGCGCGCTTGCCGCCTTTCTGCAGGAAGTTCCACAGGCGCCGCTGATGCGCGCGCGGCTCCCATTTGTGCGGCAGCGTGATGCCGGCGGGCTCGAAGGCGGGCCGGTTAGCCATTGTCGTCCTCCGGCAGGTCGAACTCGCGGACCGTGATCACCGGCTTGGGCGGCTGCGGCTTGGGGGGTGGCGGCAGCGGATAGGTGTAGTGCGCTTCGTTGGCGCGGGCGCGCGCCTCGTTCCAGGCCTTGCGGAACGGCTCGTCGTCCTTGCGCCAGGAATAGACCGTGCGCCAGGGCACGCCGATGCGGGCCGCGGCCTCGGAGATCGACAGCCCTTCGACGATGGCCGCGAGGAAAGCGATCTTGCGCGCGCGCTTGTCGGCCCGCGAATAGGTCTGGCCGCGGATGAAGCCGCGGCGCGGGGGCGTCACGTCAGTCATGCGCCCTCCGTGCGGCGCTCGTGCCCAGCGCGCAACCGTCCCTTGCAACGGCGCCGCGACGGCCCGATCTTATCGCCGAGGCCATTGCCGAGATCGGGGCGACCAGCCCCGGACCGCGCCGATCGGCCGCCGCCCCTGTGGAGGAAATCGGTATCCCCACGGGCGTATCCTCCGGAATTAGCCCCGGAGGGATGCGGCGGCCGGTCGATGAGCGAAGAGCAGTCCGCGTCATCGGCGCCGGCCTCCGCCGCGATCAGGAGAAAGCGGCAGTGGGTCGCGTCCCTGCCGCGCAAGCACGGCGGGATTCTCGATGTAGACCGTGACCACGCGGGGGGCACGCGCCTCAAGGCTCGCGAAGCGCTTCAGCGCGTCGAACGCTCCAGCGCTGCCGTCGCTCTCGGTTGAAGGCGCCGGTGCCCCGGCGGCCTGGTCGAGAGCCTGAGCATGACCGGTGCGCAGCGCGGCGTAGCGCTTCAGCCCGTCGAACGGACCCGAACCGTCGTCTTCGCTCTCCAGGCCGTGCGAGTCGTAGCGCCGCGCGACCCGCGGCGGGTCGGTGAGGAGTGTGGCGAAGCCCGGCGGCGTGCCGAGAGTGGGCTCGGCCTCGTCGAACGTGCCGGCGCGCAGCGCCTCGCGCATCGCCGCGACGCGCGCCTCCTCGTCGGGATCGTCGAACCGGGTGACCTTGGGCCAGTTCGGGTAGTGAGTGGGCGGCAGGCTCATGCCTCGCCTCCCACCGAGGCCTGCGCCTGCAGGCTCAGCATCTTGCTCATCGCCTGCTCGTGGCCGGGATGGAGGCGGTTGAGGAAGGCGGTCTGGAACTGGGGATCGGCCTTGAGGCGCTGGATCTCCGCCCGCGCGGAGCCGGCACCGCCGCCGGCCGCGCCGGCGGGCAGGCCGCTATCCTCGGCCAGCGTGGCGCCCATGCGGGCGAAGGCACGCACCACCGCCGGGTGATGGCCGAGGCCGGCGGCCGACAGGGCGCGCACCAGGTCCGGGCCGCCGAACTGGCGCACCGCGCGGTTGGCGAGATCGAGATGGCGGTCGAAGGCGGCGCCCCAGTCGCGCTGCAGCTCCTGCACCGAAGCGGCGTAGGTCTGCTGCGTCTGGCGGCTGAGGCCCTCGCGCTGCTGATGGCCGAAGCTCTCCAGCCCCTGGGCCAGCAGGTCGACCTGCCACTGCGCCAGGCCGGCCTTGTGCAGCAGCGGCGCCATGTGGGTCTGGAAGGCGCGGTCGTCGTTAGTCGTGCTGTGGCCCTCCGGCATGCGGAAGGCGTATTTGTCCGGCGCCTCCGGCCGGCCGATGGCCGACCAGCCGTCCCATTTCGACCAGTCGCGGTTGCCCTGCGCGTCCTTGGGCGGCAGCGCGATCTTGTCGGCGCCGACCAGCCGCTCGAGATGGGCGTAGGACTTGAGCGCCTCGGCCGGGCTCTTCCAGCCCTTGGCCTGGGCCAGCGGGCGCACGTCTTCCGGCAAAGTCACACGCCAGTCCGGCGCGGCGGTGCTTGTCGCGGCAGGTGTCGACGCGCCGCGTTCACTCGCGGCAGGCGCCGCGGCAGAAGAAGGGGTGGCGGAAGCGGGGGCGGCGATGTCAGTCATGGGCGGTTTCCTCATCGGCGGTGTGGTCGCGGGGGATGGCCTGGGCGCGCTCCACGATCTCCTCGTCCGAGAGGTTGAGGATCGAGGCGACGTGCAGCGCCACGAAGCGCTTGCCTTCGTTGAAGGCGGTGGCCACGGGATCGCCCGGCACGTAGGTCGGCCGGCCGAGATGGCCGAGGCGGAACAGGTCGTCGCGCACGAAGGCGCCGACCGAGCCGGCGAAGACCAGGCGGTAGCGCTGGTTTCGCTGCAGGATGCGGTCGCGCAATCCGGCAAGAAGCGGGCGAGTGGTCATGGTTTCCCCTCCAGGCGGGTAATGGCGTGATGGACGGTGCGGTGATTGATTCGGCGGATGAACGGGCCTACATCAGGCTTGGAGGTTCTGCCTCCCGCCCGCCTCCTGGGACCCGACATTGATTGTCGGCTAACCCTAGGGGGGTGGTGTTTGCGCACGGAAATGATTGCGCCCATCCGTCAGCGCTCCTCGTCATTGCCGCGCGTGGCGGCATGAGCGGCCGATCCCGTCGCCGGGCCGAGGATGTAGAGATTGATTCCGTCGTCGAGCGGGCCTACATCGGGCGTGGAGGTTCTGCCTCCCGCCGCCCCCCGGTCCCCGAGATTGTGAGCTTGGGTAACGCCGGGGGGTTGGTGTTTCCGCCCGCCAGCGTCCGGGTTTATGTTGTAGAATTTATTTCCGCGAGAATCTTCGGCGACCGAGATGCCAACAGGCAGCGTCTTGCCGGAAACCTGAACTGTATTTTCAAGCCAGTGAAATGCGACGATGTCGTCGGCGCGAGGTCGCGTGAGGCGATCCGTATTTACATGCTCTGCATCTCTGATGATTTCTCGGAGCGCCGGCACAAGTTGCCATTTTTCGGGATTTGCGCCGGACCCTCGCATCTTGCTCTTGCCTGCATCCGTAAAACGGATTTCACCGAGCTTGGGATGTGTGACAGGGCCGCCATCACGAATGACGTTGTAGGCAGTCATTCCCGCACGCGTCCAAGCACGAACATCGTCGCCGAACTCGCCGAGCTCCCTGCCGGTGAGCACGATCTTCGCCTCGGTTGCGGCGGCCGAGGTGGCTTTCGCCGTCTGCGCCGAGGCGCGCGCCGCGCCGCCCACCGGGCCGGCGGCATTGAATCCGAGCATGCGGCCCAGCCCGTCGGCGACTTGGGCGCCTTTGTTCACGGCATTGGCAAGCGGGCCCTCGCCATCGAGCAGGCGGGATGACGCTTTCGGCCGCAGGGCAAAGCCGAGCTCGCCGTTCTCGGCGTTGCGGCGCACCACGATCTCGAGCCCGAGCTTCCTCGCCTCGGCGCGCACCAGCGGTGCGAGCTCGTTGATATTGACCTGCGTGCCCTGGCCCGGCGGCAGGGTGTAGGCGGCCAGCGCCTCGGGCAGGGGCTCGGCCTCGCGCAGATCGCGTTCGCTCAGTCCCTGCGTGACCGCGAGTTCGGTGTCGACATAGGAGTTGAGCAGCCGGCGGCCGATACTGGGTTGCGGCGGCGGGGGTGGCGCGTCGGCAACCGGCTCCGCAGCGGGCTCGCTGCCCATACGCTGCACGAAGCGCTTCAGCCCGTCGAACGGACCCGCGCCGTCGTCGTCGCTCTCCAGGCCATGCGAGTCATAACGCTGCGCGAGCCGCGGCGGATTGGCGATCAGCGTGGCGAAGCCCGGCGGCGTGCCGAGATAGGGCTCGGCCGCGTCGAAGGTGCCGGTGCGCATCGCCGCGACGCGCTGCTCCTCGTCGGGGTCGTCGAACAGCGTGACCTTGGGCCAGCGCGGGATTTCGAACGGGCTCATGCCGTGCCTCCGTCGAAGAGAGCGAGCCGGAGGCTCGCCTCGGCGGCGGGAAGCAGGGGCGGCAGCTTCAGCGGCGGGGCCAGGGTCCAGCAGCGGTCGTGATGGCGCAGGCAGTAGGACGAGCCGGGCCGGGCGGGAGCTCCGCAATAGACGTGGCTCGGGCGGCCGTCGCCCCAGAGCGGGAACTGGCAATCGGGGATGGGGTCGAGAGGCAAGCGCATGCTCGGCTATATGAGACGAAATGTATTTTTCTTCAAGAGACAAAATGTATGCCTGTGGATGGAGCGCCTAACCGTTTGGGCTAGTGGACATTTTGTCCGGGTCAGGCACACTTGCCGGCATGGCGAAGCAGCTCACGGCCTATGAGAAGCAGGTGGCGCGGATCGTCGGCGGCAATGTCCGCGACGTGCGCGAGGCGCGCGGCACCAGCCGCGCCCAGGTCGGCGCCTGGCTCGGCCAGTCCGATGATGCGGTGGCCAAGGCCGAACGCGGCGAGCGCCGTTTCAGCGTCGCCGACGTCGTCCGCCTGGCGCTTGAGTTCGACTGCCCGGTCGACCGGCTGATCTTCGGCGACCGGCCGCGGCCGCGCCTGCTGCGCAAGACCCGGGTGTCGTTCGAGGACTGAGCGGTCCGTCTGCCGGGCGACTCGGGCCCCGAGTCGCTACGCCCGTAAGCCCCGATCCCTTAAGCGCTTGAGCCGACACGGCTTGTCGGGCCCCGAAATTGTGCCAGCCTGGTTAAAGACGTTTTGTCTTTACACAAGACAAAAAGTCTTGTATAAGGATGGCATGAATGCCTGGGAGAGCCGCCGGGCCGTGCTCCTGCTGCGGGCCGGCGAGCAACGCGAGATGGTGCGCTGGTGGGCGGCCGAGTGCCGGGCGCGCAACGCCGCCTGCCGGCGCCGCTTCACCGCCACCCAGGTTGCGGCGGCGACCGAGGCACTGCGCATCCTGCGGCGCTACGCCGCCGCCTGGGGCGAGACGCGCGGCCTGATCCGCGCGCTCGACGCGGAGCGTCGGCGCGTCCCAGTCAAGGTCACGGATTCAGTCGGGGTCGAGGATTAAAGGGCCAGG
>JALHMR010000041.1 GCA_022843945.1 Rhodospirillaceae bacterium | reverse complement strand
TGCGCGGCCGCCTCGCCGCGATCGGCGGCCGCGGTGCGGCGCGCACCGAAGGCGCGCGCCCGCATTCCGACCGTGCCCGCCAGATCAAGACCAAGCTCAAGGAGACCGGCCACGCCGAGGGGGCGCGGGCGGACCGCAGCGTCGCCTTGCGGCAGCGCGTCGACCGCGCGGGGCTGGATATGCCGCTGCGCAGCTTCTATATCGCCAGCCTGCTCTCCGGGCTGGTCGGCGCAGGCATCTATCTGCTGCTCGGCTACGCCCTGCTCTTCAGCCCGGCGGTGTTCGCAGTGTTCGGCATCGGCCTGCCGCGCGCCGTGCTCAGCCACTTGGCCAAGCGTCGGCAGAAGCAGTTCACCAGACACTTTGCTGATGCCATCGACGTCATCGTGCGCGGTATCCGCTCCGGCCTGCCGGTCTCCGAGTGCCTGGGCATCATCGCCCGCGAGAGCCCGGAGCCGGTGGCCACCGAGTTCCGCCTGCTAATCGAGAGCCAGCGCCTAGGCATGACCCTCAAGCAGGCGCTGGAACGCGCCTGCCGGCGCATGCCGACCACTGACATGAAGTTCTTTGCCGTGGTGCTGAACCTGCAGCAGCAGACCGGCGGCAACTTGGCCGAGACGCTGTCCGGCCTGTCGGCGGTGCTGCGCGGCCGCAAGAAGCTGGCCGACAAGATCCGCACCATGTCGTCGGAGGCGCGGATGACCGCCAGCATCATCGGCTGCCTGCCCTTCCTGCTGTCGCTGGTGATCTACGCCATCAATCCCAACTACATCATGCTGCTATGGACCGACCCGATGGGCAACGTGATCCTCTATGGCGGCCTGATCTGGATGACGATCGGCATCCTCATCATGAAGCAGATGGTCTCCTTCGAGGTCTGAGCCATGGAACTCTTCCTCGATCCCCATACCGTCGTGCCGCTGATCTTCAGCGCCCTCGCCTTCATCACGGTGATCGGCCTGGCCATGCCCTGGCTGCAGCCCGACCTCTTCGCCACACGTCTCAAGGTCATCCGCCAGCGCCGGGCCGAACTCAGCCAGCAGCGCCGCGCCGGGCTGGAGCAGCGCCCCGGCCGGCGCCGCGCCCCGCTCTCCGTCGGCCTGATGCGCGCCGCCCTGGAGCGGCTCAACATCCGCGATCTCGCCGAGCAGCCGGAGCTGCGCAAGAAGCTGATCCAGGCCGGCTGGCGCGGCCAGGCGCCGCTGGTCACCTTCATCTTTCTGCGCATCGCCCTGCCGCTGGCCGGCGGCGGGCTGGCCCTTCTCTTCCTCTTCAGTTCGGCCAAGGTGGCGGTGACGCCGCTGCTGATCGGCGGCTTCGGCTTCGGCGGCGTGCTGGTCGGCTATTACCTGCCGGCGATCATCCTGGCCAACGCGGTCAAGCGCCGGCAGCAGGAGCTGACCAAGGCCTTCCCCGACGCGCTGGACCTGATGGTCATCTCGGTCGAGGCCGGGCTGTCGCTCGAGGCGGCATTCGGCCGGGTGGCCGACGAGCTGCACGGCGACGCCAAGGCCATCGCCGAGGAAATCGGGCTGACCACCGCCGAATTAGCCTATCTCAGCGACCGCCGCCAGGCGCTGGAGAACCTCGCCGAGCGCACGGGTATTGCGCCGGTGAAGTCACTGGTCACCTCGCTGATCCAGTCGGAGCGCTACGGCACGCCGCTCGGCCAGGCGCTGCGCGTGGTCTCGCAGGAAAGTCGCGACACGCGCATGGCCCGCGCCGAAGAGAAGGCGGCGTCATTGCCGGCCAAGCTCACCGTGCCGATGGTGACCTTCTTCCTGCCGGTGCTGTTCATGGTGCTGATCGGCCCGACGATCATCCAGGTGATCCGGACCTTCTCGAAATGAGCGCCGCGCGCCCCTTCCCAGCGTCAGCGCGGCTGGGCCTGGTTGGCCAGCTCGCGGTAGTAGGCCAGCGTCTCGCGGGCCATTTCGGGCGGCAGGTCCTGCAGGGTCAGCGCCTCGGCCTGGGCCATGTTGCCGCTCAGCGCGTAGACCAGCGCCAGGTTCTGGCGCACGCGCAGATCGGCGCGGCCGGCGGCCACGGCGCGCTGCAGCAGCTCGCGCGCGCCCGCCAGGTCGTTGGCCATGGCTCGCGACAGGGCGAGGTTGTTGAGGATCAGCGGATTGTCGGGCGAGAGCGCCAGCGCAGCGCGGTAATTCGCCTCGGCTTTCGGCCGGTCGCCGAGCCGGTCATGGGCGACGCCCAGCGCGGAGAGCGTGCGCCAGTCGGCGGGATCGAGCTCCGCGGCGCGCTGCAGCGTAAGGACGGCTGGCTGCAGCTGGCCGCTGGCCAGGCGCACCTTGCCGACCTCGGCGAGGATGGGGGCATCGTTGGGCTTGGCGAGTTGCACGGCATCGGCCACCTGGCGTGCCTGGTCGAGATCGCCGGCCTCGCGCAAAGAGCGCATCAGGCCGAGTGCGGCGCGGCTGTTGCCGGGATCGCGCAGATAGACGTTGCGGTAGTAGGTAGCGGCCGTCGCGTGGTCGCCCTGCGCCGCGGCCATGGTCGCCGCATCGAGCAGGGAGCGCGCCACTTCCGGCCGGTCGAGGCCAGACCCGCTGCCCGGCCGCGCATTGGGATCGGTGGCGCAGCCCGTCAACAGGCAGGCACCGAGCCCCAGGACAAGAGGAAGCCGTTGGTTTCGCACGGGTCCGATCCTACGCCGAGATTCGTTAACGACGCTTTAACCAAACTCACCAGTACCCGATTCATCGAGGCCGCAGAAGGCGGCCGGAAAGGCAGGTTGTCATGAATACCCTATCTTCCATCCCCGGATCGCGCCCGCGCCTCCCCCGAGACGAAACCCGCCGCTCGGTCCTGTGGATCGCCATCGGCACCGGCGTTGCCCTGGTGCTGGCCCTCGCCCTGCCCGCCGCCGCCGAGAGCGGCCGTACCTTGCGCGTTTCGGTCGACAAGGCGGAGGTCGTGGCGCTGGGTGGCCAGGCCTCGGTCGTGCTGGTCGCCAACCCGGCCATCGCCGACGTCGTGCTGGAGCGCAACAACCTGCTCTTCGTGCTCGGCAAGCGCCCGGGCGAGACGCGGCTGTTCGTCTACAGCGCCGCCGGCAAGCCGATGCTGGAGCGCGAGATCGTGGTGGTGCCCAACGGCGAGCGGACCGTGACCATCGTGCGTGACACCCAGGCCTCGCAGTATTCCTGCGACCCGCGCTGCGTGACCCTGAGCGGCGGTGCCGCCGCCCCTGCCCCGGCGCCGACCAAGGCCCCGTAATCCAGGTGCGCTAACGCACAGAAGGCCCGGCCGCGCCGCTCTAGGCTTTACCCATGCCAAAGCGGCTTTACCGGAAGCTCCGCGATCAGATCGCCGCCAACGCCGCCATCGAGATGGCACTGGTGGCGCCGCTGCTGATCCTCATGATCGTCGGCATGGCCGACTACGCGGCCGCCACCTATCGCCGCATGCAGGTCCAGCACGCCGCCCAGGCCGGCGCCGATTTCGCCATGCGCAATACCTTCGACATCGTGCAGATCGGCAACGCCGTGACCAATGCCGCGGGCGGCGACATCACCGCCACGCCGGCGCCGGCGGAGACCTGCGGCTGCGCCTCGGGCAGCACGGTCACGGTGGCGATCTGCGGCACCGCCTGTGCCAGCGGATTCACCGCCGGCACCTACATCAACGTCTCGGCCCAGGGCAGCTACACGACCATCGTGCCCTATCCCGGCATCCCCAGCAGCTTCACCTTCACCGCCACGGCGATGAGCCGGACGCGCTAGCCATGGCCCGCCGCTCTCTCCGCGCGGTGCTTGAGGATCGCCGGGGCGTCAGCGCGCTCGAATTCGCGATGCTGCTGCCGCTCTTTCTCAGCCTGGTCATCGGCCTGATGCAGTTCGGCCAGGTGATGTGGACGCAGTCGGCCCTGCAGCACGCGGTCGAGATGGCGGCGCGCTGTGCCAGCATCAACGCCGCCACCTGCGGCAGTGCGGCCCAGATCCGCGCTTATGCCGTGACCCAGGCCTACGGTCTGACAATCCCGGACGCGGCCTTCACCGCCAGCACCGTTGCCTGCGGCAACCAGGTGCTGGCCTCGTTTCCCTTTGCGCTGGATATCCCGCTGGTGCCGCTGCCGGCCCTGACGCTCTCGGCGCGGTCCTGCTATCCGGCCTAAGCCGACCTAGGAGTGAACAGCGACCTCGGGCAGCGGTGTCACGAACCGCCCGCCCCAGTCGCGGATATAGGCCATCTGGCCCATGATCTCGCCGCGCAGGTTCCACGGCAGCAGCAGCACGTAATCCGGCTGGGTCTCGCGGATCCTGTCGGGGCTGAAGATCGGAATGCGGGTGCCCGGCAGGTAGCGGCCCTGCTTCAGGGGATTGAGGTCGACCACGTAGTCGATGAAGTCCGAGCGGACACCGCAGTAGTTGAGCAGCGTGTTGCCCTTGGCCGGCGCGCCGTAGCCGACGATCGTCTTGCCCTGGCTCTTGGCCTCGATCAGGAAGCGCAGCAGCTTGCGCTTGGTGGCCGCCGCCTTGCCGGCAAAGGCCCTGTAGGGTTCGAGCGTCGCCAGGCCCTTCTCGCGCTCGCGGCGCAGCAGGTCGGCCACGCGCGGACCGACGGTCAGCGTGCGGTCATCGGCATGGGCCACGTAGATGCGCAGCGAGCCGCCATGCGTGGGAAGCTCCTCGACATCAATCACCGACAGGCGGTGGCGGGCGAAGGCCTTGCTGACGGCGAGCAGCGAGAAGTACGAGAAGTGCTCATGGTAGATCGTGTCGAACTGGCTTTCTTCCATGAGCCGCAGGAGATGCGGGAACTCGCAGGTCACCACTCCGCCAGGCTTGAGCATGATGCTCAGCCCCTCGATGAAGTCGTTGAGCCCCGGCACGTGGGCCAGCACGTTGTTGGCGACGATGAGATCGGCCCGCGTGCCGTTGGCGGCCAGGGCGCGCGCCGTGGCCGCGCCGAAGAAGGCGACGTGCGTGGGAATGCCGTTGCCCTGGGCGATGCGCGCGATATTGGCGGCCGGCTCGATACCCAGCGCCCTGATCTTCTTTTTGATGAAGTGCTGCAGCAGGTAGCCGTCGTTGCTGGCGATCTCGACGACCTGGCTGTGCTCGTTGAGGTCGAAACGCGCCGTGATCATCTCGACGTAGCGCCGCGCGTGCTCGACCCAGGACTGCGAGAAGGACGACAGGTAGACGTAGTCGCTGAAGATGGCTTCGGGCGTCTCGAACTCCTCGAGCTGAACCAGGAAGCACTCATGGCAGACATATGCATGCAGCGGATAGAACGGCTCCATGCGGTCCGCCTTTGCCGGATCGATATTCGAATTGGCCAGCGGCGACATGCCGAGATCGATGAACGTATTCTGCAGCTCGGCGCCGCAGGAGCGGCAGCGGCGCACCACCGTGGCCAGCGGGGAAGGATCGGAAACGGTCGCCGTCGATGTCATTCTCTACCTCGTCACTTCGGCAGGGGATCGTGGATGCGGGCCTCGGGACCTGTCTCGCCGACGATCATGCCGTACGCCAGAAGAGGCTGTTGTCGACCTGCTGCGTCTGCACGAGGTGGCGCAGCTGCTTCAGCCGGGTGAACGGCGCCGCGTTGAAGACCGCGTCCGTCATGCCGATCGATTCGAACACGCGGCGCAGCTGCTCGGCGCCCGCCCGCACGTTCCAGCGGCAGGCGAAGCCCGGCAGCTTGTCGCGGATCTTGGCGAAGGACACCCGGTAGCTGCGGTTGTCGCCGACGCTGCTGCCGATCTCGACCGAGCAGCCCGGGAAGGTCTCGCCCACCGTTTCGGCTATCTCGCGGATGCGGTAGTTCTGCTCGTCGCTGCCGACGTTGAAGATCTGGCCGTGGATCGCTTCGGTCGGCGCTTCGATGGCGCAGATCACCGCGGTGGAGATATCCTCGACATGGACCAGCGGGCGCCAGGGCGTACCGTCGCTGGTCATCTTGATGCACTTCATCGTCCAGGCGATGCCGGCGAGGTTGTTGAGCACGATATCGAAACGCATGCGCGGACTCGCGCCAAAGGCCGTGGCGTTGCGCAGGAACACCGGCGAGAACTTGTCGTCGGCGAGTTCGGTGATGTCGCGTTCGCTCAGCACCTTGCAGCGGGCATAGGCGGTCTGGGGGTTGGGCTCAGACTCCTCCGTCTTCTCCTCGGCGCCGGCGGCGCCGTAGACGCTGCACGACGAGGCGTAGACGAAGCGCTTGACCCCGGCCTCCTTGGCCTTGCGCGCCAGCGCCACCGAGCCCCGATGGTTGACGTCGAAGGACAGGTCCTCGTTGAGCTCGCAAAGCGGGTCGTTCGACAGCTCCGCGAGATGGACTACGGTGTCGTAACCGGCCAGGTCGTCGACGCTGACGCGCCGCGTATCGCGGCAGCGCACGCCGGGACGGTCGCGGCCGTCATGGAACAGCCAGCCGTTCTGATAGAAGCCGGTATCGAGCCCGTCGACGGCGAATCCCGCCTCGACCAGGCGCGCCGTCAGGATGCAGCCGATATAGCCCTCGGCCCCGGTGACCAGCACGCGCCGGTCGCCATTCGCGGCGGAAGCCGGTTTCACCAAACCTTCCATGGTGCCTCTCCTGATTGCCAAAGCTCTTCGAGAACGTGCTTGTCCCGAAGCGTATCCATGTTCTGCCAGTAGCCGGTGTGCCGGTACGCGGCGACCTGGCTCTCGCGCACCAGCGTGCCCAGCGGCTCCTGCTCCCAGATGGTGTCGTCGCCGTCGATGTAGTCGTGGATCTCCGGCTCGAGCACGAAGAAGCCGCCGTTGATGAAGCCCACGTCCTTGTTGGATTTCTCGCGGAACGCCTCGACGCGCGAGGTCTCGGCGTCGATATTCAGCACGCCGAAGCGGCCGGGCGGCGAGACCGCGGTGACGGTGGCGAGAACGCCGGTACGCTTATGAAAGTCGATCAGCGAGCCGATGTTGAGATCGCTCACGCCGTCGCCGTAGGTCAGGCAGAACGTGTCGTCGTCGAGATAGGGCCGGATGCGCTTGACGCGCCCGCCGGTCATCGTCTTCTCGCCCGTGTCGACGAGCGTCACGGACCACGGCTCGATGTCGCGATGATGGATGTCGATGCGATCATTGCGCATGTCGAACGTCACGCTCGAGCACGACTGCATGTATTCGTGGAAATACGCCTTGATCAGGTTGCACTTGTAGCCGCCGCAGACCACGAAGTCGTTGAGGCCGTGGAACGAATACATCTTCATGATGTGCCAGATGATCGGCTTGCCGCCGATCTCAACCAGCGGTTTCGGCCGAATGGCGCTCTCCTCGCTGATCCGGGTGCCGAATCCGCCGGCAAGGATAACGACCTTCATCGTCCGCCCAGCCCCGGGCGGCGCAATGGCATACCCTTTGTCATAGTCATGAAACGGTCGCCCTTGTTGTGCACCTGCAAAGATTTAACAACGGTGGCGCTGAGGAAGGAGTGATCAAACGGGCCGCGGTACTTACTCTTTCGTGGCACGGCACCCGGCGGGGCGGGCTTCCGCTACCGCACAAGCTTGACGGCAGGCTGCGCTGACCGGATACCGCTCAGCCGAGTGTTGGGGTTAGAGCGGTCGCGCCTGTGGCCCGCCTGTGACCGAGAGCGGCCCCGAGGTCGGCTTCGGAACGTCCTGTGGAAAAAGCCGGGGCACCAGTGGCTCCGCTTCGCCACGCTTCTCGATCAGGGCGGCCAGCACGTAGAGCAGGCGCGCCATGACACCGGGCGCAGCGCTGCAGCGGAACGCCTCCTGAAGCTGCCGCAGGGCCACATCGCGCTGCCCCAGGGCCATATGGGTGCGCACGCGGCGCAAACCCCGGATGGCCGCCGCGCGCATCGCCTCGCGGTGCAGGCGCTTG
This sequence comes from Rhodospirillaceae bacterium, assembly GCA_022843945.1. Taxonomy (GTDB): domain Bacteria; phylum Pseudomonadota; class Alphaproteobacteria; order CACIAM-22H2; family CACIAM-22H2; genus VGEI01. Next base: position 36,230 of record JALHMR010000041.1, on the reverse strand, counting down.
GCGTATTCGGGCCGCACGTAGCTGCAGGCCAGGCGGATCGCCCGACGCTCGTCCACGACGTTCGCGCCGGTGCGGACCTGCTGGGCGCTGTCCGCCGCCTCGTGCAGGCGATAGCAGGCCAGCGCCTCCGGCGTGTAGTAGACGGGATGCCGCACGATGATGCGGTTCCACATGTCCCAGTCGGCGCAGTGCCTCAGCTCGGGACGGAAGCCCCCGAACTCCTCGTAGGCCGAACGCTTGATCACCATGCCGGCGAACTGGATCCGCTGCTCGAGCAGCTGGCGCCGCACGAAATCATCGTCCACCACGGTGGCCTTGCGCGCCTCGAGCTCCGACAGCCCCATCCACACGCCGTCGGCATCGATGTAGATGACGCGGCAGGCGATCGCGGCAAGATCGGGATGCGCGCGCGCGGCCTCGCGCGCCTGGGCATAGAAGCCGGGGCGTACCGTGTCGTCGCCGTGGAGGATATGCACCCATTCGCCGTGCGCGCGCTCGATGCAGGAGTTGAAATTTTCGATGGCGCCAATATTTCGCGGATGGCGGTGAAAGCGCACCCGGTCGCCGCCGACGGCGCGCACCAGGGCCTCGGGATCGTCGCGCGTCGAGCAGTTGTCGACGACCTCGATCTCCATCTCCTCGGGACCCGGCGCCTGGGCGAGAACGCTGAGCAGCGTGTCCTTCAGGTAGTCACCCGGGTTGTAGACGGGGATCATCACCGACCAGAAGGGACGACGTACCCCTTTCGGCACGGGTTCTATCCCGGGCGGATTACCTATTTCAGATGGGCTCGCCGGCGCGTCGGTCTGCAAGGTGAGGTGCCATTCGCTGCAACGTGGCGATGAACGGGCGCAGGCCTGTCCAACCTACGCCCATCGCTGCCGCAGTATCGAGGCGACCCCCCTTACCTTGAAGCTTCTTTTTCGTGACACGGCCGTTTCACGGCCGCGCTACCCACAATTGCCCTCAGGCTCCCATTCCGGTCAGACGAAGAGGGCCGGCCGGGGTCATGAGATCGGCCAGGAAGCAGGGGCGGTCCGCTTTGGCCAGGGCGATCTCCAACCCCAGCGACCGCCACAAGCCGGCCAGGCTGTCGGCATCGGGATGCCCCGCCTCGAAACGGGCCAGGATACAGCCGGGCGTCGAGGTCTTTCCGGGATGAACCGAATCCAGCCAGTCGATGAACAGCGGCGCGAAGGGGCCGAGATCGTTGCGCCGCGGAATCAGGATGCGCCAACGGATGAAGTCGCCCGCCGGGGTGTTGCGGCCGCCATCCAGGATATCGCTGGCGATGCCGCCCGTCGCATAGGCCTTCTGTACCGTTTCGAGATCGCGGCTGGCGGCGACCAGCGCGTTGATACGCGGCATGGTTATGCTGCGCAGCTCGGCCCCGGGCGTGCCGTCCAGCGTCTGGGCCGGATCCGGCGCGATGAGCTCGAGATAGACCGCGGGCCCCAGCGAGGCGAGTGCATTTCGTGTCCCCCGCCCCGGATGGACGCCGCCGATACCGGCGCGCACGCCCGACAGCCGCTCGAAGGCCGCGACGCCGGCCTCGAGATCGGACGCGGCCCACATGAAATGATCGAGCGGATTGGCCATCATCACATTCCCTTGATCGATACGAGGGGCAATCATAGCGGCATCGCACGGCTGTTGTCTCCGCGCGGCCGGTAGGCTCAAATGCGCCCTCACGTCTCGCCGGGTGGGGGTATGCCGAAGAACGTCATCGATTTCGAAACGCTGGACCGGACGCTCAGGAAACCGCCTTTTCATCAATGGCTGGGGCTGCGGCTGGCCGCCCTCGACGAGGACGGGATCGAGATCGCCATGCCCTGGCGGCCGGAGATCGTGGTCAACACCGACCGGGGCTACACCCATGGCGGCATCCTTGCCGCTCTGGTCGATCTCGGCGCCGATTGCGCCGTGGCCGCCAAGATCGGCCGCGGCATCCCGACGGTCGACATGCGCTGCGACTATCACCGCGTGGCCCTCAAGGGCGAGCTGCGGGTCAAAGCCAAGGTGCTGAAGCTGGGGCGCACCTTCGCCAGCGCCGAGGCCTTCGTCTACAACGAGGCCGGCGAGCTCTGCGCCAGCGGCCGCGGCGTGTTCTACGTCGCCGAGCAGAATCAGGACTGAAGCCATGCGCGTTGCCTGCATCGTCGCCCATGGCGGCATCGAGAACCTGAAGCTGCAGGACTGGCCGGAGCCCAAGGCCGGGCCGGGCCAGGCCGTGGTGCGGGTCAAAGCCTGCGGCCTCAACTATCTCGACATCTTCGTGCGGCGCGGCATGCCCGGCCTGCCCATCGAGCTGCCGCGCATCCCCGGCGGCGACATCGCCGGCATCGTCGAGAGCGTGGGCGACGGCGTGGACCGGAGCTGGATCGGCAAGCGCGTGCTGGTCGATCCGCATATCAAGCCGTATGGCGCGCTGGGCGAGCATGCCAATGGTGGCCTGTGCGAGAAGATCGCCGTCGAGGGCGAGAACCTGATCGCCATCCCCGACAACGTGAGCTTCGAGCAGGCGGCGGCTATCCCCATCGCCTTCGGCACTGCCCGGCGCATGGTCATGACCCGCGGCCAGGTGCAGAAAGGCGAGCTGGTTCTGGTGCTCGGCGCCTCGGGCGGCGTGGGTGTGGGCTGCGTGCAGGTGCTGCGTGACATCGGCGCCGCGGTGATCGCCTGCGCCAGCTCGGCCGACAAGCTGGAGCGGCTGCGCCGGCTGGGCGCCACGCATCTCATCGACTATTCGAAGGAGGATTTCTCCAAGGCGGCGTGGCGCATCTCCGGCAAGAAGGGTGTCGACGTCTGCATCAACTTCACCGGCGGGGACACCTGGGTGCCCTCGATCCGCACCCTGCGGCCGCAGGGACGCATCCTGACCTGCGGCGCCACGGCCGGCTACGACCCCAAGGAAGACCTGCGTTACATCTGGGTACGCGAGATCACCATCCACGGCTCCAATGGCTGGCGGCGCGAGGATATCGAGTGGCTGCTGACCGCGACCTCGGAGAAGCGCTTCGACACCTGCGTCGACCGCGTCTTCCCCCTCGACCAGGCGGCCGATGCCATGCGCGCCCTCGAAGACCGCCAGATCCTGGGCAAGGTCATCGTCACGCCATGAGCGCCCTTCCGTGAGCACCCTTCCGTGAGCTCGGCCAATTTCGGCGACCTGACGCGGGCCTGGGAAAGCGGGAACGCGGTCGCCGACATGGGTGAGAGCGACAATGTCGAACGGCTGATCGATTACGGCCAGCTCAACCGCGACTGCGAGGCACTGGCCCGCGGCCTGCTGCGCACCGGCCTGAAGAAAGGCGACCGCGTCGCCATCCTCGGACTCAATCGCTATGAATACCTCGTCGTGCTGTTCGGGGCGCCGCGCGCCGGCCTCGTTCCCGCGCCGGTGAACATCAAGCTGCCGCGCGAGACGGTCGCCTATATCCTGTCCGACTGCGGCGCAAAGCTGGCCTTCAGCGATGGGCCGAGCGCGGCGTTATTGCCGAGTTCGCTGCGAGCAATCCGCTTTGACGAGCCGGCCGCCTGGCGCGAGTTCCTCGATCCTGGCGCGTTCGCCAGCGTCGTGCCCGGTGACAGCGATCCGGCCTTGCAGATCTACACCTCCGGTTCCACCGGCCGGCCCAAGGGCGTGCTGCTCGGCCATGCCGGCCAGGTGTGGAACGCGCAGGTGCTGTCGCGCTCGCGCCAGCTCCAGCGCTCCTCGACCATGCTGATCGCCGCACCCCTCTATCACAAGAACGCGCTGATCGCGGCCAAGATCGCGGCCACCGCTGGCGGCAAGGCGGTGCTGCTGCCGCGCTTCGAGACGCGGCGTTACATCGAGGCGATCGGCCGGCACAAGGTCACCTCGCTCTCCGGCGTGTCGACGATGTACCAGCTGATCTTGGCGGAAACCACGCTGCTCCAGCGCACCGATCTCTCGTCAGTCAAAGCCATATCGGTAGGGTCGGGGCCGGCGTCGCCAGCACTGCTGGAAGGCTTGCGCAAAGCGTTTCCCGGTGCCGGCGTCACCGGCAATTACGGCCTGACCGAAGGCGGGCCTGTGCCGTTCGGCATCCATCCGCAGGGCAAGGCGCGGCCCAACGGCTCGATCGGCTATCCCCTGCCCGGCTCCGACTGCCGGCTGGTCGGCGCCTCGCCGGATGAAGGCGTCCTGCACGTGCGCAATCCCGGCGTGCTGATCGGCTATCACAATCTTCCGGATGAAACCGCGCGTCGCCTCAACGACGGCTGGTTCGATACCCAGGACATCCTGCGGCGCGATGCCGAGGGCTTCTACTATTTCGTCGGCCGCGCCGACGACATGTTCAAGTGCGGTGGCGAGAGCGTCTTCCCCACCGAGGTCGAGAGCCTGCTGGAGCGCCATGCGGATGTGCTGCAGGCGGCCGTCGTGCCGGTGGCCGATGCGCTCAAGGACCAGATCCCGATCGCCTTCGTGGTGCTGAAGCCGGGTGCCACGGCCGATGAGGCCGCGCTCAAGGAATTCACCCTGGCCAACGGACCGGCGCACCAGCATCCGCGCCGCGTCGTCGTGCTGGCCGAGTTGCCGCTGGCCGGTACCAACAAGGTGGACATCAAGGCGCTCAAGGAACGCGCCCGAGACTACGCGCGCTCAGCCGCGTCCGCGTAGCGCCGCCTCGCGTCCGGCGATGCGCCCGCCGACGAAGCATTCGGCGATGTTGCCGCCCGACAGATACAGGTGACCGAACACCGAGCCGAGCTCGCCCGCCGAATAGAGGCCGGGGATCGGCTTGCCGTCGGCGTTGAGCACGCGCTGGCGGGAATCGTGCACCGGCCCGCCTTGCGTGTTCGAGACGATGGGCCAGACGGCTGCATAGGTGAAGGGCGGTTTGACGATCGGCATCATGCTCGACGGCGGGCGGCCCCAGTCGTCGTCGCGCTGCGCGGCGCAGGCGGCGTTCCAGTCCTCGACGGTGGCGGCCAGCTTGTGGCCGGGCACGCCGATGGCCTGGGCCAGCGCTTCGATCGAGCTGGCGCGCTGCAGGATGCCACTGGCGATCTCGGTCTCGTTGTCGGCACTCCACTCGTAAGCGATGCCGCGCTCGTTGGAGGTCGGCCGGCCGAAGGAATAAAGCTTCGTGCCCTCTGAATCGGCGATCAGCCAGGCCGGCAGGGCGGCGTAGTCCTGGACCAGCGGATCGTAGCGGCCGAGGGTGCGCGCGCCGGTGTCCTGCAGGTAAGGATCGTACTCGTTGGCGAAGCGCCGGCCGCGACGATCGAGCAGGATCCAGGGCATGCGCACGTCGCCGCGCGGGCCGGTCCCCGGCAGCCAGTCGGGCAGACGCTTGGTGCGAATGCCGAAAGGGTACTTGGGGTCGGTGTGCCTGAAGCCGTAGGAGCCGTGGTAGTGCCACATGTGCCAGAGCCCCGCGCCGACGGACTGCGCGAGGCGGATGCCGTCGCCGACAGGCCGAGATCGCCGCGGCTCAGGCTCCGACCACGGCGACAACCTGGGCACGCGCGGCCTGTGGGGCAAGTCGACGATGTACAAGGAATCGGTCGGCGTGCCGCTGATCATGGCCGGGCCGGATATCGCCGCCGGCGCCACCTGCGACAGGCCCGTCTCCCTGGTGGACTGCCATCCGACCATCCTGCAGGCCACCGGGCTGAAACCGGATGCCGGCGACAAGACGCGACCCGGCGCCTCGCTGCTCGACATCGCGCGCGGCGATATCGGGGAGCGCGTGGTGCTCAGTGAATATCACGCGGTGGGCGCCGTCACCGGCTCGTTCATGATCCGCACCGGCAAGTGGAAATACATCCACTATGTCGGCCTGCCGCCGATGCTGTTCGACTTTGTCGCCGATCCCGAGGAGCGGCGCGATCTCGGCCGCGATCCCAAGCACGCCGCCGACGTGGCCGCCTGCGAAAAGGCGCTGCGCTCGGTCGTCGATCCGGAAGCCGTCACGGCCCGCGCCCTCAAGGACCAGGCGAGCAAGATCGCCACCCATGGCGGGCGCGACGCGGTGATGAAGCGGGGCACCTTCGGCCGCTCACCGATCCCCGGCGAAGAACCCGTTTATCGCTAGTCGGACTGGCGCTGATCGAATTCCGCCGCTAGGTCCACGCCCAGGCCGGGCCGGTCGCTCAGGATCAGCGCGCCGTCGCGCACCTCGGGCGGCCGGGTGACCAGCCGGTCGTAGAGCGGATTGGGGTTGGCGTCGGTCTCCACCCAGTCCGAACCGGGGATCGCCGCCGCCAGCTCGGCGCTGGCGTAGACGCCTAAAGGCCCGCCATACATGTGGAAACACAGCCGCTTGCCGGCGGCGACCACACGCTTGCCGACCTCCAGCCCTTCGCTGAGGCCCAGCGTCTTGGTGATGTCGGGCTGGATGACCAAGGCGGGTGACTCGATGCAGGCCTGCACCTCCTCGACCCCGCGCGCATTCTCGCCCCAGGCCAGCGGGATGAGGCCACGCGCGCCGAACGCGTGGTAGGCACGGACTTCGTCCACCGGGAACGGTTCCTCGAGCCAACCGAGGCGCGCCGCTTCCATATCCGGCATCAGCTCGTCGACCTGCTCGGGTGTGAGCGCCTGATTGCCGTCGGCCATCAGCGGCGCGTCGCCGGCGGCGGCGCGGGCCTCGCGGATCATGCGGCGGTTGACCTCGACGCTGAACGGGATGCGGATCTTGAAGCGGCGGTGACCGGCGGCGCGCGCCGCCTCGACGCGCTCGACCGTGTCGTCGGGGCCGATGCCGCTGGCGTAGACCGGCACGCTGTCGGGCGGCTGATAGTCCGGGGCCGCGAGCAGCCGGCGCAGCGGCTTTCCGGCTTCGCGGGCCAGCGCATCCCAGACCGCGATGTCGGTGCCGGCGATCGCCTGGTGCGCCGGGCCGGGCGCCCCCCATTGCAGGCTGAGCAGCCGCGCGCGACGGTGCATCTCCCTGTAGAGGCGGCGCGGATCGTCTAAAGTCTGGCCGGTGAGCACGCCGGCCAGCAGGTGATCGACGATGTCCTTGCGCTCGCCGCAGCCCCAGGGCGGGAAGTTCGACCAGACCTCGCCGAGGCCGCGCGCCCCACCGCTGGTCTCGACGATGACCACCAAGTTGTGGCGCGCCTCCAGCCGGCCGAACGGGCCGTTCATCGGCCGCGGCAGGGGCAGGCGCACCAGCACGGTGCGCACGGATTTGATGGTGACGGCGCTCATGCCGACTTGCGGGCCCGGCGGCTGACGATGTTGTGGACGTGCACGTGATCGCCAGCGGCGATGGCGGTGCGCGCCTCGCCGATGGCTTCACCGTATTTGCGCACCGGCATGCCGGCGGCGATGGGATGGAGAGCGAACTTGTGCGCCATCGGGATAGCGGCGCGCAGGGTGAGCGCGCGGCCGTCGACGCTGATGGTTTCGCCACTGGCCAGCGGCCGCAGCGCCACGGCGACGTCGTCGTCGGGATGGAGCCGCATGACGTCCGCGCTCATAGAGAAGGCCCCACGCGTACGAAGACCTCGTCGCCCTCGCCCAGGATCTCGCCCCAGGTCGCGGTGCCCGAGGCGACGGCCAGCGCCTGGGCGTAGAGGCGCGCCGCCGTGGCGTCCGCCGCCTCGCCGCCCGTCAGGATGGCACTGCCGTCGAAATCGATCTGCTCCGGCAGGCGGCCGGGCGTCTGCGGATGGGCGCTGACCTTGATCGTCGGCGCGAGGGCGCTGCAGTAGCTGTTGCCGGGGCCGGTGGTGAAGAAGACGAGCTGCGCGCCCGCCGCGACGAAGCCGGTGATCGACTCAGGCGAGTAGCCCGGCCCGTCCATGACATGGAGCCCGGTGCCGGTAGGGGCTTGCGCGTGCTCGAGCACGCCGATCAGCGGGCGGCTGCCGCCCTTGGCCACCGCGCCCAGCGACTTCTCCTCGATGGTCGACAACCCGCCGCGGATGTTCTCCTCGCCGGGATTGTTGCCCAGGAGGTCGATGCCCAGTGAAGCGGGATAGGCCTCGCGCCTTGCCACCGCCTCGGTCAGCGCCCGGGCCACCGCCGGTGTCGCTGCGCGCCGGGCCAGGAGATGCTCGGCGCCCAGCCATTCCAGCGTCTCGCCGATGATCACCGTGCCGCCGCCATCGACGATACGGTCCGCGACCTTGCCGACCAGCGGATTGGCGGCCAGGCCCGAGGTGGCGTCGGAATGGCCGCACTCGACGCCGACGCGCAAGGCCGAGACCGGGCAGGCCTCGCGGCGCTGGTTGGAGATGTGGCGCACGAGCTGCGCCGCCTTCTTGAGGCCGATATCGGTGAGGGCCAGCGCGTCCTCGTGCACGTCGTCGAGGGCCACGGTCTCCACCAGGGTGCCGCCCTTGGCCACCTCGCCGGCGATCGCATCGAGCGCCTTGCGGTCGACGCCGACGATCAGCGCCGCGCCGACGTTGGGATTGCGGCCCAGGCCGATGAGCTGGCGGCGATGGATCTCGGCGTCAGGCCCGACCTGGCCGCGGCCGTAGGGTGTCGCCACCGTCACCGTGCCGCATACCGCGCTCCCGATGCGCCGCGTGGCGGCGCCGGCGAGGCCGTTGATGCCGAGCACGAGAACGTGGTTGCGCACGCCCACGTTGCCGCCCGCGCGGCGGAAGCCGAGAAAGGAATCAGCCATGGCCCATCGATCGTAAGACCCGCGGATCGTAGCACCTTGCGTCACCGCCGGGGTTCCGAAATAGTGACGGACGGAGGGGACGTGAAGCAGCGCATGAGCCGGGAACGCCGCGCCGATCTGTGGCTGGCGATCGCCATGATCGTCGTCAGCGCCGCCGTCTGGTGGCAGGCGAGCAAGCTCGCCCCCGCGCCCTTCGACCCGCTCGGCCCCAAGTCCTTCCCCATGTGGATCGCGACGGCGCTCGGCCTGCTCTCCGTCGTCGCCGTGATCATCGTCCTCTGCGGCCGGGCGCTGGGCCGCTCCGACACCAGCCTGATCCTCGGCATCGGCGACGAGGCGCCCAGCGACTACGCGCTGCGGCCGGGCCTCGCCGTCGCGGCCTCGGCGCTCACCCTGGCATATGTCGCGGCCCTGACCCTGACCGGCGCCGGATTCTTGTGGACGACCATCGCCTATATCGCGGCCCTGGGCTGGGCGATGTCGGAGCGCACGCGCCGCCACACGCTGATCGCCGCAATCATCGCCGTGGTCGCCGGCAGCGGCATCACCTATCTGTTCACCAAGATTTTCGTGCTCGACCTGCCATGAGCGCTTCCGCCATGAGCCTGTTCGACGCGTTCCTTTACCTCTCGGTCCCGAGCCATTTCCTGATCCTGGTGGGCGGCGTGCTGCTCGGTATCGCCATCGGTGTCATGCCCGGCATCACCGCCGGCATGCTGCTCGCCCTCGTCCTGCCCTTCACCTACTACATGACCAGCACCAACGCCGTGGTGCTGCTGGTTTCGCTGTTCATCGGCGGCGTCTCAGGCGGCCTGGTCACCGCGACCCTGATGCGCATCCCGGGCGAGCCCAACGCCGTGATGACTTGCCTCGACGGCTACCCGATGGCCAAGGCCGGCCGGCCGGGCCGGGCGCTGGGCCTGGGCAATGCCGGCTCGATCGTCGGCGGCGCCATTTCCTGGGGGGCGCTGGTGCTGCTCGCCCCACCGCTGGCCAAGATCGCTGTGGTGCTCGGGCCGTGGGAGAACTTCGCCCTGGTGGTCATGGCGCTGGTGCTGATCTCCTCGCTGTCGGGCGGCTCGTTCATCAAGGGGCTGATGGCGGGCCTGTTCGGCATGCTGATCGCCATGCCCGGCGTCGACGAGACCTCGGGCATGCTGCGGCTCAACTTCGGCTTCCACGAGCTCGACGGCGGGCTCGATCAGCTCCCGGTGATCATCGGCGTCTTCGCCCTCAGCCAGGTGATCGCCGATACCATGCATATCGGCCAGCAGAACATGGAGCACGTGCGCGCCAACATGCGCGGCATCATGATCTCGCTGCGCGACTACGTCACCCACGGCTGGAACATGGTGCGTTCCTCGGTGATCGGGGTGTGGATCGGCATCCTGCCCGGGGTGGGAGCCACCATCGCCTCGATCATCGCCTACACCACCGCCAAGAATCTTTCCAAGACACCCGAGATGTTCGGCAAGGGCAGCGAGGAGGCGATCGTCGCCGCCGAGAGCGCCAACAACGCCACCACCGGCGGCACGCTCATCCCACTGCTGACACTGGGCATCCCCGGCGGCCTCGCCGACTCAATCCTGCTGGGCGCCCTGGTCATCCACAACCTGCAGCCCGGGCCGCTGCTCTACATCAACAACCCCGGCATCGTGAACGCCATCATGGCGGCGCACCTCACCGCGCATGTCGTCATGTTCGTGCTGATGTCGGTGGGCGTGCTGCTCTTCGCGCGCCTCGCCCTGCTGCACCGCGCCTGGATCTTCCCCACGGTGCTGGTGTTCTGCGTGATCGGCGCCTACGCCCTCAACAACCGCGGTTTCGACGTCTGGGTGATGTTGGCCTTCGGCGCCATCGGCTTCGGCCTCGAATACGCCAAGGCGCCGCTGGCCCCCTTCGTCATCGGCCTGGTGCTCGCCCCGCTGGCGGAGAAGGAGCTGCGTTCCGGCCTGATGTCGTCCGGCGGCACCTTGATGCCACTGGTTCAGCGGCCGATCGCGCTGGGCTTCCTGGTGGTCGCGGTCCTGATGTTCATCTGGCCGCTGTGGCGCGACTGGCGGCGCCGGCCCAAGGCCGACGCCGCCGTTTCCTAGCTTACTTCGGCTGCGGCGGCTTCACCTCGGCCGCGACCGCCTTGATACCGGCCATGCGCTGGTCCAGCACCTGGCGCAGCCGTGGGCCCGGGATGTAGCTCGGGTCGATGCCCTGCTCGTCGTAGCGCTTCTTGAATTCCGCGTCCTGCATGGCCGCCTCGATCGCCTTGGCGACGACGGTGATCCGATCCGGCGGCGTGCCCTTGGGGGCGAGCCAGAGGATCGCCTCCGAGAAGGTAAAGTTGTAGCCGGCCTCCTTGGCCGTCGGCACGTCGGGGATTCGGGAATGACGCTGTTCGGCGAACAGTGTCAGCGGCCGGATGCCCTGCGGCCCGAAGGTGACGAACTCGGGCGTCGAGAACAGCGAGAACTCGGTGTGATTGCCCAGCACCGAGCGCAGCCGCACGGCGCCGCCGCCCGCCTGCACCCAGCGGAACTCGACGCCGGCCTCGCGGCCGAACATCAGCGGCACGAAATGCGGCAGCAGGCCGATATTGGTCGCCGCCGAGACCTCGCCCTTGCGGGCCTTGGCTTCGGCCACCAGGTCCTTGAGCGATCCGATCTTCGAATCAGATTTGACGCCCAGGCCGATATCGATCGAGCCCACCTGCCCGACCAGGTCGAAGGCCGTGTGGTCATAGTCGGTGACACCCATGGCCGCGGCGGTGAGCAAGCCCATGTGCCAGATGCCGAGCGTATAGCCGTCGGGCTCGGCGTCCTTGATCATGCGCGTGCCCACGGTGCCGCCGGCAGCTGCGTTGTTGACGATGACCAGCGGCTGCGTCAGCAGCTTCTTCTGGTCGAACGTCATCTGGAAGATGCGCGCCACGAGATCGGTGGAGCCGCCGGCCGCGACCGGCACGATGATGCGGATCGGCTTTTCCGGATAGGCGGAAACGGGCGCCGGTGTCAGCGCGAGCGCGGTCACCGCGAATCCCAGAACGCCGCCGATGAATGAACGTCGCATGGTTCGTCTCCGTGCTGGTGCGCGTTGCAAAGATTACTTCTTGGTCGCCATCTTGGCGATCGGCTCGATCCGCTTCCACGTCTCGGCGAGGCTGCGATCGAGCTCGGGGCCAGCCAGGAAGATCGAGGCGAAGAGCCGGTCGGCCAGCTCCTTCTGCACATACGCCGTCTGCTGCGCCTTGCGCAAAGCGTCGGCGAAGGCATCGACGACGGGCTGCGGTGTCGCCTTGGGCGCGAACCACCAGTTGGCGACGCAGAATTCGACGTCGTAGCCCAGCTCCTTGAGCGTCGGGATATCCGGCAGGCCGGGATGGCGCTTGGGGCCGGTATAGCCCAGCGGCCGCAGCTGGCCGCCGCCCTGGAAATTCACCAGCTCGGCGCTGGAGAGCACGCTGGCCTGGGTATGGCCGCCGATCAGGGCGCGGAAATTCTCCGCCCCGCCGCCGACCTGCACATAGCGGAACGAGGCGCCAGGCGTCGTCTGCTGGATCTGCAGCGCCACGAGATGGTTGATCGCCGCGATGTTGACGCCGAACTGGATCGTGTCGGGGGCGCGCTTGGCGGCCTCGAGCAGCTCCTTGAGGGACTTGTAGGGAGAATCGTTCTTGACCACTGGCGCCAGGCAGAAGTCGCCGGTTGCCGCCACGCCCTTGAAGTCGCGGAAGCCGAAATCCATCACCCCGCTCGCCTCGCCGCCCATCAACGCGATATGGACCAGCAGGAAGTTATGGCCGTCGGGGGCCGCGTCCTTGATCTGCCGCGAACCGACCGAATAGTGGCCGGTGACGTTGAAGACGTTGACGGGCTGGGAGAGCAGCTTGTTCTCGTCGATGGCGCGGGCGAAGACCCGGCCCATCTGGTCGGACGTACCGCCCGCCGCGAACGGGACCACGACGCGGATGGGACGCTCGGGCCAGGCCGCGAAGGCCGGCGCCGCCGCCATTACCGCAAGCACTCCAAGGCCGAAAATACCCTTCATCATGGCGTCACTCCCCAGCTTTTTATTTGTCCTGCAACGGTAGGTCATTTCGCGCCCCGGCGCCACCTCAAGGCGCCAGGTCCGACAGGTCGATGCCGAGCCCTGGCCCCTCCGGCGGGGCGATATGGCCATCCTCGTCCAGGGCCAGAAAGCCCTTCGGCGCCCGCTCGAACAGGCCCTGGTGGAGCACGTGGAATTCGATCGAATCGCAATTCGGCACCGTGGCGGCAAAATGCAGGTTGGCCGCCATCAGCACGATCGAGTTGGAGTGGTGCAGCGTGACCGGCCGGAAATAGGCCTCCGCCAAAGCGGCAATCTTGCGCCCGAAGGTGAAGCCGCCAGAAACGCTGAGGTCGAACTGCACGAAATGGACCGCGTCCATCGCCAGGAGACGCCGGTAGGTGACGAGGCTGTACTCGTTCTCGTTGCCGGTCACCGGGATGCGACCCTCGGCATGAACCTTGGCCTGACCTTCGACGTCGGCGATATCCACCGGCTGCTCGAACCAGTAGAGGTCATGGGAGAACGCCGCGCGGGCAAAGGCGACCGCCTGCGGCACCGTGTAGGCCGATACGGCGTCCACCATCAGCCTGGGCTCCGGGCCCATCGCCCTGCGCAACGCCGCGACCCGGGCAACGTCGACACCAAGCGACGCGCCGCCGACCTTGATCTTGACCGCACGGAAACCTTTTCGCGTGTAGGCGGCGTATTCCTCGCCGAAGGCCTCGGGGGTCTGGCCGTCGACATAGAGACCGGCGCTGGCATAGGGCAGCGCCGGTCTGCCGGCGCCGCCCATCAGCCGCCAGATCGGCTGGCCGACGCGCTTGCCCTTGAGATCCCAGAGCGCGATGTCGATGGCGCTCAGCGCCGCCCAGGTCTGGCTCCGCCTTGTGCTGACCAAGGAGCGGCCCAGCGCTTCGGACCAGAACCGCTCGATCGTGTCGGCGTCGCGCCCGACCAGGGCGGGCCTGATATCGTCATTGATGAACGAGGCCAGTGAACCGGTCGGGCCGCCGTCGCACCACGCCTCGCCCACCCCGAGCGTCCCATCCTCGCCCTCGACGAAGACCAGCAGCGTGTTCTTCTCGGTCCAGCGAAAGCGCGGGTTGCGCTGCCTGCCGTCGAGCGCCTTCGTCAGGACCCGCGTGCGGATATCCTTGATCTTCATTCGGCAGCCCGGCCTTCCAGCCGGTTGTCGGCCGCCCGCACCGGCCAAAGGTAGGCGCTCTGCGGCTGCGTCGCCCGCGCCCAGGCCCCGAGCACGTCCTTGTCCCGGCGGCGCTGGCGCATGCGCCGGTCGATCTCCTCGGGGTCCCAGTCGGCGAGCACCCGGCCGAGCAGGGTCTCGCGGATCTCTGCCTGTGCGGGATCGCCGGCCAGATCGCGGCTTTCGTCGGGATCGCTGTCGAGATCGAAAAGCTGCGGCGGATAGCCGTGATAGTAGACGAGCTTCCAGCGACCGCAGCGGATCATACGCTGGCGCACCGCCATGCCGCCGGTCCAGGGCGGCACCTCGTCGGTGCAGTATTCGGCGTAGGTCTCGTCGACCCAGCGCGCCGAGCGGCTGCGCGCCACGTCGAGGAAGCTGCGTCCCTGCCCGTTGGGCAGCGCCGGCGCGCCGAGCGCCTCGAGCATGGTCGCGGTCAGGTCGACGAGATTGACGACCTGCTGCCGCCGCTCGCCCTGCGGCAGGCGGCCGGGCCACGACAGGATCATCGGCACCTTGACCGCCTCATCGTAGAAGGTGTGCTTCCACCACAGGCCGCGCTCGCCGATGTGGTCGCCGTGGTCGGAGGCGTAGACGATCAGCGTATTGCGGTCGAGGCCGGTCGCTTCCAGCGTCTGCAGGATGCTGCCGATCAGCGCGTCCATGCGCCAGGTCAGGGCGTAGTAGGCCGTACGGGCCCTGATCGCATCGCTTTCCGGCACGTCGAGGAGGCGCCGGTTGTCGCGCCACCAGCCGATCCAGGGGTGGTCCTTGTCCGGCCGCTTCACGCGCGCCGGCCCGACCCGCCCGGCGAAGCGCGCGTAGTCCGCGGGCGCCGCGACATAGGGCGCGTGCGGCAGCATCAGCCCGACCGTCAGCGCGAACGGCGCCGTGTCGCCGCTCCGCCGCCGCGCCGCCGCGCGTTCCAGCCACTGGACCGCCGCCGCCCCGACATCGCGATCCTTGAGCTCGTAGACGCTGCGGCCCGGCCCGGCGCGATCGAGGCTCACGCGCTCCGGCTCGTTGGTGTTGGTCAGCACGCCCATATCGTGGCGCGGGATACCGATCCAGTTGGGGCTGTGGTCGCCGACTTCGCGCTCGACGTAGCCGTGAAGCTGGTCCGGCCCCAGCGCGTGCAGCCGGCCGACCAGCGCGGGCCGATAGCCGGCGGCGCCCAGGGCGTGCGCCATGGTCGGCCGGTCCGAGGCCAGGAAATCATCGTTGGTCCAGCAATCCTGGGCGTAAGGGTGCCGGGTGGTGAGCATCGACATGCGCGACGGCACGCAGATCGGCGACGGGCAGTAGGCATTGTCGAAGACCACGCCCTGGGTCGCCAGCCGGTCCAGATTGGGCGTGACGCCGAGCCTGTCGCCCGAGAACCCCGCGACAGGCCGCGCATGCTGGTCGGAGAAGATGAAAAGCAGGTTGGGCCGGTCGCTCATGGCATCCTCATGGGGAGGTCACGTCGCCGATGACATCCAGTTTTGCGTCGCTGAGATAACCGTAGCGGTTGATCCAGACGCGCCCGTCCGAGGCGTCCCAGGCCGCTTTCAGGCGCTGGCGGAAATCATCCACCGGCCCGTAGCTGTGCGCCAGCGCATTTACCGGCGTGTTCCCGGCCTCGCGCCGCGCCGTGGCGATCTTGCGCTTCTGCGACCCGAGAGAGACAGGGTGCGGCTCATCCGGTTCCGGGTAGCGCCAGTCCTTCAGGGTGCCCAGCGGCTCGCTGTCGACGATATCCAGCAGCATGGCCATCTGCTGCGCCGCGCGATTCTTGGAGCCGCGCATCACCTCGGCGGCGAAATGCACCATCATCGGCCAATGCATCGTGTAGAGCTTCACCGAGATGCTGGACGAATGCGCCGCCGCGCGGCCGTAGTCGAAGCCCGAGAGGCGCGACCAGGGCGGCGGGAAGGCATTGGGCATCAGCTCCTTGTCGCGCGCGCCGGCGCTGTCGAGCGCCGCGCGATAACGGGCCAGCAGCGCCTCGACCAGGGCCGCCTTGAGGGTGTGAAGCTGGCGCATCACCGGGTTGTCGAACAGGCCCGCGAGCGGCGCGATGTCCCCCTCGTGCAGCCGCCGCCGGAGCGCCAGGGCATCGCCCTGCAGACGCCCGGCGTCGATATTCAGGCGCGTGGCCACCGCCTTGGCGTGAGACGAGAAATCGAGGAACCAGTCATCGAGCGTGTAGGGCGGATACTCCGGCCAGTCGATGCGAAAGCCGTCGATCTGCGGATAGGCGGCGGCAAGATCGCCAAGCAGGGCCGCGCCGTAATCGAGGATATGCGGGCTGGCGAGGCTGCCGTTCTTGTCGACCCGGCGCGGCGGCACGCTGCCGTCCGGCAGGCGCGGCGCATCGTCGTCCTGCGGCCCGCCGAACTGCACGCGGTAGCCCGGCGGGATCGCGGCCTGCACCTGGAAATAGACCTTGAGGCCGCGCCGCTTGGCCTCGGCGACGAACTGCGCCACCAGCGGTCCCTGTGACGCGGTCAGCGCCGTGGGCGCCGAGGGCTGGTAACGCAAGCCGGCGTAGCGGCCCGGATCCGGCGCGAAGCTGGGCGCGGTGCGCACGAAGAGCTCGCGCTTTCCCCAGAGCGGCCGGTCGAGCAGCCGCACGCTGCCGGCGCCGGCATCGATCGGCGGCTCGCGGCCGCCGGTGCTTTCGCCGGCCGGCTCCATGACATAGGGCGACGTGGCGACCGCCGTCGCGCGCGTGCGGCGCTCGATATTGTCGAGCAGGCCGTTGACGGTCTCCGTCTGGATGAATTCCGGCATCACGGTGATGCCGACGAAGCGGTCTCCCACCAGCGTCTTTTCTATTGTTCGCGAACTTTGTCGACCATATCGGCCAGGCGCTGCACGTCGAGGATCGCCAGCTCACCGCGCCGGCGCTCGAGGATCTTCTCGCGCGACAGATGACCGAACTCGCGCGTCACCTCCTCGCGGTTGGTGCTCACGCGGCTGGCGATATCGGCGTGCTTGGGCGAGGGCGCGATGACGGCGCGGTTGCCCTTCACGCCCTTCTCGCGCGCCATGCGCAGCAGCTCCGCCTGGATGCGGTTGCGCACGCCGAGCGTGCTGTACTCGACGATGCGTTCCGTCAGGTTGCGGACCAGGCCGACCAGCCGGTTGAGCACGTTGTCCACGAACACCGGGTGCGCGCGCAGGGTCTGCTTGAACTGGTCGCGGCTGAGCGAGGCGAGCCAGGTGTCGGCCATGGCGACGACGCTGGTCGAACGGGAGCGGCCGTCGACCGCCGCCAGCTCGCCGAAGCTCGTCCCGTCGGCCAGGTCGCGAAAGGTGACCTCGCGGCCGTTGACCGCGTAGATCGTCGCCCGGACCTGGCCCTGGGCGACGAAGAAGACATCGGCGCTGCCGCTATCCTGCTCGATGATCTGCTGGCCCTTGGGATAGAAGCGCCAACGGCACTTGGCCGCGAGGGCGGTGTATTCAGAAGGCGTAAGCCCCTGAAGAACCTCGATCTTTGCCAGGGATCCCTGGCGGTCGATGGCAGCCATTTCCCCCGCCGGCCTAAAGCCCCTTAACCCACGGCAAGTGTGCCTAAATTCGGGGGCCCCGTCACCTTTGTGCGAACGCGCACAGACCGTCGATTCCCCCGGCCGGAGAATACCCCAAAGGCGTGGAGTCGCTTTCAACCGCAAGTAACGATTGCCGGTTATACTGTTGAGCGATAACGTGAACTTGGCTGTCGAGGAAGGCTTTTACCCATGACCGGCTTGGGCCAGGTCCGCGAAGGGTTGCTGGAGATCGACATTGCCGTCCACAATCTGTGGGATCTCGGCAAGAACATGGTCATTGGCTGGACGGCCGATGACGGTGAAATTCGCGTCGCCTTCGCCTCATGCGCCCGCATGCTGGGCCATGCCACCGAAAACCCGCGTCTGCTGCACGGCCCCCGCCTGATGGACCGCCGCACCTTCGCGCGGGCCTGCAAGGTGGTGCAGGCCCGGGTCCTGCGCCTCCCCGTCCCCTTCAAGATCGGCACCAACACGCTGAGCGGCGACGTCCTGCCCGAGGCCATCGACAGCATCGTGCGCCGCTATTCGATCGTCCGCACGCCGCATCGCGCGGTCATGCTGTTCGAGATCGCCGATTTCGCGAGCGCCTCGCCGGTCGAGCAGGTGGCGCAGTTCGTCTCGCTCGAGCACAGCATCAGCACCGCCTCCGAGATCCTGGCCAACGCCGGCATGCCGGTGGAGCTCGCCCGCTCGACGGCCGGTGACGGCGCTCTCTACCTGTGGAACCGCAAGGAAGGACTGCAGGCCGACCTGCGCGCCTATGCCGCCCTGCTGCTCATCCTCTCGGCCAACGAGGTCGCCCAGCGGATGATGGTCGATAGCCGCGGCATCGTGCCCCGGCTGCGCTCCGGCTTCACCGTCGGCTCGCACTATTCCTATCACCAGGTCGAAGGCAACAAGCCGCGCACCTTCGAGTACGCGACCGGACAGGTCAGCATCACCCTCGCGCGCATGCTCTCCAAGGCGCTGTCCGGCCAGGTGCTGCTGGGCAACTTCGAGCGGCCCGGCGAAACGGAAGGCTCCGCCTCTCTCGATGCCGTCCTGTTCGTGGCCCGTGCCGAGGCACTGCTCGCCCGGCTGAACGGCGCGGCGATCGAGGAATACGCGATCGACGGGCTCCGCTCGCTGGTCACCGGCGGCACGGTCGCCGGCCAGCGCCACGACATTCTCAAATACGCGGTCGAGGACAAGCACGGGTATCGGCACGAGGCCTTCAACCTGCGCGCCAAGCTGGCGGGCGGCGAAGGCACAGCGATCGAGATCGGGCTGCGCGCGGCCGATGTGGCAGAGTTCAAGGCGGCGGCCAGCCCCTACACCATGCCCTTCGCCAAGCCCAAAGCGGCACACGCGGCCGAAGCCGTCAGCGCCTAGCGGATCAGTCTTTTACGGCAGAACGCTTGGGGGACATGCGCATCCCCTCGGTTACCGCATCGCGTGCATCGGCAAGCGCGATTTCCGTTTCCGACAAGTCGGCATTGCGCAAAATCGCCTCGCGCAGCTTGGCGGCGCGCAGGTCGGCGCAGCGGATCTGGGCGCCTTCGAGATTGGCCGGGTAGTGCTTGCCGGCCTCGGTGATCAGCGGCTCGAAATTCGCATCGCGCAGATCGGAGCGGTTCAGCAGCGCACCGCGCATCTGCACGCCGCGCAGATCGGCGCTGCTGAGCCGGCAGTTCCGGAAATCCGCGCCGTTGAGCCGCGCGCCCTGGAGCTTCACGCCTTCGAGCTCCAGCCCGTAGAACACGGCGTTCTCGGCCACCAGCGCCGCAAGGTTGGCTGCCGGCGGAAAGGTCACACCGCGCAGGTCGAAGCCGCTGAGATCGGCCGGCTGGCCCTCGGCGCCGTCGCTCACCACCCAGCGCTCGTGCCGGCTGAGCACGTCCTCGAACGAAGCCTCGAGCTTGTCGACCGTCTTGCCGGCCGGCTTGTCGGTCAGCACATGCCTGAGCGACGCCCCGTGGAGATCCGTGAGGTCGAGCTTGGTGCCGATCATGACCGCGCCGTCGAGATCGGTGTTGCGCATGTTGGCCGCCGAGAGGTCCGCGCCCTCGAGATCGGCCCCGGCGAAGCGGGCATTCTGCATGTTGGCGCGCAGCAGCCGGGCGCCGCGCAGGATCGCGTCGGTGAAATCCGTGTGCCGGGCGACCACGTCGCTGATATCGGCATCGGTCAGGTTGGCGTTGACCAGGCGGGCGCCATCGAGCTGGGCCGGACCGGCCTCGATCGCCATCTCGAACAGGTTGCCCTTGAGGTCCTTGGTGGCAATGGCGCCCGAGCGCAGATCCGCCTTGAACAGGTTGGCCCGCGTCAGGTTGGCGCCGCGCAGGGTCGCGCCGCGCAGGTTGGCGCCGACCATGGACGCCCCGTGCAGATCCGCCTCGCGCAGATCGGCGCCGAACAGGGTCGCCCGGTCGAGCTTGCTGTCGTAGAGATGCGCGCCGCGCAGACAGGCGCCGCTGAGATCCGCTTCCGAGAGATCGCAGCCGGCCATCGCCAGATCGGTCAGGTCGGCGAAGGCAAGCAAGGCGCGCGAGCCCCCCGACCGGCCCTTCAGGAAGAGCCGGTGCGACTTGATGATCTTGTGAATTTCGGCGTGGTTGAGCCGCTGCCGCTGGCGGCTGGTCGCCGGAGGTGCGGGTGCGAGGCTCGGCATAGGGCTGGGCTCATCGTTCATCGACAGCCTCGGCCAAGCTAGCATGAATTAGTTAAAAATTTGGCTAAACAGACGCTTGGCAGCCGGATGGTTACATATTACCGCGGCTTAGGCCACGTACCGCACTTCGCCCATCATGCCGGTAAGCTGGTGGTAGAGCATGTGGCAGTGGAAGGCCCAGCGGCCGGGATTCAGCGCATCGAACTCGACGGTCACCGTTTCCTGGGGGCCGACCAGGACCGTGTCCCGCAGCGCCCCGCGGAAGCCGGCCTGGCGTCCTTCCCGCTCCAGCCCGGTGACCTGGAAGTGATGCCCATGCAGGTGGACGGGGTGCGCCATCATGCTGTCGTTGCGCACGGTGAACTCGACCCGCTCGCCATAGGCGATGTCGATCGGCAGGTTTTCGCCCGAGGCGTGGCCGCTCAGGCTCCAGGCATAGGGGCTCATCGTGCCGGTCAGCTTCACCGTGACACGCCGGTCGGCGGCACGCCGGACCAGGGGTGCGGAGGCCACCAGCCGCGTCTCGAAATCGTCGGCCGCCAATGGGCCGGCTGAGTCCGCCGCCAGATCCGTGATGCGCGCCACGAATCCACGCGCCGTGGCCAGGACGATGCCGGTCCGCTCCTTCTCGCCTTCGCGCTGGGCCAGGATGGGCCAGGCGCCCTGTCCCGAAGGCAGGTCGAGGAGCAGATCGAGACGCTGCGCGATGGCCAGCGGGAAGCGCCGGCCGGCAACCGGCTGGATGGGATTACCGTCGACGGCGATCGCCCGGCCGTCTAGCGTCCCTGTGTCGATGAAGAAATTGGTCTGGGCCGAGGCGTTGATCAGGCGCAGTCGGACCCGCCCGCCGGCCTCGACACGCACGATCTCCGGATCGTCGAGCGTGCGGTCGTTGGCGAGATAGGCATCGAAGTTCACGTCGTTGAGGTCCATCGCCATGCCGCTCATGTCGTGACCGGCATGGGGATCGGCGGCAGGGGGCGGCGGCGGTGCCGCCGGCGGCGTCATCCCCGGCATCATGTGCGCGCTCTGGTCCATGCCGGCCATCGGAGCCGGCGTGGGCGCCGCGGCGGCCGCATGGTGGCCGGCATGCGGATCGCTCCCCGTCAGTCCGCCAAGCCTGGCCAGGATGGCCTCGGGCCTCTCGAAGGTGAAGTCGTGGAGCATGACCACGACCTCCTGCAGATCGGCGCGCTCGTCCTCGGCGGTGCGCACGATCAGCGGCGCGGCCATCAGGTCCTGCTCCTGGAAGCCGAGATGCGAATGCATCCAGTGCGTGCCGGGCCGGGGCGCGAAATCGTAGAGCTGGGCGGTGCCGGGCGGCAGCGGGTTCTGCGACAACTCCGGCACACCGTCCTGGGAGGCCGGCGGCTCCTGGCCATGCCAATGGATCAGCAGCGGATCGCGCACCGCGTTGATCAGCTCGACGCGGAAGCGGTCGCGCGGACCGAGCACCAGGCCGTGCGTGCCGTTCGGCTGCCGCAGGCCGAAGACCTGCTTGCTGCGGCCCTTCACCGCGATCTCGCGATACTGGATGCGCAGCCGGGTCGCCGACGCCGCGGGGTTGGCGAAGCTCGGCGCCGCCGCGCTCAGCAGCGCGCCGGCGGCAACGGAGCTCAGAAATTCGCGACGATCGAAACGCGGCATGACCGGCATGCTAACGCGACATTTCGTCAAGGCGAAGCCCGGACTGCTCCCCTCAACCTTCCCGTCCAGGAAGGTCCTAGACGCTCTGTCCGAAACGCGGGCGCGCGGCCCGCTTGGTTGCAGCGCCGACCAGGGCCCGCCGCAGCGCGGCCCGCAGATCCTCGTCCGAATAGGGCTTCTGCAGCAGCTCGCCGAGCTCCTCGTCCGCCCGGTGGAACGATGAGGCGTAGCCCGAGGTGAAGATCACCTTCATCGCCGGCTGCAGCTGGACCGCACGGCGCGCCAGGTCGAGGCCGCTCATGCCGCCGGGCATGACCACGTCGGTGAACAGCAGATCGACCGGCCCTTCGTCCTTGAGCGATCTGAGGGCGGCGGCCCCGCAATCCGCCTCGCGCACGCGGTAGCCGAACTCGTTGAGGCGCGCCACGGTCATGCCCCGGACATCGGTGTCGTCCTCGACCACCAGCACCATGCGCGCCTTGCCGGGCTTCAAATCGGCATCCCCCTCGCCCGCCTCGGTTTCCGCCGGCACGTCGAGGCAGCGCGGCAGATAGATGCGCACCGTGGTGCCGAGGCCGACCTGGCTCTCGATCTTCACATGGCCGCGCGCCTGCTTGGCGAAGCTGTAGACCATGCTCAGGCCCAGGCCGGTGCCTTCGCCTGGTCCCTTCGTCGTATAGAACGGCTCGAAGGCCCGCTCGATGACGTCCTGGCTCATGCCGACCCCGTCGTCGGCGATGCACAGCGCCACGTAGTCGGCGGTGGGATCGACATCGAGCATGCCGCGCGGCACGTTGGCGCCCTCGATGATCAGCGTGCCACCATTCTCCATGGCGTCGCGGCCGTTGATCGCCAGGTTGAGCAGCGCCGATTCGACGCGCGCCGGATCCGCGTAGATCGGCCAGATGCAGTCGGCCATGCGGATGTCGATCTTGATGTGCTTGCCGATCACCGGACCGAGCAGCTTGCCCACCCGCGCGCCGAGCTCCGGCAGGCGGAGGATCTTCGGCTGGTCGGGCTGGTGGCGGGCGAAGGTCAGGAGCTGGCGCGTCAGCTCGGCGCAGTTGAGCGCGCCGCTCATCGCCAGCTGCGCCTGGTCGCGCAGCTTGCCCTCGGGAATCGACTGCGCCACGCGGTCGAGATTCCAGATCACGACGCTGAGCATGTTGTTGAAGTCATGCGCGATGCCACCGGTGAGCTGGCCGAGCGCCTCCATCTTCTGGGACTGCAGGAGCTGCTGCTCGAGCCGCCGCCGGTCGGTGACGTCGAGACAGGTCCCGAGGATCTCCTTGGGGGCGCCATCGGCATCGCGCAGCAGCACGCCCTGGTCGAGGAACACACGCTCCGACCCGTCGGCGCAGCGCCAGCGGTACTCGGTGGCCGGCGTGCCGCCGCTGATCACCACATCGAGGTCGGCGAGCACACGAGGCAGATCGTCGGCGTGGATGCGCGACGTCCAGAGATCGGGGTCGTCGATGAAAGTCGTCGCGTCAAAGCCGACCGAAGCGGCGATGCGCTCGCTCAGGAAACGCGGACCGGAAAACCGCCCCTTGAGGTCGGCGGTATAGAGCGCGATGGGCAGCGACCGGATGATCAGGGCCTGGCGCTCCTCGATCTGGCGCAGGGCCCGCTCCGCCTCGAGCTTCTCGGCGCGCGCCAGGAGATATTCGACTTGTAACTTGCGCTGGGTCTCGGCCTTTCGCCGGATAGCTTCTGTCTTCTTGAACAGGTCGACGAAAACCAAGACCTTGGCGCGCAGAACGACGGGGTCGATGGGCTTGAACACATAGTCCACCGCACCGAGGGCATAGCCGCGCGAGATATCTTCGTCCTCCTGGCGGGCCGCGGTGCTGAAGATGATCGGCACGTGACGGGAGCGCTGCCGGTCACGGATCAGCGCCGCCAGCTCATAACCGTCCATGTCCGGCATCTTGATGTCGATCAGGATGAGCGCGAAATCCTCGCGGAGAAGGCAGTGGAGCGCTTCCGAACCGGATCGCGCCTGCACGACGTTCTGGTTCAGCCCTGCCAGCATCTCCGCCAGGACGAGCAGGTTCTGCGGCTTGTCATCAACCAGCAGGATGCTCGCCTTGATCGCGGCTTCGTCCTCATCGTCGTCGATGACGATGCTGAGCTCAGGCATCTCTGCCGCCACGACACCTGTCACTGGTCCCTCAATGCCCGCACGGTCAAACCCCGCTACCACCATTCCCGTTCCCGCAGCTTACCCTGCCGTGGGCCTTTATCGCCGACCATTACGGGGAGGAATGCGCGCATGGACAGACCGAATCCCATCGTGGACGAATACCCGGGAGAGTCGTCCGCCGCGCGCGACCGGAGCAAACCCGACCCGCCCCCGTGACCGCGCATTGCCATCGACCGCGACCGGTCGGCAATCTTAGCCATGAGCGTCAGCGGGGCCTTATCCGGTGAAACCCCTAGAGGCAGCCCGGAAACCACCCACACTCCAACGGCATAACGCCGCCAGCAGCCACCTCAGCGGCGATCAATCGGT
This sequence comes from Rhodospirillaceae bacterium, assembly GCA_022843945.1. GTDB lineage: Bacteria > Pseudomonadota > Alphaproteobacteria > CACIAM-22H2 > CACIAM-22H2 > VGEI01. Next base: position 12,016 of record JALHMR010000041.1, on the reverse strand, counting down.
CGCCACCTCGACCCGCTGCTCATCGTCACGCTTCGAGGCCATGCGGCGCGGGCTGCGCAGGCTAGCACGGGCGTAAAAAACATGGTCGCCGATCTGCCGGATCCGCTGCAGCGACGTTGCCCAATCGGGGGAAATGCCGGCGAGATGAAAATAGGTGCTGCCCTGGACGGGGTCGCCGTCGCGATCGGCCAAGGCAATCTGCGCCACACGCCGGGCGGTTTCCCAGGCAGCCGCTTCACGCGGATACTCCGACCGCTTGGCCGGATCGTTGGTCCACGAGAAATGCCGGTTCCGAAACACCACATCGCAGATCGTCGAGGGAAACGACGGGTCGTCGAGTCGGTTCAGCGTCACATGCGCCACCGCCAGCTGACCTTCGAGAGGCTGGTTACGGGCCTCATGGTAGACGTTGAGAGCCAGGCAATTCAGGTCACGCTCGTCACCGGAGCTGGCCGCCGCGGGCCCGGCCGCGAGCATCAGAGCGACACCCAGCGCGGCAAGCACGAAGCTGCTCCGGGTTTTCAACGTCGCCGCGCCGGCTCGAATCATGGGACCGGAAAGGCCACGGCCGCGTTGAGCAGGCCAGGCTGGTCGGTGAGGCCGGGCACCGCGAAGGCCTCGAGCGCCGCCTCGTCCCGGGCTCCGGCCAAGCGGTGGGCCTGGCACAGCGCGTCGACGAAGCCGGAGTGCCACTGTAGAGCGTCGTGATGGAGAAGCTTGACCATCATGCGCCGCCAGCGGTCCTGCCGTTCGCCGAGCGGCAACTCGAGCGCCTGGTGAATGGCGTCGGCGATCTGGTCGGGGTCCGACGGATCGACGAGCAGCGCCTCGGTCAGCTGCTCCGCCGCCCCGGCATGCCGCGAGAGCACCAGGACGCCCGGGTCTCTTGGGTCCTGGCTCGCCACGTATTTCTTGGCCATCAGGCTGGCGCCATCGCGCAGCGGCGTGAACAGGCCTACACGGGCTCCGCGATACAGCGCCGCCAGCGAGGTGGCACTGAGCGAGCCGTAGATGTCATAGAGCGGCATCCAGCCGCGGGCGCCGAAGCGATCATTGATCTGCTGCCCGTAGGTCTTTTGCGCCTCGCGCAATTCGAGATAGCCGGGCACCACGGACCGCGACGGCGCCGTCACCTGGACCAGGCTGACCTGCTCGTGCAGATGCGGGCGGCGGCTCAGCAGGCGCTCATAGCCGTGGAGACGCTCCAGGAGGCCCTTGGTGTAATCGAGACGCTCCGACCCGACGATGACCGTGCGATCGCGCAGGCAGCGGGAGAAACGAACGGACTGCTCTTTCGTCTCGGCGGAGTCCGCCGCGGCCATGGTCGCCCGGGTGGCGATGCCGACGGGAAGGACCGCCGCCCTGGGCTGGCGCTGCAGGCGATTATCGTCGCGACGCGTGGCGATGGCCGAGCGCGCACGACGCATGAACTCGCGGAAGTTGAGCAGGTCGCGGCGGGTTTGCAGGCCGACGAAGTCGTAGGCGGACAGGTCTTCGGCGAGCTTGCGGCGCCAGGGCAGGTCGAGAAGGGTATCCATCGAGGGAAAAGGAACGTGCAGATAGAAGCCAAGCGGGGCATCGACCCCGCATTGCCGGAGCATCCAGCCCATCGGTAGGAGGTGATAGTCGTGGATCCACAAGCGGTCACCCGCCCGCAGCAGCGGCGCCAGACGAGCCGCCAGCATGCCGTTCACCGCCCGGTAAAGCGCCAGATCATCGGCGTGGAAACGGATACGGTCCGGCATGTCGTGAAACGCCGGCCACAGGGTACTGTGCGAAAATCCGGTGAGGTGGCCTTCGTACTGGCTGGCGCTCAGATCGACGCCGACACAGGTCAGGGCTCTGTCCCGGCGGATCGATACGACTGACGTCGGGTCCTGCGAGATCCGGCCGCTCCATCCGAACCAGAGAACCGGCGCCCCGGCATCACCCTCGGCCACCGCGATGTCGGCCATGGCGGCCAGGCCCGCTGCGCTGCTCCCGTCCTGCACCGGCGAGCGGTGCGAAACGACTACCAGCCTGCCCGACATCCGCCTCGTCCCTTCCGCCCTGCGGCATACACATGACGCAAAGCAGCGCCGATTTGTGAGATGCAGCTTAGCGGCAGAACTAAGGCAGGCTTATCGGGCTGCGCCTGAGTCCGGCGGGGGGATTTATCGATTTGTTGCCGGGGGCTTCCCGGTAACGGGAAACGCTAGGCCGAAAGAGGTATGTGGAAAACTCCGTTTCGGGCAGTGGCACCCGAACGGATCACTCCTCCGGGGAGACGAGCCCGTGGCGGATGGCGTAGCGGACCAGGCCGGCGACATCGTGAATGTCGAGGCGGTCCATCAGGCTGGCGCGGTGCGATTCGATGGTCTTGACGCTGGCGTCGAGAAGCTGCGCGATCTCCTTGCTCGACTTGCCCTCGGCGATCAGCTGGAGAATCTCGCGCTGGCGCGGCGTCAGCTGCTCGATGGAGCTGCTCTTCTGCTCGTCGCCGCGATTGAGATAGCCTTCGATCACATGCTTTGAAATCGCCGGGCTCAGGAACAGCTCGCCGCGCGAGACCGAATCGATGGCCAGCTCCAGCTCGCGCGGAGTCGAGCCCTTGAGGACGTATCCGGACGCCCCGGCACGCAGGGCCTGCAGCACGAAATCGTCGCGCGTATGGGCGGAGAGGACCACGACGCGAACCTTGGGGTGTTCCTTGACGATACGCCGCGTCGCATCCAGGCCGTTCAGGCCCGGCATCGAGATATCCATGAGCACGACTTCGGGGCGGTGCTGCGCGATCAGCTCGAGCGCCTCACGCCCGTCGCCAGCTTCGGCAACGACCTCGACCCCGGCAAAATTATCGAGCAGGGACCGCAGGCTCGCCCGCACGAGCCGGTGGTCTTCAGTCAGGAGAACGCGGACGCTAGCCATCGTCAAACCAAACCCACGTTGATCGGGGCGGCTGGCTGGCGCGGCAAGCGGAACATCTGTTTCCGGCCGGACCGACAACCCATTGAACCCCCCAAAACTCTCCGCCGGGCTGCCGGCCATGGCGCAAAACTGCGGCCTTTGAAGCCCATTTTATGCGCCTGGCAGCCTTTAGTCTCCGGCACCGTACTACAATCCATGCGCAGGGTACATCCTGCGGAAACGCCGAAACAGGCCGTGCGGCGCGGCCTGTTTGTATGGTGCAGAACGGTAGGATAGCCGAGGGTGGAGCGCTCGCCCGGGGCTGGAGCCCCGCCCCCCGTGGGCGGGCTTTCCCGGCAGACAGGCCGGGGGCCTGAGAAAGCGAAGGGCGTGCACACCGACCCGAAGGGCAGCGCGCACGCCTTTGCATGGTCCAGCCTCGCATCTCCCCGCAGGAGGAGGTCGGTCAACTTGCCCTGACCCAGCAAGTGCCGCTCATCGCCTGCGGCGGCGAATGCCGCCAGACGACGGTCAGACCGCTTCCTTGAGGTCCTTGGCGGGGCGGAAGCGGACCTTCTTGCTCGCCTTGATCTTGATCGGCTCGCCGGTAGCCGGGTTACGGCCCATGCGCGCGGCGCGCTTGGCGACGACGAAGATGCCGAGACCCGGGATGCGGATCTTTTCACCCTTCTTCAGGTTGCGAGTCAGTGACTCGACGAAGCTGTCCAGGAGCTCCAGGACTTGCTTCTTCGGAAGTTCCTGCTTCTCGGCGATGCCGGCGGCGAGGTGCTTCAGGGTAACGACGGGCATAGGTTCCTCATTATGGTTTTTGGACGCTCCCGAGTCGGGGCCCCAAGTTTCACGCGTAATTCCTCGCTCGCGCCGCTGCCGCTGTCAATCGGCCGCAGCGCCGGAAAACCGCTTGACGCCGGCCTTTTTGCACATCGGGCCCGCCGCGACGGCCCCGCGCTTCCGCGCCGGCCGGACGGCCCGCGCATGTGAAAACGGCCAGGTCAGCGACCTGGCCGTTCCCACGACGAGAAGGGAAGCTGTTTAGCGGGTGGTGCCGCTCGAGCCGGTGCCGGTGCCCGATCCGGTGCCGCTCCCCGAGCCCGCCCCGCCCGACGGCGAGCGATTCATCGAGCCGGAGGGGGCCGAGCTGCCCGAACCCGAACCCGTCGCGCCGCTGCCCGTGGTGCCGCTCGGCGAGCTGCCGCTCGGCGGGCTGCCGGTCGACATGCTGCCCGAACCCGTGCCGGTCTGTGCGCTGTTCAGGCACGCCGTCCGCTTGGCCGCGTCGGTGATCTGCTGGCAGTTCTGGTTCTGCGGCGCCTGCTGTGTCTGCTGCTGGGAGCCAGCCGGCGGTGTCGTCGGGCCGGGATTCTGCGACGGCCGCGCCGGGGTCGTCGTCTGCGCCATGGCCACGCTGCTGACCAGCATCGCCGCAGCAACTGTCATCATAGACTTATACATTTTTCACCTCATGAGATTCTGATACGTCCGCACCGAGGGGCAAACGGAGTGGGGCGAAGCCCGTTCCAACGTGGCCGCAAATTACGCCCCGCAATCAGCCTTCTGCTTGAGCGTGACCGCCGCTCGGAACTCCGCGCCCGGCCCGCGAGTTAGCTTAGGTATTCCCATGGCCCGCTCGTCCCCCAAACGAAAGACCGCATCCCCACCCGCGTCGCGGTCCAAGGCGCGCAAGACCAAGCGCCGCACCGCCGCGCATCGGCCGGCGGCCCTGCGGCTCTACGACCGCAAGCGTGACTTCGGCATCACGCCGGAGCCGCGCGGCGGCCAGACGGCCGCCAGGGATGACAACCTCTTCGTCGTGCAGAAGCATGCCGCCCGACGCCTGCATTATGACTTCCGCCTGGCGCTCGACGGCACGCTGAAGAGCTGGGCCGTGACGCGTGGACCCAGCCTCGACCCGAAGGACCGGCGGCTGTCGGTGCATACCGAAGATCACCCGATGGACTACGCGCGTTTCGAGGGCATCATCCCGCGGGGCCAGTACGGTGGCGGCACCGTCATGGTCTGGGACATCGGGACCTGGGAGCCGATCGGCGACCCGCACAAGGGCTATGCCAAGGGCCATCTCGAATTCGAATTGCACGGCAAGAAGCTCAAGGGCCGCTGGCACCTCGTGCGCATGCACGGGCGCGAGGAGAACGGCAAGGAGAACTGGCTGCTGATCAAGGCCAACGACGAGTACGCGACGTCCGACCACGGGGACGTCATACTTGAGAAGGACCGCAGCGTGCTGACCCACCGGTCGTTGGAGAAGATCGCGGCGGCTGCGGATGCGACCTGGGAGTCCAAGCGGGCGGAGCCCATGGCCAAGAAACCCACCCCAAAGAAGGAGAGCCGGCGCGCCAAGCCCGGACCAAAGGTATCGGCTGAGCCGCCGCCTTTCCGATTGACCCATCCCGACCGGGTGCTGTTCAAGGGCCAGGGCCTCACCAAGCAGGATCTAGCCGGCTACTACGCGGCGATCGCGCCGCACATGCTGCCGCATATCGCCGACCGGCCGCTGAGCCTGGTGCGCTGCCCCGGCGGCACCAGCCAGAAGTGCTTCTATCAGAAGCACGCCGCCGCCGGCATGTCCGACGCCCTCCGCCGCATTCACGTCAAGGCTGGCGAAGAGGATTATCTGATCGTCGACGATGTGCAGGGTCTGGTCGAGCTCGTGCAGTTCGGCACGCTGGAAATCCATCCCTGGGGGTCGCGCGGCAAGGATATCCATCACCCCGACCGGTTGATCTTCGATCTCGATCCCGATCCGTCGGTGCCATGGGAACGCGTGGTTGCTGCCGCCCACGAGGTCCGCGGCCTGCTCGATGAGATCGGACTCAAGAGCTTTCCCAAGACGACCGGCGGCAAGGGGCTGCATGTCGTGGTGCCGATCGAGCCGGGACCGGACTGGGCGGCCGCCAAGGAGTTCACGCGCCAGCTTGCCGAGGTGATGGCCACCCGCGCCCCCGAACGTTACACCACCAACATGGCCAAGAAGGTTCGCAAGGGCCGCATCTTCATCGACTACCTGCGCAACGACTTCGGCGCCACCGCCATCGCCCCCTACTCGACCCGGGCCCGTGAAGGCGCGCCGATCTCGGTGCCGCTGGCCTGGAGCGAAGTGACGCCGGAGCTCGAGCCAGCCGCCTTCTCGATCGACGCCGTTCTCGCCCGCGTCAAGCGTCAGCGCCGCGATCCGTGGGCGGAGCTGCTGAAAATCCGCCAGCGCCTGCGTCTTTAGAAGTCAGGCGCCGAAGCGGCCGCTGTCCTTGGGGCGCGCCATCTCGCCGCGCTTTTTCAGCTTAGGCGACGCCTTGTCCGGACGCTTGCCGCCCTCGAAGGGATGGCTGGCGAGCGCTGCAGCCTCCCCGGCGTGGTTTTCGGGCGGCGGCTTGCGCGGCCTCTTCGGCCGCACGGACTTCGATTTGGGTGGCATGTCTGCCTCCATGGCCCCGAGGCCTCCCGCGCCCCCGTCGGCGCGTTCGGCGGGAATGACCGGCGTCGATGTCGGGCGCCGGCGATGCGGCTCAGCCTCCCGGCGCTGCTTCGACTTGAAGGCCGCGAGCCGGCGGCCCGCCGTCCGGAAAGCGAGGCGCAGCGATCCGTAGGGATCATCATGCTTGGCGTAGTTCTCCCGGGCGTGGTTCGGATCGTGTGTCACGGTAATCTCGGTGCCGCTGACGAACAGCACGATATGGACCGAGTAGACTTTGCCGATCGCGTGCTGGCGATGTAGCGCGTCGATCGTCACCCGGCAGCCGATGAGCCCACCGCGCCGATCAAGCTGCTCAACGGCGCGACGAATCTCCGCCTCCATCGCCTGAGAGGATTCCATGTTGTGGAAGCAGATCTCTAAGGGGCGCTCCATACGACCTCCTCACGCGCAAGATGCCTTGATCGGTAACGCGGCGGGGCCGCGCCGGGGCTGGTGGCGCAGCTTATGGCGTGACAGCGCAAAGGCCCTGTTACCGCTCTATCGAGGTAATGCCGCGACACCGGAATGGTTCCAGGCGATGGGACCAGCCCGACAGCGCCTATGCCCACCAAAGGGCTACGGCCGCTTCTGAAACCAATCCCCAACCGCTTCGTTTCGTCAGGGCATCATGACGCCCTCTCTCTTTCGCAAAACGCGGTCGCGGCATCGTGTGCTGTGGTTCGTCCTCGGCGCGCCGCTGGTGCTGGTCGGCCTGCTGGCCGGCGCCTATTTCCTGCTCTGGGACTGGAACTACCTGCGGGGCTATGCCTCCGAGCGCGCCAGCGGCGCTGCCGGCCGCAAGATCGAGATTGCCAATATCGACGTCGACCTGGGCTGGGTGACCCACATCCGGCTCGAAGGATTGACTATCGCCAACGCGCCCTGGGCGAAGGCCGAGGCGCTGAGCAAGCTTGAACAGGCCGACGTGTCGATCCAGCTGATGCCGCTCTTGCGCGGCCGGCTGGTGCTGCCGGAGGTTTACCTGCGCCGACCCGAGATCGCCCTCGAGAAGAACGCCGACGGAAAGAGCAACTGGGACTTTTCCGAGAACCCGGCCGGTGTCGCGGCGGCGGAGACCGCGGCTCCCGACGAGCGCAGCGAGTTTCCTATCATCGGCACCTTGCGCATCGACGAGGGCAAGGTGCGCTATGTCGACCAGGTGCAGGGCCTCGATGTCGATCTGGACATCTCGACCGCGGTAGGCGAGGCCGGCCGCAAGGACACGCTGCGCCTGCAGGGCGTCGGGCAGCTCGCCAACGAGCCCTTCAAGCTCGACCTCGTCGGCGGCTCGATCCTCAGCCTGCGCGAGGGATCCGAGCCCTACCCGTTCTCGATAACCGTCCAGGCCGGCCAGACCCGGGTTGCGGTCGAGGGCACCGCCCAGGACCCGATCCAGCTCTCCGGCTTCGACGCCTCGCTGAAACTGTCGGGACCCAGCCTGTCGAAGCTCTTCCCCGTGCTGGGCGTGGCGCTACCGCCCACCCCGCGCTACAGCATCGAGGGCCGCCTCACCCGGCAGGAGACGCTGTGGTCCTTCACCGACTTTGCCGGCCAGGTCGGCAACAGTGATCTCAAGGGCTCGCTGCAGTTCCGCACCGGCGACGACAAGATCCGCCCCCGCCTTACCGGGCGGATGGTTTCGACGAATCTCAACTTCAAGGACCTGGGCGGCCTGGTTGGCGCGGACAGCGAGCAGAAGAAGGATACCGGCCGCGTCCTCCCCGACGCCCCGATCGACCTCGAACGGCTGCGCGCCATGGACGCCGACGTGCGCTTCGAGGCGGCGCGTATCGTCGGGCCGGCGGTTCCGATCAACAAACTTTCCACGCACGTCGTCCTGCAGAACGGCGTCGCCACCCTCAAGCCGCTTAAGTTCACGCTGGCCTTCGGCGAAATCGAAGGGATGTTGAGGCTCGACGGTTCGCGCCAGGTCCCGGTGGTTGAAACCGATGTCGATCTCCGGCGCATCAGCCTCGGTGAGCTTCTTCCGAAGAGCATCGGCAAGGAAAGCGCCGGACTCCTGGCCGGCCAGGTCCGGCTCAAGGGCGCCGGACGCTCCACGGCCGAAGTCCTCGGCAACGCCGATGGCCGCATCTCCCTGTTCATGGCCGGTGGCCAGCTCAATCTGGTGATCGCCGAGCTCGCCGGCCTCGACGTGGCCGAGGCCGTGGCGCTCCTGATCGGCAACAAGGAGAAGGTTCATCCGATCCGTTGCTTCGTCACCGATTTCGAGGTCAAGCAGGGTGTCCTGATCCCGAACGCGATCGTGCTGGATACGACCGACACCAACATCACTGGCGACGGCTCGATCTCGCTCAAGGACGAAGGCCTCGATCTCGTGATCCGTCCGCAGCCCAAGGACTTCAGCCCCCTCACCTTGCGCGCGCCCATTCTCATCCGCGGCTCGTTCGCCAAGCCGCGGGTGCTGCCCGATCCAGCGACCCTTGCCGCCCGGATCGGGGCGTCGGTCGCTCTCGGGGTCGTCCTCACACCGCTTGCGGCTCTGCTGCCGTTGATCGAGGCCGGCCTCGGCAAGGACAGCGATTGCTATGGCCTGATCACGCAGGCCGCCCAGGCGCGCTGACGCCGACCAGGACAGCCACGGCTCGGGAAGCAATGGAGGGGGGAGGGTGGCCCATATGGGAAACGCGGTACCCAAGGGGGTTTCCGCCGGAACCGTCTCGCACCGGGATACGTTCTGTTGCCAATGAAGTGGCGCCTGGTTATGCCGATCCTCGGAGCGTTGGCGACGTTGTTCGGCGTGTTTCTGCTCATCCGCGTTTTCCAGCGTTACGAGGTGGCCGAGATCACGACGGCCCTCGCCCAGATTCCGGCGATCAATTTGTGGCTCGCCGGCGCGCTCTCCGTCGCCGCCTTTCTCGGCTTCGCCGTCGCTGAGTACCTGGGCATCTGCTACGCAGCCCGCCGCTGCCTGACGTTCCCGCAGACCATCCTGGTGACCGTTGCCGCGCTCGGCGTCGGCCACAGCCTCGGGCTGGCTGCGCTGAGCAGCGGAGCGGTCCGTTACAGGATGTACTCCAGGCGCGGCATCGATCTCGTCGCCACGGCCCAAGTCATCCTGTTCTCAGGCGTGACGGTTACGATGGGGATCATGGTGGTCTCGACGGTGCTGCTGGCGCTGAACGGAAGCGTCATCGCCCAATTGCTCGGGATGCCGGCACCGCCGCTGATCGCGATAGCTGCGGTCTTCACGCTCCTCGTGGTCGGTTATCCCATCGCCTGCATTCTCGTGCGCCAACCGATTCACATCCGCAAGCGGGCGATACGTTTTCCCTCCCTGAAGTTGGCCCTTGCCCAGGTCGGCACCGGCACCCTGAACGTCCTTTTGATCGGAGGCGCGCTCTATGCCTGCCTCTCGCCATTCACATCGGCCGGTTACCTGTCGGTCATGACCCTCTACGTCGGGGCGGACGCCGCCGCCATCATCGGGCATGTTCCCGGTGGCTGGGGTGTCCTAGAGTATGTCATGCTGCAATTCCTTGACGAGCCACGCCTGATCGCCGGCGTCGTAACCTTCCGGGCCATTTACTACTTGGTGCCCCTGATTATCGGTTTGGCAATATTTTTGAAGGATGAATCAGCGAATGCGCTGAGCGATCGCCCCAAGGCCGTTTCCGGCAAGGGTGCCGCCAGCGTCAGCCATTGACATCAAGGGCCAGCGCCATGTCGGCCCCCACCTTCCGGGTTGCCAGCTACAACATCCATTCCTGCGTCGGCAACGATCGCCAGTGCAATGCCGAGCGGGTGCTGCGCGTGCTGCGCGAGATACAGGCCGATGTCATCGCTCTCCAGGAGGTCGGCGGCAGCTCGCTGATCGAGGAGATGGAGCAGTTCCGCTTCTTCGAGAAGCACCTCGGCATGCATTCGATCTCGGCCAGCAATCTGCGCTGGGGCCGCTTCGAATTCGGCAATGCCCTGTTCACCAAGGGGGAGATTCTCGACTCGCGCCTGGTCGATCTCACGGTCCATCCCTTCGAACTGCGCGGGGCGATCGATTGCGTGCTCAAGCTCAATCAGGTGGAAGTGCGCATCATCTCCACGCATCTCGGCCTCTTTCCGCACGAGCGCCGACAGCAGATCAGCAGGCTTCTGGAGATGCTCGAGGAGCAGCCGCGCCCGCTCACGGTGCTGATGGGCGACTTCAATATATTCGGCCTCGAGCGCCGGTCGCTGCGGAGGATCGGAGCGCCGGAACGCCTGCCGCGGCTGCGCACGTTTCCGTCCCGGCGCCCGTTGATGTCGCTCGACCGTATCTGGACGATCCCGAACCAGCGGCTGCACAAGATCCATGTGCATCGCTCTGCGTTATCGAGAGCGGCATCCGATCATCTGCCGATCGTTGCCGATATCGATCTGAACGACAGCCTGGCGGAGCGCGACACGGGCAACAGCCCGACGAAGCCCGAACTCGCCCTGCCCCGCTACTGGTTCTAACCGCGAGCGGGACGACGCAAGGTCAACCGCCGTTGCGTTTCTTGCGCGAACGTGGCGAACGGCCGTTGCGCACGCCGGCGCGTGCCGGAGACGAACGGCGCACGGTGCGGCTCGCCGGCTTCACCGGCTCATAGGCGCGCGTGACGAGGCGCCATGCCACAAGCCCAGCCAGCACCAGCGGAACGATGGGAACGAGGGGTGTCATGGTCTCTCCCGGCAAGCGAAGGAATGCGGCGTTGAAAATTCGGGGGAGGAAGGGTTACTCCCTCCCCCGCATAACCCGTGCGGCCTTGGTTTTATCAGCGGACGGCTGCCGCGACGTTGGAGCATGGTTATTGCCAAGGCAGACAAAGGTCTCGGCCGACGGGCCGGGTCTTGCTTCCACAACGCGGGGCTTCACTGGCAGTTCCGCCAAGCTTGAGGTGTTTAGTGCGCTGAGTTGGACCCGCTAGAAACTCCGCGCCAAGCGCATGATTCATCCAGCGTTTGTATGGGAACCGCGGGACTGAGGCAGCGTTCGACCCAGTGAAGAGCGCGCCGAAAGTACGGCAACGCTTAGCTACATCAAGAACATCGAAGGAGAACACGATGAGCGATGCCGCGGTAATGCCGTCGAAAGAGACGATCCCCATGTCCACCGGCTTGGAGCAGGAGGATCGCAAGGAGCTGGCGGCCCTCCTCGAGAAGGCACTTGCCGACACCTATGTGCTCTACACCAAGACCCAGGGCGTACACTGGAACATTACCGGACCGATGTTCTATGGCGTCCACAAAATGACCCAGGAGATCTACGAGGATCTCGCGCTGAGCATCGACGAGCTGGCCGAGCGCATCCGAGCCGTGGGTTATCTCGCGCCCACCAAGCTTGGCCGTTTCCTCGAACTCTCCGACATCGACGAGACCGGTCACGAGCCTAATGCAGTGAAGATGGTCGAGGCGTTGGCCCGGGACCATCAATGCGTGGCGCGCACCTTGCGCGAAGCTATCCACGAGGCCGAGAAGCTCGACGACGTGTTCACGGCCGACATGCTGACCGGGCGCATCGGCAAGCATGAGCAGTACGCCTGGATGCTGCGAGCCGTGGCCTCGAAGCCGTGAGCCGGCCGCGGCGGCGCGAAGCGGCGCAAGCCAAGGACCGTCCGCGCACCGCGCGCAGCCAGGCGCGCGCCTTCGAGGGCCGCAAGC
>JALHMR010000040.1 GCA_022843945.1 Rhodospirillaceae bacterium | reverse complement strand
GCCATGCCGACTACGCCTACTGGGCGAAGTACGGCATCCGCGACTATCGCGGCGGCGGCCGCTCCTCGGCGCGCGAGACCGCGTCGCGCGTCGCGGCCGGCGCCATCGCGCGGCTGGTGCTCGGCTCGGGCGTCACGATCCGCGGCGCGGTGGTCCAGATGGGCCCGCACAAAATCGACCGCGCGCGCTGGGACTGGGAGGCGGTGGAGGACAACCCCTTCTGGTGCCCGGACCGCCAGGCGGCGCAGGCCTGGGAAGGCTATCTCGACGGCGTGCGCAAGGCCGGCTCGTCGTGCGGCGCGGTGATCGAGGTCGTGGCCTCGGGCGTACCGGCCGGCCTGGGCGCGCCGATCTACGGCAAGCTCGACGCCGAAGTAGCCGCCGCGCTGATGAGCATCAACGCGGTGAAGGGTGTCGAGATCGGCGCCGGCTTCGGCGCCGCCGCCCTCTCGGGCGAGGAGAACGCCGACGAGATGCGCATGCGCGGCGGCAAGGTCGCCTTCCTCTCGAACCAGGCCGGCGGCATCCTCGGCGGCATCTCCACCGGCCAGGATGTGGTGGCGCGCTTTGCCGTCAAGCCGACTTCCTCGATCCTGTCGCCGCGCCAGACCGTGACGGTCGACGGCAAGGAGACGGAGATCGTCACCAAGGGCCGCCACGATCCGTGCGTCGGCATCCGCGCCGTGCCGGTGGGTGAAGCGATGCTCGCTTGCGTGCTCGCCGACCACCTGCTGCGCCACCGGGCCCAGTGCGGTTCGTAGTGGTGGGCGGCTGATCCGCGCCTGACAATGTCCGAACCCGTGCTCGAGGTCCGACGCTCGCGGCCGATTGCTTATCTGCAGGCGGCCTTCACCGCGGTGCTGCTGGTCGCCGCCGTCTACAGCGTCATCCTCTTCTGGGATATCGGCGAGGGCCCGCGCGACCGCCTGATCGCCAGCGCGTTCTTCACCGTGATCCTGGCGGTCTACTTCTGGCACACGCTGCGCCAATGCTGGGACCGCTCGCCGGTGGTCACGGTCGGCCCGGCGGGGCTTTACCTGCCGAGCGCCCTGCCTGATCCCATTTCCTGGAGTGCCCTGCGCAACGCCAGCTATCCCGGTGGCCTGCTCGGCCGGCACCGCGTGGACATCGACGTCGACATCGCCACCCGCGCCCGGGCCAAGGTGGGCATGCGCATCGCCGGTGACCCGATCGCCGGGCGGATGGGCTCGGCCACGGGCATCTCGATCGTCACCCAGAGCCTCGACACCAAGGCCGCCGACATCATGGCGGCCATCAAGCGCTACTGGCCGCCGCCGGAAGCGCCAGACGAGCGCTAGCCGTTGCCTTCCTGGCCGCGATGCGCCCAGCCGGTGGTGCGGCGCTCGATCTCGGCGAAGACCAGGTAGAGCCCGACGCCCATGAACGACAGCACGATGAGGCCGGCGAAGACCAGCGGCGCATCGAAGCGCGAGCTGGCGTCGACCATCAGGTAGCCCACGCCGCGGTTGCCGGTCACCGTCTCGGCGATCACCGAGCCGACGAAGGCGAGCGTGATCGACACCTTGAGCGAGGCGAAGAAATACGGCAGCGAGCGCGGGATGCCCACTTTCAACAGGATCTGGTGCTTCTTGGCGCCGAGCGAGCGCAGCACGTCCTGCAGCTCCGGCTCCATCGTGGCGATGCCGGTGGCCACGTTGACCACGATCGGGAAGAACGAGATCGAGAAGGCGGTGAGCACCGCCGGGATCGGGCCGAAGCCGAACCAGATCACCAGCACGGGGACGAGCGCCACCTTGGGCACGCTGTTGAAGCCGATCAGCACCGGGTAGAGGCCGTTATAGACCATCCGCCAGGCGCCGACGGCGACACCCAGCGCCACCCCGAACACGATCGCCAGGCCGAAGCCGATCAGCGTCGTCCACAGCGTGTAGAGCGTGTGGCGCATGATCGGCGTCCACAGGCGGAACAGCGTCTCGGTGACGACCGACGGACGCGGCAGGATGAACACCGGCACGTCGAAGACGATGCAGACGATCTCCCAGAGCAGGAACATGCCCACGATCACGGCCCAGGGCATGACCTTCTCGAGCGTCTTCGTTCCCAGTGAATCGGGCGCCGCCGGCGCGCCGATATTGGGATCGTTGGGCGGCGGCGTGCTCATGCCGCCTCCAGTTCCCTGGCGATGCGCGTGCGCAGTTCCATCACCATCTCGGTGAATTCCGGCTTGAAACAGTCGGCGAGCGCGCGCGGGCGCGGCAGCCCGACCTTCGTGCTGCTGACGATGCGCCCCGGGCGCCGGCTCATGATGTAGATCGTGTCGGCGAGGAACGCCGCCTCGCGCAGATCATGGGTGACCAGGATCACCGTGAACTGGCGCGTGCGATAGAGGTTCTGCAGCACCAGCCAGAGATCCTCGCGGGTGAAGGCATCGAGCGCCGCGAAAGGCTCATCGAGCAGCAGGAGCTGCGGCTGGTGGATGAGGGCCCGACAAAGAGAAGCCCGCTGCTGCATGCCGCCGGAGAGCTGCCAGGGAGACTTGTTCTCGAACCCGGAAAGGCCGACGGTCGCCAGCAGGTCGTGCGCCGCGTCGAGATAAGGCTTCTTGTCGCGCCGGTATTTCTTGCTGTGCTCCTCGGCGATCTCGACCGAGAGCAGGATGTTGTCGAGTGTCGTGCGCCAGGGAAGCAGCGTCGGGTTCTGGAAGGCGATGCCGCAATCCTTGCGCGGCTGGGTCACCCGCTGGCCCTCGACGGTGACCAGGCCAGCCGATGGCTGCAGCAGCCCGGAGACCATCTTGAGGATGGTCGACTTGCCGCAGCCCGACGGGCCGACCACGGCGACGAACTCGCCGCGTTCGATGGTGAGCGAGGCGTCCTCGACAGCCAGCGTGCCGCCGCTGCCCGAACCGTATACAAGCCGGGCCTTTTCCAGACTGACGAAAGCCACCCCCGCCCTCTCCCGGCGCCAGCCCTCGATTCCGAGTGTCACGGCACCGCATATCCCGAACCGAGGCGCATCTTACAGATCGGCCTCCGCCCCGCCAGCGTTTCGTTTGCCAGCCGGACCCGCCCTCTGTAAAACGCCGCTGCGATGAGCAACCCTCTTCCCGAGATCGACGCCGCGACCCTGGCCGGGCGCCTGAAGCGGGAAAATATCGCCCTGATCGACGTGCGCGAACCGGAAGAGCACGAGGACGAGCGCATCGCCGGTTCGGCGCTCGTGCCGCCGGCGTCCTTCGATCCCGGGAAAGTCACCGCCGACCACGCCGGCCGCACGCTGGTCCTCTACTGCCTGTCCGGCACCCGCTCGGCACGCGCGGCGGCCCTGTTCCCAGCCGCCGGCCTGCCCGTGCCGCTCACCCTTCATGAGGGCATCTTCGGCTGGAAGGCCGCCGGCCTGCCGACCGAGGGCAGTGGGGTCTAGCGTCGAGAGCGCGACTCCGCCCGTCACCGGGTTGTGTCATCCACCGGCTTCGCGCGTAAGCGTAGTGTTCCGCGCGCATGCGCATATTGCTCCGTGTATGCACATATCCCACACTCGTCCGGCGAGTCGCGCTCCAAGCGACCCATGGGCGACCGGGGGGCTCATGCTGGCAGTGCAATCGGCCGTGGGGATCGTGGGGCTGCTCGCCCTGACCTGGGCGCTCAGCGAGGACCGGCGAGCGGTCTCTCTCAAACGCATCGCCATCGGCCTGGCGGTCACCATCGTGCTCGCCCTCCTGCTGCTCAAGGTGCCGCCGCTCCGTGCCGCCTTCGCGGCGGTCAACAGCATCGTCGATACGATCGCCGCCGCCACCCGCGCCGGCACCTCGCTGGTCTTCGGCTATCTCGGGGGCGGGCCGCTGCCCTTCGATCCGAAATTCCCGGGGGCGGCCTTCGTGCTGGCGACCCAGGCGCTGCCCATCGTGCTGGTGATGAGCGTGCTCACCACGCTCCTGTTCTACTGGCGCATCCTGCCGCCGGTGGTGCGCGGCTTCGCCTGGGCCCTCGAGCGGACGATGAAGGTCGGCGGCGCCGTCGGCCTGTCGACCGCGGCCAACATCTTCGTCGGCATGGTCGAAGCCCCCCTGTTCATCAAGCCGTACCTCGCGCGCCTGTCGCGCAGCGAGCTGTTCGTGGTGATGACCGGCGGCATGGCCGGCATCGCCGGCACGGTGCTGGCGCTCTACGCCATGTTCGTCTCCGCCCTGATCCCGGACGCCGCCGCCCACCTGGTCATCGCCTCGGTGCTCGGCGCGCCCGCCGCCATCGTCATCGGCCAGATCATGGTGCCGGAGACCAGCGATCCGCGCACCGAGGCGCTGCTGCAGGACCCGGAGCCGGTGGCCTCGAGCACCATGGACGCCATCGTCAAGGGGACGATGGCCGGGCTCGAGCTGCTGTTCAACATCATCGCCATGCTGCTGGTGCTCACCGCGCTGGTCTATCTCGTCAACGCCATCCTCGGCTTGGCGCCGGAAGTCGGCGGCGCGCCGGTCACCCTGCAGCGCCTGCTCGGCGCCGTCATGGCGCCGATCTGCTGGCTGATGGGCATCCCGTGGGAGCAGGCGCTGACCGCCGGCAGCCTGATGGGCACCAAGACGATCCTCAACGAGCTCCTCGCCTATCTCGAACTGTCGAAGCTGCCGCCCGAGGCGCTCGACCCGCGCTCGCGCCTGATCATGCTCTACGCGCTCTGCGGCTTCGCCAACTTCGCCAGCCTGGGCATCATGATCGGCGGCCTGGTGACGATGGCGCCGGAGCGGCGCGACGACATCGTCGATCTCGGCCTCAGGACCATCGTCTCCGGCACGCTCGCCACCTGCCTGATCGGCGCCATCGTCGGCCTGCTGACCTAAGCCGGAACCTTCATGCCCTTGGCGACGCCCGGGCGCGCCGCGAGCGCCGCCGCCCAGCGCTTCAGGTTGTCGAGACCGCCGGTGCTCTCGACCAGCGCCGTGCGGCTGGCGACCACCGGGTAGAGGGCGAAATCGGCCACCGAGAGCTCGTCGGCGAGATACTCGGCCTGGCCGAGCCGGTTGTTGACGTAACGAAACATGTCGCCGAGGCGGGTCTCGAAGCTCGAAATCGCGGCCGCGGGCTTTTCCGGCAGGGAGCCGAGACGGAACAGCGCGCCGGAGGACGCCGCCTGGTCCGACATCGCGTGCAGGAACCACTGCATCGCGGCGGCACGCTTGGCCGCATCCCTGGGCAGGAACCTGCCGGACTTCTCGCAGGCATAGAGCGCGATGGCACCGGACTGGGCGAGCGTGAGCGGGCCGCCCGCGGCCTCCGTGTCGACGATGGCCGGAATGGCGCCGGCCGGATTGATCTTCAGGTATGCCGGCGTCTTCTGCTCGCTCTTGGTGAGGTCGAGCTTGTGCACCGTGTACGGCAGGCCGCATTCCTCGAGCATGACCGAGGCGCGCCGCCCGTTGCCCGTCGCCGCCGTGTAGAGATCGATCATGGTGTCCTCCCGCCTTGAGTTTTCCGGTTGTCGCTCGAGTCTTAGCTCAAACGGAGCCGACGGTCGCTGACTGTTCTCAGGCGCGGCGCGCGGCGATCAGGAACTCGCGGTTGCCCTCGGGGCCGAGGATCGGGCTCGGCTCGAGGTCGAGCACGCGCCAGCCGAGGCCTGGCAGCCAGGCGGCGATGCGCTGGCAGACTTCCTGGTGCAGCGCCGGATCGGTGACCACGCCGCCTTTCGTGCGGCCCTTGCCCACTTCGAACTGCGGCTTGATCAAGGCCACCAGGATGGCGCCGGGCTTCGCCAGGGCCAGCGGCGCCGGCAGGAGGGTTTCCAGGCCGATGAAGCTGGCATCGCAGACGACGAGATCGACCGGTTCAGGCACCTGCCCGGCGGTAAGGTGCCGCGCATTGGTCTTCTCCAGCACGATCACACGCGGATCGTTGCGCAGCTTCCAGGCGAGCTGGCCGTGACCGACATCGACGGCATAGACCTTGGCGGCGCCGCCCGCCAGCAGCACGTCGGTGAAGCCGCCGGTCGACGCTCCGACATCGAGCGCGACCAGGCCTTTCACATCGAGCGCGAAATGCTCGAGCGCATGGGCGAGCTTCAGGCCGCCCCGCGACACCCAGGGATGCGGCTGGCCGCGGACCTCGAGCGCCCGGTCCTCGGCGATGGCCACGCCCGGCTTGTCGAGCCGCGCCTCGCCGGAAAACACCAGGCCGGCCAGGATCAGGCCTTGCGCCTTGGTCCGGCTTTCGGCCAGTCCGCGATCGACCAGTATCTGGTCGAGGCGGATCTTCTTCGGCTTGCTGCTCATGGTGGCCGCAGTTTAGGCGCGCGGTACGACTAGGCCTAATGCTTCGCGTCGTATCCAGCGATGCACCAT
This sequence comes from Rhodospirillaceae bacterium, assembly GCA_022843945.1. GTDB lineage: Bacteria > Pseudomonadota > Alphaproteobacteria > CACIAM-22H2 > CACIAM-22H2 > VGEI01. The sequence goes on along the minus strand of JALHMR010000040.1, from coordinate 38,287 downwards.
GAGCACCGACACGACAAGCAGGCCGAGCGCCAGGCCGTACCAGACGCCCAGCCCGCCCAGGCCCAGCGCGAAGGCCGCCAGGAGACCGGCCGGAGCGCCGATGGCCCAGTAGCCGACACCGGCGATGACCATTGGCATGCTTGTATCCTTGAGACCGCGCAGCGCTCCGATGGCCACGACCTGGGCGCCGTCCATGACCTGCCAGACCGCAGCCACGACCAGGAAAGCCGCCGCCAGTTCCCAGACCGGGTGAGCGCCGGGCTGCTCGAGATCCAGGAACAGCGCGGCCAGCGGGTAGCGCAGGATCCAGATCGCCACCATGGTCACCGCCATGAAGCCGATGCCGATGGCGAGCGCCACGTTGCCGGCCCGCCGCACGCCCTCGCTGTCGCCGGCTCCGGCGAACAGGCCGACGCGCACCGTCGCCGCCTGCCCCACGCCGAGCGGCACCATGAAGGTCACGGCGGCGCATTGCAGGGCGATCTGGTGGGCGGCGAGCTCGGCGGTGCCGATGATGCCCATGGCGTAGACCGCGCCCGAGAATAGGCCGACCTCGAACAGCATGGTTGCCGAGACCGGCAGGCCAAGCCGCCAGATCTCGCCATACCGACGCCAGTCCGGCCGCCAGAACCGGCCGAGAAGATGAAAGCGTCGGAAGCGGCGATCGACCAGGATGAAGCCGAGCAGCATGACGACGCTGGCCCAATGCGCGATCGCACTGGCGATGCCGGCGCCGACCAGCCCCAATTCCGGCGCGCCCCAGCGACCGAAGATCAAGGCGTAGGCGAGCGCGGCGTTGAGCAGGAAGGTCAGCACCTGCACCACGAGGCCCGAGCGCGGCCGCTCGAACGCCGCGACGAAAGTGCGCAGGACGATGAACCAGGTCGCCGCCACCAGGCCGGGCGCCAGGGCCCGCGTGTAATCCTGGGCCATGAGCGCGATCGCCGGGTCCTGGCCCAGGGCGCGCAGAACCGGAGCGGCATGCCACATGACCAGCATGCCGGGCAGCGACACGGTCAGCGTCGCCCACAGGCCCTGGCGAACCGAGCGACGCACGTCGCGCAGGTAGCGCTGCTTGCGGCCGACCGCCTGGGCGGCCAGCGGCGCCACCGCCAGCCCCAGGCCGATGGCCGAGACCCAGAGCAGGAAATAGACGTTCGAGCCCAGCGCCCCGGCCGCCAGCGGTTCCGGGCCCATCCAGCCCATGAACAGCACATCCGTGGTCATGATGGCGATCTGGGCGAGCTGGGTACCGACCAGCGGCAGGGCGAGCCGCAGCATGGCGCCGATTTCGGCGTGCCAGGGCGACACCGCAGGAGCGGCAGAAGAGGCGGGAATCGTGGTTAACGTCATGGGGGTGCGGGTTGTAGCAGAGTGCCGAAAAATTGCTGCCGCAGCGGGACTTGGCTGGAGTCGCCGGTGTTTACCTTTGTTTGACGGGTGACCGTCGCCTTAACGATTTGTTCCATGCTATTGTGTAAAAGCTTCGCATTGTCAGTATGTTCTGCAACCAATCGAATAGACCCGAGCGGTATTAGTACTTCTAAGCTTGGCAGTGTCGACCTGCACCTGAACCGGGTGCGGGAAATGTCCACGGGGAATCCGCGATGAGGCCGCCGCCGCAGCAACAACACCGTCCGATGCGCGACCACGTGCGCGTGACGCCCGGCACCCGCAATGCCGCGGCGCAGCTTCCGCAGGAAAAGGAATTCGAGGACGCCAAGCTGCTCGCCCTGCTGCAGTCCTCGAGCAAGGAACTGCAGGGCATGCGCCTGGTGCACCTGCATCTCGGCCTGCTCGAGAAGGTCGAGCTCTCCGACACCACCATGATCCAGCGCGCCCTGGGCGAGCTCGCCGCCAACTCGGCCCATGTGCAGATGTTCGACATGTCGAACGGCGACATCATCATGCTCTACAAGGGGCTGAAGTTTTCCTCGGTCGAGGAGGTGTGCAAGAAGATCGAGGTGTCGCTGCTCAACAAGAGCAAGATGACGGGCGTCAACCCGTACAAGGAGGCGTCGCTCTACTCGATTCTCGAGCTGTCGATGAACTTCGTCCACGTCATCCGCTACGTGGAATCGATCACCAAGTCGGACAGCAGCGCCCTGACGGCCGGCAGCGACGCCAAGCCGGCGATCACGCCCGAGGAACTGGCCAAGATCGACAAATCCCTGCGCATGTTCGACCTGTCGCCGTTCCTGTTCAACCAGGCGGTAATCGACATCAAGGACGACAGCGACAAGAACAAGGAATACTTCGAGCTCTACATCTCGATCCGCGAGCTGCAGACGCGCCTGTCGCCGGACTACGACCTGCTGGCCAACCGCTGGCTGTTCAACCATTTCACCGCCAGCCTCGATCGCTCGCTCCTGCGCAGCCTCAACCACGGGCTGGAGTTCATGGGCAGCGAGTCGATCGGCATCAACATGAACCTGTCGACGGCGCTGTCGGCGGACTTCCAGAAGTTCGACGAGCGCCTGCCGGCCGCCTATCGCGGCAAGGTGGTGCTGGAGATCAACAAGAGCGACCTGTTCGAGCATCTGCATCTCTATCGCGAGCTGCTCGATTTCGCCCATAGCCGCGAGTACCGCATCTGTCTCGACGGGCTCGACGAGTTCTGGGTGACCCAGTTCGATCTCGACTCGCTGGGCTGCCACTACGCCAAGGTCTTCTGGTCGAACAGCTACATCACCCTGGAGCCCGAGGCCGAGCGCGCCTTCCTCGACAAGATCGCGGCAGCGCGCGAGGGCCAGTGCAAGCTCATCCTGGCGCGCTGCAGCACGGTGACCGGCCTGCTCTACGCCAACAAGAACGGCATCGACCTGGTCCAGGGCCACGCCGTGGACGCGGTCCTGCGCAAGGGCATGCGCATCGCCGACGCGATCAAGACCGCGTCGCTGATGGATGATTGAGCGCGAAGCGCAGCTTCGCGCATAGCGTGCCAGCGCAACGCAGTTGCGCGTCGCGCGCTCCAGACAAAGAAAAAGGCCCGCAGTCTCCTGCGGGCCTTTCGCTTTTCAACCGAAGCGCTTTAAGCAGACGCTTCCGGCGCCGGGCTGTCGTTGTTCGGCCGGCGCGTGCGGCGGTCGGCCATGAACTGGTCGAACTCGTGCTTGTCCTTGGCGTGGCGCAGGCGCTCGAGGAAATCCTTGAACTCGCGCTGCTCCTCCTCGAGCCGGCGCATGGTCTCGTTCCGGTACTCGTCGAAGGCGTGGTTGCCGCTCGACGGCCCGTGCCAGCCCTTGAACCCGCGGCGCTCCCATTCCTCGGCGCGCTCGCGCATACGATCGACCTTGTGCTGCCAACGTCCGCAACCCATGCGTCCACTCCAGATCAGATAGGCCAGGATGGCGAATCCCAGCGGCCAGAACACGATGAAGCTCAGGACCAGCAGGCCGATCCAGGCCGGCTTGCCCATGTCGTCCAATCTCGCTGCGATGCTCGTCATTCTTGTCCCCGAGGGTCAGAAACAGGGGCAACCCGGCCCCCACGGCTCGACTGGCGCCTCGTCTCAGGAGGCAATGTAAATGTTACTTACATTCACATAAGACATCCAGCCCGGTGAGTCAAGAAGCACCGGCGTTAGACGCCCAAGCCCCTGAGGTAGACCAGCAACCCCGCCTCCAGCAGCTCCTCCGGCGTCATCGGCAGCGGCCGGCGGCCGGCATCGGCCCGGGCGAAGAGCGAGGCGATGCCGTGCGCCATCGCCCAGATATGCAGGCTCATCATCAGCGCCGGCGGGCGCCTGCCGGCCGGGAGCTGGGCCACCACGCTCTCGGCGGCGCGCCGCAGGCTCGCGAAGGCGCGGTCGGCGGCCTCGCGCAAACCCGGCTCGGCATCGAGCGACACGCCGGCCTCGAACATCGCCGAGTAATACGAGGCCTCATCGCGGGCGAAGGCGAGATAGGCGCGCCCCAGGCTTTCGAAAGCGGCCATGGGGTCCGGCCCGCCCTCGCTCCAGGCACGCTCGAGCCGCTCGGCGAAGAGCTCGAAGCCGCGCTTGGCGACGTCGCCGAGCAGCGCATCGCGGTCGCGGTAGTGGCGATAGGGAGCGGCGGAGCTGACCCCGGCGGCACGCGCCGCGTCGGCGAAGGTGAACCCCGCCGGCCCCTTCTGGCCAATGAGATCGAGAGCGGCGCGGATCAGCGCCTCACGCAGATTGCCGTGATGATAGCCGCGGCGCTCGCCCCGGTGGTCCGACCAGCCCATGTAAAGACCTCTAACATGAACCGGCGGTGAATACACGCACCCGACGGCGCCCATCTGTGGTGAGGCAGGGCCTTTCTCGGTATAGTTGTTCCTGGAGACTGACGTGCTCGCATACGGGGAAAGGGGGCCCGCATGTCAGACACTATTCGCCAGGCGCTTTCCGCCACGTCCGAAAGCCCGCAACCCGAGGATGGCATCGGCCTCTGCCTCTCGGGAGGCGGCTACCGGGCCATGGTGTTTCACATCGGCGTGCTCTGGCGGCTCTACGAAACCGGCATCCTCGGCAAGGTCGCGCGAATCTCCAGCGTCTCGGGCGGCTCGATCACCGCGGCGGTGCTGGGTCTGCAATGGCGAAACCTCAACTTCGCCGCGCCGCAGCCCCAAGCCGACTTCGTGCCCAGGGTAGTCGCGCCGCTGCGCCGCCTGGCGGGAGAAACCATCGACGTTGGATCGGTTATCACGGGCGTCCTGCTGCCCGGACGGGTCAGCGACCGCGTTGCCGAAGCCTACGAGGCACACCTCGAGCTCAAGGGCGCGACGTTGCAGGCCCTGCCGGACGCGCCGCGCTTCGTGATCAACGCCACCAATGTGCAGTCCGGTGCCCTGTGGCGGTTCTCCAAGCGCTACATGCGCGACTATCGTGTCGGCGAGATCAAGAAGCCGGAGATTCCCCTGTCGGTCGCCATGGCTGCCTCCTCGGCCTTTCCGCCGATTCTTTCACCGGCCGAGATCACGGTGAACCCCAACGATTTCACGGCGAATTCCGGGACCGACCTGCAGCATCCACCGTACACCAGCAAGGTGGTGCTGACCGACGGCGGGGTCTACGACAACCTCGGCCTCGAAACCGTGTTCAAGCGCTACCGCACGGTGCTGGTCAGCGACGGGGGCGGCAAGACACAACCGGAAGCCTCGCCGGCCTCGAACTGGGCCGGCCATGCCTATCGCGTCCTCGATCTGATCGACAACCAGGTCCGCTCGCTGCGCAAGCGGGCGCTGATAGACGCCTACAAGGCTCCGCCGGATCAAAGCATCCACCGCAAAGGCGCCTATTGGGGCATTCGCACCGATATCCGGAATTACGGCCTGAACAAGACCCTCGATTGCCCAGTGGCGAGGACGCTCGCGCTGGCGGAGACGCCGACGCGCCTTGAGGCGCTCAAGGCGGCTCATCAGGAACGCCTGATCAACTGGGGCTATGCCGTCTGCGATGCGGCGCTGCGCAAGCATGTCGATCCAACTCTAACGCCGGCGGTGGAGTTCCCCTACCCGGCCGCGAAAGTCTAGGGATGCCCATCGAAGTCCCGCGTGCGACCGTCGAGCACATGCTGCTGGGCGCGCCCAACGACCGGCGCCAGCTGCAGGATTCGCCGATCCTGGGCGACGTCTGGATCGCCTTCGCGAAGAAACCGGCGGACGCCGCCGACCTGCTGATCACGCCGCACAAGAGCAAGCTCGCCAGCGAAGTGGCCAGCGCCATCAACCGGCGCCTGAAGGAAGAAAGGCAGCGAGACGCGAAGCCGCGCCCGGATCCGGAGGTCGCGTTCCTGCAGGCCGTCGTCGCGGCCCGGCTTAAATTCGACCAGCTCCTGCAGGTGATCGTGCCCATGACGGGGTGGTGGCACGAGCCGCGGAACCGGCAGGAGTTCAACCTCTACTTCGATCCGGCGCGGCCGGAGGCAATCAGCGAGAAGCTGCGCCGGGCGCTCGAATACATGCTGCAGATCGCCTGCGGCAGGAGCCGCGGCCCCGGGACGGACAGCTTCTCCACTCTCGACAAGTATGTCGGGCTCGCGGCGCTGATCCTCTGGGCCGGCGAGGCGCAGCCGCGCAAGGGGGCGCGCAAGGGAACGGCCGAGGAGGAGATCCAGCGGGCGCTCGAGAAGGTCAAGGTCGATGCCGTCGCCAGGCCGCTTCTGCAGCTGCTCAACGCCATGCGGCAGCCCGACGCGCCGCTGGTCTTTCAGATCTCGCTCAACCGTACGGCCACCGCCGCGGTCGCGCGCTCGGTGCCGGCGGTCAAGGGCGACGCGGCCAAGCTCCTTTTCGCGGTCAACTGCGGCGACATCAACTGGGCCGTCCTCGATTCCGGGATCGACGCCACCCATCCTGCCTTCCAGAAGGAGAAGCCCAAGCCCAACGAGAAACCCTCGCGCGTCAAGGCGAGCTACGATTTCAGCCAGTTCCGGCAGATCGTCAGCCTGAGCAACGAGGACGACGAGACCCGCGCGCACAACGCGATGAAGCTCAGTCGCTACGACCCTAACCAGCCCCTGAAGCCCGAGGAGCAGAAGAATCTCGCCAAGATCGATGGCGACCTGGCGCAGATCGCCGATGACGTCGACAAAGGCCGGCGTCTCAACTGGCCGCTGATCGAACAGATCGTCACCCTGCCGGACGGCACCGCGCCGCTGAGCAACCATGGCACGCATGTCGCCGGAATCATCGGCGCCAACTCCGCCAAGCTACGGCAAGCCGGCCTCGACTCCGATATCGGCGACGGCATGTGTCCGGATATCGGCCTCTACGATTTCCGCGTCATGGGGCCGACGCTCGAGGACACCGAGTTCGCCATCATCGCCGCCCTCCAATACATCCGCTATCTCAACGAGCGTCACCGCTTCACCGTCATCCACGGCGCCAATCTCAGCCTCTCCATCCGCCACGACGTGCGCAACTACGCCTGCGGCCGCACGCCGGTCTGCCTGGAGAGTGAGCAGCTGGTGGATAGCGGGGTGGTGGTGGTGGCCGCCGCCGGCAACCGCGGCTATCAGAGCTTCGAGACCAAGGAAGGCCCCTTCGAGAGCTACGCCTCCTTCAGCATCACCGACCCGGGCAACGCCGACGGCGTCATCACCGTCGGCTCGACGCACCGCAACTCGCCGCACACCTACGGCGTCAGCTTCTTCTCCAGCCGCGGCCCGACCGGCGACGGAAGGCCCAAGCCGGACCTGGTGGCGCCGGGCGAGCGCATCCGCAGCACCGCGCCCGTTGCTGCCGGCGGGCCGTGGACCGATCTCGACGGCACCAGCATGGCGGCGCCGCATGTCAGCGGGGCGGCGGCCATGCTCATGGCGCGCTACAGCGAGCTGATCGGCCAACCGCGGCGCATCAAGAAGATCCTCTGCGAGAGCGCCACCGATCTGGGACGGGAGCGCAGCTTCCAGGGCCACGGCATGCTCGACGTGCTGCGGGCGTTTCAGCGCGTGTGATTGAAGCGCGGCCAGAGCCGCGAAAGGGGGAGCGATGATCTTCAGCTTCGATCTGCGGCGAGCCCGCAAAGGCGATTGTTTCCTGATCCACAGCGGCAGCAAGGACGATCCCGGCCTGGTGATCGTCGATGGCGGGCCCAAGCAGGTCTATACCCCGCATCTCCAGCCGCGCATCACGGCCATCCGCCAGGCGCGCCCGCTCACCGAGTTGCAACCGCTCACCGTCGATGCGCTCATGGTGAGCCATGTCGACGACGACCATATCCAGGGCGTCATCGAGCTGGTGAGCGAGCTCAAGCAGCGCCATACCGGCAACAAACCCATGGCCGTGCGCGTCAAGCACCTCTGGCACAACAGCTTCGATGCGGTGATCGACGACGATGCCGGCAAGGTCAAGAAGAAGCTCAAGCCCGGCAACGGCGTGGTCACGGCTTCCGCGACCATCGACGGCGAGCTGCCCGACGACCTGGTCCTCGACTCGGACGCGGCCATCATCGACAACGATCCGGTCACGCTGCGGGCCACGCTCCAGGTTCTGGCCAGCGTCGAGCAGGGCCACACCCTGCGCAGCCTCGCCGTCGGCTATTTCAGGGCAAAGCAGCTGGGCTTCGAGGATCCCTCCGCTTACAAGAACAAGCCGGTCATTGCCCAGCCGGGCGCGCCACCGCTCAAGGTAGCGCCCGGCCTGACCTTCCGGGTGATCGGCCCGCTGCAGAAGGAACTCGACGCGCTGCGCAAGAAGCATCAGGAATGGTTGCGCGACCGCGCGGAATCAGGCGACCCGGTCTCCGACGTGCTGGCTGCCTACGCCGACACCTCGCCGGCCAACCTTTCCAGCCTGGTTGTGCTGGCCGAGGCGGCGGGCAAGAAAATGCTGCTGACCGGCGATGCCCGCGGCGACAAGATCCTCGAAGGCCTGGAGTTCACCCAGCTCGTGCCGAAAGGCGGCACGCTCAAGCTCGGCCTGCTCAAGGTCCCGCATCACGGCAGCGCCCGCAACCTCGAGCAGAAGTTCTTCGAGCGTCTGCCCGCCGACCACTACGTCTTCTCGGGCAACGGCGAGCACGGCAATCCGGATCGCGAGGCCCTGGAGATGCTGATCGCCGCGCGCGGCGAGACCGGCTACGCCGTGCACCTCACCTATCCGGTGGACGAGATCGACGCGGGCCGCGAAGCCGACTGGAACAAGGAGCGCGCCAAGGAGAAGAAGCGCAAGGAGAAGCGCCCCGGAACCAAGGTGCGGGGTCCATGGTCGGCCGAGAAGCACAGCCTCGCGGCGCTCCTCGCCAAGCATCCCAAGTTCGCCAAGCTAATCCGCGAGGTCAAAGACGACAAGAAGGGCTACGTCATCGACCTCGGCACGCCGCTCAAGCAGGCCTGGCCGACCCTCGGCTGACCGCTACTGCTTCGCGGGATCCGAAGGCGGGGCCGGGCGCACCGCCAGGGTCGGGTCGGAATGGGCCTCGCCGTGGCGCGCCTGGTCGTCGTCGGTGGCGCCGATCTTGTCGCCGTCCTTGCCGGTGGTCAGCCCGTCGCCCTTGCCGGGACCCTTGGTGTCGCGGCCTTGCGGCTGGGCGCCTTCGGGCAGGACGGCCTCGCCGGGTTTGCTCTGGTTGAGGCGCGAATCCCCGGGGCGGGGTGGCGACGGCATCTGGGCGGCGGCGTCGCGAATCAGTTCCGGGGTGGCGATCAGGACGAACGCTCCCAGGGCCAGCACCGGGCCGGCAAGAAGGGTCAAACGCATGGCTCTCTCCGATGTGGTTGGAGAAGGAACGACAGCCGAGCTAGGGGAGTTCCGGCGTAACCCGCAGGGTTACGCGGCAGCGCGGCAGCGCAATCTTCCGAGATTGCGCGAGAGCGCTCCTTTCCGGCTATGGATTGCCGGGTCAGGCCCGGCAATGACAGAATAAAACAAACACCGGAGGGATCGCCCATGCTCGCCCGTCGCGCGCTGCTCGCCGCCAGCGCCGCCACACTCCTGCCTGCTTCTGCCCGCGCCCAGAGCAATTACCCCGAGCGGGCGATCCGCCTGGTCGTGCCCTTCCCGCCCGGCGGGGTGAACGACGCCGTGGCCCGGCCCTGGGCCGACGCGATGAGGAGCCGGCTGGGCACCGTGGCGGTCGACAATGTCGGCGGCGGCGGCAGCGTCATCGGCACCACGTTGGTGGCCAGGGCGCGGCCCGACGGCTACACGCTGCTGCTCGGCGGCGCCGCCGGCCTGACCGTCAACCCGGTGGCCAACCCCAACGTCACCTATCACCCGCTCGACGATTTCGAGGCGGTGTCGCTGCTCGCACTCGCCGGCCTCGCCATCACCGTGCATCCCTCGGTGCCGGCCACCAACCTCAAGGAGCTCATCGCCCATATCAAGGCGAACCCCGGCAAGCTGTTCTATGCCTCCTCGGGTGTCGGCACGGCGGTGCACCTGGCGGGCGAGCTGTTCAAGCAGCTGATCGGCGCCCCCGATCTCGGCCACGTGCCGTATCGAGGGGCGGCCCAATCCACCACCGACCTGCTGGCCGGCCAGGTGTCGATGAGCTTCGTCAATATCACCGGCCAGGTGCTGGAGTTCCACCGGACGGGCAAGCTGCGCGTGCTGGCCACCACCAACCCGCAGCGCCTGATCTCGGCGCCCGAGATCCCGACCGCCGTGGAAGCCGGCCTGCCCGGCATGGTGGCGCAGAACTTCACCGGCATCTGGGCGCCGGCGAAAACACCGGCCGTGGTCGTCGACCGCATCGCCACCGCCACCCACGCGGCGCTGGCCGACCCGGACTTCCAGAAGCTGGTGCTCTCCGCCGGGCTCGAGCCGGTCAAGGACGCGAGCCCCAGCGCGGCGCGCCGTTTCCTCGAAGCCGACATCGCCCGCTGGACGCCTTTGATCAAGGCGATTGGTTTGCAAACCGGATAGGTTTGCGAACCAATCGCCGAAGCGCCCACAGCGTCCGCGAAACGCGAAGCGTTTGCGCGTCTTCGTCCGCGGTTGCGCGAGGTGCGCTCTTCTTTGCTAGAGTCCCCCTCACCCTACCCTCTCCCCCGTAGACGGGGGCGAGGGGGTTCTTTTTTCAGGACACGCCTCCATGAAACTCGTCCGCTTTCAATCCGCCACCGGCCCGCGTCTCGGCTTCATCGACGGGACCTCCGTCGTCGATCCCGACAACGATCCGCTGTTCCGCGATTCGCTGGTCTTCATCCAGTCCGGCGAGCGCGGCCGGCGCGCCGCCGAAACCGCGATCCGCAACGCCCCGGCCTCGGCGCGCCAGCCGCTGGCCAGCGCCAGGCTATTGGCCCCGCTGGTCCCTTCGACCATCCTCTGTTCGGGCAGCAACTACACCGACCACAACGCCGAGAAATCCAACACCCCGATCAGCGGCAAGGAGCCGGAGTTCTTCGTCAAGACCGCGGACTGCGTCATCGGCCCCGGCGAGGCGATCATCCACGACGAGCGCCTGTCGAAGAAGATCGACTGCGAGACGGAGCTCGCCATCGTCATCGGCAAGCCCGGCCGCTACATCCCCGAGGCCAAGGCCCTCGAGCACGTCTTCGGCTACACCATCGTCAACGACGTCACGGCGCGCGACCGCCAGGTCCGGCAGAAGGACGGTGTCACCTGGTACGAGCTCGGCCGCGGCAAGGCCTTCGACACCTCCGCACCCCTCGGCCCCTGCATCGTCACCGCCGACGAGATCGGCGACCCGCAGAACCTCAAGCTGCAGACGCGCATCAACGGCGAGACGCGCCAGTCCAGCCATACCGGCCGCATGATCTGGTCCTGCGCCCAGCTCATCCACTTCTTCTCCACCAACTTCACCCTCAAGCCCGGCATGGTGATCATCACCGGCACGCCGTCGGGCACCGCCTGGTCGGTGGACAAGGAGCTCGGCGGCAAGTGGACGCCGCAGCCCGGCCTGACCGCCGCCACGCGCTACTGCCTGCCCGGCGACGTGGTGGAGAGCGAGATCGAGAAGATCGGCGTGCTCAGAAACCCGATTGCGGCTTACGTGGCGTAGCCTTCCGAGGCTACGCCCGGCGCGCCGGCCGCGCTTCCGTCTGCGGAAGCGCGAGAAGGCGCTCATAAAAACATGTCACCCCCGCGAAAGCGGGGGTCCATCGTGCCACCGGACAGATGGATCCCGGATCGCGCGGCTCTCGGAAGAGCCGCTTGTCCGGGATGACGATCAATCAGTAATCGCCCTCGCCGGCCGCGCCCGCGGCCGGTCCTCCAGGGCGCTCGGCCGGGGCGCCGCACCCCGCACCCAGCCGGGCAGCACCGGCGGCAGCACCTCGTGCCGGCGGCTCTCCACCTCGGCGCGCAGCTCCAGCACCGGCAGCGGGCAGTCCGGCCAGGTGTGCGCCCAGCAGACGATGAGGTCGCAGGCCTCCGGGTCGTGGCCGTGGACCTTGAAGTTGCGGCTCTCATACTCGAACTCGATGCGCACCCGCTCCCAGGTATCGACGCCGGTGCGCCGCTTGGCCTCGCAGTCGGGGAAGCTCGCATGCACGCTCTCGATGCCGAAGCCGAGATCGCGGGCCAGCACGCCGAACAACAGGATCACGCCGGGCTCGTTGACCGGCTCGTGCAGCACGCCGCGGAAGTTCATCGGCGCGCCGTAGCGTCTTGCGGGCGGCGGCGCCCGGTGGCGAACCGGATCGGGCACCGCCTCGACGCCGGGCAGGCCGGCGCGGTGGATGAAACCCGGGTCGTTCTTCTCCACCCAGACGCGCAAGGCGGCCAGCACGTTCGGCCAGCGGCCCCAGCGCCGGTGATAGGGTTTGAAGCGGCCCTGGCTGGCACCCCGGGTGCAGAGCCGGTCGAATTCGCTCTGCGACACGACATGCCCGGCCGACAGGCAGGCATCGCGCAGGCGACACAGCAGGTCGTCGTCCGGGATCTTCTGGTTGGCCAGATGCGGCGCGAAGCCGGAAGCCTGGAGCAGCCCGTTATAGCCGCCGAACTCCCGGATCAGCTGGAAGTTGGACAGGCCGGTGGCGGCGCAGAACTCGGCGCGGCTGACGCGCCGGCCGCGCTCGGCGGTCAGCGCCTGCATCCGGGCGATACAGCCGTCGCGGTCGACAGCGGGAACCAGGCGGGGCATGGCGGGCTCCTTTGCAACCTATAGACATTTCGTCTATATCCTCATGTAGGGTTTCGCCCGGCCCGGTTTCAAGTTTACAAATGCCTATAGACATTTTGATACTCTGGGAGAGGGAGTGGACGATGAAGCGGATCGGCATTCTCGGGGTCTTGGCCGCCGGCGTCCTCATGCCGGCCACGGTCCAGGCACAAACCTCGTGCGAGCGGACCCTGTTGGGGATCGACCCGGCGGTGGGCGATGCGAAGGCGTCGGCGTTCTGCGCCTGCATGAGCGTCCGGGTCATGCAGGATCTTGATGAGCTGGGCAAGCTGGCGGCAGGCATTGCGGCCGGGACGACGGCGATCTAGGTCGACCGGGAGTTGCGGCAGCATGCCGCGGCATCAGGCGAACGATCGGTCCGGCACTGCGCCGCCGAGGTGCAGATTGATGGCGAAACCCTGATCGCCCGGGGCCGCGAACGACAGCAGGGCCGCTGAACCGACCACCGGGAGGTGCTTATGCTCACCCGCCGCCTGCTCCTGTCGTCTGCCGCCGCGACTCTGCTTGCCCGCCCCACCCTCGCCCAGACCGGCCCCGGCCGCTGGACCACTGCCGCGCCCCTGCCCGCCCCGCGCGGAGAAATCGCGGCGGCCGCGGTGGGCGGGCGGATCTATGTGGTGGGCGACTATCGGTTCAACCGGGAGCTGGAGATCTACGACGTCGCCGCCGACCGCTGGAGCCGCGGCGCGCCCGTGCCCCGGCCGCTGCATCACACCGCCGCGGTGGGGACCGCCGGCAAGCTCTACGTGCTGGGCGGCTACACCGACCATCACTGGACGGTGACCGACGAGCTCCACGAATACGATCCGGTCCAGGACCGCTGGCGCGGCCTCGGCCCCATGCCCACGGCGCGCGGCGCCCTGGCCGCCGACCTGCTCGGCAACCGCATCCACGCGGTGAGCGGCATCGGCCCCGGCCAGCCGCGGCGCAACACGCCGGTGCACGAGGCCTATGAGATCAACGCCGATCGCTGGACGACCCTGGCGCCCCTACCCACCCCGCGCGACCATCACGCGGTGGTGGCGCTCAACGGCAGGCTCCACGCCATTGGCGGCCGGGTCGACGGCTCCTACGCCCGCAACCTGGCGACGCACGAGGTCTACGATCCGGCCACGGACCGCTGGGAGACGCAACCCCCGCTGCCGACGGCGCGCAGCGGCATCGCCGGCGCCGCGCTATCGGGCACCATCGTCATCGTCGGCGGCGAGGCGCCCAGCGGCACCTTCGGCGAGGTCGAGGGCTTCAACCCGACGACCAAGACGTGGACCAGCCTCGCGCGCCTGCCCACCCCGCGCCACGGCTTGGCCGCGGTGGCCCAGGGCGGCCGGCTCCACGTGCTGGCCGGCGGCCCGACGCCGGGCGGATCGAGTTCGGATCGGAATGAGGTGTTGAGCTTCTAAGGCCATCGCTCACCCAGCATGGGCGGTGCGCAAGGCGCTGATATGGAGAACTAGTGGACATCAACGACCACGACGGCTTCTGACACGCTGTCAGTCTTTCGATATTCCGCCATTAAGTCATCGCCGGTAAGTCCGTCGATGATCTGCTTACCGCTATAGTTCGCCCGGAGCTTCTCCGATAACCATTTTGCCGGATCTTCCCGGGTCGCAAAGCACCGCACCACATTTCGACCCGGGGTATCAGTCTGCCAAGTAAAGGGGGCGCCTCTTTGCGGTGGCGCAAGGTCCTTCGGGATTTGGAAAAGCGCCCCGCCTCGAAATCCGGCGACCGGATGCGCTTCGTTAGGAAAGAGTTTCTGCAGTCTCCCCGCGTTATCCTTCGCATAGCAATGCACAAAGCCGTCCGCAGCAATCGACCACTGGAGGTGAAAGCTGTCTGGTTTTCCATTCGCGCCACTTGCGTAGAAGATTGCGTCTCGCCCCCTGTTTGTCCACAACGTCAAGCCAAGCGGATTGTATCGTGGCATTCGCTCCCACGGATCACCCCCCACTCCCGTTATCGGCGAAAAACGCTCCGGTACGTCGACCAAGAGAATATATCCCGTGAAGAGCAGATGCGGACCATCAGTCGACCGCAGACGTACCGTAACTTCGACTTCATGACGATCAGCAAATAACTCGATATTCCCGGTAAGCAGAAATGCGCCGGGATTGAGTTGCAACACCGTCGAATCGAAATCATCACCGCCTAACCCTTGCATTTCACTTAGAGACAGCTCCGGTTTTCTCCGCTTCATCCGATAACTCTGGCGTCGCTCCAAAGCACCTGCAAAGCGTGCTGACAAATAACCGCCGAAGCCGGTGGTATCGAATCCTTCGGCCAGCGTGAAGCTACGCTCGAAGAGGAGGCCTATCGAACGTTCCTTTAGAACGCCGTCGACCTGCAGCGAAAAGAGACAGGCTGTACGCTCGACAGAGCTCCGTTGCGAACAATCGGCTTCTGCGCGGCTTGTGACAAAGAGCACGCACGTTAGCGTTGCGATCACTGCCCACCTGGCCACTCGACCTGAATGACTCCGTGTGCGTAGAAGTCGTCCCACCTTGAATACTATCATCTCAGAACGACGAGTATCTGGCGATCGTCACCCAGAAGATCTGGCTTTTGGTTTCGAAACTCCATGCGTGCATCGTGCCGCATCGCTTCGGCGAGATAGGCGCGCACCTCCCCCAGCGTTATAGAGCCATCAGCGTTTCCGTATGGCCGCGCGTCCGCCAAACCACTTAAGCCTTCGAGGAGATGCTTAGTAAATCGCCCTTGCTTAGCATCGCGGTCCCATCTCGCGGTCTCGTTGAATTGCGACGCAGCCAGAATCGTAATCCCGCGAGCGTCGGTTCTGTCTGGCGGAAGGTTGATGACGGTGTTGATGAGAGACACGTCCTTCTGAACTGGCCCACCGTCAGATTGTCCTGAGAAGCAAGCCTCCAGGATCAACGTGACAGATCGCGCATTGAGCGCCAGCAGATTGCGGCGCAGCAACTGAAGCGAATATGCATTGATTTGAGGATTCTCCGGATCGCCATCTTTGGGCAATAAATACTGTTCTGCGACCGGGCCTCTCCGATCCCGTAGGTTGTCTGACTCGGTCACTCGCGACACACCGTGGCTGGACACGTACACAAGCACGTCGACGTTGGAGGGCTGCGTTTGGGCTCGAACGAGCCTATATAGCCGGCCCTCCGCGGCACGATCACTGCCAAAAATCTCCTCCAGCTCTCCCTTCGAGCCGCGACCGCTCTGGAGTCGCAGGATGTTGCGTCGATCGGCTTTCAAGGTATCCGAAACGAATTTTTCAACTGCCGCCGCATCGTTATCGGCAAATAGGACATCCGGCGCCCGATCCTCGTAGTTGCGAATACCCACGATGGCGGCCACGACATTGGTTGGCTGAGCCACCGGCCCCACATCATCGGCGGCTGACACGATTTGCTCAAAGGTATCGACCGTAATAACGTCGCTGGCGGGTAAATTTCGGCTACTCTGAAATGCCCGAATTGCAATTTTTGTTTTTGCGTCAGCCACGCCATCGAAGCGCCCGGGATCGAGTCCGAGAATTCTCAGTGACGTTTGGATATACCGAACGATGCCGCGGTTCTGAGTAAGGTCGGCAAGCGCCGGCGGTGAGGCGGGATTTGGTGGCGCGACTGAAGACGACGCGGCTGAGCTGGTCCCCAGAGGCGGCCTAGGCGTTGCCGGGGGTGTAGGGACTGAGGCTTGGGGCCCGATAGGCGGAACATTGGTCGGCAACGCGCCGGTGGCTGGTGTTTCCGCACGAACGACCCGTGGCCGCCCGGCAGAGCCTTGCGCCTCAATCTGCGCAATAGCGCGATCGATCTGGCTCGGAACCAAGCCTCCAACTACAACGTCATCGATCGCATAGGTTTTGCATGTAGTAGAATGACGTGAACAGCGCGCGAGCGCATCAGTTACGGCCTGTTGTGCTGTGCCGCGCCCCGAGACCCATCCCCAGCTTCCATCATCAGCATTCGCAAAACTCTTAAATCCGGGTTGGGAAGCGTACGCAGACCGATAGGCATTCGATGCGGTAGCGCCAACTAGCCCGGCCTGCCCGAAGCCAGCCCCATCCGCGCAACTGAGCAGCACAAGAGACGTAGCGGTTGCCGCCCAACGCACGACGCTCTGCAATCGACACGAATCGGTGCGCCAGGCAGGCTCGCGCATTCCGCCCTCCCGTTTTCATGACAACTAACGGCGCCGATCGGAATTCGTCTTGTCGAGCGAACACGCTGAGGCGATTAGACTGACTTTCCATCGGTAGTGCAAGTACTTCATACTGCTGCCAATACGTGTAATAAAGTAACGAGCGTGTTAACGGCGGTGGCGCCCAACTTTATTAACGAGGCGCGCCAGTTTCTATGCGAGGAGCTAGGCTACTTGCAGGGGGCTCATATGGAGCGTCGAGGGAAATGTCCGCTCTTCGCATCGATCGTCGTCGCTGCGATATTTGTCGCCTTGCCTCACGCTCGCGCCCAGGAGGCGTGCCGTGCCGCCACGACCGTTCTCATCGCTGTCGAAGACATCGGAGACGATCAAGAGACGGCGCGGCGACGCGATCGAGTCGCAACTGACGTCATCCGCGAAATCGGCAAGACAATAAGGATGGCTACCTGCGATGAGCGGCCCTTATTCCAGATAATTGACCATGTTGCCGCCGTATCCTCGTTCGCACAAGCGCAAAGCATTCGGGCGAAACGAGAGCAGATCATCAGTATCACCAAGGCTATCCGCGAGCCGGCCATTGATCTTCTGGTGCTTGTCGCTATTACCCCGACCGTAAGCGTCGGAGCGAATTTCAATTCCGGCCATCTTCGAATAAGAGCCGACGTTATGAATGTGAGAACCGGCGCGCTCGTTGCATCGTCAGACAAGATACTCAAACCCCACCTGACGTTTCCCATGCTATGCCCCGAGGCCTGCGAAAAGACGCGTTTCGACCCGCAAGTCACCCCACTCGCCGGCGATGTAGGCGAGCAGCTACGCGTTGATATCGTCAGAAACTTCGTGAGGCGAACATACAATATCCGTATCGTGAATCTTACGGTCGCTCAGCGTGACACCATAAAGCGCCACCTTGAGACGACTGTGCCTGGGCAAGGGGCGCTTCGCATCGATAGGGAAACAACACAGGGCTGGTATCGCTATGAAACCCAGCTCGACGAAGTACAACTCAGCCGATGGTTACAGGAAATTATTGACCGAATGAGACTACCTTCACGGTCACTCTTTCAAGATGGTGAGTTTGTTATCGAGTGATGAATTGGCAGGCGGTACTTCACCTGCATTCTTGTAAATAGGAGAGCGGAATCATAACGGGGACGTGGTCCGACACGAGCTCACGATAGCTTTGAATTTCCTGATCAAGACGAACGGCCGGAGCATCCTTCCACCGAAACTGATCGCTACGGATCCTATTAGCCAAGTCGCGGCTTACCATGATGTGGTCCAACGCGACTGTTCCTTGATCCCGCATGCCGATCCACGAGACAGGCGTCCCTCCTTCAGTTTCGCTTACGTGAATCAAATCGCTGGAACCGGTGAGAGGCTGCAGCTGAGGTGAGTCGAGCGGATCGTTAAAATCTCCCAAGAGAACAATCGACTCATTGGTTTCACGACGAATTCTCTTGACGATCTCAGCCAAGGACCGAGCAGCAAGAAGGCGTTGCTCGACGATATCGGGCCTTGGAAAACCCGCCTTCAAATGCACGACCATCAGCATCAGGGATACGACTTCGCAACGCTCCTTGATCGACACCCGCGCGAATAATGGCTTTCGGACAAAGGCAGCAAGGCCACCGCTGGTTGTTGCCTCCAGCTCCGACTTGAATTTTCTATCGAAGTCGGCGCTCAGATCGCTAACTGTAACTTTGTTCTTGTTGTAAACAATTCCTACCTCCGGCTGGCCGGTGGCACGTCTCGTCACGAAGCTGGCCGGATAACCCTTAGTCTCGAGGACTTGCACCAGGTCGTTCAGTGCGGAGGAATCGACCTCTGTTACCGCCAAGATATCGGGATCGAGACCGACGATAGCGCCGGCAACCGTTTCGACGCGGCGCTCCCAGCTTACGCCCCGCGAGCCTGAAGCAGCAAAGCCCTGCTTTGTGAACCAGCGGAGATTCCAAGTCCCGATATCCGCACGATGGAGCTCGCCTTTGAAGGGTAACGCGTTGCTAGCAGCCGGCGCGGCACGAATGCGCGCAAGAGCGGCATCAATCACCTTCTGCTCTGTGGTCGACGCGGTAGACCTTATCTCGGTCAGGGCACGGATCGTTCCGTCGGAAGGAAAAGCCTCGGCGAACTTTGTCGCCACCCCGGTGCTTGCGAATTCACGAAGCGCAATGACAGCCAGCTTCTTGCTATCTTCGCTGGCTTCTCGGCCGGTTAAATAAGGAACGAACTTAGCAACCGCCTCAAGCTCCCGTACACGGTTCTGATGGTCCTGCTGCCGGCTCTGTGACAATTCGGCGCGGCCTCGGCGGTCGGCCTCATCGCTTTGATAGATGATAGTAAACGTTGTTGCTAGACCAGCGAGGAGCACACTGGATAGGAAAGCTGTCACTGTTGAAAATTTGTCCCAGCCGTCTTTTGGCTTGGGCTGTTCCTTTAACTCCTTAAGCCGCTCTTCTATGCCATCGATGCGTCTAGCAAGATCTCCAGGATCCCGACCGAGATCGGCCTGACCGCTGCGGGGTGGAGGATTGTCCATCATGGTTGGTTGGCCACGTGGCTACAATTAACCACCTGAGCCCGCCCACCGACGCCGTCTACGGTCTCAGATGAACTATCAAGAACAATGCCGGGCATGTAGCGATGGCTCCCCAGAACGGGACGCCACAACCATAGAATGAAAACTTACTTTTCTCTACAGCCCTTAAGGTTTTCCTAGCCAAGCGGCTCTCTGTTGAGACGGCCCGCCTTACTTACGCCCAGCCCCTCCCTCACCATCTCGCTCGTCACAGCATCCGCTTCTCAAGCGTGAACACCGCGTTGTAGACCCGCGCCCCCACCGTTGACCCCCGCACGATCTCCGTCTCACCCAGCCGCTTGATCGCGGCGGTGACCGCCGCCTCGTCCAGCCCTTCGATCAGCAGCATGCCGGCGAACGAGCGGTCGTCGGTGACCTGGCGGACCTCTTTCTCCTTCGTCTTCACCGCGGTCCGGTCGCGGTCCGTCTGGTAGAGCCGGGCCGCCGCGATGCGGTCGCCCTGGGCCAGGCTTGATACAAGCCCGGCGCCGTCGGCCGGCAGCTGTTCGGGAAACGTCAAGGCGGTGACCACGCCGCCCTGGCCGGTCCCGGCCTGGTGCTGGATGCGCCCGCCGGCGCGCATGAAGTTGGTCAGGGTCTTGAAGGTCGCCTGTGTCCACTTGCTGGGGTTGTTGAGCTTGGCGATGTAATCCGGGCTGGTCAGCGTCTCCGGCCGGTCCAGCTCGTAGACGATCAGGTAGCGGTTGGTGGTCGGCAGCTTGGTGCGGAACAGGCGGACGGCCTGGAAACCGGGGGTGCTGACGCGCTCCTGCGCGTGTTCCCTTGTGAACCAGTGCAGGTAGTCGGTGTCCCTGGGGTGGTCGACGTCGGACCAGACGATTAAGAAACCAGCGTCGCGCATGTTCCCTCTTCTTCCGTCATGCCCGGACTTGATCCGGGCATCCATGGTGCCGCTGAACTATGGATTGCCGGGTCAAGCCCGGCAATGACAAGAGAAGGAGCTGCGCCCTTGTTCTATGCGGTAGCGTGCTTCTCGCTAATTCGCGGACGAATAAGCTGTCAGCACGCGCTTAGTCTTCCGGAGAGTTAGGCGCGAACCGCTCCGGCCGCCGGCAGACCCAATGCCTGCGTCACCGTGGCGACGATGGCTTTCGCGTCCAGGCCGGCGTCTTCGTATTGGCGGGCGGGGGTGTCGTGCTCGATGAAGCGGTCGGGCAGGATCATCGGCCGGATCTTGAGCTCGCCCTTGTCCAGGGCGCCGGACGTGGCCAGGAGCTGCATCACCTGCGCCGCGAACCCGCCGATCGCCCCCTCCTCCACCGTGATCAGCACCGCGTGCTCCCTGGCCAGCCGGAGCACCATCTCGCGATCCAGCGGCTTGGCAAACCTTGCGTCGGCCACCGTGGTGGACAACCCTCTAGCCTCCAGCGCCTCCGCCGCCTTCAGGCAATCCGCCAGCCTTGTGCCCAGGGACAGCAGCGCCACCTTGGTGCCCTCGCGCACGATGCGGCCGCGGCCGATTTCCAGGGGCACGCCAGCCTGGGGCAGCGCCACGCCCACGCCTTCGCCCCTGGGGAACCTAACGGCCGACGGCCGGTCGTCTATCGCGGCGCAGGTCGCCACCATGTGCACCAGGTCCGCCTCGTCCGCCGCCGCCATCAACACCAGGTCCGGCAGGCAACCGAGATAAGCTAGGTCGTAACTGCCGGCATGCGTCGGCCCGTCGGCGCCGACCAGGCCGGCGCGGTCCAGAGCGAAGCGGACCGGCAGCTTCTGGATGGCGACGTCGTGCACCACCTGGTCGTAGGCGCGCTGCAAAAACGTGGAGTAGATGGCGACGAACGGCTTGTAGCCCTCGGCGGCAAGGCCGGCGGCGAAGGTGACGGCATGCTGCTCCGCGATGCCGACGTCGAAACAGCGCTCCGGGAAATTCTTCTGGAACACGTCGAGGCCGGTACCCGATGGCATGGCCGCGGTGATGGCGACGATGCGGTCGTCCGTGGTCGCCTGCTGGACCAGCGCGTCGGCGAAGACCTTGGTATAGGTGGGCGCGGTGGCCTTGGCCTTTTGCAGCAAGCCGGTCAGGCCGCCCGGCGCGTTAGCGCCATTCCCAAGGTCGCCCTCCACCAGGTCGAACTTGTTGACCGCGTGGTACTTGTCGGCCGATTCGGTGGGGAACGGGTGGCCGTAGCCCTTCTGCGTGACGACATGGATCAGCACCGGCCCGGGCTCGGTCGAATCGCGCACGTTCTTGAGCACGGGGAGCAGGTGGTCGAGGTTGTGCCCGTCGATCGGGCCGACATAATAGAAGCCCATCTCCTCGAACAGGGTGCCGCCGGTGACCATGCCGCGGGCGAATTCCTCGGCGCGCTCCGCCGTCTTCTGCAGCCGGCGCGGCAGCTTGGCCGCCATGTCGCGGGCGAAATGGCGCAGGGAGAGATAGGGCTTGGAGGAGAGCAGCCGCGAGAGATAGGCGCTCATCGCGCCGACCGGCGGGGCGATGGACATGTCGTTGTCGTTGAGGATGACGATCAGCCGGCTCTGCATGGCGCCGGCGTTGTTCATCGCCTCGTAGGCCATGCCGGCGCTCATCGCCCCGTCGCCGATCACCGCGATGCAGTCGTGCTTGCCGCCCGAGAGGTCGCGGGCCACGGCCATGCCCAGGGCGGCCGAGATCGAGGTCGAGGAATGCGCGGCGCCGAACGGGTCGTATTCGGATTCGCTGCGGCGGGTGAAGCCGGAGAGGCCGCCGCCCTGGCGCAGGGTGCGGATGCGCTCGCGCCTTCCGGTCAGCACCTTGTGCGGATAGGCCTGGTGGCCGACATCCCAGATGAGTTTGGCGCGCGGCGTGTCGAAGACATGGTGGAGGGCGACGGTCAGCTCGACGACGCCCAGGCCGGCGCCCAGGTGGCCGCCGGTCCTGGAAACAGCGTCGATGGTCTCGCGGCGCACCTCGCCGGCCAGCTGCTTGAGCTCGTCGACGGTGAGGCCGCGCATGTCCTCGGGCGTGGCGATGCGGTCGAGGACCGGGGTCGATCCCGAGTTATGTCCGATCGTGTTGGTCATTCTTTGATTGTCATACCCGGGCTTGACCCGGGTATCCAGTGCCCAAAAGAGCGTTTTAGGTCAGCGCGTTAACTAATTGCGCCGCTCGATCACCCAGCGCGCGACGTCGCGCAGAAGGTCGGCCTTTTCGGCGAATAAATCAAGATGGGCGCAGGCCTGGTCGGCCAGCAGCCTTGCCTGGCCGCGGGCCCGTTCCGGACCCAGGAGAGAGACGAAGGTCGCCTTGCCGCGGGCCGCGTCCTTATTGGTTTTCTTGCCGGTCTGCTTTTCCGTCCCTTCCACATCCAACAAGTCATCCGCGATCTGAAACGCCAGGCCGAGATCGTGGGCATAGGCATGCAGCGCGTGGCGCGCTTGGCTTGGCGCCTTGCCGAGGAGAGCGCCGGCTTCGGCCGCAAACGCAATGATCGCGCCGGTCTTCAGGCGCTGCAGCCGCGTGATGGCGCCGAGATCGAGCGGCTGTTTCTCGGCGATCAGGTCCAGCATCTGCCCGCCGACCATGCCCGACGCACCCGACGCCTCGGCCAGCGCCAGCACCAGGTCCGCCCTGACCTGCGCGTCGCCATGCGTCGCGCTGTGCGCCAGCAGCTTGAACGCCCGTGTCAGAAGAGCATCGCCCGCCAGGATCGCCGTGGCCTCGTCGAATTTCCTGTGCACCGTCGGCCGCCCCCGCCGCAGATCATCGTCGTCCATGGCCGGGAGGTCGTCATGCACGAGGCTGTAGCAGTGCACCATCTCTATCGCGCAGGCGGCGCGCAGGGCCGAGCTGCGGCCGACCCCGAAGAGCTGCGCCGATTCCAGCAGCAGGAACGGGCGCAGGCGCTTGCCGCCGCCCAGGGTGGCGTAGCGCATGGCCTCGAGCAACCGCGCCTCCGGTCCCTCGGGGATCGCGAGATGGGCCTCGAGCGCCGTCTCGATCTCGGCCGAGGCCGAGGCCAGCGCCTGCTGCAGGCGGGGAGTCATGGTTGGATCAGTCGAGGCTTTGGGTTTTCTCCGCGCCGTCGGGGCCGAGCACGATCTTCTCGACCTTCATCTGTGCGTCGCGCAGCTTGGCCTCGCAATGCTGCTTGAGGAAGGCACCCCGCTCATAGGCCTTGATCGAATCCTCCAGCTTGCCTTTCCCCCCCTCCAGATTCCGGACGATGGTCTCGAGCTCCTGCAGGGCTTCTTCGAAGCCCAGCTTGGCGATGTCGGCGGGGATGGCTGTTTGGGGCATGGGCCCGAGTGTAGGCAAGGCCGCGCCGCCCGACAACCGGTCCCCTCAGGCCGCCGGACGCGCGGCCGGAGGCGGCTCCCGGCCTGCCCTCGCCTCGTGCAGCAGGACGATCGCCTGCGCCCGGTTGCGCACGCCCAGCTTGGAAAAGGCGTGTGACAAATGGTTCTTCACGGTCTTGATGCTGAGGCGCAGCGCCGCGGCGATCTCGCGATTCGCCCAGCCTCGAACCACGAAAGTCAGCAATTCCCGCTCGCGGCGGGTGAGCCCGGCGACTGACGGACCCTCGTCCTCGCGCGGCAGGAACGAGGTCACCGCGTCGAGCCATTGCCGCCACGCCGGCTCGTTCTCCGCCAGGATATGGTTGCGGCTGCGCAGGGCCACGAAGCGGGCCCCCGGGATCAGGCCCGCGAGCCGCCGTCCCTCCTCGAAGGGCACGCGCGCATCGCCGACGGCATGGAGCACCAGCGTGGGACAAGCGAGCCGCGCGGCAAGGACCGTCACATCGGCGTCATGGACGATCTGCAGGCGGCGCACCGCCTGTTCCGGCGATGTCGAGGCCCGGATCAGCGCCTCGAAAAGCCTCTGCTGCTCGACCGTCGCGTCGGGCATGAATTGCAGAGCGAACAGCCGGTGGAACGTCGAGAAGGACGACCCCCAGCCGAACTCGACCAGCGTCGCCAGGCCGTTGCTGAGGGCGAGATCCTCCCGCGAGGCGTCGCGCCGGTTCGCCCCGCGGGCGAAGGCGGCATGCAGCACCAGATGCGAAACCCGGGTCGGGTGGCGGGCCGCGTAGGCCATCGCGAACAGCGCGCCGCCGGAAAAACCAAGCAGCGCAAACCGCTCCAGGCCGGCCGCCTCGACGACCGCTTCCAGGTCGCGCAGCCAAGCGTCGAAGGATAGCGCCGGCGGCGCCCGGTCCGAAAGCCCGCAGCCCCGCGGATCGTACAGAACGAGCGTGTAATGCTGCGCAAGCGCATCGATCCAATGCCGCCACAGCGGCGAGGCCCACATCACCTCGAGCTGGCTGAGCCAGTTGCCGGCCTTGACCAGCGGCGGCCCCCGGCCGATCACCGTGTAGGCGATCCGCACCTCGTCGGGACCGGATTTGCAGAACCTGACACGCGGTGCGCCCGACATCTTGCGCCTCGAAGCAGCGGCGGCTGCGCAAGCGCCATGCTAGGGCCGCGCCGGAATCTCCTGCAAATATATAAAGATCGGCCGAACCATATGTAGGACGTATGCTCCGTTCCGCTTACCGCGTCCCGGAGCGGCCCGAACCGCCCCTCACCCTAACCCTAGGGGAGAGGGGATAAGAAACGGATCACGACGGGGCGAGCACGATCCGCTGGAAAGCGATCGGGGTTTCGATGCCCTTGACCAGCGCCGTTTCCGGCTGCGCGCCGAGGGTCGCGAGCTGGCCGCCGACTCCGGGATCGCCGGCCATGTCATCGGAGACCACGATGTCGCCGCCGCGGCTCTGGCCCTGGAGGCGGGCGGCGAGGTTGACGGTCGCGCCGAAATAGTCGAGCCGGCCGTTGAGGCTCACGGCGATACACGCCCCCGTGTGCAGGCCGACCTTGATCACCACGTCTTGCGAGCCGGCGGCATGGTCGCGGTTGAACGCCGCCACCCGGCCCTGCACGGCCAGCGCCGCGGCCAGCGCCCGGGCGGGATCGCTGAAGGCGGCCATCACCGCGTCGCCGATGGTCTTGATGACGGCGCCGTCATTCTCGCGGACCACCGCGGCGAGAAAGGCGAAGTGCTCGCGCACCAGCCGGTAGGCCGCGGCGTCGCCGATCCGGCCGTAGAGCGCGGTCGAGCCGCGCAGGTCGGTGAACATCAAGGTCACCTGCCCGATGCCGGCCTCGTCGCCCGGCCGCAGGATCTCGGTGGCGAACAGGTCGCGGAAGGTCTGCATGGTGGTGGCGCGGTGCGCGGTCAGCGCCTCGGCCACCCAGGCGCGGGATTCGACCACCAGCGTCACCTCGCGCTCCCCCCGGTTCTCCAGCCGCACCATGCCCGGCGGCGCCGGCGGGCCGGCGCTGACACCCGTTGCGTCGGCGACCACCGCTGGAAAGCCGCCCGACTTCCACTCCACGGTCGTCGAGCCGCCCGGGTGGAGCGTGCGCAGGCAGTAGGCGTCGAACGGCAGGTCCGCCGACACGTCGCGCGTCTCGCCGGAGGCCAGCGTCTGCTGGACCGCCACGTGCGGCGTGGTCATCGGGCTGAACAGGCAGAACTCGCCTTCGACCAGCGGCCGGATGGCCGCCGACGGGCGGAAGGTCAGCTCGACGTTGCGCGAGAAGTCACGCTCGTAATCGATGTTGCAGGTCGCGCAATGGGCGCCGCGCGGCAGCTGCTCGAGCGTGCCCGAGCCCTGCTTGGCGCCGCGGCAGTTCGGGCAGAGCAACTCCCATTGCAGGGTCAGCATGCCGGCCCGCACGGCGCGCAGGCAGAGCTCGATGACTTCGCGCTCGGGTGCGGCCCACAGCCGGGCCAGGCGCAGCGGCCGGATATGCTGCAGGTCGAACTCCAGCCCCTCGACCACCAGCGTTTCGAGGCGGAGCACCAGCTCCGGCCGCACGCCTTCTGATTCGACTTGTCGGAGCTGCACCTGCAGACGCGCCGCGGCTTCGGCCGGCAGGGCAGCGGCCTTGGCGACATAGGGTTGCTCGGCCCGGCCGGCGGCGTAGTCCGCGACCCCGGCGACCAGCCGCGCGAAGGTCCGTTCGGTGTTGCGGAAGAAGCCGGCGGCGAGGATCAGGCGGCCGAGCAGGTTGGCCGGCTCGACTTCGAGGGTGTACTCGGCCCGGGTCCCGGTGCCCTCGCGCGAGAGGGTGAGCGCCGCGATCATCGACTTGAACGGCCCGTTGTGGAACAGCCGCGCATGCCGGAAATAGCGGCCCGTCGACCACTCGACGGGAACGTCGCGCCAGGCGACCGCGAACGGTCCAAGCCTGGCACGCCCGATATAGATCACCGAGCCGTCAGGCTGCAGCACCTCTTCGATGCGGTGCTTGGGCAGCTCGGCGGCTTCGTTGAAGCGGGCGGTATCGGCGAGGGCCGGCCAGATGCGCTCCGGCGGCTCGGCGAACCGCCATGTCCATCTCGCCTGGCGTGCGCGGCTCATGTCCCCATGTAGCGTAACGCGACACGCGCGCCAAGCGGGCCGCGCCTGTATGCCGGGAAGCGCTAGGCCGGCACGCCCTCGATCGCCCGGCGCGGAAACCGGTGCTGCAGCATGGCCTCGAGGAAGGCGGCAATCGCTTCCGCCCCATCGCCGGTGATCACGCCGTCCTCAGCCGTGGCGTCCGTCAGGGAGCAGGTTTCCAGCAGCTGCAGGCCATCGCCCAGGGCGGCGATCGGCTTGCCGTGGCGATAGGCCTCGTTGACGAAGTGGATGGCCAGGCCCGACTGGGTCAGCGCCGCCGCCGAAGCCCCGCCGAGGATGACGACCGCGTCGTAGACCACCGAGGGCGCGTTGGGGGCGGCGCGGTTGACCTTCTGCTGTTTGCCGGCCGAATCGGCAACCGTGCCGGCCTGCGCCGCGATCAGTTCCGGCAGCGCGCCTTCCGCCAGCAGCGCGTCCTTCACGGCCTTGAGCTGCCTCGCGTCCACGCCCTCGCCGCCGAGCAGTGCCACCTTGCAGCCCTTGATCGTGGTCCCGGGCCGGTCCTGGCTCAGCGCCGGCGACACCAGCTTCTTCGCACCCGGCTTGAGGGGGCCCGAAGGTGTGGGCGCCGACGGCGTCGGGTTCTTCGCGTTGCCGACCGGCGCAATGGCGATGCCGGTCTGGACCGAAACCTTCTCCGCCAATTCGTCCGCGATGTTGACCAGCAGCTCGTTCATCACGTGGTGCCGGACCTCCTCGTTCTCGACCTGGTTGAGCTCGAAGGCGAAGGCCTCGGCGATGTGCTGCTTCTCCCAGTCCGCCATGGAGTTCCAGAACTGGGTCGCCTGGCTGAAGTGGTCGGAGAAGCTGGGACTGCGCTGCCGAACGATGGCGCCCTCGATCTTCTCGGCGCGGCTGAGGAAGGCCTCGGCCGCCTCGGGCGAATGCATCGGGCAGCCGCCGCCCAGGCGGTTGGGGAAATACGACACCCGGCCCTGGTTGATGGTGGTGCGTCCCATGCCGTCGCGCTGGTTGTTGCGCACCGGGTTGATCGGCCGGTTGATCGGCAGTTCGGCGAAGTTCGGCCCGACGCGCCGCAGCTGGGTGTCGATATAGGAGAACAGCCGCCCCTGGAGCAGCGGATCGTTGCTGAAGTCGATGCCCGGCACGACGTGGCCGGTGTGGAAGGCCACCTGCTCGGTCTCGGCAAAGAAGTTGTCGGGGTTGCGGTTCAGGGTCAGCCTGCCCACCCGGCGCACCGGCACCAGCTCCTCGGGGATGATCTTGGTCGGGTCGAGCAGGTCGAAGTCGAACTTGAACTCGTCCTTCTCCTCGACGATCTGCAGGCCGAGCTCGTATTCGGGATAGTCGCCGCGCTCGATCGACTCCCACAGGTCGCGGCGGTGGAAATCGGGATCCTTGCCGGAGATCTTGGTCGCCTCGTCCCAGACCACGGACTTGATGCCCTTGACCGGCTTCCAGTGGAACTTGACGAAGCGCGCCTTGCCGCGCGCGTTGATCAGGCGGAACGTGTGGACGCCGAAGCCCTCCATCGTGGCGTAGCTGCGCGGGATGGCCCGGTCGCTCATCACCCACATCAGCATATGGGCGCTCTCGGGGGTCAACGAAACAAAGTCCCAGAACGTGTCGTGCGCCGAAGCCGCCTGCGGCATCTCGTTATGCGGCTCGGGCTTCACCGCGTGGACGAGGTCGGGGAACTTGACCGCGTCCTGGATGAAGAACACGGGCATGTTGTTGCCGACGAGGTCCCAGACGCCTTCCTCGGTGTAGAACTTGACCGCGAAGCCGCGCACGTCGCGCGCCAGGTCGGTGGAGCCGCGCGAGCCAGCGACCGTGGAGAAGCGCACGAAGACCGGCGTCTGGCGCTTCGGGTCGTTGAGCACACCGGCCATGGTCAGGTCCGACAGGTCCTCGTAGGCCTGGAAGAAGCCGTGCGCCGCCGCGCCGCGCGCATGGACGATGCGCTCCGGGATACGCTCGTGGTCGAAATGGGTGATCTTCTCGCGGAGATGGAAATCCTCCATCAGGGTGGGCCCGCGCAGGCCGGCCTTGAGCGAGTTCTGGTCGTCGCGGATCCTGACGCCCTGGTTACCGGTCATCGCCTCGCCGGGGTCGACCGTGTCGCGCGCCATGTCGTCGATCTTGGGGTTCTTGTAACGCGGCTGGGCCCGGTCAACCTGGCTGGATGACTGGCCGGACGTACGTGCCTTGCGCGGCGCCGCAGCACCGCTTGATTTCTTCGCCATTTGAACTCCCTGAAGCCACAGCCGGAATGGTTCTACGGTAGCCCAACGCGCCGTAGAGCCCCGGGGTTCCGGCGCGGCGAGCCTCTACCTCCGCTGGGTCGCCGCCGCAGCTTCTCCCTCCATCCGTTGACAGGACACGGGTCGGCGGGCTCAATCACCGGGATTCTTCAGGGGAGTCTCCGTCATGCGCCTTGTGCTGTCGCTCGCATTCGCCTTGGTCGTCGCCGCGCCGGCCGTCGGCCAGCAGCGCACGCTCAACGTCTACAACTGGAACGACTATATCGACGAGCAGACGGTCGCCGCCTTTGAGAAGGAGACCGGCATCAAGGTGCGCTACGACGTCTACGACGCCAACGAGGTGCTTGACGCCAAGCTGCGCGCCGGCCGCTCGGGCTACGACCTGGTGGTGCCCACCGCCTCGCCCTTCCTCGCCCAGCAGGTGCCGGCCAAGCTCTACCGCCCGCTCGATCGCGACAAGCTGACCAACTACAAGAACCTCGATCCTGCGCTGATGCAGCAGCTGGCCAAGTACGATCCCGGCAACCGCCACGCCGTCCCCTGGATGTGGGGCACCACGGGCATCGGCTACAACGCCGAGCGTATCTTGCGCGCCATGCCCGACGCGCCGGTCTACAGCCTGAAGATCCTGTTCGATCCCGCGGTCGTCTCGCGCTTCAAGAGTTGCGGCGTGGTGATCCTCGATTCGGCGACCGACGTGATCCCGGCGGCACTCGCCTATCTCGGCCGCAATCCCGACAGCCACTCGCCCGAGGACCTCGAGGCGGCGAGCAAGGTGCTGACCGCCATCCGGCCCTTCGTGCGCAAATGGCATTCCTCGGAATACATCAACGACCTGGCCAACGGCGATGCCTGCCTGACCTTCGGCTACTCCGGCGACATCAAGCAGGCGGGCAAGCGCGCCGCCGAAGCCAAGAAGAGCTTCAAGGTCGAGTACGCCATCCCGCAGGAAGGCACGCTGGTCTGGATCGACACCTGGGCGATCCCCGCCGACGCGCGCAACGCCGACGCCGCCCACCGCTTCCTCGATTTCGTCATGCGCCCGGACGTGGCGGCCCGCAACAGCAACTTCATCGGCTACGCCAACGCCGTGCCCGCCTCGCTGCCGCTGCTCGACGCCGAGGTGCGCGCCGACCCGACGATCTATCCGCCCACCGAGCTGCGCCAGCGCTTCTACACGATCTCGGCCCCGGCCCGCGCCTACGAGCGCCAGCGCAACCGCGCCTGGACGCGGATCACGACCGGACGTTGACGCGCTTGGCGGCGCCCGGGGCGGTGAGCTAGCGCATCCTAGCGAGCTGAAGCAATCCCGGCCGCCAAAGCAAAAAGGCCATCCCGAGGGATGGCCTGTTTATGAAGACCGTCACCCCGGCGAAAGCCGGGGTCCAGACTCTCGGACGAAACGGTGCGCGAAGCGCGCGACTTCATGCTGGATCCCGGATCGGCGCTCACTGGTCCGGGATGACGCGAAGACGCGTCAGTTGAACAGCTTGTCGATGTCGTCCTGGCTGATCGCCTGGGCGGCCCCCTGCGGGCCGTGGAGCTCGAGGTCGCCGTCCTTCTTGACGATGTCGTCATCGAGGACCGGCAGCTTCTCCATCTCCTTGCGGCCCCAAATCGCCTGCATCGTCTCGATGCGCTCCTCGATGTAGTCGATGGTCTTGACCACCTTGGTGATGCGCTGGCCGGTCAGATCCTGGAACGAGCAGGCCTCGAATAGCTTGGTGATCTGCTCGGTCATCTCGTTGAGGCGCGAGACGACGTAAGAATCGGTGACGTGGCCGGTGAGCTCGCGGGCGATCTCCTCGAGATGCTCGGCGACGCTCATGATGACGCTGGTCGCCTCCTCGGTTGACTTGACCACGGCCGAGAGCTCCATCGAGGCCGACTGGAGCTTGTCCTCCTTGGCCAGCGGATGGCGCAGGTTGGCGATCTCCTGCTTGGTCAGCGTGATGCGCGCGGCGATCGCCTCGACTTCGGCCTTCACCCTGTCGAGGGCGGCCTGGTCGGTGTTCGAGACATTGGCCTGCAGGCCGTCGGGCGGCACCGCGACACCGGTGGCGGCGAGGCCGTCGATCTTGCTGCTCAGCGCCTTGATCTCGGCGCGCAGCGCCTCGACGTCGCCGGACGACAGGGAAGCCTCACCGTTCGCGTGGCCATTGGCGTAACCGTTGGCCGCATGGCCATTGGCGCGGCCGAGATGGACCTCGGCGGAGAAGACGGATTTCTGCGGAAAGGGGGGCGCCATGGGCGAGGCCTCGTCAATTGAGGCCCGAAGCCTAGTTATTATAGGTTAATAAAGGGTTTGCTTAGCCGCCTCAACAGCTTGCCGGCACCCTAGGAAAGCCGGTCCAGGCCCTCGCGCAGCCGGTAACGCAGGACCTTGCCCATCACGTTGCGCGGCAGGGAGTCCACGAAGACGACCCCGCGCGGGTGCTTGAAGCGGGCCAGCCGGCCTTCGAAAAGCGCCAATACATCAGGGGCTTCGAGGGCGGCCCCCGGCCGGCGCACGACCACCGCGACGGGCACCTCCCCCCATTTCGGGTCCGGGCGGGCGACCACGGCGCATTCGGCGATGGCCGGGCTGGCCTCGAGAACCGCCTCCAGCTCCGCCGGGTAGATGTTCTCGCCGCCGGAGATGATCATGTCCTTCTTGCGCTCGTCGACCCAGTAGAAGCCGTCGCCATCGCGCCGGCCGACATCGCCGGTCCGGTACCAGCCATCGACCAACGCGGCGCGGGTTGCCGCCTCGTCCTGCCAGTAGCCGGTCATCAGGTTCGGCGCCCTGATCAGCACCTCGCCCGAGGCGCCGTCGGCCACCTCCGCGCCGGCATCGTCGACGAGGCGCACCTGGACGCCCAGCGCCGGCACACCGCAGGCCCCCTCTTTGCGTATGGCATCCTCGCGCTTGAGCACGATGGAGACCGGCCCGGTCTCGGTCGAGCCGTAGATCTGGCCGACCGGCAGGCCGCGGGCGTGAAAGGCACGGATCAGCTCCACCGGCACCACCGACGAGCCGGCCATGGCGAAACGCAAGCTGGAGAAATCGGTCGCGGCGAAGCGCGGATGCTCGATCAGCGCCTTCATCACCGCCGGCACCAGCAGGATGATGGTCGGCCGCTCGCGCTCGATGGCGGCCAGCGCCGCGTCGGGCGCGAAGCGCTGCTGCAGGATCACGGTGGCGCCGAGCGAGAGCGCCGGCAGGGTCTGGTTGTTGAGCCCGCCGACATGGAACATCGGCAGGAAGGTGAGGATACGGTCCTCCGCCGTCAGGCCATGCGCCTCGACACCGGCGGCGGCGTTGGCGGCGAGTGTGGCTTGCGTATGCACCGCGCCCTTGGGCTTGCCGGTGGTGCCGGAGGTGTAGACCAGCAGCAACGGATCGTCGGGCTGACCGGCAGCGGGCGGCACGTCCCCGCCCTTGCAGGCGGCGACATCGAGCCCGGCCCGCATGATCCGCAGCTTCAGCGTATCGAGGCCCGTGGCGAACTCTTCGTCATGGACGAGCAGCTTCGCGCCGGAATGTTCGAGGATGTAGGCCCATTCCGGCGGCGCCAGGCGCCAGTTGAGCGTAACCAGCACCGCGCCGAGGCGCGCGCAGGCGAACAGCAGTTCCAGATACTCGGGGCAGTTATAGGCGAGGACCGCCACGCGGTCGCCGCGGCCGATGCCTCGCGCGGCCAGCGCCGCCGCCATGCGCTCGATACGCGCCGCAAGGGCTGCATAGGTGATGTCCCCACCCAGCCAGCGCAGCGCCGGCTTGTCCGGCGTGCGGCTGGCGTGGGCGGCGATCAGCCCGGCAAACGTCACATCTAGCGCTTGGTGAAGGTCGTGCAGGACGCGACCAGCGTCTTGCCGGCATGCGCGCCGTTCTGGGTGTAGCAACCCTCGAAGCTGTTAGCCCCCATCGCGTCGACAAACATCGTGCCGTCGCTATCGACGAGGAGGAAGGACTTGCCGTCGGCCCGCAGCACGGCGATGAAACTCTCGCGCGAATGACTGGTCACCGTCGTACCCCAGAAGCGCCGCCCGTCCTGGCCCTCGACCTGCAGGGTGAAGGTGCGCGACGCCAGGAACGGCTTGTCGGCTGGCTGGGTGTTGTCGGCGTGGTGCCCATGATTGGCGCCCATAACGATCGAATGCGAACTGCCGGACCAGGTTCCCTTCATGTCGGGAATGGCCTGAGCGCTCGCCGTGGCGGTGGGCAGGACGAGAGCGGCAGCGATCGTCAGGCAGCGAAAGAAGCGCATGGCGGTGTTCCCCGTGGTTGGTGGCGTAAAAAAAGAGTCAGTCGTCCGTCTCGTCCGCCTCGTAGAGCGTTTCGCGGCCCAGCCGGTCGAGGCAGAGCTCCGCGGTCCAGGGCAGCATCAGCGCGCCGCAGCGGCTGTCGCGGTAGAGCCGCTCGAGCGGCAGGGACTTGAGCATCGACTGGCCGCCGCAGGTGCGGATGGCGAGCCGGCTGATCTCGTTGGCGTTCTCCATGATCGTGTACTGCGCGGCGTAGCAGCGCAGCCGCTCCTCTTTCGACGGGTTCACCTTCGCCTCGGCGATGGTGCGTTCGAACAGGGCGCGGGTCTGCTGCAGCTTGATGTACATCTCGGCCACGGCGATCTGCTTGGTCGGGTACATGCGCCGCTTGACCGGCGGCTGGCCCTCGACCTCGCCGCGCAGGTATTGCACGGTGAAATCGTAGGCGGCGCGCGCGATGCCCATATAGGTCGGCGCCAAGGTCAGGAACATGTGCGGCCAGCTCATTGCCGCCTTGAAGTAGAGACCGCGCGGCATGAGCTGCGCCTCGTCAGGCACGAAGACGTCCTTCATCACCAGGGTGCGCGACACCGTGCCACGCATGCCCAGCGGATCCCAGTCGCCGGTGATGGTCAGGCCTTGCGCCTTCGCCGGCACGGCAATGTATAGCGTGTCGCGCATCGAGCGTTCGGGCTTGTCCTCGGTGCACAGCACGCCGTAATAGTCGGCGGCCCCGGAAAGCGAGGCGAAGATCTTCTTGCCGTTGATCAGCCAGCCGCCCTCGACCTTGGCGGCGAGCGTGCCGAACGGCGCCTTGCCGGCGGCCGCTGCCGAGCCCTCGGAAAACGGCTGGGCATAGATCGCGCCACCCTCGATCATGCGGCGGAAATGCAGCACCCGCCGGCCTTCGAGCTCCGCCCGCTCGGCGTCGCTCATCGGCAGGTCGTCGGCCAGCGGCCCGGTCCACAGCGCCGACGACGCGTGCATGTTGAAGGTCAGGGCCGTGGCGCCGCACCAGCGGCCCATCTCGGCCGAGACCAGGCAGTAGGTCTCGAAGTCGGCACCCAGGCCGCCGAACTTCTCCGGCACGCAGAGGCCGAGCAGCCCGTGGTCGCGCAGGTCGTCGTAATTCTCGAAGGGGAAGCTCGCCTCGCGGTCATACTTCTCGGCGCGCGGCGCGAATTTCTCGCGCCCGAGCTTGCCGACGAGCTCGATCAGCGCCGCCTGGCGTGCGCGGCGTTCCTGGGGAAGCGACTTGCGGAGTTCGAGGTCCATGACGCGCCTCTTCAGTGAGCGGCGAGAAAGCGTTCGAGGGCGGCATTAAAGGCCCCCGGGTTCTCGAGATTGGCAAGATGGCCGGCGGCCGGCAGGCAGGCAAACTCCGCCTTGCGGATCTTGCCGGCCATGCGCTGCATCATCTCGGCCGGGGCATTGGTGTCGTGCTCGCCGGCCACGACCAGGGTCGGCACGCGCAAGGTGGCCAGCGCGTCGCGCCGGTCGAAGGTGACGATCAGGCGGATGCCGGCGGCGAAAGTCTGGGCCGGCACCTGGCCGATGCTCTGCTTGGCGATGGCCATGCCCATCGGGTTGGGGCTGCGGCCGGTCAGGCTCTTGATCATGCCCGGCGCCAGGTCGGCCATCGACTTTCCGGCCTCGATCGGCGCCAGCCGCTCCTTGACGAATTTCTGCTGCCAGTCGCCATCCGGCCGCCCGAAGGCCGGGCTGGTGCCGGAGAGGGTGAGCGTGCGCAGGCGGCCGGCATGCGTCGCGGCGAATTCCTGGGCCACCATGCCGCCGTAGCTGTGGCCGACGAGATCGGCCTTCTCGACCGACAGTTCATCGAGCAGCGCCAGCAGCGCGCCGGCGATGCCCGGGAAGGACAGCTCGGGCAACAGCGGCGTGCCGCCGTAGCCCGGCATGTTCCAGGCGATGCAGCGATAGCCGCGCGCCGCGAAATGATCGAGCTGCGGCTTCCAGCTATCGGCGTCCGAGCCGACGCCATGCAGGAAGATGAGGGTGCGCGCCCCCTTTCCCGCCTCGCGATAGCGCGGGAGGCTCACGCCAGCTCGCCCCTGAGCACGCCGTTCTCGACGACGGTCGTGCCGTCGAGCGTCACGGTGCAGCCGCGCATCGGCAGGTCGAAATGGCCGAGCGTGTGGCGGCCGGCGGTCTCGTTGGCGCCGGTGGAATAGAGGAAGTTGCCGGCGAAGGCGCGCAGCTCCGTGCCGTTGAAGTCGCGCTTGTCATACATCGCCATGGCGTCCCAGCGTGCTTTCGGGTTCATGCCCCAGCCGACATGCGACACGGCGTAGGCCTCGCGGTCGCCCCAGGCGGCGAAATAGCTGCGCATCAGCTCGGCATCGACCCCGCTGCCGTCGATCTTCGTGACGTAGTCCTTCTCGACGCTGAGGCGGATCGGCGTCTCGATGTAGCGCTTGAAGGTCAGGTTCACGTCGCCGGGAGCGAGCACCAGGGTGCCGTCGACCGCGCCGGCGCGTGGAAAGCACAGGCAGAGCCCCCCCGGCCAATGCGCCACCGTGCCCGGCCGCTCGCACCAGCCCCAGACGCCGCCGGGCATGGCGCCCTCGAGGTTGACGGTGAGCGCCGTGCCGGCGGCCGATGTGACGCGCATCGTCTTGGCCGCCTTGAGCAGCTTGATGCCGGCTTTGACCTTCGGCGCCAGCGCCGGGTCGGGCACCAGGCGTTCCAACGCCTCGGGATGCTCGTTCGAGACCATCAGCAGGCGCGCCCCGCCCCTGAGGATGGCGGGCAGTTCGGGTGCGTGCAGCAGGCCCTCGACCGTGAGGTCGACAACCAGGCCGGCGCTGGCCAGCGCCTTGACCACGGGCTCGAGCTGCTGGACGGCATCGGAGGCGCCGGTGGAGCGGATCGGCACCGGGGCCCGCTGCGGCGGAGTGGGTACCACGACATGGAAGGGCCGCGCCTTGAGCTGCAGCAGCGCCAACTCGGCGAGCTGCACGTTCAGCGCCCGCGACTGCGTCTCCGAGAGAATGGCCACCGCCTCGCCCGGCTTCACCTGGCAGAGCGCGAAGGTCGCCGCGAAGGCGTCGATCCACTTGGCTTCGATCCGGTCGGCGAGCATCCCGTCCCTTTCCTGTCCGCCGTCAACTTATAGCAACTCTTCGCCGCGGCCGCGCTAGACTGGCGGCATGCGGGTGGCGGTTCTCGGCGGCGGGCTGATGGGCGTGACCACGGCCTGGTATCTCGCCAAGGCCGGGCACGAGGTCACGGTCATCGAGCGCGAGCCGGGCCTGGCCGAGGGCACCAGCTTCGCCAATGGCGGGCTGGTGACGCCCAGCGACAGCGGCCCGTGGAATGCGCCCGGCATCCTGGGCCTGCTCATCAAGTATCTGGGCCGCGAGGACTCGCCGCTGTTGCTGCGTCCCGCCGCCCTGCCCGGCATGGCCGGCTGGGGCCTGCGCTTCCTGTGGAACTCGCGGGCCGACCTTTATCACCACAACGCCGCGGCCAATACGCGGCTCGCTCTCTACAACCTCGCGCTGCTGCGCGCCCTGCGCCGCGAGCTGGCCCTCGACTACGACGCGACGACGGCCGGCACGATGCGGGTCTACAGCAACACGGGCCTGTTCGACGCCGCGGCGGCGCATGCCGAACGGCTGCATTCCTTCGGCGTGCCGCGCGCGGTGCTCGACCGCGCGGCCGTGCTGGCGAAGGAGCCGGCGCTGGCCGGGACCGAGGGCCTGATCGGCGGCATCTATTTCGGCGAGGACGAAAGCGGCGACGCGCATAAATTCACCCTGGCGCTGGGTGAGCATTGCCGGGCCGCCGGTGTCGCCTTCCGTTTCAGCGAAACCGTGAGCGGCCTGGAGAGCGACGGCGGCCGGGTGACCGCCGTGCGCACCTCGCAGGGGCGCCTCGCCGCCGACGCGGTGGTGCTGGCGATGGGCACCTGGTCGCCGGCGCTGGCGCGCAGCCTCGGCCGGCGCCTGCCGATCTACCCGGTGAAGGGCTATTCCGTCACCGTCGCCATGGAGGGCTGGAACCAGGCGCCGCGCCTGCCGGTGGTGCACGAGCAGCTCAAGATGGCGGCCACGCCGCTGGGCAAGCACCTGCGCGCCGCCGGCACCGCCGAATTCGCCGGCTACGACCGGACGCTCAACCCGGTGCGCGCGCAAGCCGTGCTGCGCGCCGCGCTGACTCTCTATCCGGGCCTCGCGCCGCACGCGACGGAGACCAACGTCACCAGCTGGACCGGCCTGCGGCCGATGACGCCCGACGGCCGCCCGCGTATCGGCCCGCTCGGTTTTCCCAACCTGATCGTCAATGCCGGGCATGGCGGCCTGGGCTGGACGCTGGCCTGCGGCTCGGGAAAGCTGGTCGCCGATCTGCTCAGCGGCACGGCACCGGCCCTTGATCCTGCGCCGTTTTCTGCCGATCGCTAATATACGAATCAAAACCCCGCATTAACGACTCAAATCCCGCCCTGGGGTATGATGGGATGCTTGGCAGAACGCTAGGCTCTTGAAGCGTATCGAGAAGATGATCGCGCCAGTTTCCTCATCGTCGGCAGCGCCGCTGCGGCCCATCTCTGTCATGCCCATGGGCTGCCAGTGCATGGAATGCGCGCCGCAAATGATCATGAAGGCGCCGAGCCAGCCAGTGGCCGCGGCGGCCCCGTCGATCGAGTCCAAGTCGAACGTCAGCAGCCTCAACCTCGTGGTGGCGCAGGCCCAGTCCTCAGAAGAGGGCGCCTCCGACGAGAGCGGCACAGCCACGACCGCCCAGCCGAAGGCCGAAGAAAAACCCGCCGGGGACACCCCGTCCAAGTCCGCCACGGGTCAGGACGAGCTCAGCGACGAGGAGAAGGCGCAGCTCGCCAAGCTGCGCGCCCGCGACCGCGAAGTCCGCGCCCACGAGCAGGCGCATGCCGCCGCCGGCGCCGGCGTGGCCGGTGCCCCGAGCTACAGCTTCCAGCAGGGCCCCGACGGCAAGCAGTACGCGGTCGGCGGCGAAGTCTCCGTCCGCACCACCGCCAGCAGCAGCAACCCGCGCCAGGCGATCGCCCAGCTCCAGCAGGTGGCGCGCGCCGCCCTCGCCCCGGCCAGCCCCTCGGGCCAGGACCGCGCCGTGGCGGCGAGCG
>JALHMR010000039.1 GCA_022843945.1 Rhodospirillaceae bacterium | reverse complement strand
ATGCCGAGAGCCTGGATGCCAAGCTGCTGCTTGACCTGCAGGGCCTGCAACTGCGCGCTCTCCTTGGCGAGATCCGCGTCGACCAGCGCACCCAGACCTTCTGTGACGGCGTCAGAGAGGGTCTTGGTGAAGGTCGAGAGGAACTCGATGTTCTTGGAGTTGGCGCCCAGCGTGCCCAGGGCCTGACCGACGATCAGCTCCTGCGCGTCGATCGCGGTGAGCAGCGAGAGGGCTGCCGCCGTGCTGGCGACACCGGCGCTGAGGGCGGTGGATACGCCGCCGAGCGCCGAGGCGTTGGTCACCGTCAGCTGGCCGCCGGTGATCGTCGAGGTGATGGACACGCTCGCCGAAGCCGAGGAGATCAGGTTACGGCCGTTGTAGATCGCGTTGCTGACGAAGGTGTTGAGCTGCTCGAGCATCGAGGTGAAGTCGGCCGCGAGGATCGACTGCTGGGTGGCCGTGTTGGCCGGGTTCGAGGATTCGATGATCTTCTTCTTGATATCGGCAAGAAGATCGGAGACCGAGGTGGCGCCGGCAATGGCGGCGGCGACGACGCCACGGCCCGACGAGAGCGACTGCTGGACGGCATCGAACGCCTTGAGATCGCCGCGCAGGCCCTGGGCGATGGAGAAGCTGGAAGCATCGTCCTTGGGACCTATGACCTTGTAGCCGGTCGACACCCGGTCCTGGGTGCGCTCGAGAAGCATGTTCGTCGAGTTGAGATTCCGAAGCGCCACGAGCGCGCCGGTATTGGTGTTGATCGACGTCATGAAGCTCTCCTTTTCTAGGGGGTCGGACCTCGAGGTTCTCCCGGGTCGTGGAACGTTATTTTTGTGATCCGCTCCTGGCGCGCACTTACAACCGGGCGGGCGGGTTATTCGCTTCCGGGGGGCGACTTTTTCGGGCGGTGCTTCCGGGTGCCGGGCCCCCGGGGACCAGGGTCCCGAGTTTTGGCGAACGGGACGTGGATATCAGGAGGCAAGCGGGACCATCGCCTCACGTCAGGTTAAGAAATGCCGATAGACTCACGGGGAATGACGCATTGATCGGCACCAGGGCTGGCGTTCAATGACGCAGCGGGACACACCCTGGCGAAGAGGCAGAGGGATCAACCCATTCAAAAATGAAACGGCGCCATACGATTTTAAGCAGTGCCTCGACCCCGTCGTACTGTGGGATCCAAGACAGTGGATTCCAGAACCGGAGGCGCTGACATGACGACGCTGCCATTGGCATTCCGCCGAAACCCTGAGCCGAGCGTCCGCCGCGTCGCGCGGCCGGAACAGCAAGGCCCGCGCATGAGCTCTCGCCAACAGGTGCGCTTCACCTCGACCAGCGACGGTGTGCGTATCGCCTACGGAACGACGGGGCAGGGCGCGCCACTGGTCAAGGTCGCGAACTGGCTCAGCCATATCGAGCTCGATTGGGAAAGTCCGCTCTGGCAGCACTGGCTTGACGGGCTGTCGCGCAGCAACACGCTCATCCGCTATGACGGCCGCGGCTCGGGCCTGTCGGACTGGATGTTTCCTCCACTGACCTTCGAGGGTTGGGTCAACGATCTCGAGGCCGTGGTCGACGCCGCCGGCCTGACGCGCTTTCCGCTGCTCGGCATCTGCCGCGGGGTGGCGGTGGCGATCGCCTATGCCGCCCGGCACCCCGAACGGGTCTCGCACCTGGTCCTGCACGGCGGCTACGCGCGCGGCCGGCTCAAGCGGAGCGTCGATCAGAAGCACCGTGACGAGGCCGAGATGATGGCCAAGCTCGTCGAGCTGGGCTGGGGCGAGGACAATCCGGCCGGCCGGCAGTTCTTCGCCACCCAGAACATGCCCGACGGCACATCCGAGCAGCATCGCAGCTTCAACGAGATCGCCCGTCTCTCGGCGACGCCGCAGAACGCCGCGAGCGATATCCGGCAGATGTTCGAGATCGACGTCAGCACGCTGGCGCCGCGCGTCGCCTGTCCGACGCTTCTGCTGCATTCCGACCGCGACGTCCGGGTGCCCTTCGAGGAGGGCCGCCGGCTGGCCGGCCTCATTCCAGGAGCCCGGCTGGTGACGCTCAACAGCCGCAACCATTTCCTGCTGCCGCACGAGCCGGCCTGGCGGCAATGGCTCGATGAGGTGTGCGGGTTCCTGCCGGTGTGTCCGGGCACGAGCAAGGAGTTTGCCGAACTCACACGGCGCGAGCGGGAGCTGCTGGAGCATGTCGCCCAGGGACTGAACAACGCCCAGATCGCCGCGCGCCTGTCGCTCAGCACCAAGACGGTGAAGAATCACCTGACCAGTGTCTTCGCCAAGCTTGGGGTCAGGCACCGCGCCGAGGCGATCGTGCGCGCCCGGGATGCCGGCTTCGGCCGGCAGATGCAGTAACGGTAGAGGCATACTGAAAACGTATGAACTATTCCGCTTCCATATATCGGACAGATGTCGGCGCCGGGCCTAGCGTTGCCGGTATGAGTTGGCTCGCGCATCTCCGACAGATTCAGACCTTCGCCGACGACTTCACGGCCCGTCACCGGCGCGGCGAGCGCTGCGAGGTGACGATCGGCGCGTCGGAGCCGCCGGCCGGGGGCGGAATCCTGTCGGACGCCGCCTGGCGGGTCGCGGAGGGCATCGAATTCCGCTTCAAGCGCGCGACTCAGGCGGCGCGCGTCGGGCGTCGGTGGCCGGCGACCTTTCCTTTCACCGCACCCGCCCGCCGGTAAGGCGCAAAGATGCCGGCCAGGAAATCGCGCACGGCGCCGATGCGCGCGTCGCGTTGCATGTCGGACCGCACGAACAGGCGCAGTTCCAGATGACCGATATCGTCACTGCCGATGACCGGCTGCAGGCCGGCACTGTCGCCGACCAGCGGCTCGGGGAGCAGGGCGAGACCCAGCCCGCTGCGCGCCGCATCGAGGCGGCAGTTCGGGCTGTTGCTGCGAAAGACCACCGTCGCATCCCGGCCCGCGAAACGCTGCCACGGCCGTGGCGCGAGATGCGCCATCGAGTAGTCGAAATCGATCAGCCGGTGCCCTTCGAGCGTGTCCATCGCCACGGGCTGGCCGAAGCGTTCGATATAGGCCGGGGCTGCATAGAGGCTGAATGGGATCTGATAGATGTCCTCGAGCGCGAAGGTGCCCGCCGGCATCGGCTCGATGCGCAGCGCTATGTCGACGTCGCGTGCCATCAGGGCGGCGATCGGGCTGCGCGTCAGCAGCTCGACGACCAGGCGGGGATGGCGGCGCCCCAGCTCCTTGAGGCCGCCGACGATCATCAGGCCCGCGAATTCGGGTGCGGTGACGCGCACCTCGCCATCGGCGGCATCGATCTCGTTGCTCAGGCCGTGGCAGGCCGCCTCCATCTTGCCGTGCAGGCCGCCGAGGCGACGCAGCAGCACCGTGCCCGCCGGAGTCAGCACGTAGCCCATGGCCCGGCGCTCGAAAAGCGTCGTGTTGAGCGCCAGCTCGAGCCCCTGCACCCGGCGCCACACTGTGGCCTGCGACAGATGCAGGCGCCGGCCGGCTCCGGCCAGGCTGCCGGCCTCGGCCACGGCGAGAAAAACCTTGAGGTCGTCCCAATCCATCGAGCTATTCGAAAATGAAAGAGAGAGACACGATATTAGAGGCTTCTATTTCAAAAATGCAAACCCTAAGGTCCGCGCCCCCAACCCCTGGAGTTCGCATGAGAACGATCGATTTCCCTGAACGGTTTCGTGCCCTTGAGCGCTTCTCGGAGCGCTTTGAGGCCTATCGACTGCCGGCGCGTGACTGTGATGTCCTGTTTGCCATGTACCCGGCCGGCACGGCGGTCGAGCCACACAGCCATGACACCGATAACTGGGGCGTCATCACCAAAGGTGAATTGCAGATCACCGTCGATGGTCGTGAAATGCGCTACGGACTGGGCGAGTGGTATCACGTTCCGGCGCAGGCGCTGCATTCGGCGCGCTTCGCCGTCGAGACCGAGGAAATCGAATTCTGGTTCCGCCCATGAGCGTCGTCACTGATCCGACGGCCGTGGTCGCGCTCTGGCACACGGCGGTACTGGCAGCGCGGCGCCGCGTTTCCCATCTGGTAACTCAACTCACCTCCATCAGTCCAACAAAGGAGCAACCACATGTCACTGCGAATCAATGCCGAAGCGCCGAACTTCACGGCCGAGACGACACAGGGAAAGATCGACTTCCACCAGTGGATTGGGGATGGCTGGGCGATCCTGTTCTCTCATCCGAAGGACTTCACGCCGGTCTGCACGACCGAGCTGGGCTACATGGCGCGGCTGCAGCCGGAGTTCGAGAAACGCAAGACCAAGATCCTCGGCCTCAGCGTCGATCCGGTGACCAACCATTCGAAATGGGCGAAGGACATCGAGGAGACGCAAGGCTCGACGGTCAACTACCCGATGATCGGTGACCCCGAGCTCAAGGTGGCGAAGCTCTACGACATGCTGCCGGAAGGGGCGGGCACCACCTCGGACGGCCGGACGGCGGCCGACAACGCCACCGTGCGCTCGGTGTTCATCATCGGCCCGGACAAGAAGGTCAAGGCCATGCTGACCTATCCGATGACCAGCGGCCGCAACTTCGACGAGGTCCTGCGGCTGCTGGATTCCATCCAGCTCACGGCCAAGCACCAGGTGGCCACGCCGGTGAACTGGAAGCACGGCGAGGATGTGATTATCGCCGGCTCGGTCTCGGACGAGCAGGCGAAGGTGAAGTATCCGCAGGGCTGGAAGGCGCCCAAGCCCTACCTGCGGATCGTGCCGATGCCGAAGTAAGGCGATAGCAAGCATCGGCTCCGCTCGGCGGAGCCAAGAAACAGATCGTCACCCCGGCGAAAGCCGGGGCCCATGGTTCCTTCGGCACGATGGACCCCGGATCGCGCACGCTTTGCGTGCTTGTCCGGGGTGACGACTGTTGATTGGTCGACTAGAGCGCGCGGCGCATGAAGGCGGTGCCGACCACGGGCGTCTCGTAATAGGCCTCGGTCGGCTCGAAGCCCAGCCGGCGATAGAGCACCTTGGCCGAGGCCATCGACGGCAGCGTGTCGAGCTTCATTTCGCGATAGCCGATGCGCCGCGCCTCGTCGATCACGGCCTCGACCAGAGTCTTGCCCAACCCGGCGCCGCGACCTGCCGGCGCGACATAGAGGCGTTTCATCTCGCAGCAGCCCTCGGGCTCGATCGGGCGCAGGCAGACGCAGCCGACCGCCTGATTGTCCGCCGCGCGGGCCAGCAGCAGCGCGCCGGCGGGCGGGGCGTATTTTCCCGGCATGGCCGCCATCTCGGCCTCGAAATCCTGGTAGGACAGATCGACATCCAGCGACGCCGCGTAGGCCCGGATCAGGCGGATAGTGGCGGCGAGGTCGTCTTTCGTGGCGACCGGCGTGATACGGAATTCAGGGATAGCGCACCTTCGGCGGCGGGTCCTCGGGAAGCGGGATGAACTCGCTCTCCCCGGGGACCGGCGGGAATCTCTGCGCGCGCCAGTCGGCCTTGGCCTGCTCGATGCGCTCCTTCGAGCTCGAGACGAAGTTCCACCAGATGTGGCGCGGCCCGTCCATCGTGTCGCCGCCGAGCAGCATCAGGCGCGACGGC
Organism: Rhodospirillaceae bacterium; assembly: GCA_022843945.1. Classification (GTDB taxonomy): domain Bacteria; phylum Pseudomonadota; class Alphaproteobacteria; order CACIAM-22H2; family CACIAM-22H2; genus VGEI01. The sequence goes on along the minus strand of JALHMR010000039.1, from coordinate 43,418 downwards.
GCGACCGCGGCGAGGGCAATCGTGCCGCCGGCGGGAAAGATCAACAGCTTGCCAGCTTCGTACTCTGTGCCCGAGACGGCGATGCACCCCTCGGCGATGTAGACGGCGCGCTCAGCATAGTCGTCGGGGATTCCCAGGCGCTGGCCGGCGTTGAGCGATGCATCGAGGTAGAACATTGGCGAGAACACCGGGAACGGGGCGCTGGCACCGAACAGGGAGCCGGCAATCAGGCGCATCCGCACGCCCGTTTCCTCGATCAGGGGCAGATCCTTGGCAGGCACGTGAGCAAAAGCCGGGTCGGTCTCTTCGTGCTGCTTGGGCAGCGCCACCCAGGCCTGGATGCCGAACAGTTTCTCGCCCGCGCGCCGCCGCTCCGGGGGCGTGCGCTCGGAATGGACGATGCCGCGGCCGGCGGTCATCCAGTTGACCGCGCCCGGCTGGATCGCCAGCGCCGTGCCCAGGCTGTCGCGATGCATGATCTCGCCGTCGAACAGGTAGGTGACGGTGGCCAGACCGATATGCGGATGCGGCCGCACGTCGAGCGCCTGGCCGGCCTGGAAGGCAACCGGTCCCATCTGGTCGAGGAAGACGAACGGCCCGACGATGCGACGCTTGGCCGAGGGCAGGGCGCGGCGAACCTGGAAACCGTCGCCGAGGTCGCGGATCGGCGGATCGAGAACCAGCTCGGGCGCAACGTCACTCATCGGGGCCCTCAAGCCTTGGCGTAGATGGAGTTCGCTTCCTCGAACAGGCGCAGCGTCTTGTCGACGCTGTAGGGTGCCTCGCGCAGGGTCTCGGGGTCCCATTCGCTCCGCGGGGTGGCGTAGAAGTCGCCGCCGTAGACGTGGATGGCGCCGGTCAGGCGCGGGATCGGGTTGGTCACCGAATGGATGACGTCGCGGCCGAGCGGCGCTGCGTCACCCGCGCTCAGCGCCTTGGCGCCGGCGGCCTCGACCCGGCCCGGCTGATCCTCCAGCCGGCGCCAGAAGATGTTGTCCTCGCGGCCGGTGTAGACGCCGATCACCGCCCAGATGCGGTGATCGTGGGGCATGATGGTCATGCGCGGCGCCCAGATGACGTTGATGATCGTCAGATCCTCGGCGCGGTAGAGTTTCTGGATCTCGGCGCGTCTGGGCTCGCCCAGGGCCTTGAGCACCGAACCGGGCTCCGATACGGCGCGGGCGACGACCTCGCGCGCGGCCTTGTGGGTAGGATCCTCGCGTACCGCGGCGCGGCAATTCTCGATGAAGCGATCAAGATCGAACATGGCGGCCAGTATAGCGGCTATCGTGCCCAGGCGCTGCCGTGACCAGACGAAATATGCGCAAATGCGCGCAGATGGCCCGCCCCGCACCGCGCAATAGGTTTGTCAAATACGGGCCGGGCCTTCACAATCCCGCGCCGTGGGGGGAGGGCGCATGGTCCAGCGCACAACATTGACGGTGCTGGCGATCCTGGTGATGCTCGTTTTGGGCGGTGGGTTCATTTTCCATCAGTACACGCTCTCCCGGGATGCCCTGATCGATGACGCCGAGCACCATCTCAACCAGGCGGTTAGCGATGCTGCCAAGGAAGCCAATCGCGTCTTCCTCGCGGCCGTGGCGACGGCAAACCAGCTGCACGCCGCTGATCTGCCGGACCTCGATCTCGCCGAGGCCGAGCGGGTTTTCTTTGCCGTTGCCTCCCACCCGGTACTCGCCAATCCCCATCTCATCGGCGTTCATGTCGGCATGGCGGACGGCTCGTTTCTCCAGGTCCAGAATGTGATCCCATCCGACCTGTTCGGCCTGGTGCCGATGGGCTACGACCACTTGCTGCGCCATGTCATCCGGCGCGCGACCGATCGCGATTCCTGGTACCACCGGCACAAGGAATCGGGGGAATGGCGGCGCTCGCGCGTCACTCCGCCGGAGTTCGATCCGCGCCAGCAGTCCTGGTACAAGAGCGCCGCCGAGCGCAAGGAGGCGGCCTGGAGCGATCCCTATGTGCTCGCCTCGTCGGGCGATATCGGCATGACGTTCTCGATGCCGGTCGTCTTGCCCGGGGGAGAGGTGTGGGGGGTGATCGGCGTCGACATCGCGGCGTCGTTCCTCTCCGAGGTCGTCCGCGACTATCGCTGGCGTGAAATTCTAAGGGAAGGCTTCCTGTTCATCGGGAGCGAGACCGGGCGCCTGATCGCCCATTCGCGCCTGCTCCACACCCTGGTCGGCGGCGGCGGCCTGGATATCCGCAAGATCGAGCGTACCAACAGCGACGACCTGGTCCTCTTCCATGCCATCGAGGAGACCGGGCAGATCTACCGGGCCCATAACGGCGCGCGCGACGTCCTCGGCGTCCGGCTGCCGCTCGAGAAGGCTGTCCAGCTGCCGATGTTCGTCTATGTCGGCCAGCCGGTCGATGCCATCGTCGGCGATGCGTTTACCCGGTTGCGGTGGAATATCGCCGTGCTGGCGCTTCTGGTCGCGGGCATGCTGCTGGTCGTCGCCTATGCGGCGAAGCTGCGTCACGAGGTCATCGTCCGCAAGCGCACCCAGATCGCCCTGGCCGAGGCCCGCGATGCCGCCGAAGCGGCGACACGGGCCAAGTCCTCCTTCCTGGCGATGATGAGCCACGAGATCCGCACGCCGATGAACGGCGTCATGTCGATGGCTGAGATGCTCGAGCAGACCGACCTCAGCAAGGATCAGCGCGACATGTCGGCGGTGATCCGCGGATCGGCGTCGACGCTGCTGATCATCATCAACGACATCCTGGATTTCTCGAAGATCGAGGCGGGCCGGCTGGAGATCGAGAACGTGCCGTTCTCGCTGCTCGACCTGATCGAGGGCACGGGAGAGCTGATCGCCAGCCGGGCCGAGGAGAAAGGCATCAGCCTGATCATCGATCTCGATCCAACCATTCCGGACCGGCTCAAAGGCGACCCGACGCGGCTGCGGCAGATCCTGCTCAACCTGATGGGTAACGCCGTGAAGTTCACCGAGACCGGCCACGTCATGCTGAGAGTCACGCCAGTTGGGCAGGAAGACGGAACCATACGTCTCCGCTTCAAGGTCTCCGATACCGGCATCGGGCTGACGCCCGAGCAGCAGACGCGCCTGTTCACGCCCTTCACCCAGGCCGACAACTCCACCGCGCGCAAGTTCGGCGGCACCGGACTCGGCCTGTCGATCTCGCAGCGCCTCTGCCAGATGATGGGCGGCACGATCGGCGTGGAGTCCACGCCCGGTGTCGGCTCCACCTTCTGGTTCAAGCTGCCTTTGGGCGTGCTCGACACCGTGTCCGAGAAGCCGACGATCGATATCTCCGATGCCCGGGTCGCCGTTATCGGCATTCAGGGAATCAGGCGGGCCACGCTCGGCAGGCTCCTCGAAGCCGCGGGCATCAGCGATGTGCTCTGGCACGAGGCCGGACAATCGATTGCCTCGTCCATCGGCGACCGGCCCATCGTCCTGCTGCGCGCCGGGACCGACGTCGCCTCGACCATGGAGCTTGTCTCGCTGGTCTCTGAAGGCGGCGTCGAACGCCGGGTCATTCTTCTCGCGCCGCGCGGCCTGTCCTCGACGCTCAGCTCCGCCACCCAGCGGGGATTCTTTGCGGCCCTGACCTTGCCGCTGCGGCGGCACCGGCTCTGGCACGTCCTGGCGGCGGCCCTCGGCCGGGCCACCCTCGCGGATCGGGAGGCCGGGACGGCCGACGATGCGATCGGCTGGGCGCCGCCGTCGGTCGAGGAGGCGCGAGCCGCGGGCGCGCTGCTGCTCGTCGCCGAAGACAACACGACCAACCAGACGGTCATCCACCGGCTGCTGAACCAGCGGGGATTCGCGCACGAGATCGCCGGTGACGGCGTGGAAGCCCTGCGCCTGCTCGAGGGCGGGGGCCATGGGCTCCTGCTCACCGATTTTCACATGCCGAACATGGATGGGTTCGAGCTTACCGGGGAGATCCGCGTCCGGGAACGGACAGGCGGCGGCCGGCTGCCGATCGTCGCGCTCACCGCCGATGCCCTGCCGGGCACCGAGGAGAAGTGTCTGGCCGCCGGAATGGACGGCTACCTGACCAAGCCGATCGATACGCGGGCGCTGAATGACGCTCTCGAGAAGTTCCTGCCCCAGGCGTTGCCGCTGCGGCGGCGGTCAGGCGGCGGCGCCCCTGCGGCCGCGCCCAAGGAGAAGGGCGCCGGCGGGATTGATCCGGCGGTTCTCGATGTCGCGCGTGTGGCCGAGATATTCGGCGGCGTGAACGATGAAGCGCTGTCGTTCCTGAAAGACTTCGTCGACAACCTGCCGAACATGATCGGCGAGGTCACGAACGGCTTCGCCGCCGGCGACCGGGTCGCCTCCCGCGAGGCCGCGCACTCGCTGAAAGGGGCGGCGCGTTCCACCGGCTTCACGCGCCTCGGCGACGTGGCCGCTTCCATCCAGGACCATCTGGACGCCGATAACATGCCGGCGGCCCAGGCGCTCGAGCCGCCCTTGCACGCCGCGTACGACGAAATACGGCTCACCCTGCCGCGACTGCAACCCGCATTAGCCAAGGCATAGATCCCAATGACAACGGTCGGCGTCGACTACAAGTCCCTGCGTGTCCTGATCGTCGAAGACGAGGCGTATACGCGAGTCATTACCCGCACCCTGCTGCGGCAGATCGGCGTGAAGGACATCGCCGAAGCCACCAACGGCGGCGAAGGCCTGCTGAAGGTCGCCGAATGGGAGCCGCATATCGTGCTCTGCGACATCCATATGAGCCCGATCAACGGACTCGAGTTCCTCGAGAAGCTGAGACAGCACCCGCAGCCATCCCTGCGGAACACGGGGGTGATTTTCCTGACCGCCGACTCAAAGCCGGACACGGTCAAGTTCGCGAAGGAGAACGGACCCAACGGTTACCTCGTCAAGCCGATCTCGCTGAACGCTCTCAAGGCCAGGCTCGATGCCGTGGGCGAGCAGGTGAAGAAGCTGTAGCCGGGAATGAAAACGGGGCCCGAAGGCCCCGTTTCCACGCGTCCGGGATTAGACCGGGACGGTCGTCTCGACGAATCGCGAGTCTAGACCCATGCCCGACGCGAAGGGCTGTTCCGCCGCCAGCGCCCTGGTGATCGACGGCCGCCGGAGCATCGCCTTGAAGTAGCCAGCGAGCTTCGGAAAGCGCGAATCGATGCGGTAGCCGAGGTAGTGGTAGTTGATGAGGTTCGACACGATCGCAAGGTCGGCGATGCCGAACTTTCCGCCGACCAGGCAGTCGCCGGCGGTCTGGCTCTCGAGATAGCCGAAGACACGCGGCATCGCCTCGACCTGGATGGCCTCCACCGCCGCCTTGTCGATCGCCTGGCCGAGTATCCTGGGCCGGATGACGTTCTGGAAGAACAGGCCGTGGATGACCTCGCGGAACACCGTGCCGTCCGCGTATTCCTCCAGCCACAGCGCGCGGACATGGCCGCGCGTGTCGGCGGGATAAAGCGGCGGACGCGGATACTCGCGCTCGAGATAGGCGCAGATCACCGAAGAATCGGCCAGCTCGAAATCACCGTCGCTCATCACCGGGATCTTGCCCGTCGGGCTCAGCCGGTCCCAGCCGGCCGGCGGCTTGAACGGGATCACAGGTTCGTTCTGGTAGGGGAGGTTCTTCTCGAGCGCCGCGACGATGACCTTGCGGGTGTGTACCGAGATCGGCACGCCATGGATATTCAGCATCGGTTTCTCCATTTTCTGGCAAGCCGCTCCCGTTACGGAACGGCGTATCCGTTCCGCTGCCGCGGTTTGCCGGTGGGGTGGGCGCGAGGCGCTAGATGGCCTTGCTCACGGGGAACTGGATCTCGACCGTCACGTGGTCGCTGCCGGGTGTCTGGAAGGGCGGCTCAAGGAAGACCTCCCGGCAAGGCCCGGCCACGCGATAGCCATTGGCTTCCATCCAGGTGCCGAGCGCACCGAAGGCAAGGTGAAGTTCCGGCGCCGGGCCGCTGCGCACGACCGTGGCCAGGGTCGGCACGGCGGGCAGCTGGCGGGCGGTGAGGGTGAGCTGCGGCGAGAGCGGCACCGCCTTGCGGACGTCGCGGCCGAGCGCGTAACCGATCTCGAGGTCGAGATTCTCATCCTCGAAGTCCGAATGCGCGACCACGACCAGGTTGTCGAGCGGGCCCGAGGCCCGGTTGCCCGCGGCGTGAACCACCTGGCGGAGCGTCGCGATCACATCGCCGAACTGCGGGAAGGTGGCGCGCGCCGAAAGGTAGGGCTGCGCCGGGACCGATTTGACCACGACGTCGTAGTTGGCCAGCGACCCCTGTTCCTCGATCTGGCGCAGACGCGATTCGATGTGGCGCAGGCGCACTGCCTCTTCATTCAGCGTGCGCTCAAGCTCGGCCTTCTTCAGGGTGAGCATGCCACGGATTTCGTCCGCCGAGACTTTGTCATTGAGCAGCCGCGCGACTTGGTCGAGCGACAGGCCGAGATCCTTCAGGGCCAGGATCTGATTGAGCCGGGCCAGCTGGCTGGCGCTGTAGTAGCGATAACCGGTGGAGGGGTCGGTATGCTTTGGCCGCAGCAGACCGATGCTGTCGTAGTAGCGCAGCAGGCGCCCGCTGACTCGCGCGATCTGGGAGAATTCACCGATCCGGAACATGGGTCTGCATCCGCTCGTTCGTCCGATGGCCAGGACGATCCAGCTTTACGTAGCGTCAAAGTCAAGCGGGTTTCTTGCCGCCGCGCAGCAGAAGCAGTCCGCCGGCCACGATGAGCGTCGAGCCGAGCCAGGTTGTGATGCCCGGTGTTTCCCCCTGGTTCATGAAACCGAGCAGGGCGGCGAAGACCAGCGAGAAGGCGAAGGTGCTGGCGAGGACCCAGAGGGCGGCGACGGCGCGCTGATTCATCGGCACGATCCTGCAGGCCCAAAAAGAAACGGGGCCCGCGAGGGCCCCGTTTTACCGTCCGCGACGACCGATGCGTCAGAACGGCAGGTTTTGCGCTCCGACCATGAAGTAGAGCATCGGGATGGAGAGCATCGTGTTGACGCGGCTGGTAAGCATCGCGACCTTCGCGGCCGCCGCCTTCTCGTCGGCGGTCGCGTCCACAAGACCCAGCGCCTTCTGCTGGTTCGGCCAGATGATCATCCACACATTGTAAGCCATGATCAGGCCGAGCCACATGCCGATGCCAATCGCCATTGACGGGCCGCCCATGAACTTGTTCAGCATCAGCGCGTCGACCAGATACTTATTGAGCATCGCGAGGATCAGCCCGGTGATCACCGTCGACAGTGCCGCCCAGCGGAACCAGAACAGGACCGCCGGAGCGATGAACTTGCCGACCGCCGGTTTCAACTCGGCGGGGATCTTCGGCATCGTCTCGATCTGGACAAAATTCAGATACCAGAGCAGGCCGATCCACATCACACCCGAAAGGACGTGCAGCCAGCGAAAGAAGAACCGGAACCACGTATCGTCAAATACGAGGCCGCGGGTCAGGATAGCAAGTACCAGGGCAATCACTACGCCGTAAATCAGCGCGTTGTTGAGCTTGCCCAAGCCGATCTTGTCGAGAAGGTTCACCATGATGCTCCCCCAAACTCCCAAAGGCGTCATCCGAGTCGACGCCGTTGGTTAACAATAACAGGGAATGGCCCAGCCACAAACGCCCGGCCGGGGTAGGATAGCAAGGATCAACTGGCGGCGTTCAACACCTATTGGCCCCCACGTCGTGAAAGATCGGGCCGCAAGACCAGACCCTCTTATGAGTCGGAATTTGGCATGACCCATATCCTGCATCGCGACACCCGCATGAACCTGCCTCAGGCCGTCGGCGGCGAGGGTATCCGCATCTTCGATCGCGACGGCAAGGCCTATATCGATGCTTCCGGCGGCGCGGCGGTCTCGTGCCTCGGTCACAATCATCCCGACGTGCTGCGCGCCATGCAGACGCAGATGGCGCAGCTCGCCTATGCCCATACCAGCTTCTTCACCACCGAGGCGGCGGAGCAACTGGCGGACACCTTGATCAAGGATGCGCCGCCCGGCATGAGCCACGTCTATTTCGTCTCCGGCGGCTCGGAAGCGATCGAGGCGGCGCTCAAGATGGCGCGCCAGTATTTCGTCGAGGCCGGTCAGCCCCAGCGCCGGCACTTCATCGCCCGCCGCCAGAGCTATCACGGCAACACGTTGGGCGCGTTGGCCGTGGGCGGCAACGAGTGGCGGCGCCAGCAGTTCGCGCCACTGTTGATCGACGTGGCGCATGTCGGACCCTGCTACGAGTATCGCGACCGGCAGGCCAACGAGACGCCCGAGGCCTATGGCGAGCGACTGGCGCAGGAACTCGATGCCAGGATCCGCGCGCTTGGCAGCGATACGGTGATCGCCTTCATCGCCGAGACGGTCGGCGGGGCGACCTCGGGCGCCATCCCTCCCGTGCCTGGCTATTTCAGGAAAGTGCGCGAGGTCTGCGACCGGCACGGCGTGCTGCTGATCCTCGACGAGGTGATGTGCGGCATGGGCCGTACCGGCACCCTGCATGCCTGCGAGCAGGAAGGCGTGGCGCCGGACCTCATGGCCATCGCCAAGGGGCTGGGCGGCGGCTACCAACCGATCGGCGCGGTGCTGCTGCAGAAGAAGGTCTATGACGCCTTTGCCAAGGGTTCCGGCTTCTTCCAGCATGGGCACACCTATCTCGGCCACGCCCTGGCCTGCGCCGCCTCGCTCGAGGTGCAGCGGGTGATCAAGCGCGACAACCTGCTGGAGAACGTCAAGCGCCAGGGCGCCAACCTGGCGGCGAAGCTGCAGGAGCGCTTCGGCAACCATCATCATGTCGGCGACATCCGCGGCCGCGGCCTGTTCCAGGCCATCGAGCTGGTGCGCGACCGGGCAACCAAAACGCCGTTCGATCCGGCGCTACGCCTGCACGCCCGGATCAAGAAAGAAGGAATGAATCGCGGTCTGATGGTGTATCCGATGGGCGGCACGATCGACGGAAGGCAAGGTGACCACGTGCTGCTGGCGCCGCCCTTCATCGTCAACGAGGCCGATCTCGAGGCCATTGTCGATCGGCTGGGCGAGGCGGTGGATGCCGCCATCGCCCAGGCGGCGGCTTGAAGCTTTAACCGGGGCAGTCCGGCCCCTATGATGCCGGACAGGCGAGGCCGTTGGCTTTCGCGCAAGCAGTTCAACTGGAGGAAGACACGATGACGTATCTGGGAAAAATTCTGGCGGGCACGGCGCTCGGTGCGGCGATGCTGGCGCTGCCCTCGCAAGGCATGGCGCAGCAGAAGTTCGTGACCATCGGCACGGGCGGCGTCACCGGCGTGTACTACGCCGCGGGCGGCGCCATCTGCCGCCTGGTCAACAAGGATCGCAAGACCCACAACATCCGCTGCTCGGTTGAGTCGACCGGCGGCTCGACCTACAACGTCAACACCATCAAGGCGGGCGAGCTCGACTTCGGCATGTCGCAGTCCGACGTGCAGTACAACTCGCTGAAGGGCGAGGGCGGGTTCAAGGAGGCCGGCGCCTACGGCGACCTGCGCTCCGTGTTCTCGATCCATCCCGAGCCGTTCACCGTGCTGGCCCGCAAGGAAGCGAACGTCACCAAGTTCGAGGACCTCAAGGGCAAGCGCTTCAACGTCGGCAATCCCGGCTCGGGCACGCGCAGCTCGATGGAAGAACTGCTCGGGGCTCTGAACTGGAAGCTCAGCGACTTCTCGCTGGCCTCGGAGCTCAAGGCCGACGAGCACGGCCCGGCGCTCTGCGATAACAAGATCGACGGCTTCTTCTACGGCGTCGGCCATCCCTCGGCCAACATCCAGGACCCGACCACGACCTGCGGCGCCAAGCTGGTACCGCTGACCGGCGCTGCGGTCGACAAGCTGGTCGCCGCCAAGCCGTACTACGCCAAGGTCGCGATCCCGGGCGGAATCTATGCCAACAACCCGAACCCGACCCAGACCTACGGCGTGCTGGCGACCATGGTCTCCTCGTCCAAGATCCCGGCCGAGACGGTCTACCAGGTGGTCAAGGCGACGTTCGACAACTTCAACGAGTTCAAGAGCCTGCATCCGGCGCTCGCCAACCTCGATCCGAAGAACATGATCAAGGACGGCAACTCGGCGCCGCTGCATGACGGCGCGGTGAAGTACTACAAGGAAAAGGGCTGGATGTAAGCCCGACGAAGACCGGCCCGCTTCCCCAGGGAGCGGGCCGGTTTGTTTTTGCGTAAGCAAAAGCCAAGACGATAAAGACAGGCGGGGGGAGATCGATGGCTGAGAGGGAAGCCACGAGGCGGCCGGCAACGGAGCAGGAGCTCCTCGAGCTGGTCAAGGAAGCGGACACCGGGGCGCGCGAACCGAAGGGATGGGTCGGCGCCCTGCTGCTCTGGGTCGCTGTCGCCTGGTCGGCGTTCCAGGTCTGGTACGCCTCGCCGCTGCCTTTCGTCTTCGGTGTCTTCATTCTCAACGATACGGAGGCGCGAGCCATCCATCTCGGCTTCGCGCTGTTCCTCGCCTTTACCGCCTATCCGGCCTTCCGAAAATCACCGCGCGATCACGTTCCGGCCGTGGACTGGATCCTGGCCATCGTGGGAGCCCTGGCCGGCAGCTACCTGTTTCTCTTTTACGTGCAGCTTTCTACTCGGCCGGGACAGCCGACGACCCTCGACCTCGCGACCGGGGCGGTCGGCCTGCTGCTTCTGCTCGAGGCCACGAGGCGCTCGCTGGGGCCGCCGATGGTAGGCGTGGCTCTCGTCTTCATCCTGTTCACGTTCGCCGGTCCCCACATGCCGGAAGTGATCCAGCACAAGGGCGCCTCGATCTCCAAGTTCGTGCAGCATCAGTGGATCACGACCGAAGGCGTGTTCGGGGTGGCGCTGGGCGTGTCCACCAGCTTCGTCTTCCTTTTCGTGCTGTTCGGCGCCTTGCTCGAGAAAGCCGGTGCCGGCAACTACATGATGCAGATCTCGTTCGCGCTGCTGGGGCATTTGCGGGGCGGTCCGGCGAAGGTCGCCGTCGTCTCCTCGGCGCTCAACGGCGTGATCTCCGGCTCCTCCGTTTCCAACGTCGTATCGGGCGGCATTTTCACCATCCCGATGATGAAGCGCACCGGCTTGTCCGGCGTGAAGGCCGGCGCCATCGAGACCGCCTCGTCGATCAACGGCCAGATCATGCCGCCGGTGATGGGAGCGGCAGCGTTCCTCATGGTCGAGTATGTCGGCATCCCGTATTCGGAGATCGTGAAGCACGCGCTTCTTCCAGCAGTTATTTCGTACGTGGCCTTGTTCTATATCGTCCATCTTGAGGCGCTGAAGATCGGTGCTCAGCCGCTCAAGCGCGCCGTAGAGCGGCCGCTGAGCCAGCGCGCGGTCCGCCTGGCCATGGGCTGGGCTGGCACCATCGCCGTGGTCTGCGGCCTCTATTACTTGATCAATGGCATTCAGTCGGTTTTCGGCAGCGGTGCCGGTCCGGTGCTGGCGGTCAGCGCATTGGTGCTTTACGTCGGGTTGACCGCTTATGCCGCGCGCTTTCCCGACCTGGCGCTCGACGATCCCAATTCGCCCGTGATCCATCTGCCGGAGACCTGGCCGGTGACCCGGACCGGCCTGCACTTCCTGCTCCCGATCTTTGTCCTGCTTTGGGCCCTGATGGTCGAGGAACTGTCACCGGGGCTCTCGGCTTTCTGGGCGACGGCGACGATCATGGGTATCGTCGTCACGCAGCGGCCGCTGATCGCCTTCTTCCGCAAGCAGGCTATCGCGCCGGCGGCGTGGGCCGGGCTTTGGGACCTGATCGACGGCTTCAATCTTGGGGCGCGCGGCATGATCGGCATTGCCGTAGCCACGGCCACCGCTGGCATCGTCGTCGGCACCGTGACCCTGACCGGCATGGGCCTGATGATGACCGACTTCGTCGAGTTCCTGTCCGGCGGCAACGTCATCCTCATGCTGCTGCTCACGGCGGTGATCTGCCTGCTGCTTGGCATGGGTATTCCCACGACGGCCAACTACATCCTGGTCGCGACCTTGATGGCGCCGGTGATCGTCGAGCTCGGCGCACAGGCCGGGCTGGCCATTCCGCTGATCGCCGTGCACCTGTTCGTCTTCTATTTCGGCATCATGGCCGATGTGACGCCGCCCGTTGGGCTGGCGAGTTTCGCCGCCGCGGCGATCTCCGGCGAGGATCCGATCAAGACAGGGCTGCAAGGCACGATCTACAGCATGCGCACGGCCATTCTGCCGTTCGTCTTTATCTTCAACCCCGCCCTCCTGATGATCGACATCGAGAGTTGGGCCGAAACGATCCTGGTCATTGCCGCATCGACCGTCGCGATCCTTCTGTTCGCGGCCGGCACCATGAACTGGTTCCTGACCCGCAGCCGGATCTGGGAGTCCGTGGTGCTGCTGCTGGTCTGTTTCACGCTTTTTCGGCCGGGCTTCTGGATGGACCTCTTCTATGCGCCGTATCTTGATGCGCCGGCGTCGCGGATCTTCGAGGTTGCCGAACGGCTGCCGGACAACGGACGCCTGACTTTCGTGGTCGAGGGCACGAACATCGAGGGCGAGGATGTGCGCAAGACCATGAGCCTGCCGATGGGAGACCCTGGCCCGGGCCGCGAGCGCATCGACCGGGCTGGCGCACAGTTCACCGTTCTCGGCAGCCAGGTAAAGGTCGGTGCCGTCAAGTTCGGTTCCTACGCCAAGCGCGTAGGCCTGGAATCCGGCTTCACCGTCACGACGATGCTGCTGCCTGCTGACCGGCCATCCAAATACTGGCTCTACCTTCCCGCACTGGCGTTACTCGCATTGATCGTGCTGCTGCAGTGGCGACGCCGGGCGGCCGAAGGTTTGCCGAGACCGGCTGCCGCCGCTGCCTAACGCGTCGCGGCGCGGGCCGCGGCGAGACCGGAACGGACGGCGCCTTCGATGCTCGCCGGTAGGCCCGTGTCGGTCCAGTCGCCGGCCATGAACAGGTTCGTCCACGGGCTGACCGTAGCCTGCCGCCGCCGCATATTCTCAGGCGTCTGAGAAAAGGTGGCGCGCCGCTCCTTGATCAGGCGCGAAGCGGGCCGTGGCGTGGCGATGCCAAGCACGCGGCCGACATCAGACCACAGCAGGTCCAACAGGTCGCTGGCCGGCCGGTCGACGAGATCGCCTGCCGCGCTGACCGTGACGCTGACGATATCACCGCGCGCGATCAGCCATTGCGCCGTGCCGCCGATGATACCCAGCAGCGGCTGGCCGCCCGGCAGCGTCACCGGGCCTTCGAGGCGGTAATGTGCATTGACGATGGGACTGTCGCCGCTCGGCAGGGTCAGGCCGGGCAGAAGCTCGCCGGCGACCTGATGCGGCACTGCCAGCACGACGCGCTCGCCCGTTGTCAGCGCGATGCGCTCTTCATCGAATTCGAGCGCCGTCACGGTGCCGTCAGCGGTGTGAAAACGAGCGAGCCGCCAGCCCGGCCGGAAATCGGCGCCACGCTGGGCCAGGCGCCGCAGCGCCGGATCGACGAAGGCCGTGGACAGCCCTGAGGCGGCGAGCCAGGCGCGGCAGCCGCGCTCACCCAGGCCGAAGACCTGGAGGAGCGCCCGGCCGAGCGACCGGGCGGCCGCATGGTTCGGGCCGGTATTCATCACAGCGGTGGAAAAGGGCTCCCAGAGCCGCTGTCGCAAGAGGGAGGGCGGCAGGCAGTCGGCCAGCGCGGCGTCGGGGCCGGCGCGCCACAAGGCCAGCGCGCCGAGATAGTCGCGGGCCCGCGAGCCCGGAACCCGCCGCCCGGGGCTGAATATCCACCAGGGCAGCGGCCCGGCATTGGGTCGCACGGTCCAGCTCGCGCCGGTGGACAGGTCATGAAAGGGAAAGGCGGCAGGCGCGACCTCGGTCATCGCTTTGATGCCGCCGGTTGCCCGCAGGTACGCCAACGCGGCGCGGTTGGCGCCGAGCACCACGTGGCCACCGTTGTCGATCACCCGGTCGAGCTGCAGGTCGAGGAAGGAGCGGCAGCGCCCGCCGGCCTGCGGAGCGGCCTCGTAGAGGGTGACGGCGTAGCCGTCTTCCGCCAGCCGCCAGGCGGCGGCGAGCCCGGCCAGCCCGGCGCCGATCACATGGATGCGCATCAGAGGGGGAGGCGCATCAGGCGCGGGCGAACAGGGCGGCGCGCAAGGCGGCACCGAGCGCCGCCATGCGGCTGACATGCTGGCGCTCGAGCGCCGGCAGGCGGGAACGGGTGAGGCGGTCGAGCAGGGCGCGATAGGCCGAGCGCATGGCCAGCGCCGGCCACAGCGCGCGGCGATTGCAGTGAGGGAGCAGCGCCTCGGCGGCGGCGAACGCGGCATGCGCATCGGCCACCAGGCGCTGCGCCGCCTCGTTGAAGTGCCGATCCTTGAGCACCATCGCGATGTCGCGGGAATTGATGCCGGCCGCAGCCAGATGTTCGGCCGGAACATAGAGGCGCCCGATGGCGGCATCGGGATGGATGTCGCGCAGGATATTGGTGAGCTGCAGGGCCCGGCCGAGATAAAGGGCGAATTCCTGCTCGGCGGGCCCGTCGGCGCCGAAGATCGGCAGCGACAGCCGCCCGATGGTGCCGGCTACCCGCCGGCAATAGAGGTCGAGGGTCGTGCGCTCGGGCGCGACGATCGGCCCGTCGACATCCATGCGCATGCCGCGCGCCAGCTCCTCGAACTCGCGGCGCGGCAGGTCGAAGCGGCGAATCACCGGCAACAAAGCCCGAGTGAGTTCATGCGTGGGCTTGGCCGCATAGAGGCGGCCGATCTCGTTCTGCCACTCGTCGAGGGCGGCGCGCTTGCTCTCTGCCGTTCCATCACCATCGGCGACGTCGTCCATGGCCCGGGCGAGATCGTAGAGCGCAAACATCGCCGATCGCCGCTCGCGCGGCATCAGGGCCATGGCCCAGTAGAAGGTGGAGCGGGTGCGGGTCTTGCTCATGCTCGAAATCCCCGCACCGCGCCCCAGACCAGGGCGGCCGCCTTCTCGATGCCCGGCAGCTCTACCCGGAAGGCGATGGGATCGCGCTTGCGCAGCCGCGCCGCCAGCCGCCGGGAGATGAAGATGATTGCGGTCGCCTCCATGCGCAGGCGGCGGTCGGATATCTGGCGCGGCAGCATCGCAGCCGTCAGGTTGAGCTGGTTGACGCCATCGAGCACGCGGTTGATGACGCGGCGCAGGGCAGGCGAGGTCCCGGGCTCGAGCAGGGCGTTTGTCGTCAAGCCCGCGTCGCGCAGCCAGTCGCTGGGAATATAGAGGCGGCGCAGATGGTGCCAGTCCGCCTGGCAGTCCTGCAGGTGGTTGAGGATCTGCAGGGCGGAGCACAGCGCGTCGGAGGCCGGCCAGGCATTTTTCGACTCACCGTGCAGCTCCAGCAGGAAGCGGCCGACCGGCGCTGCCGAATACCGGCAGTAGGCGAGGAGGTCGCTCCAGCTTCGGCACTGGCGGTTGGCGGCATCCGCCTTGAAGGCCTGCAGCAGGTGGCGGACATGCTCGAGGGTCAGGTTCCGCGCCAGGAACATCTCGCGCAGGGCCACGGCATCCGGGTCGTCGTGGATGCGCCCGGTGAGGTTGGCGTCGATGGTGTCGAGGCGGCGGAGCTTCTCGGCCACGTCGAAGCCATGGTTGTCGGCGATGTCGTCGGCCGCCCGGGCCACCCGGTAATAGGCGGCGACCACCGGCCGGCGCTCGGCCGCGATCAGCCACGAGCCGACCGGGAAATTCTCGGTCGACGCGGTCCGTGCGGGCGGGGCAAGCGTGGTGGCCATGGCGATCCGGATTCGCGCTATACAGGGCGCAGTCTATGGCTTTCCCGGCGATGTCGCACGATCCCAAAACCTACTGCCTGGAGCAGGTCCGGCGCTTCGACCGCGAGCGCTACCTTTGCGCGCTGCTGGCGCCCGAGCCGGCGATCTCCCGGCTGTTCGTGCTTTACGCCTTCAACCTGGAAGTGGCACGCGTCCGGGAGACGGTCAGCGAGAGCCTGATCGGCCAGATGCGCCTGCAGTGGTGGCGGGAGACGATCGGCGATTTCGCCGGCGGAAAGATCCGCGCCCATCCCGTGGCCGAGGCCCTGGCCGTGACCCTGGCGGAGACGCCGCTCCGTCCGGCGCTGATAGAGCGCATCCTCACCGCCCGCGAGTTCGATCTCGACGATGCGGCACCGCCGACCCTCGCGGCGCTGGAAGACTACGCCGAAGGGACATCGGGAGCGCTGCAGCAGGCCGCCCTCGACCTGTTGCAGGCTGCAACGCCCGCCGCGGACGAGGCGGCGCGGCATGTGGGAATCGCCTGGTCGCTGATCGGGCTGCTGCGGGCCCTGCCGTTCCACGCCCAGCGCCGGCGCTCGTTCCTGCCGGCCGATCTGATGAGCGCGGCCGGCGTGTCGACCGATCTGCTGTTCGAGGGGCGGCACGGACCGGAACTGCGTGAGGTCGTGGCCATGGTCGCGGAGCGGGCCCGCCTGCACCTGGTCTCGGCTCGCGAGTATCGACGCGAGGTTCCCAGGGCGGCCATGCCGGCGCTGCTGCCCGCGGTCCTGGCGGAAGCCCATCTCCGACGCCTGCAGAAAGCCGGGTTTGATCCCTTTGCCGCGTCGCTCCAGCAGCCTCTGCCGTGTGACGCCCTGCGCCTGACCATCGCTGCCTGGCGAGGGCGCTACTGAAGCTGGGCATTCGCAGGGCGAGGCGCTAACGTCAGGCCCATGAACGACGTCTTCGATCCGCGCCGGCCCGAGGTGATGGCCGATCCGTATCCGATCTTCAGCGCGCTGCGGACGACGAACCCGGTCTACTGGAGCCCCGTGCTCAAGGGCTGGGTGCTGACGCGCTACGCCGATGTGCGGACGGCGCTGCACGATCCCAAGCTCTCCGCCGATCGCATCACGCCGTTCATGGAAAGCCTGCCGCCGGCGCGCCGCGTCGCGATGTCCGGGCTGGAGCGCATCCTCACCCGCTGGGCCGTGTTCGTCGATCCGCCGGTGCACACGAGGCTGCGCGGCCTGATGAACAAGGCGTTCACGCCGCGCGCCATCGAAAAGCTGCGCAGCCGCATCGGTGAGATCGTCGATCAGCTGATCGATCGCATCGCGCCGCGCGGCCGCATGGACCTGATCGCGGACTTCGCCTATCCGCTGCCCGCCACGGTGATCGCCGGCATGCTCGGTGTGCCGGAGAAAGACGTCGGGCGCTTCAAGAGCTGGTCGGACGACCTGGCGGCCTTTGTCGGCGGCGCCCAGGCGACACCGCAGAAATACGAGCGCGCCTGCTACGGCCTGTCGGAGATGGATGCCTATTTCCGGGCCATCGTTCGCGACCGGCGCCGCTCCGCGCCCCGGGATGATGTGATCGGCGGGCTTGTGGCGGCGGAGGAGGGCGGTCGGGTCCTGAGCGAGGACGAGCTGGTGGCGACCGCGGTGCTGATCCTGTTCGCCGGCCACGAGACGACGGCGAACCTGATCGGCAACGGCATGATCGCGCTGCTCAACCATCCGGACCAGATCGCCAAGTGGCGCGCGCGGCCGGAGATCGCCGAATCAGCGGTCGAGGAGCTGCTGCGCTACGACAGTCCGGCGGCCAGCGTCACCCGCGTCGCCAAGGAGGTCGTGACCTACGGCGGAAGGCGGATCGCCGCCGGCGACCGGATGTTCCTGATGATCAACGCCGCCAACCGCGACGGCGAGCAGTTCAAGGATGCCGACCGGCTCGATCTGGAGCGCGCCGACAACCGCCATATCGCGTTCGGCTATTCGGCGCATTACTGCATCGGCGCGCCGCTGGCCCGGCTGGAGGGCGAGATCGCCTTCACCCGGCTGTTAGCCCGTCTCGACAATATCGAGCTCGAGCGCAGTGATCTGGAGTGGAGCGACAACCTGGTGCTGCGCGGCGCCAAGGAAATCCCGCTGCGCTTCACCGCAAGCTAGCTATTCCGCCGCCGCTTTTGCCCCGAGCCAGGTGTCGAGATCGGCCAGGGCGCGCGCGCTCATCAGGCGCTTGCGGTCATCGCCGCGGATCTTCTTGCCCGGCGTGTCGGCCAGCGGCGGGAACAGGCCGAAGTTGCAGTTCATCGGCTGGAAGGTCTCGGCATCGGCGCCGCCGGTGACATGGGCGAGCAGCGCCCCCAGGGCCGTGGTCTGCGGCGGCACTTGCGGAGCGCCGCCGAGGCGCTCGGCGGCGGCGAAACGCCCGGCCAACAGGCCGATGGCCGCACTCTCGACATAGCCTTCGACGCCGGTGATCTGTCCGGCAAAACGCAGCCGCGGGTCGGCGTTCAGCCGCAAAGTGCCGTCGAGCAGGAGGGGTGAATTGAGGAACGTGTTGCGATGCAGGCCGCCGAGCCGCGCGAACTCGGCGTCCTGCAGGCCCGGGATCATGCGGAACACACGCTTCTGTTCACCGTGCTTCAGCTTGGTCTGGAAGCCGACGATGTTGAACAGGGTGCCCAGCGCATTGTCTTGGCGGAGCTGGACCACCGCATGGGCACGCCGGCCGGTGTTCGGATCGGTCAGGCCCACCGGCTTCATCGGGCCGAAGCGCAAGGTATCGACGCCGCGCGAGGCCATCACCTCGATCGGCAGGCAGCCCTCGAAATAGGGCGTGTTGGACTCCCACTCCTTGAACTCTGTCTTCTCGCCGTCGAGCAGGGCCGCGACGAAGGCCTCGTACTGCTCCTTGTCCAACGGGCAGTTCACGTAGTCCTTGCCGTCTCCTTTGTCATAGCGCGACTGGAACCAGGCCTTGGAGAAATCGATACTCTCGCGGTGCACGATCGGCGCGATGGCATCGAAGAACGCCAGGTATTGGCGGCCGGTCAATTCGCGCACGGCCTCGGCCAGTGCGGGCGAGGTGAGGGGGCCGGTGGCGATGATGACATTGTCCCATTCGGCGGGCGGCAGTGCGGCGATCTCTTCGCGGGACACGGTGATGTTCTCTTCGGCCGCGAGTGCTTCGGTCACCGCCTCGGCGAAACCCTCGCGGTCCACGGCGAGCGCCGAGCCGGCCGGGACGCGGTGGGCGTCGGCCGCCTTGAGGATCAGCGAGTTGCAGCGGCGAAGCTCGGCATGGAGCAGGCCGACGGCATTGGTCTCGCTGTCGTCGGAGCGGAAGGAATTGGAGCAGACGAGCTCGGCCAGCTGATCGGTGACGTGCGCTTCGGTACGCCGCGTCGGTCGCATCTCGTGCAGCACCACGCCAACGCCGCTGCGCGCGAGCTGCCACGCGGCCTCGGAGCCGGCGAGGCCGCCGCCGATAACGTGGACGGGTTTGGAGGAAGGCATCCCGTTGAGATATCGCTGGCGAGGGCGGGTTGCAACCATTGCGGTAACGCCGTACAAAAGCACCCCTGCGCTCTCGGTTAAAGGGGGCTGGCATGAACACCATTCACAATCCGAACACGGTTGCGAAACCGGCGAGCAGCTACAGCCAGGCTGTCGAGGTGCCGCCGGATGCGCGTTGGCTGCATATCTCAGGGCAGATCGGGGTGGCTCCCGACGGCACCCCGCGCGAGGGCATCGATGCCCAGGCCGACCAATGCTGGGCCAATATCCGCAACATCCTCGCGGCTGCCGGCATGGGGGTCGAGGACTTGGTCAAGATCACGACCTACATCACCAACAAGAACCATGTCGGCTCCACCCGAACGGCGCGGGAGCGGGCCCTTGGCAACGGCCGACCGGCCTCGACCCTGGTGATCGTGGCCGGTTTGGCCAGCCCGGCCTGGCTGATCGAGATCGATGCCGTCGCGGCAAAAGCCGCCAAATGATTTAAAAAACAACGCTTCGTTAACCGATTCTGGCTTAACAAGGGGGCAAGCCCTCGGAGAATGCCGGAGCGCGCGTGGCTGTTTGTCGTCAAGTTATTGCTGGAATAGCCTTTTCAGCATTGCTAGCGGGTCCTGGAGCGGCTCAGGCACCGCTGCCCTGGAACACGCCCCCGGCAGCGCCCGCACCCACTGCACCCGCGGCACCCGCCGCGACAGCCGCGCCTACTGCGGCACCGCAGGCCGCGCGGCCCGTCTCCCCGCCGCCGGCTTCGGCCGCGCCCCAATTCAAGCCGCCCAGCGCCGCCGATAAGGAATTCATCGACGCCGAGGCCCTGTTCCTCTCAAAGAACTACCAGGACGCCTACTTGCGCCTGCTGCCGCTGGCCCAGCGCGGCAACGCCAAGGCGCAGTACTACCTGGCGCTGATGTCGGATAACGGCGCCGGCCCGGTCCAGCGGGACGTCGACGAGGGTTTGCGCTGGTATCGGCTGGCTGCCGCGCAGAACCATGCCGAGGCCCAGTTCGCGCTGGCCAATGCCTATGCGGTCGGCCGCGGCGTGGCGATGAATCCGGAGCAGATGCTTTACTGGCTGCGCAAGGCGGCCGAGAACGAGTACATGCCGGCGATGATCGCCATGGCCGCCGTCCTTGATCGCGGTCTTGGCGTGCCGTTCAATCCCGTCGAAGGCAGCGCCTGGATCAAGAAGGCCGCCGAGCTGGGCAGCGTCGACGCTACTTACGAGTATGCCCGTCGGCTCAACACCGGTTTCGGCGCCGAGAAGGACGAGCGCGCAGCCATGGAATGGTTCAAGTTCGCGGCGATGCGCGGCCATCCGGGCGCCCAGTTGCTGCTCGGCTCGATCGCGGAGGGCTCCAGCGCCTCGCCGGAGACGAACGTCGAATCCCTGGTCTGGCTCAACCTCGCGGTGCAGCGCGGCCAGGGCGAGGTTCGTACGCTGGCCCAGCAGGCCCAGCGCGAGTTGCAGAAGAACATGATGCCAAGCGAGATTACCGAGGCGCAGACACGGGCCCGCGCCTGGAAACCGATCCCGGGAGTGCGGCCCGATCCGGTATATGATGCGCCGCCGGCCGATACGGCGAAGAAGGGCGGCGCGCCTGCGCGCCGCGGGGGTTGAGGGGGCATGAGCGACGCAACGGGGGCGCCGGGCTGGGGCAAGCGCGGGCCGGCCATTCCAGGCCGGCAGGTCGAATTCGAAGTCCACGCCTATTACGAAAAGCATTGGGTGACCGAGAACTCCTTCGATTCGGAGAAGGACGCGATTGCCTGCGCCAAATCGCTGTTCAGCGATGACAAGGTCGAAGAGGTCAAGGTCATCCGCTTCCGCGGAATGATGGGCGGCGGCCTGTCGCTCAAGAAGGAGATTTTCACCGAGAAAAGGGCGCCGAAGGCGAAGAAGGCGATCACGCTGTCGAGCAAGATCACGGAGACGCGGGTCTGCACGACGATGGCCGAGTTCATGGGCCTTGAATCGCGCATCGTCATGAACCGCATCCTGCGTGAGTTCCTTGACCATCTGATGATCACGCCGACCGAGTTGCTGCACAACTACAGCTACCAGAAGAAGCTCGACAGCATGGGGCTGATCGCCAGCGCGGTGGCTCAGCTGGCGCAGGCGCAGTCGGGTGCCGGCCACGGCGATATCCGCGGCCGCATCGACGAGATCTACAAGCTCGTGAATCAGGTGATGTACAAGGCGCAGGAGACGATGTCCGAGCGCAAGCGTATCCCGGTGCTCGTCGAGAAGGAATTCGCCATGCTCTGCCGCCGCGTCGAGGCGGTGTTCCCGGAGGCGGATCGCGGCTACATGGTGAAGACGGCGCTGACCGCTTATCTCAACGGCGCCGGCAGTCTCGCCGGTAAGCTCGAGCAGATCGCCGCCCTGGTCACCGAAGACGTCGACAACGCTCAGGTCGCCCATCTCGACGATATCCTCTCCGATCTTCTAGGCTCGGGCTCATCGGTCCAGGACATGCTGGGCGAGCAGCCCAGCCTGGCCACCGCCCTGGGCGTGCTGGCGGATCTCGTGATGAACAAGCTTGATATCGCGAAGGTCAAGAAGGCGACGCCGCAGCTTGTCATGATCCACGGCCTGCTCAACGGCCGCGGCATGCCTTCCAGCAAGGCCGTGCTGCTCGATCGCCTGCGTCGGGAATACACGACCAACAAGCCGCTGGTCCGCACCAACGATCCAACGGTGGAGCGCGAGGGACTCAACGCGCTGGTCGCCAAGATCACCGACGCCAACGGCCGTCACCTGTTCGGCGCCGAATTCGAGGAAGCGACGAACAAGCGTTCGCAGGCCATCCGCCGCGATCAGCTGAGCAAGCTCGGGATCGCCACTTAGCGTTTGAAGGTGAGCGGCAGGAGCTGCTCGTAGGCGCGGCGGATCACCGAGTAGCACTGGCATGACGCCTCCTCGAGGCCACGCCGGTCGACGACCTTCATCATGCCGCGCCGGTACTCGATCAAGCCGGCCGTCTGCAGCGTGCGCGCGGTGAGCGAGACCGTCGGCCGGCCAACGCCCAGCATGTCCGCCAGGCATTCATGCGTCAGGGGGAAGCCGCCCGGCGGGGTGCGGTCGGCCGACATCAGAAGCCGGCGCGCCATCCGCTCCGAGGTGGAATGAACGGCGTTGCAGGCGACGGTCTGTTGGATCTGCGCGACAAACGCCTGGGCGTACTTTCCGAACAGCACACGCAAGCTGGCGCTTTCGTTCATCGCCTTCAGCAGCTTGTCGGCGGTGATCACGGTCGCCTTGCCGGCACTTTGAACCACCGCCCGGCTGGGCGAGACGTGATGACTGCTGAACTGCGGCAGGCCAACCGCACCCTCCGGCCCGATGGTCGCGGTCTCGATGGCCGGGCCGTCCTCGAATGAGGTGAGCACGGAGACGAAAGCGTCGTGAAGGAAGTAAGTGCGCGACGCCGCGCGCCCGGGTTCGAGCAGAACCTGGCGTGGCTCCACCTCGACCTCCTGCATATGCGGTCCGAGGCGTTCGGCGTCTTCCCGGCCCAAGGCCGCGAGCAGCCGGTTGCCGTCGTGCGGCTTGGCTTTCGTTCGAGCCATTTCGGAAACCAGTCCCTGTTCCATACGCGAGGCGACTCGGTTGGCCACCTCCGTCCCCGGGGCGCACGGTGACGAAATGATGGCGGGGCGTCTGTTCACTAACGAACCCAATAACGAATTCACGCGGGAAGGGGTGCCGTGGAAAGGCCGGACAAAAGGGGATAAGCCCGAGACAAACATGGGCGCCGACAAAAGTAAGGGGTGGGTTGCAATTCGCCGGCCCGCCCGGCTGTTGAGCACCGGCCGGTTGAGCAGAGGGCCGCCTATGGTGTCGCTTGACGCCGAAGCACCGGGCCTAGTGCCGAAAGCCCGGCGAAGACTACCTCTAATGGATGGGCGGCGCGCCGGGCACGGGAGTTCCCTGATCGGTCGCGTTGTTTCAGAGGAATCACGGCGCTTTGCCGCTCTGCGGCGCGGTGCCCCGCGGCCGGTATCAGGCTCGTTTGCGGGTCTTCTGGCCGGTGCGCGCGAGATAAGGCGCCAGGTGCTGGCCCGTATAGCTGCCTTTGGTGGCGGCGATCGCCTCGGGCGGACCACTGGCGACGACCCGGCCACCTTTGGCGCCGCCCTCCGGACCCATATCGATGATCCAGTCGGCGGTCTTGATCACTTCGAGGTTGTGCTCGATGACCAGCACCGTGTTGCCTGTCTCGACCAGGGCGTGAAGCACGTCGAGCAGCTTGCGCACATCCTCGAAATGTAGGCCGGTCGTCGGCTCGTCGAGGATGTAGAGCGTCTTGCCGGTCGCCCGTCGCGCCAGCTCCTTGGCCAGCTTGACGCGCTGGGCTTCGCCGCCTGAAAGCGTCGTGGCCTGCTGCCCGATATGGATGTAGCCGAGGCCGACGCGCTTAAGGGTGACCATCTTCTCGCGGATCGCCGGCACGGCCGCGAAGAAGTCAGCCCCTTCGTCGACCGTCATCTCCAGGACCTCGGCGATGGACTTGTCCTTGAATTTCACCTCGAGCGTCTCGCGGTTATAGCGCTTGCCGTGGCAGGCATCGCACTGCACGTAGACATCCGGGAGAAAGTGCATCTCGATCTTGATGACGCCGTCGCCCTGGCAGGCCTCGCAGCGGCCTCCCTTGACGTTGAAGGAGAAGCGGCCGGCGGCATAGCCGCGCGCCTTGGCTTCCGGCAGGCCGGCGAACCAGTCGCGGATCGGGGTGAAGGCGCCAGTATAGGTCGCCGGGTTGGAGCGCGGGGTGCGCCCGATGGGCGACTGATCAATATCGACGATCTTGTCGATGAACTCGATGCCGTCGATCCCGTCATGGGTGCCGGGCAGCTCGCGCGCGCCGTGCAGGCGCCGGGCGAGGCTCTTGTAGAGCGTTTCGATGACCAGGGTGGATTTGCCGCCGCCCGACACGCCGGTCACGCAGGTGAAGGTGCCCAGCGGGAAATCGACGCTGATATTGGCAAGGTTGTTGGCCTTGGCGCCGCGCACACGAATGCGTTGCCCCTTGTGGCCGGGACGGCGGGTACGCGGGATTTCGATCTGCTTCAGGCCGGTGAGATATTGCGCGGTCAGGCTTTCCGGCCGGCGCATGACCTCTTCCGGAGTGCCGGCGGCGATGATCTTGCCACCGTGGATACCGGCGCCCGGCCCGAGATCGACCAGGTAGTCCGCCTCGCGGATGGCGTCCTCGTCGTGCTCGACGACGATCACCGTATTGCCGAGATCGCGCAGGCGCTTGAGGGTTGCCAGCAGCCGCGCATTGTCGCGCTGGTGCAGGCCGATCGAAGGTTCGTCCAGCACATATAAAACGCCGGTCAGGCCGGAGCCGATCTGTGAGGCGAGGCGGATACGCTGGCTCTCGCCGCCCGACAGCGTGCCCGAGGCGCGCGAGAGCGTCAGGTATTCGAGGCCGACATTGACCAGGAAGCCGAGCCGGCTGTTGATCTCCTTGAGGATGCGGGCTGCGATCTCCTTGTGCTTGGCGGAGAGCGACGGCGACAGCTCGCCGAACCAGGCGGCCGCCTCGTCGATCGACAGCGCCGTGACCTGGCTGATGTGCTTGCCCTTGATCTTGACCGCGAGCGCTTCCGGCTTCAGGCGGTCGCCCTGGCAGACCTCGCAGGGCTTCGCCGACTGGTAGCGGCTGAGCTCGTCCTTGATCCAGGCGCTGTCCGTCTCGCGCCAGCGGCGCTCGAGATTGGTGATCACGCCTTCGAAGGGCTTGTCGGTGGTGTAGGAGCGCAGTCCGTCGGAATAGGCGATCTTCACCGCCTTGTCGCCGGTGCCGAACAGGATCTGCTGCTGGACGTCCTTCTTCAGCTCCTTGAAGGGCGTCTCCACCGCGATCCTGAAATGCCGGGCCAGGCCGTCGAGGGTCTGGTCGTAATACTGCGAGGGCGTGGCGGCCCACGGCGCAATCGCGCCTTCGCGCAGACTGAGGCGCGCGTCGGGGACCACGAGCTCGGGGTCCATGTAGAGCTTCTCGCCCAGGCCGTCGCAGGCCGGGCAGGCGCCGAACGGGTTGTTGAACGAGAACAGCCGCGGCTCGATCTCGTCGATGGTGAACCCCGAAACCGGGCAGGCGAACTTGGCGGAGAAGGTCGTGCGCTCGCCCGTGTCCGCGTTCTCGGCAAACAGCAGCCCGTCGGCCAGCGACAGGGCGGTCTCGATCGAGTCAGCCAGGCGGTTGCCGAGGTCGGGGCGCACCACCAGGCGGTCGACCACCACCTCGATATCATGCTTGAGCTTCTTGTTGAGCGCCGGGACGGCGTCGATCTCGTGCAGCTTGCCGTCGACCTTGACGCGCTGGAAGCCGCGCTTCTGCAGATCCTGGAGCTCCTTGCGATACTCGCCCTTGCGGCCGCGCACGATGGGTGCGAGCAGATAGAGCCGCGTGCCGTCCTTCATCGCCATGATGCGGTCGACCATCTGGCTGACGGTCTGGGCCTCGATCGGCAGGCCGGTGGCCGGCGAGTAGGGGATCCCGATGCGCGCGTAGAGCAGGCGCAGATAGTCGTAGATCTCGGTGACCGTTCCGACGGTCGAGCGTGGGTTGCGCGAGGTGGTCTTCTGCTCGATCGAGATGGCCGGCGAGAGCCCTTCGATTGAGTCGACGTCCGGCTTCTCCATCAGCTCGAGGAACTGACGCGCGTAGGCGGACAGGCTTTCGACGTAGCGGCGCTGGCCCTCGGCGTAGATCGTGTCGAAGGCGAGCGACGATTTGCCGGAGCCGGAGAGCCCGGTGACCACGACGAGGCTGTCGCGGGGCATCTCGACATCGACGTTTTTGAGGTTGTGCTCGCGCGCGCCGCGAATAACGATTTTTGACTGCATTACCGTGGCAAACCGGGAAAAAATAAAGGGCCCGAAGGCCCACGCGTAATATAGGGTGCTGCACCGCAAAAGGCGACCCCGGCGGCTCGTTTTTCTCGCGGGAGAACGCCGACTCGATAGCTTGGCTGTGGATAGAGCGAGCGATGGATTACATACGTGACGGCGAGGAGATCTACCGCCGGTCGTTTTCGACGATCCGCGCGGAGGCCGATCTCAGTCGTATCCCGGCCGACCTCGAAACTGTCGCGATCCGCGTGGCTCATGCCTGCGGCATGGTCGATGTGATCGGGGACCTGGTGTTCTCGCCGGGCGCCGGCGCGGCCGGCCGGCAGGCGCTGGCCGGTGGCGCGCCGGTGCTGTGCGATGCCCGCATGGTGGCCGAGGGAGTTATCGCCAGCCGCTTACCGGCGGGTAACAAGGTGATCTGCACGCTGAACGATCCCGACACCGCGGCTACCGCGGCGCGTCTCGGGAGCACGCGCTCGGCGGCTGCACTGGAACTCTGGCGGCCGCATCTGGCGGGTGCGGTGGTGGCCATCGGCAATGCGCCGACGGCACTCTTCTATCTGCTGGAGCTGCTCGATGCCGGCGCGCCCAGGCCGGCGCTGATCCTCGGTTTCCCGGTCGGCTTCATCGGCGCGGCGGAATCGAAAGCCGAGCTGGCGCGCGACAGCCGCGGCGTGCCCTTCGTCGCCCTGCGCGGCAGGCGGGGCGGCAGCGCCATGGCGGCAGCCGCGGTGAACGCGCTGGCCCAGGCCCCGGCGAGCGGCTAAAGTCGCCGCCGACTCCCCAGACAATCTAGACCACAACTTATCCACAGGATCCGGCCATGGCGGGCAGCGTCAACAAGGTGATTCTTATCGGCAACCTGGGTCGCGATCCCGAGGTGAAGACCTTCGCCAACGGCGGCAAGGTCTGCAACCTGTCGCTCGCGACCTCCGAGAACTGGCGCGACAAGGCGACCGGCGAGCGCAAGGAGCGGACCGAGTGGCACCGCGTGGCGATCTTCAACGAGCGCCTGGTCGACGTGGCCGAGAAATACCTGAAGAAGGGCGCCAAGGTTTATCTCGAAGGTCAGCTCGAGACCCGCAAATGGACCGACCAGTCCGGCGTCGAGAAATACTCGACCGAGGTCGTGCTGCGGCAGTTCCGCGGCGAGCTCACCATGCTCGACGGGCGCGGCGGGGGCGGTGCGGGTGGCCCGCCGGACGACGAGATGGGCGGCGGCAGCCCGCCGGAGCGCGGTGGCGGCTCGCGCGGTGGCGGCCGCAAGGCCGACCTGGACGACGATATCCCCTTCTGAATCAAACGGGCCGCGAAAAGCGGCCCGTTCTTTTTAGCCGTCGAGCGATGCGGCCGGTTACTCCACCTTCACGCCTGCATCCTTGACGATTTTCGCCCAGGAGAGCACCGAGGCATCGAACCAGGTCTTGAACTCCTCCGGCGAATTCGGCGTCGGATCGGTGCCCAGGCTGGCCAGACGGCTGGTGATATCCGGTTGGCGCAAGGCCGCGTGCACCGCGCGATTGATCTGCATCACGATGTCGGCGGGCGTGCCACCGGTAACCATCAAGCCCTGGTAGGTGCCGGTCTCGAATCCCGGCAGGCCTGATTCGGCAATGGTCGGCACGTCGGGCAACTGCGGCAGCCGCGACTTGCCGGAGACCCCGATGGCCTTGAGCTGGCCGTTCTGCACGAACGAGAGCGTCGCGAGCGCGCCGTTGAACAGGAAATCGGCCTGGCCGCTGACCACGTCGGCAATTGCCGGGGCGCCGCCGCGATAGGGAATGTCGACCCAGTCGACGCCGCTGCGCTGCTTGAACACCACCCCGGCGAGATGCGGCGCCGAGCCGTTGCCGCTATGAGCGAAGTTGAGCTTGCCGGGATTGGCCTTGGCGTAGGCCACGAGCTCCTGCGGCGACTTGACCGGCAACGCCGTCTTCACCGCGAGCAAGTGGGGGGCGTAGGCGATCATGGAGACCGGCGTCAGTTCCTTCTGCACATCGAAAGACAGGGTGGGGTAGAGCGCCGGGCTGATGGCCACGCTCGCCACGTCGGTGAGCAGCAGCGTGTAGCCGTCGGGGCGCGACTTGGCCACATGGTCGGCGCCGACATTGCCGTTGGCGCCGGTGCGGTTCTCCACCACGAAGGGCTGGCCGAAGGTCTCATGCAGCTTGGGGCTGAGCGCGCGGGCCAGGATGTCGGACGAGCCACCGGGTCCGAAGGGGACGATGATGCGCACCGGGCGTTCCGGAAATTTCGACTGGGCGGCGGCGCCCGCCGTCAGCGCGGCGGTCAGGGCCAGCGCCGCCAGCGGGGCGAGCAGGGCAGTCTTCATCGTATTCCTCCCGGTTTTTAATTGGTCAGGCCATCGGACATCGTACGAAATTCGGTGCGGTTTTTCGAGGCCGTAATCGCCCCGCTTCTGGGGGCTTCGCGGGCGTCTCGCGAGGGGCGCTCCAGGCCTTGACTGAGGTCCTATAATATATTGATTTTTCAACATAAAAACGGGCCATTTTCATCCACACCCGGGCCCAACGCGGCGTTGCTCGCACCTGCGGGAAAGGCTAGATTTTGACAGTTTCCAGACTCGGCTCCCGGGCGTCGTCCGGACCGCCCCCGCGCCTCTCTCGCTAAGGTCATTCATTCCCGTGAGCCAGTCCGCAACGCCCTCCGCGCTGCCGCCCAAGCCCTTCGACGTGACGCCGGTCACCATCGAAGAGGAGATGAAACGCTCGTATCTCGATTACGCGATGAGCGTCATCGTCTCGCGCGCCCTGCCCGATGTGCGCGACGGCCTGAAGCCGGTTCACCGCCGCATCCTGTTCGCCATGAACGAGGCCGGCTATGACTGGAACCGGCCGTACCGCAAGTCCGCCCGCGTGGTCGGCGACGTCATGGGCAAGTATCACCCGCACGGCGATTCGGCGATCTACGATTCTATGGTGCGCATGGCGCAGGATTTCTCCATGCGCCTGGAGCTGATCGACGGGCAGGGCAATTTCGGCTCGATGGACGGCGATCCCGCCGCGGCCATGCGCTACACCGAGGCGCGCCTCGCGAAGGCGGCGGCGACGCTGCTCTCGGACATCGACAAGGACACGGTCGAGTTCCAGCCGAACTATGACGACTCCCTCAAGGAGCCGACCGTCCTGCCGTCGCAGTTCCCCAACCTGCTGGTCAACGGCGGGGCCGGCATCGCCGTCGGCATGGCGACCAATATCCCGACGCATAATCTCGGCGAAGTGATCGACGCCTGCTGTCTCTACATCGACAACCCCGAGGTCGGGCTGATCGAGCTGATGGCGGCGGTGCCTGGTCCGGACTTTCCGACTGGCGGCATTATCCTCGGCAAGCAGGGCATCCTCGACGCCTACCGCACCGGCCGCGGCTCGATCATCGTGCGTAGCCGCGCGACGATCGAGGAGATCCGCAAGGACAAGCAGGCGATCGTGGTCACCGAAATCCCCTTCCAGGTGAACAAGGCGCGGCTGGTCGAGCGCATCGCCGAGGTGGCGCAGCTGAAGCTCGTCGAGGGCATCTCCGACCTGCGCGACGAGAGCGACCGCGACGGTGTCCGCGTGGTCATCGAGCTCAGCCGCACGGTGAATCCCGAAGTGGTGCTTAACCAGCTCTACCGCCACACGCCGCTGCAGGTCAGCTTCGGCATCAACATGCTGGCGCTCAACCACGGCCGTCCCGTGCTGCTGGGGCTCAAGGAGATCATCGCCGCCTTCATCGAGTTCCGCGAAGAGGTGATCACCCGGCGCACGCGCTTCGAGCTGCGCAAGGCGCGCGAGCGGGCCCACATCCTGATCGGCCTGGCCATCGCCGTGGTCAATCTCGACCCGATCATCAAGCTGATCCGCGAGGCGCCGGACCCGTCGGTCGCCCGCGCCAAGCTGATGGAGAATCCGTGGCCGGTGAAGGATATCGGCCCGCTGATCGAGCTGGTCAACGAGGCCGGACGCGCCATGACCGAAGGCACCTACCGGCTGTCGGAGGAGCAGGCCAAGGCCATCCTCGATCTGCGGCTCCACCGGTTGACCGGCCTAGAGCGGGACAAGATCGGCGAGGATCTCAAGGCCCTGGTCGCCGAGATCGGCGAGTACCTGGATATCCTCGGTTCGCGCACCAAGCTCTACGAGATCCTGCGCGGCGAGCTGATCGCGATCAAGGAAGAGTTCGCCGACAAGCGCCGCAGCGAACTTGCCGAGGGCGAGGTCGACACCGATATCGAGGACCTGATCCAGCCCGAGGACATGGTCGTCACGGTGACGCATGGCGGCTACATCAAGCGCGTGCCGCTCTCGACCTACCGCGCCCAGCGGCGCGGCGGTCGCGGCCGCTCCGGCATGGCGACGCGCGACGAGGATTTCCTCAGCCAGGTTTTCGTCGCCAATACCCATACGCCGATGCTGTTCTTCTCCTCGGCCGGCATGGTCTACCAGCTCAAGGTCTTCCGCCTGCCGCTGGGTACGCCCCAGGCCCGCGGCAAGGCAATGGTCAACATCCTGCCGCTCAAGGAAGGCGAGACCATCACCACGCTCATGCCGCTGCCGGCCGACGAGGCAACGTGGGAGAAGATGCACGTCATGTTCGCCACCTCGACCGGCAACGTGCGGCGCAACGCGCTCTCGGACTTCCTCAACATCAAGGCCAACGGCAAGATCGCCATGAAACTCGACGAGGGCGAGAAGCTGATCGCCGTCTCGACCTGCAGCGAGGAGCATGACGTTCTGCTGTCGGCGCGCGGCGGCAAGTGCATCCGCTTCCATGTCGGCGACGTGCGCGTCTTCGCCGGCCGTTCGTCCACGGGTGTGCGCGGCATCAGGCTCGAGGACAAAGACGAAGTCATCTCCATGTCGATGCTGCGCCACACCGAATATGACGTGGCGGAGCGTGCGGCGTATCTGAAGATGGCCAAGGCGCGGCGCGGCGGCGAGGCCGAGCCGGAGACGGCCGAGGGCGCGCCGGAGGAGGGCGAGGAGGCGGCGGTGCCGGCCATCACGCTGTCCGAGGAACGCTATGCCGAGATGGCGGCGCGCGAGGATTTCAACCTGACCGTGACGGCCAAGGGCTTCGGCAAGCGCAGCTCGTCCTACGAGTACCGGATCGCCGGCCGCGGCGGCAAAGGCATCGCCAATATCGAGGTGACCAAGAAAAACGGCGAGGTCGTCGCCTCCTTCCCGGTTCGCCAGGCCGACCAGATCATGCTGGTCACCAATACAGGCCAGCTGATCCGCACGCCGATCAACGATATCCGCATCGCCGGCCGCAAGACGCAGGGCGTGACGGTGTTCAAGGTCGGCGACGACGAGCGCGTGGTCTCGGTAACGCGCCTGGGCGACGACGAAGGCGAGGGGGGTACCAACGGAAACGGTGGTGCCGGCGCGACCGATGGCTGAGCGGATCGGTATCTATCCCGGGACCTTCGACCCGGCGACCAACGGACATCTCGATATCATCGGCCGCGCGGCGGGCGTGGTCGACCGCCTGGTCGTCGGCGTGGCGGTGAATGCCGGCAAGGGCCCGCTCTTCCCGCTCGAGGAGCGGGTGGAGATCGTGCGCGAGGAAGTGCGCATGCTCAACAACAATGCCGCCTCGCGCATCGAAGTGAAGCCGTTCCAGACGCTGCTCATGCATTTCGCCAAGTCGAACGGGGCCAATGTCATCATCCGCGGTCTGCGCGCCGTGTCGGATTTCGAGTACGAGTTCCAGATGGCCGCGATGAACCGTCGGCTCGACGTCTCGGTCGACACGGTGTTCCTCATGGCCGCGGAGAGCCAGCAGTTCATCTCCTCGCGCTTCGTCAAGGAGATCGCCCGGCTGGGCGGCGATATCTCCCCCTTCGTCAGTCCCCGGGTGGCGCAGCACGTACGGCGGGCGATCGCCCGCGGCGGCGACGCCGCCAAGCCGGAGGATGACGGCATCGGCACGACGATCCCGGCGCCTGCCGGTCGAAAACCGATTTGAAAGGGTATCGGTCGCGCGCGTGATTGTCATTGCCACGCGCCTGTCACAGCCTTAGATAAACGCCACTCCGAGCCCGTAGCTCAGCGGTAGAGCACGTGACTTTTAATCATGGGGCCGTGGGTTCGATCCCCACCGGGCTCACCATCTCCCCAGACACCGACCCGAGTCGCCGATTTTTGCCACAAAAGCGCCGCTACAGCTTGGCGGTACTCATCCCCACTCTTAGGAGCGTGGGAGAGAGTATCGAGGTTGAGATGACGTCTAAATCGAAATCCTCAGATCAGACGGCGGCTATGACGGGCGATAACCAGGCGCGCCGGCGCTTCCTGGCGGCATGCGGGCGGCTTTCCGTCGCGACGCCGCCGGCGGTGGTCCTGCTGCTGGCGAATACAGAACGCAGCTACGCGCAGGTGTCTTCCGGCGGCAGCACGTCGGGGAGCAGCCGTAGCCGCGGCTTGCGTATCTTCGGCATCCGTATCCGTTAGGACGATCGGGCCTACCCGTTCGGACTGGCGCCTGCCCGTTGGGGTAGGCGGCTGGGCTAGCGCTCCTTGACCAGACCGGCGACGGCGAGACTGAGGCCGGCGATCAGCAGGCCGGAGGCGACGAACAACGCGTTATTGCCGATCGCCGGCGATAGCGCGCCGCCCGCAATTGGGCCGATGCCTTGGCCCAGGAATAGCGCGGCCGCAAACAGCGCCATCGCGGATCCGCGCGCGCCCGGCGCCAGCTCGGTGGCCTGGGTCTGCAATGTGTTGTGCAGCATGAAGTACCCGAAGCCGGCGCCGAAGAAGCAGAGCGCCACCCCGGTCCACGCCATGGGCATGGCGCTGAGCGCATAGAGGCCGCCGGCGATCAGGCCGCCGGCGCGAATCAGCTGGCGCTGGCGGAACCTGCCGATGAGGAAGCGCGCGATCGTCCCGTAGGCGATGCCGCCAAGGGCAAAGCCGGCGATCGCGATGCCCGCTTCGAGCACGCCGCTCGCCCCGTGGGCGCTGACCAGCAGTGTCACGAACGGAAACAACCCCAGGATCAGCGCACCTTCCGCCGCGCCCATGCCGAGAACCACCGGCGTGACGGGGTTGGAGAATACGGTTCGGTAATCGGCCGCGATGCCGCTGACCGTCAGACGTTTACGTGAATCGCCGGCCGTCTCGAGATTGAGGACCACGAGGACAGTCGCGCCGGCACCGACCGACGCCAGCACGGCGAAGACCGCCCGCCAGCCGAGCGGCTCGGACAGGACGCCCGAGGCGAAGGCTCCGGCCATCTGGCCCATGATCGTGACGATCAGAAAACGACTGATGGCGACCTGCCGGTCCGCGAAGGGCACGCGGTCACCGATCAGGGCCAGGGCCACGGGAATCAATCCGCCGCCGCAGGCCCCGGCGACGGCGCGCGCGGCAAAGAGCCAGCCGTAGCTTGGAGCGATGATCGAGAGCGCCATGGCGACAGTAAAACCGCCGATGCAGACGCGCAGGAGGCGGGCTTTGCCGACGGCGTCGCCGACTGGGCCAAGCACCAGCAGCATCGCGGCGTAGGGCACGCTATAGGCGCTGACCAGCGCGGCGGCATCGGAAAAGCTGACCCCCAGGTCATGCGCGATGACGCCGAGCATCGGATCCATGGCGCGCAGGGCCACGGCACTCGCGAAACCCGCCATGCAGAGAACGACGACCGAGTTCATGGGGACTGTTGCTGCCGGTGAGCGGGCCGGCGAGGCGGACGACGCGCTGGGGCGAGGACGCTTACTGCGATGTCCAGCCGCCATCCACGCTCAGCCAGGCGCCGCGAATCTGCGCGGCCGCATCGGAGCAGAGGAACACGGCGGTGCCGCCGAGCTGCTCGGGTGTAACGAAATCCTTGGATGGCTGCTTCTCCGAGAGCAGCGCGAGCTTCGCCTGCTCGTTGGAAATGTTGTCGCGTGCCGCCCAGTCGTCAACTTGCTTCTGCACGAGCGGCGTCAGGACCCAGCCGGGACAAATGGCATTGCAGGTTACGCCGGTAGTCGCGGTTTCCAGGGCCACCACCTTGGTGAGGCCGACGACGCCGTGCTTGGCGGCGACATAGGCGACCTTGTTGACCGAGGCGACCAGGCCGTGCGCCGAGGCGATGTTGATGATGCGCCCCCAGTTGCGGCTCTTCATCTGGGGCAGGGCGGCGCGAATGGCGTGGAAGGTGGCCGAGAGGTTGATCCCGATGATGGCGTCCCACTTTTCGGCCGGGAAGGCCTCGATGGGGGAGGTGTGCTGAATGCCGGCGTTGTTGACCAGGATGTCGACCCGCCCGAGCTCCTTGGTGGCCTGCTCGATCATGCCAGCGATCTCGGCCGGCTTGGACATGTCGGCGCGGGAATAGGCCACGCGGATCCCCATCTCCTTCGCCAGGCCGCTCCGCAGCTTCTCGATCTCCCCGGCATCCCCAAAGCCGTTCAGCAGAAGGTCGGCGCCCTGACGGCCAAGGGCTCGGGCCACACCCAGGCCGATGCCGCTCGTCGAGCCGGTCACGACCGCTACTTTGCCCTTCAGCATGGCCTGATTCCTCACGGTTATTTGACGATCAAAATGGACAAAATAAGTCGACAAAACAAGAGGTTTGCGCGCGACTCTTAACCTTCCGGCAAGGTTGAATTCGATTGTGATGGAAGCTTGGCTGTGCCAGTCTATGGGTAACGTATCGATTATTGGAGAGAGCAATGGCCATCGACAGTGTGGGCCCCGCGCCGCCGGCGTCGCCCCCGGCTCCTCCGCCGGAACCCCCGCCGCCTGAGGCTTCGGCACCGCCGCCGCCTCCGGAAGAACCGCCGCCGCCGCCGCCCGACTCCGGTCGCGGCCAAGAGGTGGACGTCAGCGCTTAAACGGCGCGACCAACCCGGTGCATCAAGAACAAGGGGCCCTCTCGGGCCCCTTGGTTTTTTGGACTGGTTTTTTGGGACTGGGGTTTTTCCCGCCTACGGTTTTGGCTAGCGAGTCGGCCTCGGTACCGGGCGTTCTCCGGCCGGCCAGACCCATTCGACATTGTCCGGCCGCCAACGCGGCAGATTGCGCAGCACGCCGCGCAGAACGTTCTGCTGCCGCACGGCGACGGCGGTGGTCTCGGCCTTGCCCTGAACCGCGCGGCGCTGGGCACCTGGCAGATTGTCGAAGGTTTCGCGCGCCCGGGCATGATCACCGCCCGCCTGGCTTCCCGCAGCCAGCAGGAGATGCTGGAAAGCGGGGCTCTTCGGCCCGACGATCTCGGCCACCGCGTTGGCCAGAATCAACATCGCGCGGTCGGGGTCGGGGGTGGCTTGGCTATCCGGCATGGCAATCCCGCATTCAGGCGGTGTCAGGCTTGAGCGTTGTCAGAGTAACCCAAAATGTCTGGGCCAGGTCAAACGCATTGATGGGCCGCAGATAGGTTGATGGCCCGCCGCCGCCCTCGTATCATCAGGCAAGACACATCTTGGCGCGGAAGAGGTTAATAAATCATGGTGCCTGTATTTCCGTTGGGCGTCGCGGCCTTTGCCGTCGGTGGCATCGTTGCCGGTACCGAGGGGGGGCCCTTTCCCGGCACTTCGATTCGCGCCGAGGAGCCGTCGGTCGAGCGCCTGTACCGGGACGGCGACCGCATCGTGGGCTCGCCAATGCTCGATCTGCAGGCGGCAGAACGGGCCTGCCCGGCCGGGCACCAGGTCCGGCGCCAGGAGACACGCGAAGACGGCTCGCGGGTCTATCTCGTCTGGACGTTGCGCTGCCGCTGATTCTCCTGCGGCGAATCTGATTGAGAAGGCCGCGACTACCGGCGCCGGGTGAGTGCGCCGTACTGCACACATCGAGGAAAGCATGAGACTCTGTCGCTTCGACGATAATCGCCTTGGCGTGGTCCGCGGGACCCAGGTCCACGACGTGACCGCCGTCCTGAACGAACTGCCGGCCGTGCGTTGGCCGCTGCCCAACTACGATCTCTTCGTCGAGGCGCTGCCCCGGCTGCGCGACAAGCTCGAGCAGGCCGCCGGCAAGGCCAGCGGCAAGGATATCGCTTCGGTGAAGCTGCTGAGCCCGGTCGCCAACCCGAACAAGATTATCGGCGCGCCGATCAACTACAAGGAGCACATCGAGGAATCGAAGAAGGACCAGACCATCGCCTACGGCCGGGTGATCAAGAGCATCGGCGAGTTCGGGCTGTTTCTGAAGGCGAATTCGACCCTTGTTGGAGCGGGCGAGGGGGTTGCCTTGCGCTTCACCGACAAACGCAACGACCACGAAATGGAACTGGCCGTCATCATCGGCAGGAAAGCCAACAGGGTGTCCGAGGAGCGGGCGCTCGACTACGTCGCCGGCTATGCCATCGGCCTCGACATGACCGTTCGCGGGCCCGAGGTGCCGAGCTTCCGCAAGTCGATCGATACGTACGGGGTGCTCGGCCCCTGGCTGGTAACGGCCGACGAGGTCAAGGATCCCAATGCGATCGACATCTGGCTGACCGTGAACGGCGAGCCGCGCCAGAAGTCGAATACGCGCTTCCTCGACTACAACGTCCACAAGCTCATCTCCTGGGCGTCGCAGTACTACACGCTCTACCCGGGCGACATCATCATGACCGGCACGCCCGAGGGCGTCGGGCCGGTCAAGCCGGGCGACGTGATGGAATGCGAGGCGGTCGGCGTCGGCCGGATGACCGTCAAGATCCGCGCCGCGGAGTAGCTGCGCAAGAAACGGGTGGCGCGCGGGCCGGCCGTGGGGTCTGTAGAACGATCCATGGCGAACCGCTCTCAGACAGCTGCGCCACCCCTGATGGGAACGGCCGAATGGGCGATGCTGGTTGTCCTCTCGGTCCTGTGGGGCGGCACTTTCTTTTTCGTGGCGGTCGCGGTGCCCGAGGTGCCGCCTTTGACGCTCGTGCTGCTGCGCGTCACGCTCGCGGCGGCAGCCTTGCTGATCTATCTCCACGCCATCGGCGCTGACCTTCCGCGTGGCCTCAGGGCGTGGCTGGTCCTGGCGGTCATGGGCATCGGCAACAACGTCGTGCCGTTCAGCCTGATCTTCTGGAGCCAGACCCAGATTCCCAGCGGCCTGGCCTCGATCCTCAACGCCACGACGCCGCTCTTCTCGGTGGTATTTGCGCATTTCCTGACGCGCGAGGAAAGGCTGACACCGGCCCGGATCGCCGGCGCGCTGCTGGGCCTGGGCGGCGTCGCGGTTCTGATGGGAAGAGAGGCGTTGGACGGTATCGGCCTGGCGATCCTGGCGCAGCTCGCCTCGCTGACCGCGGCGGCGACCTATGCTCTCATGGGTATCTTCATTCGCCGCTTCGCAACCACGGCGCCGGCGGTAACCGCCACGGGCCAGCTCCTGTGCTCGTCGGCCATCATGCTGCCCCTCGCCTTGCTCGTCGATCAGCCCTGGACGCTGCCGATACCGTCGGGCGCGGCCATAGCCTCGATCGTCGCGCTCGCCGTGGCCAGCACGGCCCTCGGCTATCTCCTGTTCTTTCGCATCCTGGCAGCGGCGGGCGCCACCAACATCATGCTGGTGACGTTCCTCATCCCGGTGAGCGCGCTGCTTTTGGGTCTTTTCGTGCTGGGCGAGCAGCTGGCGCCCCGGCACTTCGCCGGCATGGCGCTGATTGGGCTCGGCCTCGCCGCGATCGACGGGCGGCCGCTCGCCTGGCTTGGCCTCACTCGTGGAACATGAAGAACGCGGCGGCGACCAGGCAGCCGAAGCTGACCAGGTGATTCCACTTGAGCGTCTCGCCGAGATAGAAGACGGCGAAGCCGGCGAAGACGACCAGCGTGATGATCTCCTGGATCGTCTTGAGCTGCACGCCGCTGAACTCCAGGTAGCCATAACGGTTGGCCGGCACCATCAGACAGTATTCGAAGAAGGCGATAAGCCAGCTGACCAGCACGACCTGCCAGAGCGGGGCATTGGGAAACTTGAGATGCCCATACCAGGCGACGGTCATGAAGACGTTCGAGGCGACAAGCAGCGCGATGGTCAGCACAAAACGACCTCCAGTAAGGTTTCAGAAGGACGGGAAGAGAATGCAGAGCCGTGAGGCTGGCGGCAATGCGGCGCTAGTGCTTGAGCGGATACTTCTTGCGGATGCTGGCGAGGATCTCTGCGGCGCGCTGCTTCTCGCTTTCAGAGAAGGGCTTCTCCTTCGGCACCAGGCCCTGCTCGCTGAGCAGGCGCTTGGCCGTCGCCTCGGCCTCCGGCGAGATATATTTCTTGCGCAGGGCCCGGGATATGGCCAGTGCTTCGCTTTCGGGCCGTGGGGTCTTGCGTCTGGCCATTGTGTGCCCCCTAGTGGATGAAGAAGGACGGCCGGCCGGTTGGAGCGCTCACCGGCGGCTGAGGGCCGCGATTCTTCGCACGGCGCTGTTCGTACTGGATCTGCTCCGGGAGCGATGTGGCGTTTGAGAAGCCCCAGCCATACCCGAGCGGCTGGCCATTGGCGGCAAGCGCCATGACTTCCAGCCGGTAGGTCAGTATCTGCCTTTCGCCGGGGCAGGGGAGGTCGAACCCCTCCAGTGCGGCTTCGGGAATCGACGAGCCGGTTGCCGGGAAGTCCGCCTGCCAGCGCGGACTGCGCAAAGTGCTTACTTCGGTAATGAGCAGTCGATACATCGCCACGTTCTGTGGGACGCTCCCTAGGGCGATCTCCGGGGAAACCCCGAGCCCGCAGAGATTGCGCGAGGTGAATTCCGCGTGGACGCCGATCGGCGGCAGGTTGGGGTAGGGCCCGCGATCATTGGCGCAGTTTGCCAGGACCGATACGGCGGCGGCCGCCAGCGTTGTCCCCAGAATTTGCTTCGCCCCACGCATGACGTGTTTTACCTTGGCCCCCGTCGCGTGGAAACAACTTCCTGGGCCCCTCGGCGCCTCCCGCCGCGCCGGACGAACCAGCGCTCTCACTGGGAAAAGTGGACTGCGTCGTCATTGACGCCGGCGTGGCCGGGCTTGCGGCCTGACCTCGCGCGCGACATGATGGCCGACTTTTTCGACGGATTGTGACCGGAGCGATGGACCTTACTCCCAACACCTTCAAGCAAGCCCTGGCCGCCAGCCGCATGCAGATCGGCCTGTGGAGCAGCCTGTGCAGCAATATCGGCGCCGAGATCATCGCCGATTGCGGCTTCGACTGGATCCTGCTCGACACTGAGCATTCGCCCAACGAAGTCCCCATCCTGGTGACCCAGCTCCAGGCGATGATGCGCGGCACGGCGACGGCCGTGGTGCGCCCCGCCTGGAACGACACGGTCCTCATCAAGCGCATCCTCGATTCAGGCGCCACCGCGCTGCTCATCCCCTTCGTGCAGAACGCCGAGGAGGCCAGGCGCGCCGTTGCCGCCACGCGCTATCCGCCGCAGGGGATCCGCGGCGTCTCGGGCAGCAACCGCGCTGCGCGCTACGGCCGGATCAAGAACTACCTGCAGGCCGCCAACCGCGAGATCGCGCTCCTGGTTCAGATCGAGACCAAGACGGCGCTCGACCAGCTCGAGGCGATCGCCGCGGTCGAGGGCGTGGACGGCGTATTCATCGGCCCGGCCGATCTCGCGGCCTCGCTCGGCCATACCGGCGACCAGCTGCATGCGGACGTGCAGAAGGCGATCGAGGAAGCCGGCCGCCGCTTGAAGAAACTGGGCAAGGCCGCGGGCATCCTCACGCCCGTGGAGGCCGATGCCAGGCGCTACATCCAATGGGGATACACGTTCGTGGCCGTCGGCTCGGATGTCGGATTACTGACCAAGCACGGCGACGCGCTCGCCAAGACGTTCAAGGGGTAAGCACCAATGGCGGAGAAGCCGGAACTGCTGTCGATCGGCAAGATGCTGCTGGACTCGCACAAGGCGAAGCTTGCCGAGGATTTCACCGTCTACTACATGCCCGACATGTTGCCGCCGGCGGAGCGCGCCGCCGCCATGAAGGACTACGCGCACAGGCTGCGCTTCGTCCAGACGAGCGGCTCGCTGGGGGCCGATGCGGCGCTGATCAATTCGCTGCCGAAGCTCGAGATAATTGCCTGCTTCGCCGTCGGTGTCGACAAGGTCGATCTCGCGGCGGCGAAGGCGCGGGGCATCAGGGTCACGAACACGCCGGACGTGCTGAACAACTGCGTCGCCGATCTGGCGATGGGCCTGATGATTACCGCCTCACGGCGCATCGCCGAGGCGGATGCCTATACACGCGGCGGCAAGTGGACGCATGACGGCTCATTCGGCCTCTCGTCGCGCGTGACCGGAAAGCGGCTGGGGATCATCGGCCTGGGCAATATCGGCAAGGCCATCGCCAAGCGTGCTTCCGCCTTCGACATGCCCATTGCCTATCATGGGCGCAACAAGCAGAACGTGCCCTACACCTACTACGCCGACCCGGTGGAGCTGGCGAAGAGCTCCGACATCATCATCGTCATCTGCCCGGGCGGCGAGGCGACGCGCAACATCGCCAGCGAGAAGGTGATCCGGGCGCTCGGCCCGAAGGGGCTGCTGGTCAACGTGTCGCGCGGCTCGACGGTCGACGAGCCGGCGTTGATCAAGGCCCTCAAGGAGGGCGCCCTGGGCGGTGCTGCGCTTGATGTCTTTGCCAAGGAACCGGCGGCGGCGCACGAACTGTTCAGCATGCCCAACGTGGTGGTCGTGCCGCACATCGCCAGCGCCACCTTCGAGACGCGCACCGACATGGGCGACCTGGTCGTCGAGAACCTGCGCGCCCATCTCAAGGGCAAGCCGCTCCTCACCCCCGTCGTCTAGGCGGGGGTCAGGCCGGGATCTGGCGCCAGTCGTTGGCCAGGCGCAGCCGCGCGCCGGTTTTCTTCTGCAGCTCCTCGAAGTCGAGCCCGGGCACCATCTCGCGCACCAGCAGCCCCTCGTCGGTGACGTCGATCACCGCGAGGTTGGTGTAGATGCGGTCGACCACGCGCTCGGCGGTCAGCGGGTAGGTGCAGCGCTCGAGGATCTTGGGCTCGCCTTCCTTGGTGGTGTGCTCCATCAGCACCCACACACCCGCTGCGCCGGCGGCGAGGTCCATGGCGCCGCCCACGGCCGGCGGGAACTTCTCGTCGCCCGTCGCCCAGTTGGCGAGGTCGCCGGTGGCGCCGACCTGCATGGCGCCGAGCAGCGCCAGGTCGATATGCCCGCCGCGGATCATGGCGAAGGCATCCGTGTGGTGGAAGATCGAGGCGCCGGGCATCAGGGTCACCGGCTGCTTGCCGGCGTTGATCAGGTCCGGGTCCTCCTGGCCCTTGGCCGGGGCGGGGCCCATGCCGAGGATGCCGTTCTCGCTGTGATAGATGACCTCGCGGTCGGCGGGCACGTAGTTGGCGACCTGGGTCGGCAGGCCGATGCCGAGATTGACGAAGGCGCCGTCGGGCACGTCGAGGGCGACGCGGCGGGCGATGGCCTCGCGGGCGAGGGGCTTGTAGGTCATGGCTCGCTCCTCAGGCTTGGCCGGCCGGGGCCGGGTTGGAAACTTCGACCACGCGATCGACGAACACGCCCGGGGTGACCACCTGTTCGGGATCGATGCCGCCGAGATCGACGAGCTTGCGCGCCTGGACCACGGTGAGCGCCGCCGCCATGGCCATGGTCGGGGCGAAGTTGCGGGCCGCCAGGCGGAAGGTGAGGTTGCCCCAGCGATCCGCCGTCTCGGCCTTTATCAGGGCGACGTCGCCCTTGAGCGGCTTCTCCAGGACGTATTCGCGCCCCTCGATGCGCCGCGTCTCCTTGCCCTCGGCGAGGCGCGTGCCGGCGGCGGTCGGCGTGAAGAACCCGCCGATGCCGGCCCCGGCGGCGCGCATGCGTTCGCTGAGCGTACCCTGCGGCACCAGCTCGAGCTCGATCTTGCCCGCCGCGAAAAGCTCCTCGAAGACCACCGAGCCGGCGGAGCGCGGGTAGGAGCAGACGATCTTGCGCACCCGGCCGGTGGCCAGGAGTTTGGCGACGTCGGTGCGGCCGGAGCCGGCGTTGTTGGTGACCACGGTCAGGTCCTTGGCGCCCTGGTCGATCAGCGCATCGATGAGCTCGACCGGGATTCCGGCATTGCCGAAACCGCCGACCAGAATGGTGGAGCCGTCCTGGATATCCGCGACGGCCGCCGCGAGGGAGGGAACGATCTTGTTCAGCATGGCGGCGGAGATTAATCGAGCGCCTGCCGTTGGGCCAGAGCCTCGTTTTCCCGGCGGATGCGCACACTGAGCAGCACGCCGTTCAGCACCGTGAACAGCACCGCCAGGCCCCAATGCCCGAAGACCAGCGGCAGCACCGCGATCTCGCCGGCGACCACCAGGTAGTTCGGGTGCCGGACGTAGCGGTAAGGCCCGCGCTGCACCAGCTTCACCCCGGGCAGCGTCAGGATGCGGGTCGTCCAGAAGCGGCCGAGCGAGAGCATCACCCACAGCCGCGCCGCCTGCAGCAGCAGGTAGACCGTCAGCCAGTTCCAGTCGGCCTCGGCGTGATCGGGTGTGAGTAGGACGAGAGCCGCCAGCCAGGTCGCGTGCAGGACGACGAAATAGGGATAGTGCTCGGCGCCGATCTCCACGGCGCCCTCGCTCAGCAGGCGCTCGGTATTGCGCCGCGCGAGCCACAGCTCGGCGAGACGCTGCAGCAGGACGAGGCCGAGGATGACCTGGACCTCGGTCATCGCCAGTCCCCCGGTCATCGCCAGTCCAGGGTCAGGAATCCCGCGGTGAACCCCGGCCCGAGCGCCGAGAGCAGCCAGCGGCGCGGCCCCTTCTCGCGCCGCTTGCGCAGCATCTTCTCCAGCACGAACAGGACGGTCGCCGCCGACATGTTGCCGTACTGGCGCAGGACCTCGCGCGCCTCGCGCAGCGTCCCTGGTGGCAGCTGCAGCGCTTCCTCGAGCGCCGTGATCACCTTGGCGCCGCCCGGATGACAGACGAAGGCGTCGATGTCGCTGCGATGCAGGTCGTGGGCGGCGAGGAAACCGTCGAGCGCCGGCCGGAAATCACGCCGGACCAGCGCCGGGATATCCTGGGAGAACAGCACGCCGAGCCCGTCGTCTTCGACATGCCAGCCCATGACCTGCTGCGATCCCGGCCAGGTATGCTCGCCCGAGACGCCGAGCGCCGGCGGGCTGGCGCCGTTGCCGGGCGAGGGAGCGGGACCGATGAGCGCGGCCGCCGCGCCGTCGCCGAACAGCGCCGCGGCGATGATGTTGCTTTTCGACTGGTCGGCCTTGCGGAAGGTGAGGGCGCAGAGCTCCGCGACCAGGAACAGGACGCGCGCCCCCGGCATAACCCGGGCGAGCGCCGCGGCCCGCGCCAGGCCCAGCACGCCGCCGGCACAGCCAAGACCGAAGATCGGCAGGCGGACCACGTCCGGGCGCAGACCCATCCG
>JALHMR010000038.1 GCA_022843945.1 Rhodospirillaceae bacterium | reverse complement strand
CCGGCACCTGCGTGCTGCGCGGCTGCGTGCCCAAGAAGCTTCTCGTCTACGGCGTGCATTTTCATGACGAGATCGAGGACGCCGCGGGTTATGGCTGGACCATCGGCGAGAGCCGGCTCGACTGGGCCAAGCTGATCGCCGCCAAGGACCGCGAGATCGACCGGCTGCACGGCATCTACGTCAAGATGCTGCAGGATTCCGGGGTCGCGATCCACGACGGCTGGGCCCAGATCGTCGGCCCCAACGAGGTCAAGGTCAACGAGCGCGTCTACCGGGCGCGCAACATCCTGGTGGCCACCGGCGGCCGGCCGGAGAAGCCGCCGATCCCGGGCATCGAATACGCCATCACGTCCGACGGCGCGCTCGACCTCAAGGCGCTGCCCAAGCGGATGGTCATCGTCGGCGGCGGCTACATCGCGGTCGAGTTCGCCGGCATCTTCAGCGCCGCCGGCGTCGCGGTGACCGAGGTCATCCGCGCCGATCAGATCCTGCGGGGCTTCGACGGCGACGTGCGCGCCCATCTGACCAGTGAGATGACCAAGCGCGGCGTCATCATCAGGCCGCGCGTGCAGGTGACACGGATCGACCGCGCCGGCGCGGGCTACTGCCTGACCACCGACACCGGCGAGACGATCGACACCGATCTGGTGATGTACGCCACCGGCCGGGTGCCTAATACCGCCAACCTGGGCCTCGAAGCGGTCGGCGTAGCGCTCAACAAGCGCCACGCGATCGCCGTCGACGAGTGGCAGCAGACCACCGTGCCCTCGATCTATGCCGTGGGCGATTGCACCGACCGCATCAACCTGACGCCGGTGGCCATCGCCGAGGGCCGCGGCGTCGCCGAGACACTGTTCAACGGCAACCCCACGCGCATGGACCATGCCAACGTGCCGAGCGCGGTGTTCAGCCAGCCGCCGGTCGGCACCGTCGGCCTGTCGGAGGAGGCGGCCGAGGCCATCGCGCCCGTCGATGTCTACCGCGCGGTCTTCCGGCCGATGAAACACACGCTCTCGGGCCG
Source organism: Rhodospirillaceae bacterium (assembly GCA_022843945.1). Classification (GTDB taxonomy): domain Bacteria; phylum Pseudomonadota; class Alphaproteobacteria; order CACIAM-22H2; family CACIAM-22H2; genus VGEI01. The sequence goes on along the minus strand of JALHMR010000038.1, from coordinate 48,127 downwards.
CGACGAGCGCACCCTGATGAAGCTGGTGGTCGACCGGGCCAGCAATGTCGTGGTCGGCGCCCATATGGTCGGCGCCGATGCGGCCGAAATCGCGCAAGGCCTGGCCATCGCGGTCAAGGCCCGCATGACCAAGGCGCAATGGGACCGCACCATTGCCATCCATCCCACGGCGGCCGAGGAATTCGTGCTGATGCGCGAGCCGCTTAAGCGGGCGGCGGCCAAGGCCGCCGAGTAGGGGCGGCGGAACAACCCAAACTGGTGTAAGCTAGGGCGTTGTTTCGGACGGGGGCGGAACGATGCGTGGGGGCGCAATCGCCGGCTTTGCCGGCGGTCTCGTTTTTCTTTCGACGGTCGCAGGCGGGGATCACTATACCGGACCGCCGTCGGACTTCACCGCCTACTGGGCGGTGCCGGCCTTTGCCGATTTCCCGCCCAAGGGGCCGCAAGCGGCCAAGGGCGTCATCTTCTGGAGCCACGGTGTCAGCGGCAAGAACCCGTAGTACCACGTTCATCCGCCGGAGCTCATGCGCTTCGCCGCCCGCACCGGCTGGGACATCATCAAGATTCAGCGCAACAATCTCCACGAGGCCGGCTGGTCGACCAGCGGCACGAGGCACGTGGCCGATCTGGTGCAGCGCGTCGCCGAGGCCAAAAAGCAGGGCTACAGGGCGGTGGTCGCCGCCGGACAGTCCTACGGCGGCATCGTCTCGCTCGAGGCGGGCGCGCTGACCACCGACCTGCATGCCGTGCTCGCCTTCGCGCCGGGCCACGGCAGCGACGCGCGCGAAGTGAGCTCCTCACGCCGCTTCGACATGCTCGCCGGCATGCTGATGGACGTGGTCGGCAAGCAGAAGGGCGGCCGCGTCGTGGTGATGATCGCCGAGGGCGACGACCTGCACCCGTTCGATATCCGGGGCGGCAGGCTGCGCGAGACGCTGAGCCGGCTCAATCTGCCCTTCGTGCAGTTCGACGAGACCATGCCGATCAAGGGCCACGGCGCGGTCAGCACCTCCCAGTTCATCACCTGGTACGCGCGCTGCCTGGGTGACTTCATCGATCCGGCGAAGACACCGCCGGTCGGCGAGACCGCCTGCAAGGCGCCCCAACCGGCGCCGACCTTCATCCTACCCGGCAATCTCGCGGTCAAGCCGCCCACGCCCGACATGCCGCTGGCCCTCGCCCGCATCAGCGGCGAGTGGTCCGGCCGCTGGCCCGACAACGCACCGGCCGGCGAGGCCGGGCGGGAGGTCTGCCTGGTCATCGAACAGATGAGCGCCAAGGAGGCGACGTTCATTTTCGCCAGCGGCGCCGGTCCGCGCCGCGACAAGAGCATGTTCGCAACCCGGCGGACCGCGACGGCCAGCGACGACGGCGGCTTCTTCGCGGGCGGCGAGAAGAACACCGAGGTCCGCATCGCGCCGGCGAAGTCCGGAGAGGCGATCGAGTTCAGCGTGGTCTCGGTGAACCGGCAGAACCGCTTCGCCGCGACCCTGACTCGCGGCTGTCCTAAATAGAGCTACGGCGCCGGGAACAAGGCGTCTGTCCAGCCGCGTAGATAGTAGTAGGTGAGCCCGGCACTTTCGCGGATGGCTTCGGCGAAATCCGCCATGCCGCCTTCGAGGCTGAAGCGCTGCCCGCCGCTGACCGCCTGGAACTCGACCGGGTAGGGTACGACCGGCCAGCCCACCGCGCGGAAGGCACCCACCGCGCGCGGCACGTGGGAGGCCGAGGTGACCAGCAGCCAGGTTTCACCCGGCTTCGGGTTGACCAGCGCCTGACTGAGCGTGGCGTTCTCGCGTGTGTTGCGTGACTGGCCTTCATAGGTGACGCGCGCCGGATCGAGTCCGAGGACGGCGAGGATCTGCGGCGCGAAATCCGCCTCCACGCGCCCCGGTATGAGCCGGCCGGAGCCGCCGCTGAACACCAGCCGAGCCTCCGGGTACCGCCGTCCAAGATCGGCGAGCGCCCCGAGCCGGGGCGACAAGGCGCTCGTGGGCCCGTACTCCTCGGCCAGGGCAACGCTGAAATCGCCGCCCAGGGCGATGACCCCGTCCACCTTCGCCGGCAGCGTTGGTCTGGGAAAGCGATGTTCCAGCCGGTGCAGGACGGTGGCCCCGATGGGCAGGAGCACGAAGATCAGCCCCACGATCACGCAGAGTGTGACCAGCCGGCGCCCCAGCCGGCGGGCCGGAGTCCAGAGCAGAATCGTTCCGGCAAGCAGAATGACGAACAGGGCGGTCCGGGGGTCGAGAAGGGGGGTGGCGAGCTTGGAGAGTTCGAACATCCGGGCTGCTTACCGCACCGCTTCGCCGGCTGCAAACCGGGCCGGCTGCCGGGTGGCTTTTTGCTGCATTGCGCCGTATAACCGCGCTCGGTACCCTGTCCGAACAATCCTTTAGGAGACGGCGATGGCGGCCCGGTGGACGCCCGAATCCTGGCGCGGCAAGCCTGCCAGGCAGATGCCCGAATACCCCGACGCGGCCGCCCTGGCGGCCGTGGAAGGGAAGTTGCGCGGTTTTCCGCCCCTGGTTTTTGCAGGCGAAGCCCGGGCGCTCAAGGCGTCGCTCGCCCGGGTGGCTGAAGGCAACGCTGTGCTCCTCCAGGGCGGGGATTGCGCCGAGAGCTTCGCCGAGTTCGGCGCCAACAACATCCGGGACTCGTTCAAGGTCCTGCTGCAGATGACCGTGGTGCTGATGTACGGCGCCGGTCTGCCCGTGGTGAAGATCGGCCGCATGGCCGGCCAGTTCGCCAAGCCGCGCTCCGACGCCACGGAGACGCAAGGCTCGGTGACGCTGCCGTCCTACCGCGGCGACATCATCAACGGCATCGAGTTCACCCCGGAATCGCGCATCCCCGATCCGCAGCGCATGATGCAGTCCTACAGCCAGGCGGCGGCGACGCTGAACCTGCTGCGCGCCTTCAGCCACGGCGGCTACGCCGATCTGCACCGCGTGCACGGCTGGACGCTCGGCTTCGTCGAGCGCAGCCCGGCGGGCGAGAAGTTCCGGGCGCTGGCTGACCGCATCGACGAGGCGCTCAAGTTCATGGAGGCCTGCGGCATCAAGGCCGACAACCCGCAGGTGAAAGAGGCTGATTTCTTCACCTCGCACGAGGCGCTGCTGCTGCCCTACGAGCAGGCGCTGACCCGCGTCGATTCCACGACCGGAGACTGGTACGACTGCTCGGCGCACATGGTGTGGATTGGCGACCGGACGCGCCAGCTCGATGGTGCCCATGTCGAGTTCTGCCGCGGCATCAAGAATCCGCTCGGGCTGAAGTGCGGCCCGAGCTCGGACCCGGACGAGCTGATCCGGCTCATCGATATCCTCAATCCGGAAAACGAATCCGGCCGCCTGACCCTGATCGCCCGCATGGGCCACGACAAGATCGGAGCCAAGCTGGCGCCGCTGGTGCGCCGCGTGCAGCGCGAGGGCCGCAAGGTCGTGTGGTCGTCCGACCCGATGCACGGCAACACCATCAAGTCGACGACCGGCTACAAGACCCGGCCGTTCGACCGCATCCTGGGCGAGGTCCGTTCCTTCCTCGAGATCCTGCCGAGCGAGGGCGCCTACGCCGGCGGTGTGCATTTCGAGATGACCGGCCAGAACGTCACCGAGTGCACGGGCGGCGCCGAGGCGATCGATGATCATGCCCTGGCCGATCGCTATCACACGCATTGCGACCCGCGGCTCAACGCCAGCCAGGCGCTCGAGCTCGCCTTCCTCATCGCCGAGGGCCTCAAGGCTTCGCGGTTGAACGGCCAGGACAGCCGGCGGGCTGCCGCCGCGGCGCAATAGCATGGATGGCCCCGGCCCGCGGCCGCCATCGCCCGGCCCCGACGACATCAGCCGATACACCGACCGCTACTTCGTCAAGAGTCGCGCGGCGGTCGAACGCTTTGGCGACGTCACCGTCACCTACGCCGTGTTCATGCGGCGGCCGGTCATCTTCACGCCGCGCCTGGCGGTCGATTGGCTGCAGGGCATCGCCTCGGCCCGCAACACCAAGTTCACCATCGACCTGAAGCATCCCGAAGGCGCCTGGGTGGGCGCCGGCGAGCCGCTGATGTACATCAGCGGGTCGTTCCGCCATCTCGTCGATCTCGAGACGATCTATCTGCAGAAGATCGGCCCGGCCTGCGTGGCCGCCTATAACGCCTACACGATGTGCGTCGACCTGCCGAAGGCCGCCTTCCTCGCCATGGATGCGCGTCACTGCGCCGGGCAGGAGATGGCGGAGATGATGGCCTATGCCGCCTCGGTCGGCTCGGCCGCGGCCAAGCGCGACGCCGGCGCCATCGGCTTCATCGGCAACGCCACTGACGCCACCGCGCATTACTTCGGCCGCCGTGAAGGTCTCGGCACCATGCCGCACGCCCTGATCGGCTATGCCGGCTCGACCGTGCGCGCGGCCGAGATGCTGCAGGAGACCTTTCCCGACGACGAGCTGCTGGTGGTGCTGGTCGACTATTTCGGTCGCGAGGTCAGCGACGCGCTCGAGGTCTGCCGGCGCTTTCCCGAGCGCGCGGCCGCGGGACGGATGGGTGTCCGCCTCGATACCCACGGTGGCCGGTATATCGAAGGCCTCGATCTCGCCGCGTCCTATGCCGTGCTGGAGAAACACGCGGCCGGTGCCATCCGTGGCTACCGGACCGAGGATGAGCTGCGCCATCTGACGGGCACCGGTGTCTCCGCGGCGGCGATCTGGCACATGCGGGAGTCGCTCGACACCGCAGGCTTCCCCAAGGTGAAGATCGTGGCCTCGTCCGGCTTCACGCCGGCGAAGTGCAAGACCATCGCCGTGGCCAACGCGCCGGTTGATATCATCGGCACCGGTTCCTATCTGCCGGGACGGTGGACCGAGACCTACGCCACCTCCGATATCGTGGCCTATGACGGCAAGCCGCTGGTCAAGGTCGGGCGTGAATTCCTGCTGCGGAAAACCTGATGCTCAAGCAAGTCGAGTGGTTCATCGAGCAGGCGATCTACTCCGCCCGCTGGCTTCAGGCGCCGCTCTATCTCGGCCTGATCGTCACCCTGGTGGTGCTGGTCATCAAGTTCTTCGGCGAGTTACTGCATCTCACCACGGCGGTATGGGGCGCCGACGAGAGCGACGTCGTCCTCTATGTCCTGACGCTGGTGGACGTGGTGATGGTCGCCAACCTGATCGTCATGGTGATGATCAGCGGCTACGAGAATTTTGTCAGCCGGATCGATTCGGTCGAGGCGAACGAGCGGCTCGCCTGGTTCGGCAAGCTCGATCACGGCTCGCTGAAGATCAAGCTCGCCAGCTCGATCGTCGCCATCTCGGCCATCCACCTGCTCAAGGCGTTCCTCAACGCCGAGGTGATCGGCAACGACAAGCTTATTCTCCTGATCGCCATGCACCTGACCTTCGTGGTCTCGGCGCTGCTTCTGGCCCTGATCGACCGCGTGGCCATGGAAAAGGAGGGCAAGGAATTGAAGCCCGAAAACAACAAGAAGGCGAAGGCATAAGCCGAGCTGCCGGCTTTTTGCGTCTCGCATGACCGACACGCTCACCTTCGCCCTGGCCCAGATCAACCCGACCGTCGGCGACCTCGCCGGCAATGCGGCGAAGATCCGCGACGCCCGCCAGGCGGCGCGTGGACTAGGCGCCGATCTCGTCGTCTACCCGGAACTGGCGGTCTGCGGCTATCCGCCCGAGGATCTGGTTCTGAAGCCGGCGTTCCAGGACGCCGTTGCCAGGACCGTGGAGGCGCTGACCGCCGAGACGCGGGACGGCGGGCCGGCCATGCTTGTCGGCACACCCTGGGTCAGGGACGGGCGGGTCTACAACGCGGCGCTGCTTCTCGATCAGGGCAAGATCGCCGCCAGCCGTTTCAAATATGATCTGCCGAACTACGGCGTGTTCGACGAGAAGCGGGTGTTCAGCGCCGGCGAGATGCCCGGCCCGATCGATTTCCGCGGCGTGCGTCTCGGCGTGCCGATCTGCGAGGACATCTGGACACCTGATGTCACCGAATGCCTGGTCGAATCCGGCGCCGAGATCCTGGTGGTACCGAACGGCAGCCCCTTCGAGACGGACAAGGCGGACGAGCGGCTGAACCTCGCGGTTGCCCGGGTCAACGAAACTGGCCTGCCGCTGATCTATGTCAACCAGGTCGGCGGTCAGGACGAGCTGGTCTTCGACGGCGCGTCCTTCGTGCTCAATGGCGACAAGAGCCTAGCCGTGCAGGCGCCATCCTGGGCGGAGGCCCTGACGCTGGCCCGGTTCACGCGCAGCGGCAATGCCGGCTGGACCTGCGCCAAGGGCGATATCGTCCCACCGCCGCAGCAGCTCGAAGCGATCTACCGGGCGCTGGTGGTCGGCCTCGGCGACTACGTGACGAAGAACCGCTTTCCCGGTGTCATTCTCGGCCTCTCCGGCGGCATCGATTCCGCTCTCACCGCCGCGCTGGCCGTGGATGCGCTGGGCGCCGACAAGGTTCGCGCCGTGATGATGCCGTCACCCTATACGTCGCAGGAAAGCCTCGACGACGCGGCGGCCTGCGCCAAGGCTCTCGGCATCCGCTACGACACGATCGGCATCGGGCCGGCGATGGAGGCCTTCGCCGCCATGCTCAAGGAGCAGTTCGCCGGCTCCAACGAGGACATTACCGAGGAGAACCTGCAGTCGCGCTCCCGCGGTTTGACCCTGATGGCGCTGTCGAACAAGTTCGGCCACATGGTGGTGTCCACAGGTAACAAGTCCGAGATGTCTGTCGGCTACGCGACCCTCTATGGCGACATGTGCGGCGGCTACGCCGTGCTCAAGGATGTCTACAAGACCACGGTGTTCGAGCTCTGCCGCTGGCGCAATGCACATAAACCGGCCGGCCTGCGCGGACCGGCGGGCGCGGTCATGCCGGAGCGCGTGATCACCAAGCCGCCGACCGCCGAACTCAAGCCGGGGCAGACCGACGAGGCCAGCCTCGGGCCCTACAAGATCCTCGACGACGTGCTGCAGTGCCTGATCGAGCGCGAGATGCCGGTCGCCGAGATCGTCGCCCGCGGCCACAGCGAGGCGACGGTCAACCGCATCTGGCGCATGCTCGATCTGGCCGAGTACAAGCGCCGGCAGGCGCCGCCGGGAGTCAAGATCACGCGCCGAGCCTTCGGCCGCGACCGGCGCTATCCCATCACCAACGGCTTCCGGGCGCCGCGATGAGCGTCCGCGTGCGCTTCGCGCCGAGCCCGACCGGCAAGCTCCATGTCGGCAACGCCCGCACGGCGCTGGTCAACTGGCTGTTCGCGCGCGCCGTCAAGGGCACCTTCATCCTGCGTTTCGACGACACGGACCTGGTGCGCTCGGAGGCGCGCTACGCCGATGCCATCCGCGAGGATCTGCTATGGCTCGGCCTGAGCTGGGACGAGAACGAGTATCACCAGTCGGCACGGCTGGCCCTCTACGCGCAGGCCGCCGAGACGCTGGAGAAGGGCGGCCGGCTCTATCCCTGCTACGAAACCCACGAAGAGCTCGATCTGCAGCGAAAGGTGCAGCTCGCCCGCCATCAGCCGCCGGTCTACAACCGCGGCGGCTTGCGGCTGAGCGATAGCGACCGCAAGAAGTTCGAAGCGGAAGGCCGCAAGCCGCATTGGCGCTTCAAGCTGGATCACCGCAAGGTCGAATGGAACGACCGCATCCGCGGTCCGGTGGCCATCGAAGCCGCTTCGATCAGCGATCCCGTGCTGATCCGCGCCGACGGCGTGCCGCTCTATACGCTGTCGTCGGTGGTCGACGACATCGACATGCACGTAACCCATGTCATCCGCGGCGAGGACCACGTGACCAACACGGTCACACAGCTGCAGATCTTCGAAGCCCTGGGGGCGAGACCGCCCGAGTTCGCCCACCTGGCGCTGCTGGTCGGCAAGGAAGGCGAGGGCCTGTCGAAGCGCATCGGCTCGCTGTCGCTGGAATCGCTACGTAACGACGGTATCGAGGCGATGGCGGTGAACAGCCTGCTGGCGCGCCTGGGCTCGTCCAAGCCGGTGGAGCCGTTCCCGACGCTCACGGCGCTCGACCAGGGGTTCAACCTGCACGATTTCGGCCGCGCGCCGGCGCGTTTCGATCCGGCCGAATTGACGGCGCTGAGCGCCGCGGTCATCCATCGCTATGCCTTGTCCGATGTGGCGCATCGCCTGCCGCCGCTCGGCCTGGAGGGAGCGACGGAGGAATTCTGGCTGGCGGTGCGCGGCAACCTTACCAAGCTGGCGGACGCGCGCGACTGGTGGACGGTGACGTCCGGTTCCATTGCGCCGCTGATCGACGATGCCGGTTTCGCGGCTACCGCCGCCTCGCTGCTGCCGGAGGAGCCGTGGAACGACAGCACCTGGACCATGTGGACCTCGGCGGTGCGCGCCGCCACGGGCCGCAAAGGCAAGGACCTTTATATGCCGCTACGACGGGCGCTGACGGCGCGTGAGCATGGGCCCGAGCTCAAGGCCCTGCTGCCGATGATCGGCCGCACGCGGGCCGCGGCCCGGCTCTCGGGGCAGGCGGCATGAGCGCGTCGCTTCAGTTCTACAACACGCTGACGCGCCGGCAGGAGCCGTTCGCGCCGCTCGATCCGGCGCATGTGCGGATGTATGTCTGCGGGCCGACCGTCTACGATTTCGCCCATATCGGCAACGCGCGGCCGGTGGTCGTCTTCGACATCCTGTACCGCCTACTGAGGCGGCAGTACCCGAAGGTCACCTACGCCCGCAACATCACGGACGTGGATGACAAGATCATTGCCGCGGCCAAGGACTCGGGTGAGCCGATCGATGCCATCACCGCCCGCACCAGCCAGGCCTATCACGAGGACATGACGGCGCTGGGCGCGCTGCCGCCGGATATCGAGCCGCGCGCCACCGGGCATATCGCGGAGATGATCCGGATGATCGAGACGCTCATCGCCCGGGGGAATGCCTATGTTGCCGAGGGCCATGTCCTGTTCGGCGTGCCGACCATGGCGTCCTATGGAAAACTGTCGGGCCATTCGCGCGACGAGCTGATCGCCGGTGCCCGGGTCGAGGTCGCACCCTACAAGAGGGACCCGGCCGATTTCGTGCTGTGGAAGCCGAGCACGGCGGAGCAGCCGGGCTGGGACAGTCCGTGGGGAAGGGGCCGGCCCGGCTGGCATATCGAATGCTCAGCCATGGCCGAGAAGCATCTGGGCGAGAGCTTCGACATCCATGGCGGCGGCCTGGACCTCATCTTCCCGCACCACGAGAACGAGATCGCGCAGAGTGAGTGCGCGCATGGCGGCAGGCCGTTCGTCCGCCTGTGGATGCATAACGGTTTCCTCACCGTCAACGGCGAGAAGATGTCGAAGAGCCTGGGCAACTTCTTTACCGTACGCGACCTGCTCGACAAGTGGCCGGCGGAGGCGATCCGCCTGCTGCTGATGAAGACCCACTACCGCGCGCCGCTCGATTTCACCGAGGAGGGCCTGCGCCAGGCGCGGACCGAGCTCGACCGGTTCTACAACGCCCTGCGCCAGTTCGATCCGGCGGGCCGGCTGTACGAGGGGGCCGGGACGCTGACCCCGCCCGCCGACGTGATGGATGCGCTGGCCGACGATCTCAACACCGCCCTGGCGCTGGCCCGGCTTCACGAGCATGCCAATGCCGCCTTCCAGTCGGCGGCGGTGGCGCACGAGCCGGGACCGCAGGTCTCGGCCCTGTTCGCTGGGGGCCGCATGCTCGGCCTGTTCAATCAGCGCCCGGAGGCCTGGTTCAAGGGAACGGTCGGCGGGGGAAACAGTTTGTCGGAGGTGGAGATCGAGGCCCAGATTGCCGCCCGGCTGGCCGCCCGCAAGGCGAAGGACTTCAAGGAAGCCGATCGTATCCGCGACGCGCTCAAGGCCCAGGGCGTGGTGCTGGAGGATGGTCCGGGGGGAACCACCTGGCGCCGGGTCTAGACCCGGGCGCGCCGGGGCGTGATCCGAACCTTGATGGACCGCGTAGAATCCAGGCCCAGGTCATTCTCGCGGAAGGCAGAACGATGACGGTTGTGCGCTGGATGATGGTGCTGATGCTGGGGGGCACCCTCGTGGCCTGCGCTTCTTCGCCCGAGCCCAAGACGCTGTGGGACCGGCTGGGCGGCGAACCCGCCGTCGTCGTGGTGGTCGACGATTTCATCGCCACTGTGGCGGCCGATCCGGTGATCAACCAGCGCTTTGCCCGCACCGATATGCCGAAGCTCAAGAAGCTGCTGGTGGAGCAGATCTGCGAAGCCACGGGCGGCGGCTGCAAATACACGGGCCGGACGATGCGCGAATCCCATCGCGGCCAGAAGATCACGGTGGCCGAGTTCAACGCCATGGGCGGCGACATGTTCAAGACCCTGGAGAAGTTCAAAGTGCCGCAGCGCGAGAAGGATGAGCTGATGGCGCTCCTGGGCTCGATGTCGCCGGAGATCGTCGGCCAGTAGTTAACCAAGACGGGGTGGCTCGGCCAAATGGCTGAATTGCGCTGTGCCACGGGATCGGACTAGCTTGCGACGCTCGCAAACGGAGGGGGACATGAAACAGGCTGGCCGCTGGCGCTTTCCGACATTGCTGATCGCCGTCATGGCCCTGTCGGGGTTCGCTGCCGACTTCGTCCTGGCCCAGGCCGCGGAGACCTTGGTCTATCAGCGCGACATCACCTTCGTGCCCGAGCGCATCGAGCTCAAGGCCGGCAGCCCGGTGGTCTTCGTCAACGACGACCGCTTCGGTCATAACGTCTACTCCGAGACCAGCGGAGCCGACTTCGATATCGGCCGGCAGCCGGCCGGCCAGCGCACGCCCGTGGTCTTCCGCCGGGCCGGGACTTTCGAGGTGCGCTGCCGGATCCACCCCAAGATGAGACTGGAAGTCGTCGTCTCGTCCTGAATAGAATCACCGAGGTCTGACCGACTCCGGCCGCCAGTCGAGCGCGCCGGGCCAGCGTCGGAGTCCCGCGGGAATGTCGATCAAATCCAAGCTGCTCGGCGCCTTTATCCTGGCGACCATCGGAGCCGTCCTGCTCGGCATGACGGCGCTGTTCGCCACCTGGGCGATCGGCACCCTGACCGTGCGGCTGTTCGACCACCCGCTGATGACGGTCAACTTCGCCCGCGCTGCGCAGACCGGCTTTGCCATGGTCGAGCTCGCGGACCGCGACGCGCGCTCCACCGATCCGCGCATGCGCGACGTGGCGCTCAAGACCATCGACGACAAGATCAAGGTCTTCCTCGAGGACCTGGCCATCGCCGAACAGCGCGGCCAGTCCGAGGCGATCACCGAGATCTCGGCGACCATCCGCGAGGCGCTCAAGCAGTGGCCGCTGCTGGCCGCGGCCGCCCGCAACGCCACCGGCGATACGGAGGCGGGCTACTCGCAGCAGCGCGATGAGGTGGGCGACAAGATCCGCGAGGAGCTCGAGGTCCTGGTCCAGCTCGCCGCCGAGGAGGGCTTCGTCTTCCGCCAGGATGCCGAGGAGATCATCGAGCAGACGCGCTTCTGGAGCATCGTGGTCATGGTGGTGCTGAGCGTGATCTGCGTGCTGATCACGCTGCTCATGGCCCACAACCTGATCCGGCCGCTGGGCATCATGACGCGCAAGATGACCAAGATCGCGCGCGGCGACCGCGAGCAGCGCGTGCCCTTCATGGGACGTCGCGACGAGATCGGCGACATGGCCCGCTCGCTCGAGGTCTTCAAAAACGCCATGGAGGAGGTGCGCGATGCCAAGGACCGCGCCGAGGCGGCGACCAAGGCGAAGTCCGAGTTCCTGGCCATGATGAGCCACGAGATCCGCACCCCGATGAACGGCGTGCTCGGCATGACGCGCTTGCTGCTCGACACGCGCATGAACACGACCCAGCGCGAATACGCCCAGATCGTGCTCGACTCGGGCCAGTCTCTGCTCACCATCCTCAACGACATCCTCGACTACTCGAAGCTCGAGGCCGGGCGGCTCGACGTCGAGACCGTCGATTTCGACCTGCGGCATACGGTCGAGGCGGTGGTGGCGCTGCTCAATCCCAAGGCGGCGGAGAAGGGCATCGTGCTCGATGCCCGCGTCGCCCCGGACATTCCCCGCTGGCTCAAGGGCGACCCGACCCGGCTGCGTCAGGTCATGCTCAACCTGGTCGGCAACGCCATCAAGTTCACCGAGAAGGGCGGGGTGTCTATCCGGGTGGAGAGCCGCGGGCGGCTGGAGAGCGGGGCGATCGGCCTGCACGTGGCGATCGCCGATACCGGCATCGGCATCTCGGAGACCGCGCGCGCCAAGCTGTTCGGCAGCTTCAGCCAGGCGGATTCGTCGATCACAAGGCGCTTCGGCGGCACGGGCCTCGGCCTGGCCATCTCCAAGCGCATCGTCGACCTGATGGGCGGCGAGATCGGCGTCGACAGCGAGGTCGGCAAGGGCAGCACCTTCTGGTTCAACATGGCGCTGCCCGAAGGGCAGGAGCCGGCGGCCGACGGCAGCGACCGGCCCAAGCGCGGCGTGCGCCCGTTGCGCATCCTGCTGGCCGAGGACAATCCGGTGAACCAGAAGGTGGCCGTCGGCTTCCTGCGGCCGCAGGGCCACAGCATCGAGGTGGCCAAGAACGGCCGCGAGGCCGTCGAGGCGGTGACGGTGCGCGATTTCGATCTCATCCTCATGGACATGCACATGCCCGAGATGGGCGGCCTCGACGCCACCGCGCATATCCGTGCCCTGCCGGGTGCCCGCGGCCAGACGCCGATCATCGCGCTGACTGCCAGCGCCGCGCCGGACAGCGTGCTGCGCGGCTTCGACGCGGGCATGAACGGCTACGTGCCCAAGCCGATCAATCCCGAGCAGCTGGTCGCCGCCATGGTCGAGATCTTCGGCGCGGTGGACGTGGCGCCGGCGCCCGTGCCGGTGGACACAGACGAGGAGGCGCCGGCCGACGCCGAGACGGGCGACCTGTCGAGCCGGCTGACGGCGGCGAGCTCGGCGCTCGATGAGACGGTGATCGGCGTGCTCGAGAGCCAGCTCAGCAAGGAGATCGTCGGCGAACTGGTCGGCGATTTCATCACCACCTCCAAGGATCTGCTCGACCAGTTGACAGCTGCGCGCAACGCGAGCGACGTGACCGGCTGGGGTGATGCCGCCCATAGCCTGAAGAGCTCGGCCGGCAGCCTCGGCCTCGGCCGTGTCTATCGCGCCGCCCTGGCGGTCGAGGAAGCCTGCCGCGCCAATACGCCGGCGGCGGCCGAGCAGCCGAGCGAAGCGCTGGGCGAGCTGCTCGACGAAGGTTGGCGGCTGCTGCGCGAGCGCTATCCCACTTCAATCCCGGCGAAGTGAAGCGCCGCGCGGTGCGTTGTGTGTTAGGATTCGAGCATCTTCGCAAGGTCACTACATTGGCATGAGTCAGACCGACAACACTCCCTTCTCGCGGCTCTCCATCCTTCTGGTGGAGGACGAGGCGTTCGCGCTGCGCCTGGCGGTCAGCGTGCTCAACCAGATCGGCGTCAAAACGGTGGTCACCGCCAAGAGCGGCACCGAGGCGCTGAACATCCTTGGCCAGCCGACCTCGAAGTTCGATCTCATCATCTCGGACTGGCAGATGCCGGAGATGACCGGCCTCAACCTGCTCAAGAAGGTGCGCGAGACCTGGCCCGAGATGCCGTTCATCATGCTCACCGGCAAGACCTCGGGCGATTTCGTGCTGGCCGCCAAGGATCACGGCGTCAACGGCTACGTGGCCAAGCCCTTCGCCCCCGCCCAGTTGACCGCCAAGATCGCCTCGGTCCTGCGGATCAAGGTCTGACCCGGGCCAAAACAGCCCAAAACCGCCCTTGGGTTGACCGCTCCGGTGGTATAAAACGGCGCCACTCACCGGGCGACCCCCAGACCCCAAGACGATGATCGACGACCGCATCTATCTTTATGATTCGACGCTGCGCGATGGCGCGCAGACGCAGGGTGTCGATTTCGGCGCCGCCGACAAGGCGGCCATTGCCGTGGCGCTCGACCGCCTGGGGATCGACTATGTCGAGGGCGGCTGGCCCGGCGCCAACCCGACCGACGACGCCTTTTTCGCCCAGCTGCCGCGCCTGAGCCACGCCCGGATCGCTGCGTTCGGCATGACGAGGCGGCCCGGCCGCAGTGCGGCCAACGATCCCGGTCTGACCGCCGTACTGGCCTCGCCAGTCAAGACCGTCTGCCTGGTCGGCAAGACCTGGGATTTCCATGTCGAGACGGCCCTCGGCGCGACCAGGACCGAGAACATCGAGATGATCGCCGAGAGCATCATCGAGGCGAAGCGCCGCAAGGACGAGGTGCTGTTCGACGCCGAGCATTTCTTCGACGGCTATAAGGCCAATGCCGACTATGCCCTGCAATGCGTCAAGGCGGCGCACGAAGCGGGGGCTCGCTGGATCGTGCTCTGCGACACCAATGGCGGCACGCTGCCCGACGAGGTCGAGCGTATCGTCGGCACGGTGACCAAGCTCGTGCCGGGATCGCGGCTGGGCATCCACTGCCACAACGATACCGAGAACGCCGTGGCCAACTCGCTCGCCGCGGTCCGGGCGGGTGCACGCCAGATCCAGGGCACGCTCAACGGCCTGGGTGAGCGCTGCGGCAATGCCAATCTCGTCTCGATCATCCCCAGCCTGATGCTCAAGATGGGGCTGAAGACCGGCATCACCGAGAGCCAGCTGCAGCAGCTCACCCATGTCTCGCGGCTGCTCGACGAGCGGCTCAACCGGCCGTCGATGCGCGGCGCCGCCTATGTCGGCGAGAGCGCCTTCGCCCACAAGGGCGGCCTGCACGTCTCGGCGGTCGAGAAGGACCCGCGCACCTACGAGCATGTCGAGCCGGAGAAGGTCGGTAACCGCCGGCATATTGTGGTTTCTGATCAGGCGGGCAAGTCGAACATCCTGGCCCGCTTCCGCGAGATCGGCCTCGATATCGCGCCGGATCATCCCAAGCTCGCCCGCCTGATCGAGGACGTGAAGGCCCGCGAGCATGATGGCTTCGCCTATGACGGCGCCGATGCGAGCTTCGAGCTGCTGGCCCGCCGGGCGCTGTTCTCGGTGCCCGAGCATTTCAACCTGGTGTCGTTCCGCGTCATCACCGAGCGCCGTTTCAATGCCAGGGGCGAGCTGGTGACCCAGTCCGAGGCGACCGTGAAGGTCGACGTCAAGGGCCAGCGCGTGATGACGGTGGGCGAGGGCAACGGCCCCGTCGACGCGCTCGACGGCGCCCTGCGCGAGGCGCTGCAGCCGGTCTATCCGCGGCTCGCCGATATCCGCCTGATCGATTACAAGGTGCGCATCCTGACCCCGGAGGCCGGCACCAAGGCCGTGACCCGTGTGATGATCGAGAGCGCCGACAGCGCCGGCCGCCACTGGGCGACCATCGGCGTTTCGGCCAACGTCATCGACGCGTCCTATAACGCGCTCCACGACAGCCTGACCTGGTTCCTGTTCCACGAGGAGCGCCCGGCGGCCGAGAAGGCCGCCGAATAGGGCCAATCAGGACATGAGCGCCGCAGCAGCGCCGGCCATCATCCTCGTGGCGCCCCAGCTCGCTGAGAATATCGGCGCGGTCGCCCGCGCCATGCTGAATTGCGGCCTCACCGATTTGCGTCTGGTCCGTCCGCGGCCGACCTTGCCGCATCCCCGCGCTATCGCCGCTGCTGCCGGAGCGGACGTCGTCCTGGAGAAGGCAAAGATCTTCACCGAGACCAAAGACGCCATCGCCGACCTGCACTACGTCTACGCCACCACGGCCCGGCCGCGCGAAGGCGTGAAGACCGTGGTCACCATGCGCGAGGCCGCCGGCGAGGTTCACACCCGAACGGCCGGGCGCGAGCGCTGCGGCTTCCTCTTCGGGCCCGAGCGCACCGGCCTGGAGAACGACGACGTCTCGCTGGCCGATGCAATCGCCTGCGTGCCGCTCAACCGCGACTTCTCATCCCTGAATCTCGGGCAGGCGGTGCTGCTGGCCGCTTACGAATGGCGCATGGCGGCCGACACCACGCCGGCGCGCGAGCTGGCCAAGGGCAAGGCCGAGACGGCGACCAAGGAAGATGTCGTGGGTTTCTTCGAGCGCCTGGAGGCTGAGCTCGACGCCTGCGGCTTCCTGCGGAACACCGACATGCGCCCGACCATGGTGCGCAACATCCGCAACATCTTTCACCGGGCCGGCCTCATGGCGCATGAGGTGCGGACCCTCCAGGGCATCGTCACGGGCCTTACGGAACGGCCCCATATGGCGTCCGCCAAGCGCCAGCCGGGCTCGCGCCGCCGTCGCGGCCGCCCGGAATAGCCTGGCGGAGCAGGCTACCGAACTGAAATAGCTTGGTAAATTACCCGGCGGATAGGGTTTGACAGGGCTGAACCCGCAAGTATATTACCGCGACTTTCGGCGGTACGGGGCCGGTTGGCGCGGGCATGGACCCAGCGCCCGGGCCCGTGGCCGCCGGTTGCTTTATTGAACCCCCGCCAAGCGGAGTTTCCGGAACCGACGATGACCAAACGCGCCCCGTCGAAATACAAGATCAACCGCCGCCTCGGCGTGAACCTCTGGGGCCGTGCCAAGAGCCCGCTCAACAAGCGTGAATACGGCCCGGGCCAGCACGGTCAGCGCCGCCGCAAGCCAACCGAGTACGGCATCCAGCTTCACGCCAAGCAGAAGCTGAAGGGCTATTACGGCAACATCACGGAGCGTCAGTTCCGCCGCGCCTACGAAGAGGCGAATCGCCGCCGTGGCGACACCGGCCAGAACCTGGTCGAGCTACTGGAGCGCCGCCTCGACGCCGTGGTTTATCGCCTGAAGTTCGCGCCGACCGTCTTCGCCGCGCGCCAGCTCGTCAGTCACGGGCATGTCAAGGTCAACGGGAAGAGGGTCAACATCAGCTCGTACCTGGTGAAGGACAACGACACCATCGAGCTCAAGCCGAAGAGCCGCGAGATGGGCATCGTGCTGGAGGCCGCCGGTTCGGCCGAGCGCCAGGTGCCGGACTACCTCAGCGTCGATCACAAGGCGATGAAAGGCACCTTCGTACGCGGTCCGAAGCTCTCGGACGTGCCGTACCCGGTGCAGATGGAGCCGAACCTGGTCGTCGAGTTCTACTCGCGCTAACGGTTCGGGCCTCAGCCCAAAGAAAAAGCCGCCCTTTCGGGCGGCTTTTTTGTTTTCGGCGATCCGTCAGGCCGCGGCGGGCGAGGGCGCTCGTGGCTTCGCCGGCACGGCAGCCGGTGCCGGCGGTGCGGATGTCGTGGATGTCGCTGCCTTGGCGGCGTCCTCGTCCTTCCACTTCTTCGCGATACCGCCCAGCCGGTCGATGACATCGGCCAGCTCACGCCCGCGCGGCGACAGGGCATAGGTCACCTGCGGCGGGATCGTTGGCTCGTAGTGGCGTTCGAGCACGTCCGACTGTTCGAGCATGCGCAGCCGCGCGGTGAGCACCTTGGCCGAGACCCCGGCCACGCGGCGCTTCAACTCGCCGAAGCGCGTCGGCCCGTTGGAACGCAGGACGTACAGGATGTACGTCGTCCACGGCCCCATCAGCAGGCGGAGGAGGGAGTCCATCGGGCAGCCGATGGGGCTGCAGGGCATGTTCACTGTCGTCTCCACGGGATCATCTAGTTACTTAAAGGTACCTACTTTACAGGAGTTATTCAACACCCTAAATCACGGTGGTCACTTAATGTAACTAATATAGCGTCCCGTTACAACCCTCCAGCCACCGATTTCAGGGGAATTCCCATGCCCGCCAATTCAACCCGCATTGCCGTCGTCTATCACTCGGGCTACGGCCACACGAAGGTCCTGGCCGAAGCCGTCGCTCGCGGCGCCGGCAGCGTGCCCGGCGCCGATGTCGCTCTCATCCCGGTCGCCGAGGCGGAAGCCCGGGCCGCGGAGATCGACGCCGCCGACGCCATCATCTTCGGCGCACCGACCTACATGGGCAGCGTTTCCGCGCCCTTCAAAGCCTTCATGGACTCCTCGTCGAAGGCCTGGATGGGCCAGGCCTGGAAGGACAAGGTCGCCGCCGGCTTCACCAACTCCGCCTCGCAGAGCGGCGACAAGCTGAACTCGCTGATGCAGCTGGCGATCTTCGCCATGCAGCACGGCATGGTCTGGGTCGGGCTCGACCTGCTGCCCGGCAACAACTCGAGCAAGGGGAGCACCAGCGATCTCAACCGCCTCGGCAGCTTCATCGGCGCCATGGCGCAGTCGAACTCCGACGCGCCGCCGGAAGAGGCGCCGATCGAGAGCGACCGCAAGACGGCCGAGCATCTCGGCCGCCGCGTGGCGCTGGTGACGTCGCGGCTCGCGGCGCTGCCGCTGGCGGCGTGAGGCCACGGCCATGATCCAGCTCTACACAGCCGGCACGCCCAACGGGAAGAAGATCTCGATCTATCTCGAGGAGGCGGCACTGCCCTACAAGGTGCATCGCGTCGATCTCGGCAAGCAGGACCAGTTCAAGCCCGAGTTCCTGGCGATCAGCCCGAACAACAAGATTCCGGCCATCGTCGACCAGGATGGGCCGGGCGGCGCGGCACTGCCGGTCTTCGAATCGGGCGCCATCCTGATCTATCTCGGGGAGAAGACCGGCAAGCTGCTGCCCCAGGATCCGCGCGCCCGTTCGCAGGCGGTGCAATGGCTGATGTTCCAGATGGGCGGTATCGGGCCGATGTTCGGCCAGAACTACCATTTCCAGAAGGCGGCACCGGAGAAGTTGCCCTACGCCATTACCCGCTATGTCGATGAGACGCGGCGCCTGTTTGGCGTCATGGACCGGCGGCTGGTCGAGGCCCCGTATCTCGCGGGCGACTACTCGGTCGCCGACATCGCCGCCTTTCCCTGGGTGACCGGCGACTGGCATGGCGTCAGCCGTGCCGAGTTCCCCAACCTGTCCCGCTGGCACGACGCGATCGCCGCGCGGCCGGCGGTCCAGCGCGGCATGCAGATTCCCAATTAGCTTCTCAACCTCGATAGAATACCGGAGACGACAATGTCCGCTCAAACCTCGACCGATTACGGTGCTTTCGTGCTGCGCGTCTCGCTCGGCGTCATGTACGTCGCGCATTCGCTGATCCTGAAATATTTCGTGTTCACGCTGCCGGGCACGGCGCAGTTCTTCGCCTCGCTCGGCCTGCCGCCGTTCCTGGCCTATGCCGTGTTCTGGGCGGAGCTGATCGGCGGCGTGGCGCTGATCCTTGGCGTCTGGCCGCGCGCCGTCGCGCTGGCGCTGGTGCCGGTCCTGCTGGGCGCCTTGTGGACGCATGCCGGCAACGGCTGGGTGTTCAGCGCCGCCAATGGCGGTTGGGAATACCCACTGTTCCTGATCGTCGTCAGCGCGGTCCAGGCCCTGATCGGCGACGGTGCCTATGCCCTGGCGCCGACCCCCGTCGTGCGCGCGCTGCAGGCGAGGACCGCCTGATGCTGCCCGCCCTGTTCGTTTCCCATGGCTCGCCCGCGCTGATCGGCGAGGACATCCCCGGGCGGGATTTCCTCGCCGGGCTCGGCCGCGAGCTGGGGCGGCCCGCGGCCATCGTGGTGGCCACCGCGCATTGGGAGACGGACAGGCCGAGCTTCAGCACCGCGGCGAAACCCGAGACCATCCACGACTTCTACGGCTTCCCGGAACAGCTCTATCGCCTGCGTTATCCCGCACCCGGTGCCCCGGCCCTGGCCGAGCGGGCCGTTGCGGCGCTGGCGCAGGCCGGCATCGGTGCCTCCGTCGACCCCGAGCGCGGCTTCGATCACGGCGTCTGGTCGCCGCTGCTCCTGATGTATCCCGAGGCCGACATCCCCGTGGTCTCGCTCTCGGTTCAGCCGCGACGCACGCCGGCCGACCATATCGCCGTCGGTCGGGCTCTGGCGCCGCTCCGCAATGACAATGTCCTGGTCATGGGCAGCGGCGGTGCGGTCCATAACCTGGGCGCGCTGGTGCGCGGCGATCATGGCGGCGCGCCTGATTGGGCGACGGCGTTCGACGACTGGCTGGCCAAGGCGTTCGCCGAGGGCGATGCGGCATCGCTGGCGGAGTATCGGGGTCTGGCGCCGTTCGCCCGGGTGGCGCATCCGCGGGATGAGCATCTGATGCCGGCTTTCGTGGCTTTCGGCGCGGGCGGGCCCACAGCAAAAGGTCGGCTCCTGCATCGCAGCTTTGCCCACGGCAGCATCAGCATGGCGGCGTATGCCGTCGAGTGAGTGACGCCATCGCTTCTGGGTTGTGACCGGGCTCACAGCCGACCGCGGGATACCCGTGTAATGAATCGTGCAGGGTCGGGATTGAATCCCGCCCCTGAGGTGTACTTAGCCCATGAACTCGAACCGCACTGAACTTCTGGCAGCCTGGATCGTGGCGCTCGCGCTCGTCGGCGCGATGAGTATGCACGCCCTGCTGCCCAAGACACCGCCGCGGGTCGGTCCGGGCGTCACCAACGTCCAACAGAGGCCGATCCTCGCGGGCCGCGATCTGCCGGATCGCCCGCTCGACAGCGACCTGCCATTGATCGAGTTCGTCCAGCCGGCACTGGCGGACGGTACGCCTCCGCTCTAGCGGAAGGCACTCGCCTTCCGCTCTAGCGTCCGCTTCAAGCCCTAGGAGCGCGATTCCTCCTCGAGGAACGATTGCACGGCGCGGAACAGCTCCATCCGGTTCTTCTCCATGATCACCGTATGGGTGGCTTCGCCCAGGGCCACGTAGCGCTTGGCCGGTGCATTGACCAGCAGCGGGAACAGCGTCTGCGCCATGTAGGGCGGCGTGTCGCGGTCCCATTCGCCGTGCACGATCAGCGTCGGCACGGTGATCTTGTTGGGGTCGTAATACGCCTTGCCGGCTGCCCAGAACTCGGCCGAATCCTGGAGGATGCCGTTGGGCGCGCGCAGCGCCGGCGGGGTCTGCGTCTTGCCCCAGGGATCGCTGGCGAAGGTCGCGTCGGCCCAGGCGTCGAACCAGCCCGGCGGGATCAGCGTCGCCTTCTTGTCCTCCGGCACGCCGGTGAGCCAGCGGCCGAGCGCCTGGTCGCGGGTCACCACGCGGTAGGCGGCCAGCGGACCGGCGCCGGCCTGCACGAGCGAGGGTGTCGAGCGGATCCATTGCGGCGCATAGAGCACCAGCCGGTTCACCTTGTCCGGGTTCTGCGTGGTGTAGGTCGCCATCAGCGACGTGCCCCACGACCAGCCGAGCAGGTTGATCTTCTGCAGGTTGCGGCGCTGGCGGATGAAGTCGACGGCCGAGCCGATGTCCTTGACCGCCGTCTCGCCGCGCACCAGCGGTGGGTTGGCGGCGCCCGGCTGGTCCATCGCCGCCGGACGCGTCGACTTGCCGTAACCGCGCAGGTCGAGCAGGTAGACGTCGAAGCCGCGCGCCGCAATGTAGTCCATCCACGACTGGCCGTCGAGCTTCAGGTCGAAAGCCGCGTGCGCTGGATAAGTGGCGCCGTGCACGAACAACACCGTCCGCTCGGCGCGGAACTGGGTCATGTCGGCCGGGCGCTTGTTGCGCACGTAGATCTGGATGCCGGCATCCTGCGACGGCACCATGAACTCTTCCATGGTCACGGCGGGCGCCCCTTGCGTGGAGGATTGGGCGGTGGCGAGGTTTGGCATGGCTAAAGCCGCAAGAAAGGGCAGGGCATAGGCGGAGCGGGTGGGCATGGCGTTCCTCCTGGAGCGTCGCTTCCGGGAGCCGGGGCGACCTTGTTTATTGCCGGCCCGGAGTGTGCGTCCGCCGCCTTGCGCTCGTCAAATTCCAGAGCCCCAAAATGAAAAAGGCGGGCCGACGGCCCGCCTCTTCCTCTGCCCATCCGGAAGGTGGGATCAGCGGCCCGTTCAGGCAGCCTTGACGGTCACGCCCTTGTCGGTGAGGAGCTGCTGCAGCTCGCCGCTGTCGAACATCTCGCGCACGATGTCGCAACCGCCGACGAACTCGCCCTTGACGTAGAGCTGGGGGATGGTCGGCCACTGCGAGAATTCCTTGATCCCCTGGCGCAGGCTGGGATCCTGCAGGATATCGATGCCCTTGAACTTGACGCCGAGATGCGTGAGCACCTGGACCACGGCGGCCGAGAAGCCGCATTGCGGGAAGACGGGGGAGCCCTTCATGTAGAGCACCACGTCGTTCGACGTGATATCGCCCTTGATGCGCTCGCTGACGGTAGCGTCCATGAACCTTCTCCTTATTCGGGGGCCGAGGTCTGCAGCGCCATGGCGTGCAGCTCGTTGCCCATGCGGCCCTTGAGGGCCTGATAAACCATCTGGTGCTGCTGCACCCGTGTCTTGCCCTTGAACGACGCCGAGATGACGTGGGCCGCGTAGTGGTCGCCGTCGCCGCGCAGGTCGTCGATGGTGACCGTGGCGTCGGGCAGGGCCTCGCGGATCAGGCGCTCGATCTCGGAAGCCGGCATCGGCATCGCATTAACCTCAATTGCAGCGCCGTTTCAGCGCAGTTCCTAGGTTTCCTGGGCCATGTACGATGGCAGCCAGCCTTCATGCGCGGCGCGCAGGTCCTTGATCGATATAAGTGCCCGCCCATCGAGTGTCAAACTGCCGTCGGCGCGGGTCTGGCCGATCCTGAAGGCCCAGGCGCCCACGCGATGCGCAGTCTGGAGTACCGCCTCGCCGTCAGCGGCGGTGACGATGTAGCGGCCCTGGTCCTCGCCGAACAGCCAAGCATGGAGGGGCGGCGTGTCGTCCTCTTTGGGCACTGTCAGGTCGAAGCCACGGTTACCGGCCAGCGCCATCTCGGCCAGGGCCACGAGCAGGCCGCCATCCGAGACGTCGTGGCAGGCGCTGAGCATGCCGCCCTCGATCATGGCGCGCACCAGCCCGCCGTGACGCTTCTCGATGCCGAGTGCGACGGGCGGCGGAGCGCCTTCCTCCCGGCCGCAGAGCTCGCGCAGGTAGAGCGACTGGCCGAGCCAGCCTTCGGTTTCGCCGATGATGATGATGGCCTGGCCGGCATCCTTGAAGGCGATGTCGACGGTCAGGTCGACGTCCTCCAGGAGGCCGACTCCCCCGATCACGGGCGCGGGCAGGATGGCCTGGCCGTTGGTCTCGTTGTAGAGCGAGACGTTCCCCGAGACGACCGGGTATTCGAGCGCCTCGCAGGCGAGGCGCATGCCTTCGATGCAGCCGACGAACTGACCCATGATCTCGGGCCGCTCGGGGTTGCCGAAGTTCATGTTGTCGGTGATGGCGATCGGCCTTGCGCCGACGGCAGAGAGGTTGCGATAGGTCTCGACCACCGCTTGCATGCCGCCGACTTCCGGATCGGCGGCGCAGTAGCGCGGCGAGCAGTCGACGACCAGGGCCAGGCCCTTCTTCAGATCCGGCAGGCGCACGACGGCGGCATCGCCACCGGGGCGCTGAACCGTGTGGCCGCGCACCAGGTGATCGTATTGCTCCCAGATCCAGCGCCGGCTGGCGAGATCGGGCGAGGCCATCAGGGTCTTGAGCGCCGTGGCCGGATCGTGCGACGGCACATCCTGGGCAGCGATGACCGGCTTCTTGGGCGTGGGCTTCCACGGCCGGTCGTATTGCGGCGCCTGCTCGGAGATCGGCTGCACCGGCATGTCGGCCTCGACCTTGCCGTGGCGCTTGAGCACCAGGTGGCCGGTGGTGGTCAGCTTGCCGATGGTCACGCAGTCGAGCTCGTACTTCTCGAAGATCTTCTGGGCCATCGCCTGGCGCTCGGGCTTGAGCACCATGAGCATGCGCTCCTGGCTTTCCGACAGCATGATCTCGTAGGCGCTCATGCCGCTTTCGCGCATCGGCACCTTATCGAGGTCGAGCTCGATGCCGAGCCCGCCCTTGCCAGCCATCTCGACCGAGGAGGAGGTGAGGCCGGCGGCCCCCATGTCCTGGATGCAGACGATGGCGTCGGTTTCCATCAGCTCGAGGCAGGCCTCGATCAGCAGCTTCTCGGTGAAGGGATCACCGACCTGCACGGTCGGGCGCTTCTCCTCGGCGTCCTCGTTGAACTCGGCCGAGGCCATGGTGGCGCCGTGGATACCGTCGCGCCCGGTCTTGGCGCCGACATAGACCACGGGGTTCCCCGGGCCGGCGGCCTTCGAATAGAAAATGCGGTCCGCCCTGGCCAGGCCGACGGTCATGGCGTTGACCAGGCAGTTGCCGTTGTACGAAGAATGGAAATTGGTCTCGCCGCCGACGGTCGGCACGCCGACGCAATTGCCGTAGCCGCCGATGCCATGCACCACGCCGGAAACGAGCTGGCGCGTCTTGGGATGCGACGGATCGCCGAAGCGCAGCGCATTCAAATTGGCGATGGGCCGGGCGCCCATGGTGAAGACGTCGCGCATGATGCCGCCGACACCGGTCGCCGCCCCCTGGTAGGGCTCGATGTAGGAGGGGTGGTTGTGGCTCTCGATCTTGAAGATCGCCGCGTCGCCGTCGCCGATGTCGATGACGCCGGCATTCTCGCCGGGCCCGCAGATCACGCGGTCGCCGGTGGTCGGCAGGGTCTTGAGCCACTTCTTCGACGACTTGTAGGAGCAGTGCTCGCTCCACATCACCGAGAAGATGCCGAGCTCGGTATGGCTCGGCTCGCGGCCGAGGATGGCGAGCACGCGGTCGTACTCGTCGTTCGACAGGCCCATCAGATCGTTGGGGCGCTTGGCGGCGGGCTTGGTGGCCATCAGGCGAGCGCTTCCGCGAGTGCGTCGAAGAGCGGCTTGCCGCTGATCGATCCGAGCTTGGGATCGGTGGCGTTTTCGGGATGCGGCATCATGCCCAGCACGTTCTTTTTCGCATTGAAGATGCCGGCGATGTTGCGCGCCGAGCCATTGGCATTGCCTTCGGCATTCACCTCACCCTCGGCGGTGCAGTAGCGGAAGGCGACCCGGCCTTCGCCTTCCAGCGTGTCGAGGGTCTTGGGATCGGCGAAGTAGTTGCCCATGCCGTGCGCGACAGGGACGCTGAGCACGTCGCCGGCGTTGTAGCGGCGGGTGAACAGGCTGTCGCTGTGCTCGACCTTGAGGCCGACATTGCGACAGATGAACTTCAGCGAGGCGTTGGTCAGCAGCACGCCGGGCAGGAGACCGGATTCGCAGAGGATCTGGAAGCCGTTGCACACGCCGAGCACCGGCACGCCCTGGCCTGCGCGCTTCTTGACCTCGCTCATGATCGGCGAATGGGCGGCGATGGCGCCGGTGCGCAGGTAGTCGCCGTAGGAGAAGCCGCCGGGCAGGACGATGAGATCGACCTTCGGCAGGTCGCGCTCGCTGTGCCAGACGAGCTGCGCCTTCTGGCCCGAAGAACGCTCGATCGCGTCGACGATATCGTGCTCGCGATTGGAGCCGGGAAAAACGACGACCGCCGCCTTCATCCCACCAGCTCGACCGTATAGTTTTCAATGACGGTGTTGGCGAGCAGCTTCTCGCACATCTGCTTGACCGCCGCTTCGGCCTTGGCGCGATCCTTCTCGGCCAGCTCAATCTCGATGTACTTGCCCTGGCGGACGTCGCCCACGCCCTTGAAGCCGAGGGTGTCGAGCGCGTGGCCGATGGCCTTGCCCTGGGGGTCGAGAACGCCGTTCTTGAGGGTGACGTGGACTTTTGCCTTCATCGCGCTCTCACCCTCACTGCATGGTCGCCGGACCCTTGAGGTCGCGCGGGCCGCCCTCGGGGAAGATCCCGAGCCGGCGCGCGACCTCCTGGTACGCTTCCTCGACCTTGCCGAGGTCGCGCCGGAAGCGGTCCTTGTCCATCTTTTCGTTGGTCTTGATGTCCCACAGCCGGGCGCAGTCCGGGCTGATCTCGTCGGCCAGCACGATGCGCATCTCTTCCTCGTTCCACAGCCGGCCGAACTCGATCTTGAAGTCGACGAGCTTGACGCCGACGCCGAGGAACAGGCCGTAGAGGAAATCGTTGATGCGCAGCGCCAGCGCCATGATGTCGTCGAGGTCCTGGGTCGTCGCCCAGCCGAAGGCCGTGATGTGCTCCTCGGAGACCATCGGGTCGCCGAGCTGGTCGTTCTTGTAATAGTACTCGACGACCGAGCGCGGCAGCGCCTGGCCCTCGGGCACGCCGAAGCGCTCCGAGAACGAGCCGGCGGCGACGTTGCGGATCACCACCTCGATCGGAATGATCTCGACCTCGCGCACCAGCTGCTCGCGCATGTTGAGGCGGCGGATGAAGTGAGTCGGAATGCCGATCTCCTCCAGCCGCGTCATCAGGTATTCCGAGATGCGGTTGTTGAGCACACCCTTGCCGGTGATGATGCCCTTCTTCTTGGCATTGAACGCCGTCGCGTCGTCCTTGAAATACTGAACGAGCGTGCCGGGCTCCGGCCCCTCAAAAAGGATCTTGGCCTTGCCCTCGTAAACTTGTCGGCGGCGAGACATGGCGCTCGGAAAAATAGAGGAAGCTTGGCGGTACGAATCCGCAGCAGGGTGCGGTGCGGGAAGGCGCCCTTATACTCCCTCGATCCCGGCCCCGCAACGATGCGGATTATGCCGAAAAATCAGAGTTTTATGTCTTGAAAAGGCGTCACGTCCGGGGCGCCCGGGGCGAAGCGCCAGGCGACCCCGATACCCGGGCGGCGGCCGGGTGCGGCGATGGCCAGCAGCGAGCTCGACGACGTGCCGTAACCCACACGCTTGCCGTCCTTCTCCTGGGTGACGATGGTCAGCGCGCCGTGCGGACCGGCCTCGGATTCGTGCTCCCGGCTGGCCATGAGTTTTTCCCACGACGACCAGTCGCTGCGCGCCGGATCGGGTAGAGCGGCCGTGGCAAAGCGCGGCCGGTGGAAGCGGATGCGCGCCGAACTCGGGTCGTTCATGTCGTGGGCGGTGAACATGGACAGGCCGGCCGGAATTGTCTCTACCTTGAGGCCGCAGGTCCCGGTACCGCCGAGCGAGCGGATCCAGAAAGCGTCGCGGTTATCGGCAATGATCATGTTGAACGGCCGGTAGGCTTTGCAGTCGATATCGCCCATCGCCTTGGCGGCTTGTGCGGCATCGGCGTGCTCGAGCGCCTCGAGGACCAGTTCACCGCGTGAGCGCAGGCCCGGGGCTGGCCCGAGCGTTCCCTGGCGGTTGAGAACCGCCGATACCACACCCGTCTGGTTGACACCGAGCCACGATCCGCCCGCCAGGTCGTCGCGCGTCGCCGTCACTTCCGGCCGGTCGCCCCAGTGGTGGCCCGGTGCCGTCCACGGGCGATCGAGCATCTCGTCGCGGTTGGCGGCCATCAGGACCGGCCATGGCGCCTCGGGGCGGCGCAAGACAACTACCGTGCACATGCTGCCACCGGGTTGACGGAACGCGTGCTAAGCATTACCTGCATGCCGCGGCCGAGATTGTGGCGCGGATAGATGGGGCACTTCATGAGCACCTTTGACGAACGCGAGAAAGCCTTCGAAAACAAGTTCAAGCGTGACCAGGAACTGCAGTTCAAGGTCAAGGCGCGGCGCAACAGGCTGCTCGGCCAGTGGGCGGCGTCGAAAGTCGGCATCACGGGCGAAGCGGCCGACAAATACGCCAAAGAGGTGGTTTCGGCCGATTTCGAGAAGCCGGGCGACGACGACGTGGTGCAGAAGGTCATCAAGGACCTCGGCGCCAAGGGCGCCAAGGTCACCGAGGCCGAGGTGAGGAGCGAAATGGGCCGCCTCGAAGTCGAAGCCAAGCGCCAGCTCATGGAATCCGCCTGAACCTGACGTTTACCGGTGTTCAACGGGACCGGCCTTTGCGCGCGCCGCCGAAGACGCGGGCGAAAATGGTGTCGACGCTCTTGAAGTGGTAGCCGAGGTCGAACAGGGCCTCGATCTCTTTCGGCTTGAGCTTTTTTGTCACGATGGGATCGCCCTTGAGGCGCTCCATGAAGCTGTCGCCCTTGCGCCAGGCCTCCATGGCATGGCGCTGGACGATGGAATAGGCGTCTTCGCGTGAGACCCCGGCCTGGGTGAGGGCGAGCAGCACGCGCTGCGAATGCACCAGCCCGCCCAGCCGGTCCAGGTTCGCCTGCATATTCTCGGGATAGACGACCAGCTTCTCGACCACGCCGCCCAGGCGGTTGAGGGCGAAGTCGAGCGCGATGGTGGCATCGGGCGCGAAGACGCGCTCCACGGCCGAGTGCGAGATGTCGCGCTCGTGCCACAGCGCCACGTTCTCCAGCGCCGGCACCACGGCGGCGCGCACGATGCGGGCGAGGCCGGTCAGGTTCTCGGTCAGCACCGGGTTGCGCTTGTGCGGCATGGCCGACGAGCCCTTCTGGCCCGGGCTGAAATACTCCTCGGCTTCGCGCAGTTCGCTGCGCTGCAGATGGCGGATCTCGATCGACAGCCGCTCGATCGACGAGGCGACCACACCCAGGGCGGAGAAAAAGGCCGCGTGACGGTCGCGCGGAATCACCTGGGTCGACACCGGCTCCACTTCGAGGCCGAGCTTGCCGGCAACGTATTCCTCGACGAAGGGATCGATGTTGGCGAAGGTGCCGACCGCGCCCGAGATGGCGCAGGTGGCGATCTCGCGCCGCGCCGTCTCCAGCCGGGCGCGGTTGCGGGTGAACTCGGCGTAGTAGGTGGCGAGCTTGAGGCCGAAGGTCGTCGGCTCGGCATGGATGCCGTGGCTGCGGCCGATGCACGGCGTCTTCTTGTATTCATGCGCGCGCTTCTTGAGCGCCGCCAGCACCCGGTCGATATCGGCCAGCAGGAGATCGGCGGCCTGGGTGAGCTGCACCGCGAAGCAGGTATCGAGCACGTCGGACGAGGTCATGCCCTGGTGCACGAAACGGGCGGCGGGCCCGACATGCTCGGCGAGGTTGGTCAGGAAGGCGATGACGTCGTGCTTGGTCTCGCGCTCGATCTCGTCGATGCGCTCGACCTCGAACTTGCCCTTCTTCCAGACTTCCGCCGCCGCCGATTTCGGGATGACGCCGAGCTTCGCCTGCGCGTCGCAGGCATGGGCCTCGATCTCGAACCAGATGCGAAAGCGGTTCTCGGGGGCCCAGATGGCCGTCATCTCGGGCCGGCTGTAACGCGGGATCACGCGAAGGCTTTCGTGGGCAGAGGGAGAAGAAGGAGCGGCAAGGGTCTCAGGAAACTGAAGTGGGGTTACGTGCGGCGGTGACGCCGATCATGCTGTCGCGGGTCACCAGGTCGGCAAGCTGCTCCTCGGTCATGCCGTCGGTCCCGGCGGGACGTAAGGGCACGACGAGATAGCGCAGGTCCGCGGTGGAGTCCATCACCCGGACTTCGACGTTGTCAGGCAGCTCGGTGCCGAATTCCTTAAGCACGCCGCGCGGATCCTTAACGGCGCGCGCCCGGTAGGCCTCGCTCTTGTACCAGGCCGGCGGGATGCCGAGGATCGCCTTGGGGTAGCAGGAGCACAGGGTGCAGGTGACCAGGTGATGGCGGGTCGGCGTGTTCTCCAGCGCCATGACGCGGGGTGCGTTGGCGGTGTCGATGCCGAGCTCGTCAGCCGCCTTCTTGGCATCGGCCAGCAGCCGTTGCTTGAACGCAGGGTCGACCCAGGCGCGGGCGATGACCCGCGCCCCCATCGACGGGTTGCGCGAATCCATGAGCTCGATCTGCCGGCGCCAGTCCTCGGCGGTGACCACGCCCTTTTCGATCAGCAGCTCGCGCACGGCGCGCTCGAGAACACGGTACTCCGCCCGCGGCTCGTGGCCGTGGTCGCTGATCGGCGCGTGATCGAGGTGCACGTGGTCGTGGTGGTGATACTCAGCCATGGACCGGCTCCAACCAATGTTCGTAAAGATCGGCGATCAGGGTATCGCTCGCCGCACCCTTGCCCTCGGGAAACAGGGCGCGCTGGGCGAAGCGCACCTGATAGAGCGGCTTGGCCGCGGCCGGCCGGCTGAACGCCAGGTCCTCGGGGTTGGGATAGGCACCCAGCACCGTCTCGATCGTGCCCCTGGCGCCGCGCAGGAAGTGCGGCGTGCGGATATGGACCTTGGCTTTCGCCTCCGGCCAGTCCTCGCGAACGCGGACGGGGTCCCCGGGAGCGAAGCGGGCCGTCACGAGGATTTTTCCTCGGCTTCGCGGATCGCCGCGCAGCGCAACATCACTTCTTCTTCGCCGAGGATGTCCTTCTCCAGCAGAAGGTCATGGGCGGCCTGCAGCCATTTCTCGTAGTAGGAGAGGCCGTGGTACTGCACGGGCTGCAGGGATTCGATGGCCCGGCGCAACTCGTCGACGCGGATGATGCGCCGGGATGGGTGAGCCATGAGGCCGACCAGCGCGTCGACCGACTTGTCGAACTGCGTCAGCTCGTGCTCGGTGCGGTCGATGGCCTGCGAGGCGGTCGGCTCGACGCCGCCAAGGTCATGCATGGCCCGATGTTTATGGGTCGCCATGGCCGGCACGTTACGCTGGGCCGCCGGCCCGTACAATTGTCGGAACGTCGGGGCGGGCGTGCGCCGGGCGCAGTCCCGCCCCGACCGGGGAGCTTAAGAATATAACGACGAATATACCGTTGACACCACACGCCATAGGGGTGGTGGGGTCGGTTAGGGCCGCCGCAGTGCGGTTTTTGGGGGCTCCCGTAGGGCGTTTCCTGATCTGGCTTATTAGCCTCCCCCCCGAACGGCGGGAGGCGTGCGAAGCCGCGCGCGAAAAGCTCGAAGCTATCCGGTACGTACAGGACGCGCTATTCAGCCGGCCGCGCGCCGCGCATCATCAATGATGATCTTGAGCACGTCGCGGTGCTTTTCGACTAGCCCGCGCAGGGTCGCGCCGTCCTTACCGATGGGGAAGGGCATTTCGTCTATCTGCCCGCTCACCGCCTCAAATATCACGTCTAGGAATGCCCCAGGTTTGGGCTCTCGGAGCGCCGCGTGCGCTAGCAACTGAGTGGCGATCAGGCGAACGACGCCGTGCGTAACGGCAAGCTCCGAGACGGTATCCACAATTTTCGAATAGTCCTCATCCGTTGGTTTCGCCATGGCTGACACCCCTGAGATTGAGATCACGCCGGAGATGATCGAAGCGGGCTGCGAGGCCTCTGCTTTGTATGACCGGGAGGACCCGAAGGAATGGGAGGTCGCTGCCGTCTTTCGGGCGATGGAGAAAGCGCGCCTTAGGGCAGAGGGTCATCAGTAAATGCCAGTTCCGCCCGTGTGGCGTCGTCTGATCGCGCGACCAGCATCCTGTAGGCTACGTTGTGGCAAGCGGAAATGAAGCGGGTTTTGGGCGCCGTAATATCTTTGGCCTTTGCGAATTCAGCGTCCGAGACACGCTCAAGATAGCCGTGAGGTATGTACGCGCCGGGTAGACCAGGGACACGCAATTCATCGCACACCGCCTTAACTTCCGGCACGTCAAAACCAAACGATTTCCGGGAGTGTGCGAATTCGTTTCTAAGCAGGCGAATAAGGTCCAAGTCTTTCCTGCAAATTGGCCCGATAAGTTTCAGCGCGTAGGCCATTACGATTTTGGAAGAGAACGTGCCTAGAGCGCCCTCATACTCAAAAACCTGCCGCCGATCAGATGAATTCAAGTCATCTCGTAAAACCGTCTGCAATAGACGCTGCAATGTAGTTTCGACCATAGACCCCAGCATTACGGCGGTGGCCCGGTCACTGGCCCCGTACATTTCTCGTTCAATCTGGTCTAGATGAAAGTACGTAGGATCGCCGCGAGTAAGCGCCCGAAGGTTTTTGATGTATGCTGGTTCGTCAGCCATAGGACACCCCATGCCCGATAAGCCGGCTCAATACAGCGACAAAGAAGCGCAAGAGCGCTTCAACGCCGCATTGCGCGGCGCAATGAATACGCCGCCGTCCCCCCGCAAGAGCATGACTCCAAAGCGCCCCAAGAAGCAACGCAAGCCGCGCCGCCTTAAAGGCGTTTGAGCGCGCGCAGATCGACGCGCCAAAGGTATTCCAGAAGCACCCTAAGGGTACGTAGTTCTGGATAGGCATAGGTCGCCGGATCAAAATTTGGGATGGCGCTGGCGCGCTCAGGGATGCCGGCGACGGGCGCAACTCTGAGAAAGCGCCGCGCCTCAATCCCGTAGTCAGGACTAGTCAGGCTGTCGATAGGTCAGGCGCTTGCCTTCGATGCCCTTAAGCGCGTTGTTCGCGCGCATTTCATCGTTCACGCCTAGGGCGATACGGTTGTTATAGCGAAAGTCGAATTCGCTGAGATAGCGGTGCAGGTGCTTCTCGCTGCAATGCTGGTACGTGCCGACCATGCCTCTTTTGAAAATCGAAAAGAAGCCTTCAACGGAATTAGTGGTCACGTCGCCGCGCACGTATTCGTTCCGGCTGTGGCGGATTTTCTCGTGCGACGAAACGTGTTCCTTGGCCGCGCCGTAGAGCAGGCTTTCGTCCGTGTGCAAGCGGGCTTCGCGCGACACGTTATCGGTAACGATTTTCGTGACCGTTTTCTTGTCCGCCCGTGCGACGTGGAAGGAGCGCACGGTGCCACCGCGCTCGACTAGGGCCACCACGGCCCGCTTGTTCGCCGGTCCCTTGTGGCCCCGGTTAATGAACCGCTCGCCGCTCGTCCGGTGGGTCTGCCGCTTGCTGGTCTTGCCGAAGTAGGTTTCGTCGGCCTCCACGACTTTGCCGCTGCCGCCCATGGGCTCGACAAGGCCACCGGCCCGCATGGCTTCCCTGATCCTGTGCGCCATGAACCACGCGGCCTTGTAGGTGATCCCCAGGGTCCGGTGTAGCTGGTGGGCCGAGACGCCTTTCTTGGCCGACGCCATCATGTAGAAGCCCTGCAACCACTTGTGCAGGGCGATATGCGAGCGCTCCATAACCGTTCCGGTCGTGACGCTGAAATCCTTGCGGCACACGCGCTCCGCGCACCGGTAGACCCCGAACGCAGCCGGCTTGCCTGTCTTGCCGACGCGCTCAATCGCGTACGCGTGGTTCACAACACCGCAGTGCGGACAAACCGGGCCGCCCGGCCACCGTAGCCCGGATAGGAATTTTCTCGCAGCCTCGTCGCTCGTAAAATGTGGGGCCGAAAACGTATCCATGACAACCAATCCCTGCTATAAGCTTGGCTTTAGTCTACCTATCGGTAGTGTTGTGTCAAGGATATAATTGCGAATATAACCCTGTAACCGTTAACTCGCCGCCCGTAGCTCGGCCGCCAGCAG
The DNA here is from genome assembly GCA_022843945.1 of Rhodospirillaceae bacterium. GTDB lineage: Bacteria > Pseudomonadota > Alphaproteobacteria > CACIAM-22H2 > CACIAM-22H2 > VGEI01. The sequence continues at coordinate 15,067 of JALHMR010000038.1, read as the reverse complement.
CTGCTCGGCGATCTGGACGGCGTTGAGCGCCGCCCCCTTCAGGAGCTGGTCTCCCGCCGAGAACAGCGAGATCGAGCGCCCGGTGGGATCGCTCAAATCGGGACGGATACGGCCCACTAGGATGTCGTCCTGGCCCGAGGCATCGCGCGGCATCGGGAACAGGTTGCGCGCCCGGTCGTCGACCAGCTTCACGCCCGGCGCCTGGGCGATCAGCTCGCGGACCTCGGCCGGCGTGATCGGGCGTTCGCATTCGAACGACACCGACACCGCATGGGCCCGGAACACCGGCACGCGCACGCAGGTCGCGGAGATGCGCAGCTCCGGGTCGCCGAAGATCTTGCGCGCCTCCTGCATCACCTTGGTCTCCTCGCCGTTGTAGCCGGTTTCCGGGTCGATGCTGGAATTGTGGCTGAACAGGTTGAAGGCGTAGGGGTGCGGCAGGACCTTCTGCTGGAATTCGCGACCCTCGAGATGGGCGCGGGTCGCTTCCTCCAGCTCCGTCATCGCCGCGGCCCCGGCGCCCGAGGCCGCCTGGTAGGTGGAGATGATCATGCGCCGGATGCGGTTGACCCGGTGGATCGCCCAGAGCGGCGTGATGGCGATGATGGCCGAGCAGTTCGGGTTGGCGATGATGCCGCGATGCGTCCTCAGCGCCTCCGGATTGATCTCGGGGACAACCAGCGGAACGATCGCGTCCATGCGGAAGGCCGACGAGTTGTCGACCACCACGGCGCCGGCCGCGACCGCGGCGGGCGCGAAGCGCCTGGAGGTCTCGCCGCCGGCGGAGAACAGCGCCAGATCGATCCCCGTGAAACTCTTCTCCGTCAGTTCCTGGACGGCGAGTTCCCTACCGGCGAACGGCATGCGCCGGCCGGCCGACCGGGCCGAGGCATAGAGCTTGAGGAGCTTGAGCGGGAAGCGGCGCTGGTCCAGGCAGCGCAAGAGCTCGACGCCGACGGCACCGGTGGCGCCGACGACGGCGACCGCGAGAGAACGGGAAGGGCTGGGGGACACGGGGGCTTTCTCCATGATTGGCCGACGGAGACGGAGCCCAGATATGACAAAGGCCCCAACCGGTCGGCGGGGCCTGCGAGGTTCGATCTATGTCACGCTGCTACGCGCACGCCTCCGGCCGCCCACCATCGGTGGTCGTTTTGGAAGTCGTTGTTTTCGTGACGAAGCGCATCATGACAGGGCGGACTATAAGCGACGCCGAGCCGCCGTGTAAAGAACCGGAAATCAAGGGCTTGAGGGGTGCCGCCGCTCAGTAGCCGCGGCGCTCGCGGCGCTCGTCGTACCAGAGTTGGAACAACCGTTCCTGTTCCCAGACCATCAGGCGGCTGCGGAACGCGTGCCAGAGGCGGGTGAGGGTGTCCATTCGAAGTCGTCTCCCTGTCCAACCGTGTTCGGTGGTTGGTCGGACGCTACCGGGAGATTGTGTCGGATCTTCGCAATTGCCATGGCACGTTCGAGGCAAATTCGGGCGGGTCAACCACTCAACTGGCTAGGGAACCGTTGCTCACATCACATAAGACCGAGCGCCTTGAGGCTCGCATGCCCGCCGCGGCCTATGATCAGGTGGTCGTGGACGGCGATGCCCAAGGCTGCGGCGGCGCGGGCGACCTCGCGGGTCATCTCGATATCGGCCTTCGATGGGGTCGGGTCTCCTGACGGGTGGTTATGAACCAGGATGATGGCCGAGGCGCTGAGCTCCAGGGCCCGCTTCACCACCTCCCGCGGGTAGACAGGCGTGTGGTCGACGGTGCCGCGGGCCTGCTTTTCGGGGGCGATCAGGCCGTTTTTGCGGTCGAGGAAGAGGACATGGAACTCCTCCGTGTCCGAATGGGCGAGGGCCGCTCGGCAATAGTCGATGACCGCCTGGCCCGAGCCGAAGACCCTCCGCGACTGGGCATTCTCGCGGGTCAGGCGGATGCCGGCCTCCTGGGTGGCCTTGAGGGCATCGACCGTGGTCTCGCTCAGGCCCGCATCTTCGAGGACCGACCTCGAGGCCCCCAGGACGGCGGCAAAACTGCCGAAGCGCTCGATCAGGCTCTTGGCCAGCGGCTTGACGTCTCGGCGCGGGATCGCCTGGAAAAGGATCAGCTCCAGGAGCTCGTAATCGGCCAGCGCACCGCCGCCGGCCTCGCGGAAGCGCTGGCGCAGCCGCTCGCGATGGCCGTGGTAGTGCGGTTCCTCGGGCCCGTCTTCCTTCAGTCCTCGCCGGCTTCGTCGATTCCCCGCCATCGGCTCACCGCCGTTGTCCCATCCGGTCGGCCAGCATAGCATCCCGCCGCGACAGTTGAGCAGGGCGGGGGGACTCTTGAGTATTTCAAGACTATTTGCGTGGGTCGTTGCGGTCATCGGGGCTGCGACCGTTGTCGTTCGGCGGGCGGCGGAGGGGGCCAGCCAGCCTGCCTGGGGCGGCAATCCGGCCATCCCGGCCGGCAAGGCCCAGGGCAGCCTGCCCACGCTCAAGATGCCGACCGCGCGGGGATGGGGCCCGGGGCAGCTTCCGGTCGCGGCGCCGGGTCTGAAGGTCAACGCCCTGGCGGCCGGCCTCAAGCACCCGCGCTGGATCTACGTGCTGCCGAACCGCGACGTGCTCGTCTCGGAGGCCATGAATGCGCCAAGACCGCCGAAGAGCCTTTTCGACTACGCCATGATCGCCACGCTGCAGCGCGCGGGCGCGATGGGGAAGAGCCCGAATTGCATCACGCTGCTGCGAGACGCTGACGGCGACGGCGTCGCCGAAATCCGGGAGACGTACCACGAGGGGCTGAACATGCCTTTCGGCATGGAGCTGGTCGGCGACACGTTCTATATCGGCGCGACCGATGGCATCGTGGCCTTTCCCTATGTGCTGGGCGCCACCCGTCTCACCGGGCAAGGGCGTAGACTGACCACGTTCAAGCCCGGCGGCCACTGGACGCGCAGCCTGCTTGCCAGCCCGGATGGGCGCAAGCTCTATGCCGGGGTCGGCTCGTCCAGCAACATCGGCGACAACGGCATGGAAGCGGAAGAAGGCCGGGCCGCCATTCACGAACTCGATCTGACAACCGGCGTCAGCCGCATTTTCGCGGGCGGCCTGCGCAATGCCGTGGGAATGGCGTGGGAGCCACACACCGGCGTCCTTTGGACGGTGGTCAACGAACGGGACGGGCTGGGCGACGAAACCCCGCCGGACTACCTGACCTCCGTCCGCGACGGCGGCTTTTATGGCTGGCCCTATTGTTATTGGGGACAGATCGTCGATGACCGGGTGCCACAGGACAAGGCCGCCGTGGCGACCGCCATCACCCCCGACTACGCACTCGGCGGGCATACCGCGTCGCTCGGCCTGTGCTGGCTGCCGGCGGGCGTGCTCCCGGGATTCCCGGAAGGCATGGTGATCGGCCAGCACGGCTCCTGGAACCGCAGCAAGCTGAGTGGTTACGCGGTCGTGTTCGTCCCCTTCACCGACGGACGCCCGTCCGGTCCGCCGCGCGACATCCTGTCGGGCTTCCTGGCGCCGGACGAAAAGGTCTCTTACGGGCGGCCGGTCGGCGTCACGCTCGGCCCGGACAACTCGCTGCTGGTCGCCGACGACGTGGGCAATGTGATCTGGCGCGTGACGGCCGCGTAGCGGCTCGCGCGGCGCCCTCTCAACCGAAAGGCGGGCGGGTATAGCCCTTGGGTGAGAGGGTGAAGATCTCGTAGCCGGTGGCGGTCACGCCGACCGAGTGCTCGAACTGGGCCGAGAGCGACTTGTCCTTGGTCACGGCGGTCCAACCGTCGTTGAGGATCTTCACTTCCCAGCGGCCGGCATTGATCATCGGCTCGACGGTGAAGAACATGCCTTCGCGCAGAGCAAGGCCAGTGCCCGGCTCGCCGTAGTGCAGGACCGAGGGCGCGTCGTGGAAGATGCGACCCAGGCCATGGCCGCAGAAATCGCGGACCACCGAGAAGCGCTGCTTCTCGGCGAAGCTCTGGATGGCATGGCCGATATCGCCCAGCGTGGTGCCCGGCTTGATCACCTCGATGCCGCGCATCATGGCTTCGTAGGTGACTTCGACCAGCTTGCGGGCCTTCACGCCGACCTCGCCGACCAGGTACATGCGGCTGGTGTCGCCGTGCCAGCCGTCGAGGATGACGGTGACGTCGATATTGATGATATCGCCGTCCTGCAGGACTTTGTCCGGCGTGGGGATGCCGTGGCAGACGACGTGGTTGACCGAGGTGCAGATCGACTTGGGGAAGCCGCGATAGCCCAGCGGGGCGGGGATGGCGCCGGTGCCTACGATACGCTCGTGGCAGAGCCGGTTGAGTTCCTCGGTGCTGACTCCCGGCTTCACGTAATCGGTAATGAAATCGAGGACTTCGGCGGCCAGGGCGCCGGCCTTGCGCATGCCTTCGAAGGCCTCGGCGGCGTGCAGCTTGACCACCCGGGATTCCGGGGCGTTCCAGTCGACGGCGGTCTCAAGATCGTTCATGGCGAAGATGTAGTGCGAATCGCTCGATTTCGCTAGCCCGGGCGTCCCGTTGGACCTTGAGCCGGGTCGCCATCGTCCCGTTCGGGCAGGCGGGCCGGGGCGAGGACCGCCTCGCCGCCGAGGTAGCGCTCGGTCACTTCGGGGTTCCCGAGGATCAGGCGCAGCGCCGCCGTCAGCTCCAGCGCCTGCCAGTCGAGCCCGGCTTCCTGGCTGGCGCGGGCCAGGCCGGTGAGGGCGGTATCCATGATCTTGGCCGGCTCGATCGGGTAGGGGCCGGGCGTCGCGTGGCGGTCGGGATTGCCGTAGACCTGATCCGGGTTCTCCATCACCCACTGGCATTGGCCGGCATCGCGCGAGTAGACGCCGCGGCAGCGCAGGGGCCGGACCTCGTAGATCGAGCAGGCGCCATTCTCCGCCAGCATGACACAAGGGCTCTTGAGCCGCGCCCGGGACCACAGGCCGATGCCCCGAGCCTTGTCGTCGAGGGCGGCGATGCGGGCATCGAGCCCCGCGCGCTGCTCGGGCGTGAAGGTCGTCTCGACATGGCGGGCGATGGCTACCGCTTCGGCCGGGGCGACGGCGACCTGCTGGTAGCAGCACCAGCTGCAGCCCGCGGCGCAGGCGAAGCCGGGCTGCCTGCGGGCTTCGACGACAGGCCGCGCGGCGTTCCACGCCTGGTCGGCGACCGCGCCGGCGGCCCGCACCGCCTCGGCGACGGCCGACAGGCTGCGCCCGGCGCGCAGCGCATCGAGGGCACGGAACTGTACGGCGGTGCTGACATCGGTTTTTGGTGATGGAGCAGGCGGCGGCGGTGCCGCCGGAGCCGGTCGCCGCCCCGACAGGAAGGCGAGCGCGTCGTCCGCGCCGAAAGCGGGGCCCGATGGTGCAACCGTGCCGGTCTTGGCCTGGCGGCGCCGTTCTTTTCGATTCATGGGGCCTGGTTCATGGGACTGGGCGATTGAGGAAGCGTGACGTATGCTGACCGGCAAGAATACTAGCAAATGACGGCCCCCCCGCACCGCATCGGCGTCCCCTGGGATGCTCCGATCCTCTTCTCCCAGAATGGGCGGCATCCGCTTCCCGAGAGCCTGGTCTTCGATACCGACGAGTTCGCCTTTGCGCGGACGCTGCAACCCCAGACCCCCGTCTCCGAGATGGCGATGAAGCAGGGCATGAAGCGCCTGCGCGAGCGGCTTCTGGCGATCGGGCCGCCGGTCACGGTGGCGGATGTCGACGCCTTCATCACCTCGCGCGATCCTGCCTCGCAGGTCCTGATGGGCGGGCCGATGGATCTGCTGTTCCTGCATACCGGGCCGATGACCCTCGGGCAGCGGCCCTGGGTCATGCATATCGAATCGACGCTGCCGATGTTCGAGCCCTTCTTCGGGCATTTCCGCACCGCCACGATCGATCTCGCGGCCACGCCGGGCTGGCATTGCGTGCGCCATCTGATCCGCGCGCCGGAATGCCGCGGCATCTTCACCCATCTTGAGCGCTCGCGCGACGACCTGCCCCGGCTTTTCCGCGACGAGGCGCTGGCGCAGAAAGTCCACTACGCCCCGCTGGGCATCGATCTGTCGCCTTTGGTCTGGCGCCGGGCGGCCGAAGCGATCGAGCGCAAGAATGCCAAGGGCGATGACGAGGAATTCGTGCTCCTGTTCACGAATTCCTGGCACCAGGACCCCGAAAGTTTTTACAAGCGCGGTGGCGCGGAGACCCTGGTCGCCTTCGTGGGCCTCTTGGAGCGCCAGCGCAACTGCCGGCTGATCCTGCGCACGGTGCTGCCGGACCGTATCCCGGCCGAGATCCGGGCGCAGATCCGCAGCCATCCGCGGGTCGAGCTCTACGACGAGGTGCTGACGACCGACGCGTTGTTCGATCTTCTCTATCGCGCCGATTTCTTTCTGCTGCCCTCGGCCAACCTGCATACCATCTCCTATCTGCGGGCCATGGCGACCGGCGCCGTGATCCTGACCACCGACGTGACCGCGGCCGACGAGTTCGTCACCGATGACCAGAACGGCATCGTCCTGCCGGGGCGGCGGGGGGTGTGCTACTGGCACGACGAGGAGAACGGCCTGCTGCGGGAGGATCTCGAGCCGCTGCGCGAGACCAACCAGAAGCTGGCGGCGGAGCTCGCGGCGGTGCTCGAGGCGCTGTTCACCAACCGCGAGCGGCGCAACCGCCTGCGTGACAACGCGCGGCGCGCTGTCGAGACCCGCCACGGCCTGGGCCCCTGGCGCGCGGGATTTCATGCCATGCTGCGGGCGGCCCTGCCGCCGCCTCGCGCCTGAGGACACGGGAAAGCCGGAGACATGTCTGAAGACGACCGTATCTACACCGCCTGCGTGCTGGTCATCGGCAATGAGATCCTGTCGGGCCGCACCAAGGACGCCAACATAGGCTGGCTGGCCGAGAAGCTGACCGCCGCCGGTATCCGCCTGCGCGAGGCACGGGTGATCGCCGATGTCGAGGACGAGATCGTCCGCGTGGTCAACGAGCTGCGGGCCAAGTACGACTACGTCTTCACCACCGGCGGCATCGGCCCGACGCATGACGACATCACCGCCGATTGCGTGGCCAGGGCCTTCGGCGTCGAGCTGGTCGAGGATCCCGAGGCGATCCGTCGCCTGCTCAAGAACTACGCCGATCCCAAGGACCTCAACGCCGCGCGCCGGCGGATGGCGCGCATCCCGGTGGGCGGCATCATGATCGACAACCCGGTGAGCGCCGCGCCGGGTTTCCAGATCGGCAACGTCTATGTCATGGCCGGCGTGCCGCGCATCATGCAGGCGATGTTCGACGGCATCCGCGGGCGGCTCAAGGGCGGCAAGCCGATGCTCTCGCGCACGCTGAGCGTCGAGCTGCCCGAGGGCAAGATGGCCGAGGGCCTGGGGGCCCTGCAGAACCGCTACGCCGATCTCGAGATCGGCAGCTATCCCTTCTTCCGCCTGGGCAAGCCGGGCTCGGCCATCGTCATCCGCGGCACCGACAAGGCCCGCCTCGATACCGCGATCGGGGAGCTGGCCGAGATGATGCGCGGCCTCGGCGGCAACCCGGTCGAGGACGCCTAAGCTGGTTGCGCAGGCTGAGGCGCCCGCGTAGCGTCGCCCCGACAAACCGCGCCTCATGTGCCCGCTTGGCGGAACGGTAGACGCAACGGACTTAAAATCCGTAGGTCCGAAAGGACTGTCCCGGTTCAAGTCCGGGAGCGGGCACCACTCCTCTGCACCCGGACCTCGCCCCTAACGCGCGCCAGCCTGGGCGAGGGCTGGGGTGTCGAGCAGGGCCTGCAGCCGCTGTCTCAGCGTCGCCAGGGTGTAGGGTTTGAGGATGTAGCTATGGGCGCCCGCCTGCTTCGCGGCACCGACGTCGGAGGGCTGCCGATGGCCCGTGAGCAGGGCAAAGCGGGCGTGGCGCAAGGTGTGCTCCTCGCGGATCAGTCCGAGAAGGTCGAGGGCTGTCATGTCCCGGCAGCGCCATTCTGACAAGATGATCTGGTGCCGCCTGAGGCGCAGCGTATCGAGCGCCGCCATGCCGTTGTCCGTCACGTCGATCTGGCTATAGCCGATCTGCCGCAAATGGCTTCGTACCTCCGCCGAAGCCACCGGATCGACGATCAGGATCTTTATGCTCTGGTCGTTTTGCATCAGTCCCCCGGTTTTTCCTGGCCCACGAGCGCGGTGATCTCGGGGGTACGCGCCTGCACGATGAGCAGCTGGTCGACCATGTGACCGTCCTTGGCGAGCGGAAAGACAGCCCAATCCATCTGGATGAATTCACGATCCGTCACCAGGTTGCGCAAGCGCCAGTGCCGGTGCCGGCGATGCGTCACGACTGTTTCGCACAGGCTGGCCGCCTGGGTTCCCCGTATCGGTCCGAACGCCTCGTCCACGTATTGCCCGGTCACCTCCTTCCCCCAGGCGGTCACGACCTGGGTGCCGACGACGAGCAGATGGAAGCGCATGGCGCCCTCGTAACGCAGGACGTCGATGAGGATGACGGACGACAGGACATGGCGGATATCGAGCGGCTCGAAATGCTGGCGGCCGGGCAACAAACCGGGAGGCGATCGACGCTGGAGATAGTCGTGCACGGTCGTGAAATGCGGATGGAGTCCGAGCCACGTCGGAGGGGCGTCCGGGCTCGAGGCGTAGAGCACGAGCCCTGCATGATCGGCGGCTTCCCGGTAGTCCCCGGACAGCGCGGCCATGTCCGTCGTTGTTAGTGAACCTCCCATCCCACCCCTGTCGCGTTGCGTGATTTTTATTCGAGGAAACGATAAATCACCGGCATGAGATATTCACTGGTAGGCGACAGGATAAATTCGGCATCGGCATGAGCGTGCTTCATGCGCCACGCGTCTAGGTGCCGAATATCAGTCTTTCGGGCGACGCCATCTTGTGTGCCAGCCGCTCGGTGAGGACCCGCCATTTGGGCAGACGCACGGTGACGCAGGTTCCGTGGCCTGGCGCGCTGACGATCTCCAGCGCCCCGCCATGCAGCTCGGTCAGCACTTTCGCCAGCGGCAGGCCGAGTCCCGTCCCGCCAAACCGCCGGCTGACGCTGGAGTCGGCCTGCTCGAAGGGGGCGAGTGCCCGCGGGATCTCCTCCGCGCTCATGCCGATGCCGCTATCCGCAACCCTGATGGCAATTGTTCCCTCGATCTCGATCGATGCCGAGATCTTGACCGTCCCGCCGGCCGGCGTGAACTTGATGCTGTTGGACAAGAGATTGAGAACGACCTGGGTGAGGCGCATCTCGTCCACCTTGACGTGCAGGTCCGGCGATATCTCCGTCTTCAGCTGAATGTTGGCGGCGGATGCGCCGACGCGGATGACGCGCAGACATCCGCAAAGGGTGGCGGACAGATCGATTGTTGTCTCCTCGAGCTGCACCTTTCCCGCCTCGACCTTGGCCATGTCGAGAATGTCGTTGATGATTTTCAGGAGGTACTGGCCGCTCTGATGGATATCGGCGGCGTAGTCGCGATGGCGCGGGTCCACCGGGGCGAACATGCCGCGGCTGATGATTTCCGAGAAGCCGATGATGGCGTTGAGCGGGGTTCGCAATTCATGGCTCACCAGAGCCAGGAAATTCGACTTGGTCCGGCTGGCCTTCTCGGCCAGCTCCTTGGCTGCCCGCAAGTCGTCCTCGCGGCGCTTCAGCGCGGAAATGTCCGTCTCGATGCGCACGATGTCGCCCGATCGGGTTCCGATCTCGCGCACGATGATCCAGGTCCGGTCGGGCAGGGCGATCTCGCGCGCGGCGGTACCGTCGCCGGCCGAAGGCCGCGAGGCGCGCGGCCAGCTTTCCTCGCTTAGGGCGGAATATCTCTGGTGAGCTTCGTTGCCGAGCACGAGCCGGCTCTCGGCGTCATAGATGGCAAAGCCGTCGCGCAGGTTCTCGATAGCGTCGGTCAGCCGACGATGCGCCCGCTGCTCGATCTCATCGACCACCCGGCGAAACTGCAGGCGGAACAGCTGCAGGCCGATGCCGCAGGCGATCAGGAAGATCGCCGCGGCGGCCAGGATGGCTTCGCGCCGGGCCTTGCGCAGAAACGAGGCCAGCGGCACGTCGAGGGCGTAGGCGCCCATCATGTCGCCGAGCTGCCATTGGGGCAAACCTTGCTGGATCGCGTTATGGCATTCGACGCAGCTCGGGCGGGCGGCGATCGAGGCGTGCAGCGTGCGCAGGAACGGCTGGCCGTCGATCATCACGCGCCGCGCCGTCGGCTTGCGCTCGCTGCTTGCCATCATCTCGCGGATGGCGCGGGTCATATCGCTATCCACGGGGGCGATGCGGATCTGGCGCTCCGGGACGCCGACGAGAATGAGGCGCATCCCCTCCTTCGGATCGCGCTCCTGGTTGAAGCGCTCGATGGAATGGGCCCGGAAGCTTTCCGGTACCGGCGCTTCCTCGCCCAGGTATCGGCTACGAATCTCCGAGTAGCTCAGGAAGAAGGCGTTGGCCAGCTCCATCGCCGTGAGCTTCTCCTCCGTCTTGCTCGCCTCGTACCAGCGCAGGTTGGAGTGATAGAGGCCGTAACCGATCGCCGCCGCCAGCAGGGCGCTCGCCGAGACGAAGAAGAGGAAGCCGCGCCCCGCCCGGGACCGCAGAAAACCACGCTGACCTTCGAATTGCACCTGTGCCCCCTGACGCAAGGCCGAGGCATCTCGTCACCTGTGCCTCGGCATGCTCCAGCGTGGCCGGTGTTCGTAAAGCACCTGTTAAATAGCGATGGTTTGGCACCGTTTATGACTACGAGAAGTATTGCGTCCACATGAAAACGGCTCACTCATGCGGGGTCCTAAGACTTTCGTTCGGACGCCCGCTCGGCGATGGACACGGTGCGCGGTGAAGTCCGTCTATGCCGCTGGTGCGACCCTCGGCGTCCTGGCCGCCCTTCATCTCCTCGACGAAGTCGTGCAGGTCCTTAGCCGCCGCCGGAGTCGCTCGGGCGCGGCGGAGTCGCGGAGTCCACTTGCACGTATTGGTTGATCTAGTTTTGGGCGTTGCGCCGGTTGTTGCCCGCTGAAGGCTAGGATAGCGCCCGCAGGGCGGCTTAACGCCGGGCGGCTCTCGATCGATGGGGCCGCGCCGCGTCGCGGTAACTGCTTAGTGCGAAATCACACAGATTTCGGGTTTTTATGGGCATATGGTGAATGCCCTGAACTATCAATCAGTAAATTAGGAATCTCTTAAAACATCGGACTTTAGGTTAATTTTAGACAGGTTTGAGCGGGTTGCAGCACGTTTCGAGCGCGATGGTAGGACGCAACTCATCGGTGTATCCTACTAAGAGTTATCGCTGACGGTGCGTAACCCCCGAATCTGTCGCGGGTCGCAGGTGATGCGGGCCCGACAAGTTGGACTTGTGAGGGGCAGGGGGAACCAGTGGATCCGTCGATCGACAACACGGCGCAAACGGAGCCAGGGTTGCCAGCGGACGTCGATACTGGGATTGCGAGCCTTTCGGTCCTCATGCGGCTGCTCGGCCAGCCGGTCGACGAGTCTCAGCTTGAGCATCAGCACGGCACGTCGGGCGGTAAGACGGACGCCATTGGCATCGTTCGCGCAGCCCAACAGTTGGGCATGAAGGTCCGGCTCTCGGCGACCTCCTTTGACCGCCTCGATCGTGCGAATCTGCCGGCAATTGCGGAGCGCCGCGACGGCGGTTTCGTCATCCTGGCCAAGGCGACCCCCGACAAGGTCCTCATCCTCGATCCGGCCGACCGCAAGAACAAGACGCTGGATCGGGCGGCTTTCGAGGCGTTCTGGTCGGGGCGGCTGATTCTCGCCACCACCCGCGCCAAGCTGGCCGGCGACGGGCGGCGCTTCGACATCACCTGGTTCATCCCCGCGGTCGTCAAGTATCGCCGCCTCTTTGGCGAGATTCTCGCCAACTCGTTCTTCGTCCAGATTCTGGCCCTCGTCTCCCCGCTGCTGTTCCAGGTCGTCATCGACAAGGTGATCGTTCACAACTCGATGTCGACCCTGGACGTCCTGATCTTCGGGCTGGTGGCCATCTCGATATTCGAAGCCGTTCTCGGCGGCCTGCGCACCTACGTGTTCTCCCACACCACCACCCGGGTTGACGTCGAACTCGGCGCGCGGCTGTTCGGTCATCTCACGTCGCTCCCCATGGCCTATTTCCAGGCGCGGCGCGCCGGCGACAGCGTCGCCCGGGCGCGGGAGCTCGAGAATGTCCGCAGTTTCCTGACCGGCTCCGCTGTGACGGTCGTCATCGACCTGTTTTTCACCTTCGTGTTCATAGCGGTCATGTTCCTGTTCAGCGCCACGTTGACGTGGATTGTGCTGGCCTCGCTGCCCTTCTACGCGGCGGTCTCGCTGGTGGTGACGCCGATCCTCAAGCGCCGGCTGGACGAGAAGTTCAAGCGCGGCGCCGAGAACCAGGCCTTCCTGGTGGAGACGGTGACCGGGATCGAGACCGTCAAGTCGATGGCGGTCGAGCCGCAGATGCAGCGCAAATGGGAAGAGCAGCTCGCCGGCTACGTCGGCGCCTCGTTCCGCGCCGGTAATCTCTCGGCGCAGGCCGGTCAAGCCGTCGGTTTCATCAACAAGTTGACCATCGCGCTGCTCCTTTGGTTCGGCGCCAAGCTGGTGATCAGCGGCAGCCTGACCATCGGCGAGTTCGTGGCCTTCAACATGCTGGCGGGACGGGTCAGCGCCCCGGTGCTGCGCCTGTCGCAGCTCTGGCAGGACTTCCAGCAGGTGCGGATCTCGATCGAGCGGTTGGGCGATATCCTCAACACCCAGGGCGAAAACACCGCGACGACCGGACGGGCGGCCGTGCCCCGGCTCAAGGGAACGATCAAGTTCGATCGCGTCGTCTTCCGCTATCGCAACGACGGCCCCGATATCCTCAAGCAGGTGTCGCTCGATGTTCCGTCGGGGCAGGTCGTCGGCATCGTCGGGCCCTCGGGCTCCGGCAAGAGCACCTTGGCCAAGCTGGTGCAGCGCCTGTACGTGCCGGAATCCGGCCGGGTGCTGATCGACGGCATGGATCTCGCGTTGCTCAACCCGTCTGCCCTGCGGCGGCAGATCGGCGTCGTCATGCAGGAGAACGTGCTGTTCAGCGGGAGCATCCGCGACAACATCGCCCTCGCCAATCCCAGCCTCGACATGAAACTGGTGATGCAGGCCGCGAAGCTCGCCGGCGCGCACGAATTCATTCTGGAGTTGCCGGACGCCTACGACACCGTGGTCGGCGAGCGCGGCTCCAGCCTCTCCGGTGGCCAGCGCCAGCGCATCGCCATTGCCCGGGCTCTCGCCACCAACCCACGCGTGCTGGTCTTCGACGAGGCGACCAGCGCGCTGGATGCGGAGTCCGAGCGCGCCATCCAGGACAACATGCGGCTGATCTGCCAGGGCCGCACGGTGATCATCATCGCCCACCGCCTGTCGGCGGTCCGGCTCGCCGACCGCATCATCACCATCGAGGCCGGGCAGATCACCGAGGACGGCAACCACGAGACACTGCTGAAGAAAGGCGGGCGCTACGCCGCCCTCTGGCGGCACCAGATCGGAGAGGCCCATGTCCGGGGATGACCATGTCCGCGGCTGAGGGCGTGATGCGGGCTTTCGCGGTGGCCCGCTCGGCCTGGGCTGCCGAGCGTGAGCGTCCCCAGAAGCCGGGACGCCGGCGCGACGAGCTCGAGTTCTTGCCGGCGGCCATGGAGGTCGTCGAGACCCCGGCCTCACCGGTGGGTCGCGCCACGGCCTGGACGATGATGGCGATGTTCACCCTGGCCCTGGCCTGGTCGATCGTGGCCGAGATCGATGTGGTGGCCATGGCCCAGGGCAGGATCGTGTCGACCGGGCGCAGCAAGGTCATCCAGCCGCTGGACACCGGCATCGTCCGCGCCATCCACGTGACCGACGGCAAGGTGGTCAAGGCCGGCGACGTGCTGATCGAGTTCGACCCGACCCAAACGAGCGCCGATCGCGAGCGGTTGACCGCGGAGCTGATGGCGTCGCGCGTCGAAGCGGCGCGCCTGCAGGCCTCGCTGACCGATGCGCCGGACCGCACGTTCCAGCCGCCTGCCGGCAGCGATGCCACGGTGGTCGCCACACACCGGGCATTGCTCGCCTCGCAGGTGGCTGAGCTTCGCGCCAAGCTGGCCGGGATTGATGGCGAGATCGCCAGGCGCCGTGCCGACCGCGCCGGTGCTATGGCGACCGTAGCCCGGTTCGAGAAGACGGTGCCGCTGGTGCGCGAGCGGGCCGAGGCGCGCATGACCCTGGCGGAGAAGGGCTACTCCTCGCGCCTGCAGGCGCTCGAGGTGCAGCAGCAGCTGGTCGAGCAGCAGCAGGAGCTGACGGTTGTCCGCCACCGGCTGGAGGAGATCAGCGCGGCGATCACGGCGCTCGAGCAGCAGCGCCAGCAGGTCGTGGCCGAATATCGCAAGACCGGATTCCTGGCGCTGTCGGAGGTGGAGAAGAAAATCGCCGGCCTGGGCCAGGAGCTGCTCAAGGCGGACCAGCGCCGCGACCAGCAGACCCTGCTGGCGCCCATCGATGGCGTGGTGCAGCAGCTCGCCGTCTACACGGTCGGCGGCGTGGTGACCCCGGCCCAGGCGCTGATGGTCATCGCTCCGCGCAACGACCCGCTGGAGATCGAGGCCATGATCCTCAACCGGGACATCGGCTTCATCGAAGCGGGTCAGCCCGTCGAGATCAAGCTCGAGACCTTCCAGTTCACCAAGTACGGCACGATCCACGGCCATGTGATCTCTGTGTCCCACGACGCCGTGCAGGACGAGAAGCAGGGCCTGGTCTACCCCGCGCGCATCGCCCTCGACCGCACCTCGGTCGAGGTCGGCGGACGCACGACCTCGCTCGGTTCCGGCATGGCCGTGACCGTCGAGATCAAGACCGAGCGCCGGAAACTCATCGAGTACCTGCTCTCGCCGATCCTCAAGTACCAGCAAGAATCCCTGCGGGAGCGATGAGCATGGCCGATCGGGCGACCAAGACTTCGGCCAAGACCGCGCCTGCGCCGACGCCAGCCAAAGGCGCCGGCAAGCCGGCGCCAGCCTCAGCGCCGCCGCCCCAGCCCAAGGCTGAGGCGCCGC
>JALHMR010000037.1 GCA_022843945.1 Rhodospirillaceae bacterium | reverse complement strand
CATCGCCGGCGCGCGCCGGCCCCTGCAGCAGCGTCGAGGCGCCCGTGCCGTCGCGCAGCGTGGCGACCGCCAGCGGTTGCGTTGCCTCTGTGGTCGGCCGGCCGGCGAGATCGCGGCCGCGCTCGGGCACGACCAGAACCACGACCTGCTCGGACCTGGTGTCGCCGGTGCCGAGGCGCGACGACAGCGAAAGCTCGCGCGCGCCGGGCGGCAGCGGATCGTTGGGCACGAACACCCATTCGCCCCGGTTGTCGGCCACCACGTCTCCGATCCGGCGCTGGCCGTCGTAGATCTGCACCTGCGCATTCGGCGCCGCGCGTCCGGCCATGACGGCGTCGCCCTGCGGGTTGATGCGCACCACGTCGAAGCTGGGCTTGATGGCCACGGCCGCCGGTGCCGACGGACGGGCCTGCGACGGCGCGGCCGGGGCATTCGCGGGCGCCGTCGAGGCCGGCGCCACGACCGCGGCCGACGACGCGTCGGCGGAGTCCTGCTGATGCAGATGCATCCAGGCCAGCGTGGTGCCGACAGCAACCAAGCCGACGCCGATCAATCCGGCGATGAGGGGCCGTTGAAGCATTAATGACCCGAAGATTCGCGAACGTTGCGGTGCAGCATAGTCGATGCCGGCCCCAGCGCCAAGCCGGCCGCATAGCTAGCCGTATTGACGCACCGCGTATCTCGTTATTTTCGGCGCTGGCTTTCGAGCGGCGGCACCGTGCGCAAGTAGGCCAGCATAGCCTGCAGATCGGCGTCGGTGAGCTTGCCCGTGGTCTCCTTCACCACCTCGGCCATCTCGCCACCGACGAAATCCCCATCGGGCTTGCCGCCGTTCTTCAGCAGATCGAGCAGGTCCGCCGGGCTCCATTTTCCGAGGCCGGTCGGGTGCGGTGTGATATTCGGCGCGGGCCCCTCATGGATGGCGCCGCCGCCGAGATGTCGCGAGCGGTCTCGCGCCCCGAGCGAGTTACGCGGCGTGTGGCATTCGCCGCAATGGGAGAGATGGTTGGTGAGATAGGCGCCGCGATTGACCTCGGCCGACTGCGCCGGATCGGGCTTGAACTCGCCCGGCGTGAAGAACAGCCACTTCCAGCCGATCATGCCCAGGCGAATGTTGAACGGAAAGCCGATCGAGTGCGGCGTGTTGGGCCGCGCCTCCTGCGGCACGGTGCGCATATAGGCCCAGAGGTCCGAGATATCGCCGTCGCTCATCCCGCTGAACGAGGTGTAGGGAAATGACGGGAAGTAATGCGCGCCATCGGGCCGGATGCCCTCGCGAAGGGCGCGACGGAACTGGGCCTCGGTCCAGCGGCCGATGCCGTAGGTCGGATGCGGCGTGATATTCGGCCCAAAGAAGCTGCCGAACGGCGTCTTCATCTCGCGGCCGCCGGCGAGCGGCTGGCCGTTATTCTTGACGTCGGTGTGGCAGCTCAAGCAGCCAGCGGCATTGAAGATGTACTCGCCGCGCTTGACCGCATCGGGGGCCGGCGCCTGAGCCAGCGCCACGCCCGGCGCCGCGATGGCGAGAGCCAGAATCAGGACGGCCCGCGCCGCCTTAGCGATCACGGGCCGTCCGTCCTGTGCTGCAGAAAGCACCCTTCGGCGAACGCTTACGACGCCGGCTTGCGATAGGGCGTGTGGCAGCCGCCGCAGGCCTGGCCGACTGCGGGGAACGCAGCCTTGAACGCCGCTTCGTCATTGGCTGCCGCCAGACGCGTGGCGGCGTCCTCGAGCGTCTTCGCCTTGGCGTCGAAGTCCGCCTTGTTCGCCCAGATGGCCGGCAGGGCGTTGCCACCCTCGGTGCCCGGTCCGAAGGCGCCGGGGATCTGCTTGGCCGCCGCAACCAGCGTGTTCGCCGCCTGTTTGCCGGCAGCCAGGTTGAAGGGCTGCTCGCCCCGCACCATCGGCACAATGACCCGGTTGGCCCCGGCCTGCTGCTTCATGACTTCCTGGCGCGCCGCGATCTGGGGAGCCTGGGCATCGGCGATGAGCGCCGTCCCGGCCACCGCAGCAAAGGCCGCCGCCGCCAATCCAAAACGTAAACCCTTGTTCATGCTCCCAAACTCCCAATAGCGATCCTTGACGGACCTGTGCTCCCAAACAACACCATTGCCCAAGTTTTATTCCTGAGGAGGTATCTTATCGGCTGATTGACGATTCGCAACCTGGCGCCCCAGCCTCCATCTCTAGCAGGCCCCTCCGCCCTCTGACGCCCGGACCCATGAGCCCGCGCCTTCCCTCTCGTGCCCCGTTAACCCGCCCCAAGGCCCGCGATCCAAAGGCGCGGGCCAGGATCCGCTCGATCTGCGTCTATTGCGGTTCATCCAGTCGCGGCCCGAAGAGCCACCGCGAGGCCGCCATCCGCTTCGGCCAGCGCCTGGCCGCGGCCGGCGTCGAACTCGTCTACGGCGGCGGCCATGTCGGCCTGATGGGGCTGATGGCCGACGCGGCGCTGTCCGCCGGCGGGCGGGTCACCGGGGTGATCCCCGAGGACCTGATCAAGGCCGAGGTCGGGCACGGGCGGGTGACACGCCTGGTCGTCACCAAGAGCATGCACGCGCGCAAGATGGCGATGTTCAAGCGCTCGGACGCCTTTGTCGTGCTGCCTGGCGGGCCGGGCACGCTGGATGAGTTCTTCGAGGTTCTGACCTGGCGCCAGCTGCGCTTCCATGACAAGCCGATCATCCTGGTCGAAAGCGCGGGCTATTGGCGTTCCCTGCTCGAGCTGATCGACTGGATCATCCGCAACGGCTACGCCCGGGCCAGCTTCCGCCGCCTGTTCAAGGTCGTGGAATCGGTCGACGACGTGCTGCCGGCGCTCAGGGCGGCCCCCCGACCGCGGCTCAGGGCCCGGCCTAAACGCCTCTAAAGCCCGGCGTTTCCGGGGTCCGAAACGGCCCCGCGCAAACCATGACAGGCCGCGCGGCATGCGCTAAAACACCGCCTTCCCGGCCGGGGGGCCGGTCTTTTCCGTCAACGCTGAGGTTTGCTGAAATGAAGAAGATCAAGGTCGCCAATCCGGTCGTCGAGCTCGACGGCGACGAGATGACGCGCATCATCTGGAAGATGATCCGCGAGCGGCTGATCCTGCCCTATCTCGACATCGACTTGAAATACTACGACCTCGGCGTCGAGGCCCGCGACCGCACCGACGACCAGATCACCATCGACGCGGCTAACGCGATCAAGAAGTTCCGCGTCGGCGTCAAGTGCGCCACCATCACGCCCGACGAAGGCCGCGTGAAGGAGTTCAACCTCAAGCAGATGTGGCGCTCGCCCAACGGCACGATCCGCAACATCCTCGACGGCACGATCTTCCGCGAGCCGATCATCTGCAAGAACGTACCGCGCCTGGTGCCGAACTGGAGCAAGCCGATCGTCGTCGCCCGCCATTCCTACGGGGACCAGTATCGCGCCACCGACTTCAAGGTGCCCGGCCCCGGCAAGCTGTCGATCACCTTTACCGGCACCGACGGCAAGAGCAACATCCGCCACGTGGTCTTCGATTTCCCGAGCGCCGGCGTGGCCATGGCCATGTACAACGTCGATGACTCGATCCGTGGATTTGCCCGCGCCTGCTTCAACTACGCCTACATGCGTGGCTATCCGCTCTACCTCTCGACCAAGAACACGATCCTCAAGGTCTATGACGGCCGCTTCAAGGACATCTTCGAGGAGGTCTACAACGCCGAGTTCGTCGACAAGTTCAAGGAGAAGAAGCTGACCTACGAGCACCGCCTGATCGACGACATGGTCGCCTCGGCGCTCAAGTGGAACGGCGACTTCCTCTGGGCCTGCAAGAACTACGACGGCGACGTGCAGTCGGATGTCGTCGCCCAGGGCTACGGCTCGCTCGGCCTGATGACCTCGGTGCTGATGACGCCGGACGGCCAGACCGTCGAGGCCGAGGCCGCCCACGGCACGGTGACGCGCCACTACCGCGAGCACCAGAAGGGCAAGGAGACTTCGACCAACCCGATCGCCTCGATCTTCGCCTGGACGCGCGGCTTGCAGTATCGCGGCCGCTTCGACAACACGCCCGAGGTGACCAAGTTCGCCGAGACGGTCGAGAAGGTCTGCGTCGACACGGTGGAAAGCGGCTTCATGACCAAGGACCTGGCGGCGCTCGTTTCGCCCGACCAGACCTGGCTGACGACCACCCAGTTCCTCGAAAAGATCGACAATAACCTTAAGAAGGTGATGGGCGCCTGATCGGCTCACTCATCGGAACTGCCAAGGGCGCCGAGGTGACTCGGCGCCCTTTTCATTTCAGCTCGCTTACTCGGAGCCCCCTCACTCAGGGATGGGCTTGTCCTGGCGGTGGGCGCGCAGGTGCGCCGCGTAGCGCCTCGTCAGCTCCGGCATGATCGTCTGGCCCTTGGGCGGGCGCTCGAGGTTGAAGACTGCCTTGGGGAAATCCAGCGTCTTCTGGATCTCCCAGATCTTCTCGTGCTCGTTGGGAGGAAGGATCTGCGCCGGGTTACCGATTGCCACCCAGCCGATCGGCACCGTCGCATTCGCCTCCAGATGCGTATGCAGATGTACGGTGCCATTGATGCGCACTTCCGCCCCGCGGCCGATGCGCGCGTGATTGAAGATCGTGCTGCCGGTCGCCAGGAAGACGCAGTCCTCGATCGTGCAGCCGGTGAGATAGGCGCGCGGGCCGATCAGCACGTTGTCCCCGATCTTCGTGTGGGCCCGCTCCGTCGCCAGGACGACGGCGTTCTCCATGACGATACAGTCGCGCCCCAGCTCGATCACGCCGTCCTCGGCGGAGAGCACGGCACCGAAGCCGATGGCGCAGCCGGGTCCGACGCGGACGTCGCCGGCCAGGACGGCGGTGCGCGCCACGTAGGCGCTGGGATCGACGGTAGGAACGATGCCGCGATGGCGAAAACGCATGAGGGGCTCCTTGCTGCCGGATCGGCCAAGAATGACGCAAAACATGCCGATGTCATACGGCCGTCATAAGGGACTGCTTATCTTTCCCGTATGGTGACACTGACACCCTTCGACCCGCTCCAACTCTCGATGAAACTGCGCGACGTCGCCGCCATCCTCCGGCGCAGCCGGCGCGACGACCTGGCCAGCCAACGCTTCGCCCGCCGCCTCGAGGCGCACGCCGATGCCATCCTGCATCCGGAGCGGACGCCAGATTACCGCCTGTTCGCGCAACGCGGCGCGCCGCCGAGCCGGCGCTAGGCCTTGCGCCGCCGGCGCAGGCCATAGAACACCCCGCCCAGGACGATCGTCCCGGCCACGATGCCGTAAACCAGCGCCGTGAACTGGGTGAGCAGCGCCAGGGCGATGGCGATCCCCAGAGCTGGCAGGACCGGAAACCGGCCGATCGAGAACGGCACGACGAAGCCGCGCCGCAGACCGGGCTGACGATAGCGTAGCGCGATCATCGCCGCCTGGACGGCGATGAACACCAGGATGACGCCGGCCGACGAGATGCTGGCGATGATCTCGACCTTGCCCAGCGGCAGCAGCAGGCAGGCGGCGCCAAAGAGCACCAGCGCCGCGACCCACGGCGTGCGCCGACCACTCAGGGTCCGCCGCAAGGGTGCGGGCATGTCGCCGTCGCGGGCCATGCCGAAGAGCATGCGGCTGATGCTGATGAGCGAGATCAAGGCCGTGCTCGCCGTGGCAAAGAGCGCCGCAAAGGCCACGGCGCCGCCCATCCAGGGCGCCACCGTACCGGCGGCGGCGGTCAGCGGCGATTCGCTGGCGGCCAGCTCCTGCGGCGGCTGCAGGCCGCTGACCGATATCGCGACCAGGCCATAGACCACCGACGTCAGGATGACGCTGGCCAGCAGGGCGCGCGGGATCGTCTTCTTGGGCTCATGCGTCTCCTCGGACAGGTTGGCCACGTCCTCGAAGCCGATATAGACGAAGAAGATCAGGGCGGTCGCGGCGAAGATGCCCGGCACGTTGACCGAGGACAGGTCCCGGAAACCGGCCCCCAGATCGCCACCGGCGATGCCGGCGGCGGCGACGAGCAGAAGCCCCGCCACCTCGATGCAGATCAGCCCGATGCTGACCCAGGTCGCCTCGCGGATGCCGGCGATGTTCACTGCCGTGCAGAGAATGAGCAGCGCCAGCGCGATCGGCGGCACCGGCAGCTCGACGAAGACCCGCAGGTAACCGGCGAACGCCAGCGACACGGTCGCCGCCGTCGCCGCCGCGTTGAGCGCGATGAGGAAGCCGGCCATGAACGACAGCGCCGGCCATTCCGGGAAGGCCGCCTTGAGGAACTGGTACTCGGCCCCCGCCCTGGGGAAGGCCGAGGCCAGCTCGGCATAGGCGAGCACTGTCAGAAAGGCCGCGATGCCCGCCAGGACGAAGCTGATCCAGAGATGGGGACCGGCTTGACCCGCGGCCTTGCCGACAACCGTGTAGATGCCGGCACCGACCATGGTGCCCACACCATAGAAGATCAGTTCGGGCAGGCGCAGCGAGCGGCGAAGATCCTCAGCCACCGGTGTCGGTCTCGTCCTGGGCCGCAAGCCGCGCCAGCGCCTCGCCGTTGAGGCGCTGCACGGTCCAGTCATTCATCGATTGGGCGCCGAGCCGTTTGTAGAACTCCAGCGCCGGCTCGTTCCAGTCGAGCACCCACCACTCCAGCCGGCCGCAGCGCCGCTCCATGGCGATGGCCGCCAGCCGGGCGAAGAGCCGGCGACCGATGCCCTTCCCCCGCCACTTCGGCACGACGTACAGGTCTTCGAGGTAAAGCCCTGGCCGGCCGAGGAAGGTCGAGTAGTTGTGGAAGAAGAGCGCGAAACCGGCCGGCTCGTCGCCGACTCGCGCCAGCAGCACCTCGGCATAAGGCCGTTCGCCGAATAGCGTCTGGCGCAGGTCATCGTCGGTGCAGACGACCTCGTGGGTCAGCCGCTCGTAATCGGCAAGCTTGCGGATGAACTGGCGGATCAGCGGAACGTCGTCGACCGTCGCCGGGGTGATCCGCAGATCGAGGGGCGGCGCCTGGCTCAGGCCGCCGCCTTCTGCGCAAGAGTGCTCTTGATCGCGGCCAGCGCCGCGTCGGCCTTGCTCGCGTCCGGGCCGCCGCCCTGCGCCATGTCGGGCCGCCCGCCGCCGCCCTTGCCGCCCAGCTCGGCCACGCCGACCCGCACGAAGTCGACCGCGTTCAGGCGACCGATCAGATCCTCGGTCACGCCGACGACCACGCTCGCCTTGCCGTCCTCGACCGCGATCAGCGCCACGATGCCCGAACCGACCTTCTTCTTGAGGTCGTCGACCATGGCCTTGAGCTCGCGCGCCGGCACGCCGTCGAGCTTGCGCCCGGCGAACTTGATGCCCGCGACGTCCTCGGCGATGGCGCCATTCGCGGGACCGCTACCGCCGGTGGCCAGGGCGCGGCGCGCATCCGACAGCTCGCGCTCCAGCTTGCGCCGCTCCTCGACCAGCGCCTGGACGCGCGCCGGCAGATCCGTCGGCGCGGCCTTGATCACCGACGCGGCCTGCTGCAGCAGCTCGTCCTGGTGGTTGAGATAGGCGAGCGCCCCGCGGCCGGTCAGCGCCTCGATGCGCCGCACGCCGGAGGCCAGCGCGCCTTCGGAGACGATCTTGAACAGGCCGATGTCGCCGGTGCGCCGCACATGCGTGCCGCCGCAGAGCTCGGTCGAGAAATGCAGGTCGCTATCGTTCTCGCGGCCGCCCATGCTGACCACGCGCACCTCGTCGCCGTACTTCTCGCCGAACAGCGCCAGCGCACCCGCCTTGACCGCCGCATCCGGCGTCATCAGGCGGGTCATCACGTCCTCGTTGGCGAGCACGCGCGCATTCACATCATCCTCGACCTGCTTCAGCACGTCAGCGGGGATCGGCGTCGGCTGGCTGATATCGAAGCGCAGGCGTTCCGGCGCTACCAGCGAGCCCTTCTGGGTCACGTGCGTGCCCAGACGGCGACGCAGGGCTTCGTGCAAGAGATGCGTGGCCGAGTGATTGGCCCGCAGCGCGCTGCGGCGTTGGTTGTCGACCCGCAGCTCGACGAAATCGCCGACCTTGAGCGTGCCCTTGGCCACCTTGCCCAGATGCACGTGCACGTCGCCGGCCCGCTTCTGGGTGTCGTGGATCGCCACCTCGACGCCGCCGGCGGTGAACATGGCGCCGGCATCGCCCATCTGGCCGCCTGATTCGCCGTAGAACGGCGTCTGGTTGATCAGCACGGCGACCTCCTGGCCGGCCGTCGCCTCGTTCGTCTCCTTGCCGCCGACGAGGATCGCCGTCACCCGGCCTTCGGCCATCTCGGTGTCGTAGCCCAGGAACTCGGTGGCGCCGACCTTGTCGCGCACCTCGAACCAGATCTTGTCCTCCCCGATCTCGCCCGACCCGGCCCAGGCCTTGCGCGCCTCGGCGCGCTGGCGGTCCATGGCGACGTTGAAGGTGTCGGTATCGACCTTGAGGCCGCGGCCACGCAGCACGTCCTGAGTGAGATCCAGTGGGAAGCCGAAGGTGTCGTAGAGCTTGAAGGCTATTTCGCCGTCGAGCGCGCCGTCCTTGGTGAGCGTGCTGGTCGCGTCGTCGAGCAGCTTGAGGCCGCGCTCCAGGGTCTGCTTGAAGCGCGTCTCCTCGAGCTTCAGCGTCTCGGTGATCAGCGGCTTGGCGCGCACCAGCTCCGGATAGGCCGTGCCCATCATCTCGAGCAGTGTCGGCACCAGGCGGTACATGAGCGGATCCTTGGCGCCGAGCAGATGCGCATGCCGCATGCCACGGCGCATGATCCGGCGCAGCACGTAGCCGCGGCCTTCGTTCGACGGCAACACGCCATCGGCGATCAGGAACGACGAGGCGCGGATATGGTCGGCGATGACGCGGTGCGACACCGCGTGCGGCCCGTCCGGGGCCTGGCGCGTCAGCTCGGCCGAGGTCTCGATCAGCCGGCGCAGCAGGTCGGTGTCGTAGTTGTCGTGCTTGCCCTGCAGGATGGCCGAGATGCGCTCGAGACCCATGCCGGTGTCGATCGACGGCTTGGGCAGCGGCACGCGCTTGTCCGGCGTCACCTGCTCGAACTGCATGAAGACGAGATTCCAGATCTCGATGAAGCGGTCGCCGTCGGCCTCGGGCGTGCCCGGCGGCCCGCCCTGCAGCTTCGGCCCGTGGTCGTAGAAGATCTCCGAGCACGGCCCGCAGGGACCGGTATCGCCCATCGCCCAGAAATTGTCCGAGGTGGCGATGCGGATGATGCGCTCTTCCGGCAGGCCGGCGATCTTCTTCCAGAAACCCGCCGCGTCGTCGTCGTCGTGATAGACGGTGACGTAGAGCTTGTCCTTGGGCAGCCCGTAATCCTTGGTGATCAGGGTCCAGGCATGCTCGATGGCGCGTTCCTTGAAGTAGTCGCCGAACGAGAAATTGCCGAGCATCTCGAAGAAAGTGTGGTGCCGCGCGGTGTAGCCAACATTCTCCAGGTCGTTGTGCTTGCCGCCGGCGCGCACGCATTTTTGCGAGGTGGCCGCGCGCTTGTAGGGCCGCTGCTCGACCCCGGTGAACACGTTCTTGAACTGGACCATGCCGGCGTTGGTGAACATGAGCGTCGGGTCGTTGCGCGGCACGAGCGGCGACGAGGCCACGACCTGGTGGTCGTTGCGGGCAAAAAAGTCCAGAAACGCGGTGCGGACGTCGTTGGCGCTGGCCATTGAAGCTCTCGGAAAGTATCGGCTTTCCTATGATTTAGAGATCGCTAGCCCCGCTGTCCAGCACCGCCCGAAGGGTTAACCAGCGCGGTAGCGGGGCTCGACGTGCGCCCCTAATATGCGAGCCCGGGAGGAACAAGAATGCCCAAACTGCTGCCGACGACCCTGGTGGGCTCCTACGCTCAACCGGACTGGCTGATCGACCGTGAAAAGCTAGCCAAACGCTTCCCGCCGCGCGTCCGGGCCAAGGAGTTGTGGCGGATACCGCCCGAGTACCTGGCCCAGGCCCAGAACGACGCCACCTTGCTGGCTATCCGCGACCAGGAACGCGCCGGGCTGGATATCGTGACCGACGGCGAGATGCGCCGCGAAAGCTATTCCAACCGCTTTGCCACCGCGCTCGAAGGGGTCGATATCGACAACCCGGGCACCGCCCTCGACCGCAGCGGTCACCCCAACCCCGTGCCGCGCGTCACCGGCAAGGTGCGCCGCAAGCACCCGGTGGAGGTCGAGGACGTCAAATTCCTGCGCGCCAATACCGACCGCATGATCAAGATGACCGTGCCGGGTCCCTTCACCATGTCGCAGCAGGCGCAGAACGATTTCTACAAGAACCCGGAGGAGATGGCGCTCGACTACGCCGCGGCGGTGAACCAGGAGATCAAGGACCTGTTCGCCGCCGGCGCCGACATCGTGCAGATCGACGAGCCCTACATGCAGGCCCGGCCGGAGAAGGCGCGCGAATACGGGCTCAAGGCGCTCAATCGGGCGCTCGACGGCGTGAGCGGAACCACGGCGGTGCATATCTGCTTCGGCTATGCCGCGATCATCCACGAGCGCCCCTCCGGCTACTCCTTCCTGCCGGAATTCGCCAACTCTCCGGTCAAGCAGGTGTCGATCGAGACCGCCCAGTCGAAGCTCGACTGCGCGGTGCTGGAAAAGCTACCGGGCAAGACCGTGCTGCTCGGGGTTCTGGATCTTTCCGATAAGAGCATCGAGACGCCGGAGACGGTGGCGGCGCGCATCCGCCGTGCCCTGCCCCACATCCCGGCGGAGCGGATCATCGTGGCTCCCGATTGCGGCCTCAAATACCTGCCGCGTGAAACCGCCTTCGGCAAGATGAAGGCCATGGTCGAGGGGGCGGCCATCGTGCGCCGCGAGCTGGGCGGCTGAAGTTTTCGGAGCCCTGACTGGCCGTCGCGAGGGAGTTGCACTAATCTTGGGCAAACAACGAAGCTGCCCCGTTCGCGGGCGGCGATGGGGAGGAGCGCCATGCGTTTCCATTCAGTCCTGACCGGGGCCGCGCTTGCCGTGGCAGCCGTGCTGCCGGCAACCGGCGCCACCCTGGACGATGTGCGCCAGCGGGGCGTGGTCCATTGCGGCACCGCACCCAACATCCCCGGCTACGCCTTCACCGACGACAAGGGCGAGCGCCGCGGCTTTGACATCGACCAGTGCAGGGCCATGGCCGCCGCCATCTTCGGCGATCCGACCAAGATCAAGCTGACGCCGATCGGCCCGCGCGACGCCTTCGCCTCGCTGGCCACCGGCGGCGTCGATATCCTGACCCACCGCTTCACCTGGACCTTCAACCGCGACAATGGCGGCGGCATCGAGTTCGTTATGCCGCTGTTCTATGACGGCCAGGGCTTCATGGTGCGCAAGAGCCTCAACGTGAAGAGTGCGCGCGAGCTCAACGGCGCCTCGGTCTGCATGGCCCAGGGCACGACCACCGAGCTCAACCTCGCCGATTATTTCCGCAGCCGGAACATGCGCTACAGCGTGGTGACCTTCGCCGAGCCGGACGAGGCGCGCCGCGCCTATGACGAAGGCCGCTGCGACGCCTGGTCCAACGACCTTGGCTCGCTCGCGGCCCGCGGCCTCGGCCTCAAGAACCGCGCCGACCACGTCATCCTGCCGGAAGCCATTTCCAAGGAGCCGATCGGCCCGGTGGTGCGCCAGGGCGACAGTCAGTGGATGCATGTCGCGCGCTGGACCTTCGCGGCCCTGATTGCCGCCGAGGAACTCGGCGTCACCCAGGCCAATGTCGACGAGATGAAGGCCAAGTCGGAGAATCCCGAGATCAAGCGTCTGCTCGGCGTGGGCGACGATCTCGGCCAGAAGCTCGGCCTCAAGGACGACTGGGCCTACCAGGCGATCAAGGCCGTGGGCAACTACGGCGAGATGTTCGACCGCCACCTCGGCCCCAACACGCGCCTCGGCCTGGCCCGCGGCCTCAATGCGCTGTGGACCAATGGCGGCCTGCTGATCGCCCCGCCGTTCCGCTAAGAGAGTGCGCCCCACCTCACTCCCCCTCTCCGCCCCTGAGGGGCGGAGAGGGCCGGGGTGAGGTGGGGCATTCCTGCCCCAGCCGTGCCACCC
Organism: Rhodospirillaceae bacterium; assembly: GCA_022843945.1. Taxonomy (GTDB): domain Bacteria; phylum Pseudomonadota; class Alphaproteobacteria; order CACIAM-22H2; family CACIAM-22H2; genus VGEI01. Next base: position 37,483 of record JALHMR010000037.1, on the reverse strand, counting down.
ACCTCACCCGCCTCGTTACACTCGGCACCCTCTCCCCCTGCAAGCGGGCGGAGAGGGTTTAGTGTCTGGCGCGATCCGCGGCAGCGCTCGATCCTGATCCAGACCTTCTTTGCGGTAGCCGTGTTCGCCGTGTTCGCCTTCCTGGCCTGGAACACGGCGGCCAACCTGGCCCGCTACAACATCAAGGTCGGGCTGCAGTTCCTCGAGCGCCCGGCCGGCTTCGACATCCTGCAGACCCTGCTGCCCTTCACCGAGCGCTCGACCTACGGCCGCGCCTTTGCCGTGGCCATCCTCAACACGCTGGTGCTGTCGGCCATCGGCATCGTCATCGCCACGATCCTCGGCTTCCTGATCGGTCTGGCCCGGCTGTCAAGCAACTGGCTGGTGGCACGGCTGGCGGCCATCTACATCGAGACTCTGCGCAACATCCCGCTGCTGCTGCAGATCTTCTTCTGGTACTTCGCCATCCTGCGGCCGCTGCCCGGCCCGCGGCAGAGCCTGTCGCTCGGCGGCACCGTCTTCCTCAACAATCGCGGACTCTACCTCCCCTCGCCGATCTTTGAGTCCGGCGCGGATCTCGTCGGCGTCGCGCTGCTTCTGGCGCTGCTTGCCGCGACGGCGGTGATGGTCCGGGCTCGGTGGGTTCAGGCGCGGATGGGACACCGCCCTCCGGGCGGCCGTATTGCCATCGGGATGGTCATCGGTCTGCCGCTCGTCGCCGCGGCCGCGACTGGCTTCCCGCTGAGCTGGGATGTCCCCGCCCTCGCCGGCTTCAACTTCCAGGGCGGCGCCGTGGTCATCCCGGAGTTCGTCGCCATGGTCGTGGCGCTCTCGACCTACTCGGCGGCGTTCATCGCCGAGGTGGTGCGCGGCGGCGTGCTCTCGGTCCAGCATGGCCAGGTCGAGGCGGCACGCGCCGTCGGCCTGCGTGAAGGCGCCATCTACCGGCTGGTGGTCATCCCGCAGGCGCTGCGCGCCATCGTGCCGCCGCTGACCAGCCAGTATCTCAACCTGACCAAGAACTCCTCGCTGGCCGCGGCCATCGCCTATCCCGACCTCATGCATGTCTTCGCCGGCACGGTGCTCAACCAGACCGGCCAGCCCTTCGAGGTCATGGCCCTGACCATGGGCGTCTATCTCGGCATCAGCCTGGCGATCTCCTGGTTCATGAACTGGTACAACCGGCGCGTGGCGCTGCGCGAGCGCCCGCCATGACCGCCGCCGCCCAGAATCAATGGATGAGCGAACGCAGTGCCCCGCTTGTGCCGCGCGGGCCGCTCGTCTGGCTGCGCGCCAACCTGTTCTCCTCGCCGCTCAACATCGCGCTAACGGTCCTGTCGCTCGCATTCCTTTACCTGATCGTGCCACCGCTACTCGACTGGGCGGTGTTCGACGCGGCCTGGCGCGGCAGCCGCATCGAGGACTGCCCGGACCGCGAGGCGGCCTGCTGGGTCTTCGTTCAGGCGCGCTGGCCGAACCTGCTGTACGGCAGCTATCCTGCACCCGAACGCTGGCGCATCGACCTGGTCTTCGCGTTGGGTGCGCTGGGCGTGGCGCTGCTCATGCTGCCGCGCGTGCCGCGCAAGGGCTGGATCGGTGCCGCCCTGCTCACCGCCTACCCGCTGCTCGCCTTCGCCCTGCTCATCGGGGGAGTCTTCGGTCTGCGTCCCGTGCCGACCACCGAATGGGGCGGGCTGATGCTCACGGTGGTGGCCGCCACCTGGGCCATCGTCACCTCGATCCCGCTGGGCCTGCTGCTGGCCCTGGGCCGGCGCTCGCCCAAGCGTCTGACCCGCTGGTTCTGCATCGGCTTCATCGAGTTCTGGCGCGGCGTGCCGCTGATCGCCGTGCTGTTCCTGGCGGTGGTGATGTTCCCGCTCTTTGTTCCCCCAGGGCTGGAATTCGACAAGCTGCTGCGCGCCCTGGTCGCCTTCTCGCTGTTCAACGCCGCCTACATGGCGGAGGTCTTCCGCGGCGGCCTGCAATCGGTGCCGGCCGGCCAGTACGAGGCGGCGCGGGCGGTGGGCCTCGGCTATTTCCGCATGATGGCTTTCGTCATCCTGCCCCAGGCGGTGCGCGTCTCGCTGCCTGCCCTGGTCAATACCTGCATCGGCATCTTCAAGGAGACGACGCTGATCCTGGTCATCGGCCTGTTCGATTTCCTGGCCGCGATCCAGGCCAGCATGGCCGATCCCGCCTGGCTGGCCGGCGAGCACGTGCGTACCAGCGGCTATGTCTTCGCCGCCCTCGGCTTCTGGGCGTTCTGCTACGGCATGTCGCGCTATAGCCGCTACCTCGAGCGGCGGATTTAGCGCTTCACGATCTCGCCGAGCGCCGCGAGCACCGCATCGGTGTCCTCGCCCGTGCCGATGGTCACGCGCACGTGGTTATCAAAGGGGGCTGCCCCTACCGCACCGATCATGATGCCGCGCTGGGCGAAGGCCTTCACCGCCTCGGCCGACGGCACAGGCATGCGCGCCGCGATGAAGTTGGCGACGCTGGGCAGCGGCGCGCAGCCGGCCCTGGCGAAACCGTCGCTCAGCCGCTGGCGCTGGCGCGCCCCGTCGTCGAGCAATCCTTGCGTATGCGCGGGATCGTCGAGCGCCGCCAGCGCCGCCACCTGGGCCAGGCTGTCGACATTGAACACGCCGCGCACCCGGTTGATCGCCTCGGCCACCGCGGCGTCGCCGCAGATCGCATAGCCGACCCGCAATCCCGCCAGTCCGTAAGCCTTGGAGAACGTCCGCAGCACCGCCCACGGCGCGCGGCAGTCCTTGAGGATGGCCAGCACGTCCGGCCCGCCGGCGTGACGGGCAAACTCGTAATAGGCCTCGTCGATCATGAGCAGCGCCTGAGCCGGCATGTCGCGCGCCAGGCGCACCAGCGTATCGGCCGGCAGCATGGCACCGGTCGGGTTGTTGGGCGTCGCCACCACGACGATCCGCGTCTCGGGCGTCACGGCGGCGAGCATGGCGTCGACGTCGTTGGCACCGTCGGCGCGCACCGGCACGGCGGCGATATCGGCCCCGGCGAAACGCGCGCCGGCTAGGTAGCGCGGAAACGACGGTACCGGCAGCACGGCATGGGCGCCCGGCTGCAGGGTCATGGCCAGCAGCAGCGACAGGATCTCCTCGCTACCGTTGCCGAAGACCAGGCGCTCGGCCGCCACCCCGATCCGCCCGGCGACCGCGGCCGCCAGCTTGCGGCACCTGGGATCGGGATAGCGGTGGACCTCGCCGGCCGCCGCCTGGATGGCCTGCACAACGCGCGGGCTGGGCGCAAACGGCCCCTCGTTGAGATGAAGCCGACGCATCCCACGACCGTCCGGCACGGCGTCCGCCTCCGTCGGCGGCGGGCGGAAAGCCGGCAGGGTCGTGACCGAGGTGCGAAACGGGGGCGTGGTGGGGCCGGAATTCATGGACCGGACCGTAACCAAATCAGGCAGGCTTGCAAATCCCGCACGGATAGGCGATGCACCCGCCCCGGAGACCTTGCATGCCCAATCCCCTCGCCACCGCCGGCCTCGCCCGCGCCGCCGAACATCTGGGTGCCGGGCGTTTCGCCGCCGCCCGCGAAGCCGCCGATGCCGTGCTGGCCAAGCATCCGGGCGAAGCCGAGGCCCATCACCTGCGCGGCCTCGCCCTGTTCCGCGAGGGCCGCGCCGAGGATGCCATCGACGCGCTGACCAGCGGCCTCGAGCTCAATCCCGAGTCAGCCGACATGCTGGCCAATCTCGGCCAGATGCAGCTGGAGCTCGGCAATTTCGACGCGGCGCATGACTGCCTGTCGGCCGCCCTCGACATGGCGCCGGACGATAACGAGCTGCGCCTGCGCACGGGCCTGGCGGCGCAATCGCTGAGCCGCTTCGGCGAGGCCGAGACCGCCTATCGCGAGATCATCCGGCGCGATCCCGCTTTCGTGGCGGCCCACTACAACCTCGGCCTGACGCTGTCATCGGCCGGACGCCTCGATAACGCCATCGCCGCCTATGAAGGCGCTGCCCGCGCCGACCCGCGCGAGCTGTCGGCCAGGAGTGCTGCGGCCCAGCTGCGCCAGGCGCAGTGCCAATGGGCCGGGATCGACCGCCTGCGCGCCGAGATCATCGAGCCGGCCTTGCGCGGCGCCTTCAGCCGGCCGCCCCTGCTCCTCGATGTCCTGGCGCTGCCCGTGGCGGTTACGCCGGCCGAATTCGGCACCCTGGCGCGATCCTACGCGCGGGCCCACGGCCTGGTCGCCCAGCCGCGCTTCTCACCCCCGCCGCGGCGCGAGGGCGGCCGCCTGCGCATCGGCTATGTCTCGGGGGATTTCGGCGACCATCCGGTCGGGCACCTTGTCGGTCCTCTCATCTCACGGCACGATCGCGCCGGCTTCGAGGTGACCGCCTACGCCACGACCGCCGACGACGGCAGCGCCGAGCGCCGGAACCTGGTCACCGGCGTCGAAAAGATCGTCGATCTCTCGCGTCTCGACCCGGCGGCGGCGGCGGCGCGCATTCACCAGGATGGCATCGACGTTCTGATCGATCTGCACGGCCATACGCAGGGCAACCGGCTGGAGATCTTCGCCCAGCGCCCGGCGCGCAAGCAGGCGACCTGGCTGGGTTTTCCCGGCACCACGGGCGCCGACTTCTTCGATGCCGTGCTCGCCGACACGATCGCCGCGCCGGCTGGCGACCAGCCCCACTACAGCGAGCGCCTGCTTCACCTGCCGCACGCTTACGTCGCGGTCGAGCCGGCGGCCGGCGTCGCGCCGCCGCGCAGCTCGCTTGGTCTGCCCGAGAAGGGCATCGTGTTCTGCGCCTTCAACGCGCCGCACAAGATCGAGCCGCTGGGCTTCGGCCTGTGGATGAAGCTGCTGGCGGAGACGCCCGGCTCGGTGCTCTGGCTGCGCGCCGATGCCAGGCCGGCGCAGGACAACCTGCGGCGCGAGGCCCAGGCGCGCGGCATCGATGCGCAGCGCCTGATCTTCGCCCCGCGCGCCGCCAGCCGCGCCGAGCATCTCGCCCGCCAGCGGGCCGCCGATCTGTTCCTCGATACGATCTTCTACAACGCCCACGCCACGGCCGCCGACGCGCTGGCCATCGGCCTGCCGGTGGTCACGCTCAAGGGCGGGAGCTTCGCGGCGCGGGTCGGCGCCAGCCTGCTCAAGGCCGCCGGTCTCGAGGCGCTGATCGCCGCCTCGCCGGACGAGTACCTGACCATCGCCCGCCGCGTGGCGGCCGATCCGGGGGCAACGAAGGCGAAGCTCGCGGCGGCACAACAGACGGCGCCGCTGTTCGATGCCGCGCGTTTCGTGAGCGACCTGGAAGCCGCCCTCCGCAAACTGGCGAGCTCCTGAAAAAACAAAGCGGGCGGACCGGCCCGGCTCCTGAGACCGGATCGGCCGCCCGCTTTGAACCCGCCACCGGCAGCGAAGAAGAAAAGCCGCGGCGGGTAGACGCTCGGATCGACGGATTATTCGTCGGTGTTCTCGGCCGCCACCATCATGCCGCCGGCGACCTGGCTGGCATTGCCGCGGATCTGGGCCTCGATCTTGTCGGCGATCTCCGGGTGCTCCTTGAGGAAGTGGCGCACGTTCTCCTTGCCCTGGCCGATACGCTGGCCGTCGTAGGAGAACCAGGCGCCCGACTTCTCCACCACCCCGGCCTTGACGCCGAGATCGATGAGCTCGCCGGTCTTGGAGATACCCTCGCCGTACATGATGTCGAACTCGACCACCTTGAAGGGTGGTGCCATCTTGTTCTTCACCACCTTGACGCGGGTCTGGTTGCCGACCACCTCCTCGCGCTCCTTGATCGCGCCGATGCGGCGGATATCGAGGCGCACCGAGGCGTAGAACTTGAGCGCGTTGCCGCCGGTCGTGGTCTCCGGGTTGCCGAACATCACGCCGATCTTCATGCGAAGCTGATTGATGAAGATCACCATGCAGTTGGATCGCGAGATCGTGGCGGTGAGCTTGCGCAGCGCCTGGCTCATCAGCCGCGCATGCGCGCCCATCTGCGCGTCGCCCATCTCGCCTTCGAGCTCGGCCCGCGGCACCAGGGCGGCGACGCTGTCGACCACCAGCACCTCGATGGCGCCCGAGCGCACCAGCGTGTCGGCGATCTCCAGCGCCTGCTCGCCATTGTCGGGCTGCGAGATCAGCAGCTCGTCGACATTGACGCCGAGCTTGCGGGCATAGGCCGGATCGAGCGCGTGCTCGGCATCGATGAAGGCGCAGGCCCCGCCCTTCTTCTGGGCCTCGGCGATGACGTGCAGCGTCAAGGTCGTCTTGCCCGAGCTCTCCGGCCCGTAGATCTCGACGACGCGGCCGCGCGGCAGGCCGCCAATGCCGAGCGCGATGTCGAGCGACAGCGAGCCGGTGGAGATGACGTCGGCCGAGGTCGCGACTTCGCGCTGGCCGAGCTTCATGATCGAGCCCTTGCCGAACGCGCGTTCGATCTGGCTGAGGGCCGCCTCGAGCGCCTTGTTCTTGTCCATGGAGTCCTTCTCGGAGCCGTCCTTCTCTTTGGAAACGGCGCGCAACGCAGTCACTGACATAATTCGGTCTCCCTTATACAGCCTCGGCCCATCCGCCACAGCGGACCCTGGCGAGCCTCCCCGAGGATCATCGAAGCCCGCGAATTCATGTTTTGTTCCCTAAAGCCTTTCCGCTTTTGGGTGCCGGAAGCCGCCCAAAAGCGGATGGATTCACTGTACCCGTTTTGTTCCAAAAAGCAAGGCCGGAAATGTCCCTCATCCCAGGGCCTTACAGGAGGCCCTCCGCGAGCGACTCGGCCGCCTGCGGATAGCCTGGTCCGGCGACCCGATCGCAAGCCCGGGCGGCGGCTTTGGTGAACAGCCGTCACCTGTCTAGCGCATGACCTCTTTGACCTTGCCGGCGAGCTGATCGAGGCTGAAGGGCTTGGCCAGGAAGTGGATGTGCTGGGTGCGATCGTGATCTGGAGCGCCTTGCGCGGCTGGCAAAGGGGCGAACAGCGTGCCGGTCACCCTCACCGGGTCAGCACACAGAGGCGGTGCTCGCGTCGCTCGGCTATGATGGCGGGGCCATCGCCAAATTACGCGCCGACAACGTGATCTGGGAGGCTCGATGAAGATCGACGGCGGATGTCACTGCGGATACATCACCTACGAAGGCGAGGCCGATCCGGAAAAGACCAGGGTCTGCCACTGCGTTGACTGCCAACAGCTGACGGGCACCGCGTTTCGCACGTTCGTTCCGGTCGCCGATCACGCGCTTCGTCTGTCCGGAACGCCGACGATCTATGTCAGGACGGGGGAGAGCGGACACAAGCTCCAGCTGGCATTCTGTCCTCGCTGCGGCTCGCCGATCTTTGGCTCAGCCGTGGGTGATGGGCCGAAGGTCTATTTCATCCGGGTCGGAACCGTGCGCCAGCGAGAACAGCTGATCCCGAGGTCCCAAATCTGGACGCGCTCGCAACAGCACTGGGTGGATCATCTCGCTTCAGTGCCCAAGGTCGAAAAGCAATAGTCACGCGTCACCGCTGGCGCACACAGGACTCCCGGCACGTCCGGTGTGTACGGCGGATCATCAGTCTGCGTGCCGCAGAAATCGATTAGCCGCGAAAGGCCGCTGGCTTAAGCCGCCCGCTTGACGCTGATGCGCGGCTTGAGCCCGCCGGCCTCGGCCATGTTCACCAGCGTATCGAGCGAGAACAGGTCGAGGCGGCCGCGCGCCAGGTCGGAGACGCGCGGCTGCGTCACGCCGAATTTCGCCGCCGCCTGCCGCTGGGTCCAGCCCTTGCGCCGGATCAGCTCGGCCAGCTCGATCATCAGCGCCGAGCGCGCGCGCAGGCTCGCGGCCGCGGGGCGGTCATCCTCGATCGCCTCCCAGACACTGGCAAAGCGCCGGTTTTTCGTCCTGGTCGTCAACGCAAGCTCCTGTACCGTCGTGTCGCCAGCTCGATGTCGGACCGGCTGGTGCGCTGGCTCGTCTTCCTGAAGCAGTGCAGCACATAGACCGCGTCGGCCCGGTGCGCGACATAGATCACGCGGAAGGCGCCCGCCTCGTCCCGCACCCGGATCTCCCGCACCCCCGGCCCGATGGAGGGCATGGGTTTCCAGTCGACCGGCTCCACTCCGCGCTGCACCCGGTCCAGTTGATATCCGGCCTGCTGCCGGGCCGATGCGGGAAAGCCCCGCAGCGCCGCCAGCGAACCGCCGAGAAACTCGACTGGTTTCATCGCGCAGCCATTATATACAAGATTTTGTATATCGGAGCAAGCCGGGCATTCGATGATCTTTAATTGGGGTCAGACCCCAGTTCTGCGCGCCTTGGCGCCCTGACTGGCCGCCGCCACACAGCCTTAGTTGGCGTTGTTACCATACGGGCAGCGACCAGAGCGAAAGCCAGTTACTCTCTTCGTATCTGGATCGAGTTGAGGAATCAGCAAAAAGCACCACGCGCTTTCCGCCCTTTTTCCGAAAGTCTTGTACGTGAAGCATCCCTGTACAAACAGAACCTTAGAGCCGTCCAAAATCTCCGGCACCACTTTTCCTTGTGCCTGCACGCGGTAGTCGTAGTCGCGAAGCAGCGATGGATAGATCGTCGGAGCGCCATCTCCCGTGCCGCTTCTACTGCACATATCTTCAACAGCGTCAGGTTTGAACACGTCATACCATGACCGATCTTGGGGGTAGTCAACCGTACCCTCCCGCTGTTGGGCTCCGAAAGAGAGAGCCGGTTCCTTTCCCGTGTTGCCATAGCGGATTAAATATTTGATGGGCTTATCAAGCAGAGGTTCCCCGTCGAAGGCAGCCTCTACCGGACTTACCCAGGCACGATTGCTCATCACGGTTTGATGCAGCATTTGGGTAGACTGATCTAGCATCGCTGATGTTTGCCGCCTCATTTGGCCATACTGAAGCGCCGCGATGAAAAGCCCCACACCAGAAAGCAGGCCTAAAAGGATGATCAGCACAACGCGCAGCACAAGCGCGGTGCGTATGACTCGAAAGCCGTAATCGAACTGCTGATCGCTTACGCCACTACTTTTCGCGATTGGCCGAACAACTTTGTCCGCCACCTGCGCTAGCCAAGCCCAGAGAAAAACAGCGTCGCGAAATCTTCTAAGCCACATCGGGGACATCGATCTGCTGATCGTCAAATTTCAGCGCTTCGGCAATACGCCTAACCAGGCTGAGTGGGCGGGGTAGCTGGCGGCTTTCCAAACCGATCGCCGAACTTCTGAACAATCTCCTTCAGCTTTTTGTACCACTCGGGATCTGGTGAATGGCCGTCAATGGCTTCAGCGGGGTTCCGGCCTAACTGATAGAAGGCGACAGCAGCGATGTCTTGCCCGTGGTCAGGAGCTTGGGTTCTGAATCCCTCGACAGCTCCCGCCAATGATGCTCGAAAGCCGTATTCGTGCTTCAAGCGAAAGAGTCGGCCGTAGTTGAAATTTGTAAAGCCGACGAAGAGAAGTGCTGGAGCGAGCAATATTGCGCGCAAGCCAACATTTGCAACGTATTCCCAACCGCCGCCGAACGGAAGTGTTACTCCCCAATTTGCATAGATATAGGCGGCCAGCGGACTAATGCTTAGAAACAGCAAGGCATATGAGACATAGACGCCAACCGCCGCCCACCAGACTTCGGTATCGAGCTTGGAGAATCGGTTTTCCTGGGCATGGGTCAAACCAGCGTTGGTGGCCGTCGCCAACATACTTGTGGCCTTACCGATCCTCTCCGCAATGCCGGAACTTTCTTGTTATGCAGTGGTTTGTCGGGATCGAATTTCTTGATCTCTTCAATTTCAAAACGATCTAACAGCGGCAAAGCCGCGTCGAATTTGGTGGCCGCATCGGATAAGTTCCGAACGGCGTCCTGAAGCAATTCGGCACTAACGGCCATGTCGTCCCCCCGTTTTCATTGTCACTTTCAGTTGCAGCGCGGCTCCCATATACAATTATTGCATTCAATTTTCGGATTTCCGAATCAATCCTCCATGATCGCTTCGGTGGCGCGCCACGTTCCGTCGCGGCCGCATTGCATCTCCGGCCCGTCGAACACTCGAATCGTCCGCCCGTAATGCGGATCGGGCCGGTCCCGCTCCTCGATCGCCTTGGTCTGCCGCACCGTGGCCTCCCAGGCCGCGTCCTGCGGCTCGCGCAGGCCCGTCGCCAGGTAGCGGAAGGCATCGGCGGCGTGGCTGCTCCAGTCGTGGGCCGGGCGCTCGCCGAACAGCTTGCGCTCCTCGCTCCACGCCCTGCTGTATTGCCGCAGCGCCTCCAGCCCGCGCGCGGTGCGTTGCTCGTCGAACCAGCAGCGCGGCAGGATGACTCGGGCTGCATTGATGCCGTCATCCACCGCCAGCCGCTTGACCACGCGGGTGCGGCCGAGGCCCAGGCTACGCAAGGTCTCCAGCCGGGTGCGGCCCGTGCCCAGCTCCGACTGCATGGCGTCGTGCGGCAGCAGCGCCTCGCCGTAGATCCAGTCATGCTGGGCGCGCTTGTCGCGCAGCACCTGGGCGTAGTGGTCGAGGCCGACACCCGACGCCTCGTAGTAGTCGATCAGCCGGATCTCGCGGCCCGAGGCTTGCGCGAACCAGATCGAGGTCGCATCGCCGATACCCAGGTCCCAGGCCGTGATCACCGGCAGGGTGCGGTCGGGCGCCACTTCGGTGACGCGGCCCTCCTGCTCGGCGGTCTCGATCAGGGTGCCGTAATAGGCGCCGGCCAGCGCCGCCTCGAACGAGCAGTAGTATTCCTGGCGGATCATCTCCTCGCTCATGCCGGAGCGGCGCTCGGCGGCGATGATCTCGGGCGCGATGATGCCGGTATCCTCGACCGTCAGCTTCTCGGCGAACCAGCCTTCGGTGCGCCGCGCCATGTCATAGAGGCTGGCGCCGTGGTTGCGCCCGCGCGCCGTGTAGATGAACAGCGCCCAGCCGCCGTTCTCGGCCAGGATCGGGCGGATGTAGTCCCAGGCGCGCGGATCGGCCAGCGCCCATTCGGAGAACACCACGCCCACCGGATTGGCGCCGACCAGGGAGTCGAAATTGTCGGAGCCGACCACCTGCCAGGTCGAGCCGTGCTCCAGGCGGATCAGCATGTCCTCCTCTGACTTGCCGCTGCGCAGGTGCGGCGGAAAGGCCTGGTCGATCAGCCGGCGGCCGTCGCGGTCGATGCCTTCCCAGATCACCTTGCGGCCCTGCCGGGCGGTGGGCAGCATGTGCCAGTAGTTGCCGACGCGCCGGTGCGCGGCGCAGGCGGCGAAGTTCACCGCCACCGAATCCTTGCCGGCCCTTCGATGCCAGACCGCGACGGCGCGCGTGCCGGGAGGATCCTTCTTGATCGCCTGTTCGAGGAAAGACCACAGCCCGAGCTGATGCGGGCGCGGCTGCCAGCGGTAGGGGAGTTCGAGTTCGAGGGTGATGCCGTTCGTTGTTGGCGAAGCATCACCCCCACCCCGACCCTCCCCCGTCGAGGGGGAGGGGGTAAGGAGAGGCGCATTCATATCCCCTCCCCCCTTGCGGGGGAGGGCTAGGGTGGGGGGTACGAGACGCAAATGAGACTCACTCATCCCCCCGCTCCTTCTCCGGTACCGGCAACGCCTTCTCCGCCCCCTTCTCCGGCGCCACTCTTTCAGGAGGAGGGCCGAACTCGCGCACTACCACCGTGATGCGCCGGTTTTCGTCGGGCGGCGGGAGGGCCGCGGGGCGCGGCGGGCGTTCCGCTTTGCCCGGGGTAAATTCGCGCAGGCTGAGCATGAGCAAGGGATCGGAATAGCGCTTGCGCGTGCCCACCGGCTCGCCGGCGTGATAGACGGTCTCGTCCACGCCTTCCACGGCGCGGCGCACCACCTCGGACTGGATGCGCGCGGCCAGCGCTTCGGCGCCGACCTTCGCGGCCTCGTCCCAGCCGAGGCGGAAGCTCTCGTCCTTGCGCCGCCAGAGATAAAGAGTGGCCAGGCGCAGGCCGCTGGCCTGCGAGGCGGCGACCACCGTCTCGCCACCCGCCAGGCTGCGCAGAAAAACACGTCGCCGCTGCAGGCGGCCGGGGACGGCACGGGGCATGGACTCTCCTTTGACGGCGGAGAGTCTACTAAGACACTATGTCTTTTTATGGGCGCTGGGAAATAAAAACTTAAGCCCTTGTTATTACAAGATCATTATTCGACGCTCCGGGGTTGACCTATCCAGAACGTCTACTATCTTTTGCGGTATCGTTCTTCCCGGGGAAAAGGATCGACAGCGCCATGCTCAGCGCCGTCAGCCGCCGCTCAGCGCATGACCTCTTTGACCTTGCCGGCGAGCTGGTCGAGGCTGAAGGGCTTGGCCAGGAAGTGGATGTGCTCGAGATTGTCGAGGCGCTTGCGGAAGGCCTCCTCGGCGTAGCCCGAGATGCAGATCACCTTGAGCTCGGGGCGCTTGTCGCGCACGTGCTTGATGAGCTGCGTGCCGTCCATCTGCGGCATGACGATGTCGGTGATCATCAGGTCGATGGCGTCGCCGTAATTGGCCAGCACGTCGAGCGCCGCCTCGCCGGACTTGGCCTCCACCACCTTGTAGCCCTTGTTGCGCAGGGCCCGCGAGCCGAACAGGCGCACGGCGTCCTCGTCCTCGACCAGCAGGACGGTGCCCGCCCCGGTCAGGTCGCGCTTCTTCTCGTCGGCCGCCGGCGTGACGGCTTCGGTCTCGCGCGTGCCGTGATAGCGCGGCAGCAGGATGGTGAAGGTCGTCCCCGTGCCGACCACGGAATCGACGAAGACGAAGCCGCCGGTCTGCTTGACGATGCCGTACACGGTGGACAGGCCGAGGCCCGTACCCGAGCCCACTTCCTTGGTCGAGAAGAACGGCTCGAAGATGCGCTGCAGGATCTCCGGCGGGATGCCCGTGCCCGTATCCTCGACGGCGATGACCACGTAGTCGCCGGGCGGGATGATCTCGGAGCCGTGCTGCTCCATGTAGGCGCGCGTCTCGTTGTGCGTGCGCACGGTCAGCTTGCCGCCGCCCGTCTGCATGGCGTCCCGCGCGTTGACCGCGAGGTTGATGATCACCTGCTCGAGCTGGCCCTGGTCGACCTTGACCAGGAACAGGTCGCGCGAGTGGACGATCTCGAGCTCGATCGAGGCGCCGATCAGCCGGCGGATGAGGTGCGACAGCTCGGTCAGTGCGTCGGTGATATCCAGCACCTTGGGCTGCAGGGTCTGCTGGCGCGAGAAGGCCAGCAGCTGGCGCACGAGATTGGCGGCGCGGTTGGCGTTCTGCTTGACCTGCATGATGTCGGCGAAGGAGGCGTCGCCGGGCTGGTGGCGCTGCAGCAGCAGGTCGCAGAAGCCGATCATCGCCGTCAGCAGGTTGTTGAAGTCGTGGGCGATGCCGCCGGCGAGCTGGCCGACCGCCTGCATCTTCTGCGACTGGGCGAACTGCACTTCGAGGTTCTTCTGGTCGGTGGTGTCCAGGACATAGACGATCAGTCGCGAGCCGCCCGACGGCTGCTCGACGCGGTTGGCGAAGATCGAGACCACGACGTCGCGCGCCCCGCCGGAGGCGAAGCGCGCCTCGAGCGGCGCGGTGCCGGCGGAACCGGAGGCCAGGCGCTCGAGCCGGGCGGCGAGGTCGTGGCGATCCTCGGGCCGCAGCAGCTCGGCGAGGTTCTTGCCCGCCGCCAGCGCGCCGGGCAGGTCGGCCAGCCGCCGCAGGGCGCGGTTGCATTCGAGGATCACCGCCTTCTCATCCAGCATGGCGATGCCGAAGGGGGCCTCCTCGAAGAAGCTTTCGAAACTGCGCTCGGCGCGGGCCAGGGCGCGGGCATGTTCCTCGCGCAGCTGGGCTTCCTCGCGACGCTGGACGGCGCGCTCGCGCTCGTGCTCGCCGGTGGCGCGGGCGTGACTTTCGGCATGCTGCTCGGCGCGGCGGTGGGCGCGCAGCCAGAGCGCCGAGGCAACGACCGCGATGCCGCCGGGAACCACGGCAAACAACGCCGCCGTGCTGCGGGCGTCGGCATCCGGGAAGAGCAGGACCGGAATTCCCGTGGCCAGCGCCACCAGCGCCACGCGGCCCCAGTCGCCGGCCGACAGGTGCGGTGTCGCGGCTACCGGGACATCGGAGGGCGAGTCGGTCATGCCCTCAAATCTACCACAGGGCGGTTAGCCGCCGGCCTGGCGGAAGCGCGCCGCCACGTCGTCGACCGCCGCGAGATGGCGCGCCTTGTCGTCCGGCCCCAGGAAGCTGGCGGCGAAGGAGTTGCCCGCCAGGCGGACGAGATCGGCCTCGGTCACCGGCAGGGCCGTCGCGACCGCGCGCCAGTTGTCGCCGAGATAGCCGCCGAAATAGGCCGGATCGTCGGAGTTGATGGTCGCCAGCAGCCCGGCATCGAGCAGGCGTTTGAGGTTGTGGTCCTCGATGCGGTCGAAGACCCGCAGCTTGACGTTCGACAGCGGGCAGACCGTGAGCGGCATCGCTTCGCGGCGCAGACGCTCGGTCAGCGCTGCGTCCTCCAGCGAGCGCACGCCATGGTCGACGCGCGAGACCCGCAGCAGGTCGAGCGCCTCCGTCACGTAGGCCGGCGGCCCCTCCTCGCCCGCATGGGCCACCACCTTGAGCCCCATCTCACGTACCCGCGCGAAGACCAGGGCGAACTTCGAGGGCGGATGGCCGCGCTCGGAGGAGTCGAGACCGATGGCGGCGAAGTGATGGACAAAGGGCGCCAGGTCCGCAAGCGTGGCGAAGGCCTCGTCCTCGCTGAGATGGCGCAGGAAGCACGGGATCAGCCGCCAGGTGATGCCCAGCTCGCGCTCCCCCTTCTGCAACGCTGCCACCAGCCCCGCCACCACGGTTTCCACCGCGATGCCGCGCGCGGTGTGGCTCTGCGGATCGAAGAAGATCTCGACATGGCGCACGTTGTCACCGGCCACCCGGGTCAGGTAGGCCCAGGCCAGATCGTGGAAGTCCTGCTCCTGGACGAGGACGGCGGCTCCCTCGTAGTAGATGTCGAGGAAGGACTGCAGATCGGTGAAAGCATAAGCGGCCCGCACCGCCTCGACATCCTTGAAGCGCAGGCTGAGCTTGTTGCGCCGGGCAAGGGCGAACATCAGCTCGGGCTCGAGCGAGCCCTCGATGTGGAGATGGAGCTCGGCCTTCGGCAGGGCGGCGGCGAGTTGCTGCAGGCGGTCGACTGTGCTCACCGATCTACTTTCCCGACCGCGCCGCTCCACGTCAAGGTTGGCGGCGAGGAACGGCCCCACAGATCGGCGCGCACCAGCGTGTCGGCTGAGATTTTCATGCGTGGGATGTCTCCTCGGCCTCAAATTGCATTTTGATACGATTGTGCACAATATCCTCTCAAGGCCGCCGTCAGCGTGGCTGCACCCGTTGGAGGAAACATGCCGACACGCCGCCATTTTATTCTGGGCGGATCCGCCCTCACCCTGTCCGCTCCCGCACTGATCCGCTCAGCGTCGGCGCAGGCAGACTATCCGAACCGGCCGATCCGCATGCTCGTGCCCTACCCGGCCGGCGGCGGTCAGGACGCCACCGCGCGCCTGCTCGGTGAGCCGCTGCGTCAGGCGCTGGGTCAGAACATCGTGGTCGAGAACCGCGCGGGCGCTGCCGGCATGCTGGCGGCCGACATGGTGGCCAAGTCGGCACCCGACGGTTACACCCTCTTGCTCGGCGGCGGCGGCGAGACAGCGGCGAATGGCGCCCTGTTCAAGGGCAAGATCACCTACGACCCGATCAAGGATCTGCTGCCGATCCACGTCGCGGTGAAGGCCCCGATCGTCCTCATGGCGCATGTCGACCAGCCGTTCAAGACGGTGCCGGAGCTCATCGCCTACGCCAAGGCAAATCCCGGGAAGCTCTCCTATTCTTCCTCGGGGATCGGCAACCTGCAGCATCTCTCGGGTGAGCTGTTCAACACCATGGCCGGCGTGCAGACGGTGCATGTGCCCTATCGCGGCGCGGCACCGGCGGTCACAGACATCGCAGCGGGTCAGATACCGATGGGCTACAACAGCCTGCCGGCGGCCCTGCCACACATCCAGGCAGGACGCATCCGGCCGATCGCCGTCACCTCCAAGGAGCGCATGCCGCAGCTTCCCGACGTGCCGGCGATCCACGAGTTCCTGCCGGGTTACGAGCTGGTGAATTACTTCGGCATGTTTGGACCGGCGGGCATGCCGGCCCCGGTGGTAGAGAAGCTGAACCGGGCGATCGAGGCGGCCCTCAAGGATTCCACCGTGAAGAGCCGTTTCGAGGGTATGGGAGTATTGCCGCAATCCCAGACTCCGGCCCAGGCCAAGGCCTTCGTCGCCGGCGAGGCGGCGAAGTTCGAGAAGATCATCACCGACGCCAAGGTCTCGGTCGAGGGCTGAGCAGCGCGACGTTCCTCTAGACACAATCAAGGTCGTCACCCCCGCGAAAGCGGGGGTCCAGGGCCACCAGCGCGCACGAATCCTGGATGCCCGCTTCCGCGGGCATGACACGTTGTATGCAGGTGATCCGATGCCACAAAATATGAACCGCCCAAAGCGTCTCCTCCTCACCGGGGCGGCGGGAGAGATCGGCTCTGTCCTGCGTCCGGCCCTGCGCGGGTCAGCGGACAGGCTGCGCTGGCACGACATCCGCCCCGTGGAAGGCGCGGCGGCGGATGAAGAGGTCCTGGCCGGCGATCTCATCGCGCCGGGCATCGCAGACACGGCGATGAAGGACGTCGACTGTGTCATCCACCTCGCCGGCATACCGCGCGAGACCGGCGGTACGCCGGAGCAGATCCTCACCACCAACGTCGTCGGCACCCACAATATGTTCGAAGCGGCCCGCAAGGCCGGCGTGCGGCGCTTCATCTTCGCCTCGTCCAACCACGTGATCGGCTTCTACCGCGCCGACATTCCGGTCGGCCCGGACGTGCTGCTGCGGCCCGACGGGCATTACGGCCTCTCCAAGGTGTTCGGCGAGCATATGGGCCGGCTCTACGCCGACAAGCACGGGATGGAGGTGGCGGCCCTACGCATCGGCGCCTTCCGCGCCAAGCCGGGCAATGCGCGCGAGCTCGGCGGCTGGATCAGCCACCGCGACATGGCGCAGCTCGCCCGCAAATGCGTCGAGGCGCCGTCCTTCCATTTCCTCGTCCTCTACGGCGTCTCCAACAACAAGCGCGCGCTCTGGGGCGGCGACGCCAAGGCGCGCGCCCATATCGGCTATAATCCGGAGGACAACGGCGAGAATTGGGCGGCGGAGCTCGAGGGCAAGGCCACGCCCGGCGGCGAGATCGCGGCGATCTTCCACGGCGGCAGCGTGTGCGCGCACAACTTCACCGGCGATCCCTCACGGATCGACTGAGCCCGGGGCCCAGCGGCCGGCCGCAGAACTAGTTCGGGGCGGTGGGATCCTCGCCCGCGTAGGTCTCGTCGCGCGGCTTGGGCGGCGTCGCCACCTGCCCCTTCTTGAGCTTCATCACGTAGCCGATGATCTCAGCCACCGCCTTGTAGTGCTCGGGCGGGACTTCCCGGTCGAGGTCGACGGCCGCATAGAGGGCGCGCGCAACCGGCGGGTTCTCGACGATCGGCACGTTATGCTCGGCGGCAAGATCGCGGATCCTGTGCGCCACCAGATCGGCGCCCTTGGCCACCAGCTTGGGCGCCGCCATCGTGCTCTGGTCGTATTTGAGGGCGACGGCGAAGTGCGTTGGGTTGGTGATGACGACGTCCGATTTCGGCACCTCCGCCATCATGCGGCGGCGCGCACGCTCCAGGCGCAACTGGCGCAGGCGTCCCTTGACGATGGGATCGCCTTCCGCCTGTTTGTACTCCTCGCGGACCTCCTCGCGCGTCATGCGCATGTCGCGCCAGGTCTGGTACTTCTGGAAACTGAAATCGAGGATGGCGATGATCGCCAGGATCGACAGCACGCCGATGAGCAGCTTGAGAGACAGACCCAGCGTCAGCTGCAGCGTCTGCGTGTGGTCGATCATGATGAACTTCTCGAGCCGGTCGAAATCGTCGCGCAGCAGCCAGTAGGCGAAAGTGCCGATGACCGCCAGCTTGAGGGCTCCCTTGGCGAACTCGACGAGGCCGCGGGTCGAGAAGATGCGCTTGAAGCCCGCCATCGGCGAGATCTTCGAGAATTTGGGCTGCAGCATCGACGGCGAGAAAAGCAGGCCGTGCTGGACGATGCCCGAACCGATCGCCGCGATGATCAGCAGCCCAGCGATCGGCGCCAGCACGCGGCCCATCTCCAGCGACAGGCCGAGCAGGATCAGGGGCAAGGCGTTGCGATCGACCGCGATCGCGTGCGGCAGCTCCAGATAGAAGATCAGGATCCGCCGCAGCTCCGAGGCCATGTTCGGGCCGAAGATGACGATGGCCAGTGTCGCCGCGAACAGCATGATCCAGTGATCGATCTCGCGCGACTTGCCGACCTGGCCCTTGTCACGCGCTTCCGACTGGCGTTTTGCCGTTGGGTCTTCTGTTTTGGAGGAATCGTCGGTGTCTTCGGCCATGCTCTCACCGGACCGGAGGAGGCGCGATGAACATCGCCATCGTGTCCTCGAAGCTGTTGATGAACACCAGCATCGAGGCGACCAGCGTGGCGGCCAGCAGCATCAGGCCGAGCAGGATCTGGGCCGGCTGGCTGACGAAGAAGACCTGCATCTGCGGCATCAGGCGGGCCAGCAGGCCCAGCCCGAGGAAGAACACGACGCCGAAGACGATAAACGGCGCGGCCATGCGCACGCCGAGCGAAAAGCTCGACGCCACGAGCTGGACCATGACCCGCGAGAAGTCGCCGACCGGCCAGGTCTCGCCCGGCGGGAACAGGGTGTAGGAATCGGCGATGGCGCGAATCATCAGGTGATGGAAGTCGCCGGCGAAGATCACGATCAGGGCCACGGCGCCGAGGAACGAGCCGGTCAGGGCGCCCTGCTGCGCGGTCGAGGGATCGAAGGCCATCGCCGCCGAAAGGCTGGTCTGCATGCCGACGATGGCGCCGGCGGTCTGCAGGGCGTTGAGGGTCATGCGCGTGGCGCTGCCGATGAAGATGCCGATGCCGATCTCGGTCGCCAGCAGGATCAGCAGCTCCACCGGCGTGCCGGGCTCGACGGGCAGCTGGGCCCGCACCACCGGCGCCAGGAGCAGCGCCAGGCCGCCCGCGAAGATCAGCCGGATGCGCGTCGAGACGTAGACTTCGCCGATACCTGGCAGCAGAGCGACGGCCGCACCCACCCGGGCGAAGACCAGGAAGGCGGCGAAGGCCTCCGCCGTCAGCCATTGCTCGAAGGTAGCGAACATCGCCGCGCCGCGCCCGGCCTAGCCCGCGGTGCCGATGCCGGCGATGCGCTGCATCACCTCGTTGGTGAAGCCGGCCATGATGTCGATCATGAAGGGCAGCGCCAGGATGGTGACCACGAACAGGGTGATGATCTTGGGCACGAAGGCCAGGGTCATCTCCTGGATCTGGGTCAGCGCCTGGATCAGCGAGATGATGACGCCGACGGCCAGGCCGGCGAGCATCGGAATGCCGCCGAGCTTGAGCATCACCCAGATCGCTTCACGCGAGATCTCGATGAAGTCGTTGGCGTTCATGGGCCGGCGAAAGTCGGTTGTGACGCGGTCATCGGCCGGAAGCCTCCTCCAGCCCGCGCCGGCGATTCGCGGCGAGCGCCCGAATCAGATCGGCATGCGCAGGATTTCGAGGTAACTCTGCACGACCTTGTCGCGTACCGCAACCGCCGCCTGCAGCGTCACTTCGGCGTTGGACACGGCCGTGACCACCTGCGACAGGTCGATCTTGCCGGCCAGGCCGAGCACGCTGGCCGCCTCGCCCTGCTTCATGGTGTTGACCGTGGACTCCGCCGCCTGGCTCACCAGCTTGCTGAAATCGGAGGCCCCGGAGCGCGCCTCCATGCCGGGCGCCACGGCGGCCTTCTGCATCTGGGCGTAGGTCGCGGCGACATTGGCGAGGGTGACTGACATGGGTCCGGGTCCTGACTATCGTTTATGAGGTTCAGCCGCGCAGAATGTCGAGCGTACGCGCCACCATGCTCTTCGAGACTTCGATGACCGACAGGTTGGCTTCGTAGCTGCGCTGGGCCTGGCGCATGTCCATGAGCTCGATCAGCGAGTTGACGTTCGGGGTCAGCACGTAGCCGTCCTTGTCGGCGGCCGGATGCTGCGGATCGAAGCGCTTCTGGAATTCGGCCGGATCCTTGCTGATCTTGTCGATCTTCACCTTGTGGGCGCCGAGATTCTTGTCCAGGACGTTCTTGAAGGTCACCAGCTTGCGCGCGTAGGGCTGCGCGCCCGGCGTCTCGCCCAGCGATTCGGCGTTGGCCAGGTTCTCGGCGATGGTCCGCAGGCGCATGGTCTGCGCCGACATGCCCGAAGCCGAGATCATCATCACCTTGGAGAGATCCATGTCGTGCTACTCCCGGGATCAGCCGCCGCCGCCGCGGCCGATGACCGTGCGGAACAGGTTGAGGTGCTTGCGATAGAGCTGGGTGGCCATCTGGTGATCCTGCGCCGTCTGCGAGACCTTCATCAGCTCGACGTCGAGGGTCACGGAGTTGCCGGACAGGGTGGTTTCGTATTGCTTCTCGCGGGACAGGTCGTTCGGGCCGAAGCCGCGCTGCGAGCTGCCCGACGTCAGGTGATTGCTGGAGGTGCGCGCCGCGGCAAGCGAGTGCGTCGAGCCGCGCAGCATCTGCTGGAAGCTGAGCTCTTTGACGTCACGCGCCTTGTAGTCGGGCGTGTCGGCATTGGCGACGTTCTCGGACAGCACCTTCTGGCGTTCGGTCAGCCAGCCCAGGCGCTGCGAGATCATCGCGAAGAGCGGTTGTCTCAGAAACTCCATCTCAGTCCGGTTTCGGCCGATGGTCCGGTTGCCCGGCCTCGGCCTTTGGTTTTTCGACAGCCAAGATTACCGGCATACGCATTAAAAATTAGTAAAACTGAATCAATCTGCCACCCGCCTCTGCTCCCCCGACCGCCGCCCGGAAACCCTCTATAAACCATTGTTTAAAATACAATATTTTTCAGACCTCGGCGGCTCGCCCGGCACTTAAGCGAATCTTAAGCGTAATAGGTAAAATTAGAGGAAACGGCCGCGTCGCGCCGCGCACGGGTTAAGCGCCGGCGCGACCGGTCCGCTACAATTCTTGACCCTCCCCCGAGTCCCGGAACCCCCTCGCAAAAGCACCTCCGTGGCCCCCCGCCCCCCCTTCCAACGCCCCGATCCCGGCGACGACAAGCGCCGCGCCGTCGCCCTGCGTTACGACCGCAAGGCCGATCCGGCGCCGCGCGTGGTCGCCAAGGGCGAAGGCGATATCGCCGAACAGATCCTGGCCCTGGCGCGCGACCACGGTGTGTCGGTGCGCGAGGATCGGGATCTCGTGCAGCTGCTCTCGGCCGTGGAGCTCGAGACCCAGATCCCGGTGGAAGCCTTCGTCGCCGTCGCCGAGATCCTCTCCTACGTCTACCGGACGCGGAATCCGGCGCCGCCGGCCCCCCACGCCGCCGCGATGGGGCGGCCATGAACTCGCGCGCCACGCCTCCCGGCAACCTCGACCTCGGCGACCTCCGCCGCCGGATCGACGCCGAGGCCGCCGCCTTGACCGAGGCCCGCGCGGCGGTCGGCGCCGGGGAAGAGATCCTGCTCGATGAGCTTGACGGGCGCATCGGCGCGCTGTGCCGGGCCGTCGAGACCCTGCCGCCCGCCGAGGCACAGACCCTGGTCGACGATCTCGGCCGCCTCAACAACGCGCTCGACGATCTGGCCGCGGCAGTGTGGGCCGCCATGCGGCGCAATCCCGGGGCGCGCATCTTTCCCTTCCAGCTCGGTCGCCCATGATCGACCTGTGGATGCTCGCCCGGTTCGTCGCCGCCCTCGGCTTCGTCCTGCTGCTGATCGGCGGGGTCGCCTGGGTGGCGCGCCGCTATCTCAATACGGGCACCATCGGCCCCACCAGCCGCCGCCGGCTCGGCGTCGTGGAGAGCGCGGCGCTCGACGGCAAGTCGCGCCTCGTCCTGGTGCGGCGTGACGACCGCGAGCACCTGCTGGTGATCGGGCCGGCCAGCACCACGGTGGTCGAGGCCGACATTCCCGCCAGGCCGGCGGAAGCCGCGCCGACCGCGTTACGCGCCATCACCAACGGCGAGCGATGACCCAGACCTTCAAGCGCGCGGCCTTCGGCGCCGCACTCACTTTCGTCGCCAGCTTTACCGCCGGCCTCGCCCTGCTCTGGGCGAGCCCGGGGCTGGCGCAGAGCTTCACCCTCGATCTCGGCGATGGCGGGACCTCGACCGGCCGCATCGTTCAGCTCTTCCTGCTGATGACGGTGCTGAGCCTGGCACCCTCGATCCTGGTCATGGTGACGTCGTTCATCCGCCTGGTAGTCGTGCTCTCGTTCCTGCGCAGCGCCATCGGCTTGCAGACCACGCCGCCTAACACGGTCGTCGTCAGCCTGGCGCTGTTCCTCACGCTGTTCATCATGGCGCCGACCGCCGAGACCGCGTATCGCGAGGGCATCGCCCCACTGATCGAGAACCGGATCACCGAGACCGAGGCGCTGGAGCGCTCGATCCGCCCGTTTCACGCCTTCATGATGCGCCACGTCCGCGAGCAGGATCTGCGCCTCTTCGCCGATATCGCCGCCCTGCCGCCGGTCGAAGGGCCGGAGGCCATGCCGCTGCGCGTCCTCATCCCGGCCTTCATGATCAGCGAGCTGCGCCGCGCCTTCGAGATCGGCTTCCTGCTCTTCCTGCCGTTCCTGGTCATCGACATGGTGATCGCCTCGATCCTCATGTCGATGGGCATGATGATGCTGCCGCCGAGCATGATCTCCCTGCCCTTCAAGCTGATCTTTTTCGTGCTGGTCGACGGCTGGTATCTGGTCGCCGGCTCGCTGGTCCAGAGCTTCGGCGGAACCTAGTCGGCGGCGCCGCGCCGCCGCGTGTCGCGGGTCGCCAGGACCTCGTCCACCGCCGCGAGGAACGCCTTGATGTCCAGCGGCTTGGTCAGGTAGCGGAAGAACCCGGCCGCGAGGCCGCGCTCGATATCCTTCGGCAGGGCGGCGGCGGTCAGCGCCATAACCGGCGAGTCCCGCGTCTCGGGCATCGCCCTGAGGCGCGCCAGCAGCTCGTAGCCGCTCATCCCGGGCAGATTGAGATCGAGTACGATGACATCCGGCCGATGGGCCGCCGCCAGATCTAGGCCGAGCTTCGGCGTGGGCGCCGACAGCATCCCGACATTCGGCAGCATGGAGATCAGGTGCTCCATCAGCCGGAGGTTCGCCGGATTGTCCTCGACGTAAAGCAGGGTATAGCCGCCGGCGGTGGCCAGTGGCGCCGCAGCCGCCAGCTCGACTTCGGCGGACGGCGCCGCGGCCGTCGCCGGCAGCGCGTTTTCGATGGGCAGGTCGACCCAGAAGGTGCTGCCCACCCCCATGGCCGTGGTGAAGCCGATCGAGCCGCCCATCGCCTCGGTCAGGCGCTTGCAGATGGCCAGGCCGATACCCGTGCCTTCGACGCTCGTGTACTCCGCCCCCAGGCGCTGGAAGGGCTGGAAGAGATCGGCGTGGTGCTCGGACGAAATACCGGGGCCGCTGTCGGCGATCTCGAAACGCACCCGCCCCTGGTGCTTGCTGGCCGACAGGCGGACGGTTCCACCCGGCCGGTTGTACTTGATCGCGTTGGAGGTCAGGTTGATCAGGACCTGCCGGAGCCGCAGCTCGTCGGCCCGGACGTCCGGAACATCCACCGTTTCCATGACGACCAGCGGGACGCCGGCCTTCGCCGCCATCGGCGTCATCGTATGCTGGATATCGGCAAGCGATGTCTTCACCGACACGCGCTCGACCGTGAGCTTGAGCGTCCCGGCCTCGATACGGGCGAAATCCAGGACCTCGTTGACCAGGCTGAGCAGGTGCTTCCCGCCGCTGAGGATGAAGTTGGAATACTCTCGCTGCTCGCTGGACAGCGCGTTCTTGCGGTCGAGCTGGAGCATCTGGGCGAAGCCGATGATGGCGTTGAGCGGCGTGCGCAGCTCGTGGCTCATGCGCGACAGGAATTCGGACTTGGCCTGGCTCGCGGCATCGGCCGCGGCGCGCGCGGCCATCAGGTCGGCCTCGCGCTGCTTGCTTTCCGTGATGTCGCTGCGGATCGAGACCATGCCGCCCTCGCGGGTGCGGCGGCCGCGCAGGCGTGTCCAGCGCCCGTTATCCAGCAGCACGTCGACCGGCTTGCCTTCCGGGTTGTTGTGCCAGGCGACCCGCTCGGCCAGGTACTCCTCCTCGCGGCCGATGGCCGCGCGGATGCGGCCGCCGGCGATGCGCTTGCGCATCAGCTCCGTGAAGGTCATCCCGGCGACCACGTCGGGCTCGGACGCCAGGCGCATGATCGCCTGGTTCCACAGCACCAGGCGGTCGTCCTTGTCCCAGAGCACGAAACCGTCCTCGAGGCTCTCGATCGCGTCGATCAGGCGCGCGCGGGCCTGGTCGGCCTCGGCGCGGGCGCCGATCAGCTCGGATTCGCGGCGCTTGAGCTCGGTGACGTCGGTACGCACGCTGACGATGCCGCCGTCGCGGGTGCGCCGCTCGCGCAGCGACAACCAGCGCCCGTCCTCGAACTGCTGCTCGATGGGCTCGCCCGTCGGGTTCTGGTGGAGCGCCAGGCGCTCGCGGATATAGGCCTCCTCCCGGCCCTTGGCCTGGGGGATGCGGCCTTCGCGCACCCGCTGGGCCATGACCTCGGCGAAGCGCACGCCGGGAACCAGGAGGTCGCCCTTCTCCGCATCGGTCCGCGATCCGGCCTCGTTGCGCAGGACCAGGCGATCCTCGGCATCCCATAGCAGGAAACCGTCCGACAGGCTCTCGATGCCGTCGACCAGGCGCGCATGGGCGCGCTCGGCCTCCGCCCGCGCGGCGCTGAGCTCCGCCTCGCGGCGCTTGAGCTCGGTCACGTCGGTGCGCACGACCACGACGCCGCCGTCGCTCGTCGGGTGCTCGCGCACCTGGTACCAGCGGCCGGCGATCTGGCGCTCGACCGGGCGGCCGTAGGCCTGGCGGTGCAGCGACAGGCGCTGGCGGATGAAGGTCTCGGGATCCTGGCCCTCGGTGTTGATGCGGCCGGTGCTGACGGCGAGCCGCAGCACTTCCTCGTAGGTGCTGCCCGGCACCGCCTTCGACGCGAAGCCCGGGTCCCAGTCGCGCGCGATGCGGTTCATCATCACCAGGCGGTCGCTGGCATCGTAGAGCACGAAGCCGTCGTTGAGGCTTTCGATGGCGTCCTCGAGCAGCGCGTAGGCGCGGGCCGCGCGGGCCTCGCTGGCATGCAGCGCGTCCTGGGCCTGCCGGCTTTCGGTGATGTCGACGACCACGCCATCCCAGACCACCTGGCCGCTGCTGTCCTGGCGCGGCCGGGAGCGGCCGCTCAGCCACTTCATCGAACCGTCGCGGGCGATGATCCGGAAGTCGCCGTTCCACTCCGAGAGGTTACGCGCCGAATCGTCGATCGAGCGCAGGACCGCCGCCCGGTCATCCGGATGGACGGCGTCGATGATGAGCGAAGCGTCCGCCACGGCTTCTTCCGGCGGGATCCCGAAGATATCGGCGACCCCCTTGTTGAAATAAGTGTAGGACAGCCGCCCCTGCACATCCCGCACCCGGCGGTAGACGATGCCGGGCACGTTCGCGGTGATGCTGCGGAAGCGCTCCTCGCTGTCGCGCAGCTCGGCCTCGGCGCGCTTCTGCTCGGTCACGTCAATCAGCACGGCGAGCGAGCGTATCACCTTGCCGTCGGTATCGCGCTCGGCCACGGCCGAGAGCAGCACGTCGATCAGGCCGCCGCTCTTCTTGATGAACTGGTAGGGCACGTCCTTGCATAGGCCGGTGCGGAAGAAGGCCGGCAGGACGACCTGCTTGGCATGAAGCTGTGACTCTGGCGTCAGGAACTCCGACGAGCGCCGGCCGATGACCTCCTCGCGCGTGTAGCCGAGGGACTCGAGCCAGGTATCGCTGACCACGAGGAGGCGGCCGTCGGCGTCGATCGAATGCATCATAACCGGCGTGCGACCGTAGAGTGCCCGGTAGCGCTCCTCGCTGCTCTTGAGCTCGGTCTCGGCGTGCTTGAGGTCGGTGATGTCGATGGCGATAACGTCCCACACCGCATCGCCGTTTTCCAGGATCTGCGGCGCGTTCGCGGTGCCGCGCAGCCAGCGCACCGACCCGTCGCCATGGAGAAAGCGCCATTCGTGGCTCCACGGCGTGCGCTGCCGCGCCGACTCGCGAACCGATTTCTCGAGCGCCGGGCGGTCGTCCGGCAAGACAGCGGCGCGCAGCCGGTCGGCGGGCGCCAGAGACTCATCCGGCGCGTGCCCCTGCAGGGCCCACACACCTTCGCTGATATAGGGCAACGTCATCCCGCCGTCGGCGTGCAGTACGCGGCGATAGACGACACCCGAGATGTTGTCAGTGATCGCCTGCAGGCGCGACTGCGCCTGCTGCAGGGCTTCCTGCGTCCGCATGCGATCGGTGATCTCGCGCGCGATGATCGCCACGCCGACCACGGCCCCCGCCGCGTCGCGCAACGGAGAGGCGGTGATCGAGACGTCGACCAGGCTGCCATTCTTGCGGCGGCGCTGCGTCACCAGGTTGGCGACGCGCGAGCCCATGGCGGCGCTGCTCGACAGCACCGCGGTCTCGCTCTCGCGCCCCTCCGGCACGATCAGGGAGATGGGCTTGCCGATCGCCTCCGCCGCGCTGTAGCCGTACATGTTGGTGGCGCCTTCGTTCCAGCTGGTGATGATGCCATCGACCGTGCGGGTGAGGATCGCGTCATCGGTGGATTGCACGACCGAGGCGAGCAGGCGGCGGGCTTTCTCGTTCTCCTCGCGCCGACGAAGCAGGCTCACCAGGAGTCCGGCGCTCAACGCAAGCCCGCCCAGCAGCAGCGCCACGCGGACCGATTCACCGAGCGCCCGGCTGTAGAACGACGCCAGGGCATCGCGCTGCGACATGCTGACGATGACGTGGAGCGGCCGGCCGATCACCTTGGCGAAGGCGGCGATACGCTCGGCGCCGTCCAGCGAACTGCTGGGAATGCGCAGCGTGCCGCTGGCAAGGCGTTTGATGCGTTCCTGAAAGCCCGGCCGGTCGCCCAACGTCCGCCCGAACCAGAGCGGCGCGTCCGGCTCACGCGTGAGGATGATGCCGTCCTCGCGCACCAGGAGCACCGTGCGGTCGGGACCGAGATCGATCGTGCGATAAAGATCGGAGAAATAGCCCGGCGCGACAACCGCGCCGGCGACGCCGGCGAAGTTTCCCTGACTGTCATTGAGGCGGATCGTCGCGTTGACGATCCAGTCGCCCGTCAGCCGCGACTGGATCGGGGCCGAGACATGGAGCCCCACATGCGGATTGTCGCGGTGGACGAGGAAATGCTCCTGGTCGGCGACGGCGAGCGGCGGGGGGCTGGCGCTGATCGAGCTGGCGCGGCGCACGCCATCGGCATCGATCCAGCCCACCGTGCGAAAGACCGGCGAATTGCCCTGGATCGCCTGGAGAATGGAATGGATCGTCTCGGGATTCTGGAAACGGCCGGCGGCCACGTCGGCATGGAGACGGGAAACTGCGCGGAGCGATTCCTCGATATTGTCGGCGGTACGGGCGGCGTGCTCGGCGAGGACGGCGGTGGCGTTACGGGTGTCGCGCTCGGCGCGGGCGATAGCGTCGTGGTAGCCGTCGTAGAGGCTGAAGCCGAAGCCGGCGACGATCACCGCCGCCAGCGTCGCCGCGACAGCGATAACCGAGCGGCTGGGC
This sequence comes from Rhodospirillaceae bacterium, assembly GCA_022843945.1. GTDB lineage: Bacteria > Pseudomonadota > Alphaproteobacteria > CACIAM-22H2 > CACIAM-22H2 > VGEI01. The sequence goes on along the minus strand of JALHMR010000037.1, from coordinate 9,711 downwards.
GTGTCGAAAAACCAGGCCCAGGGGCCATTGGCACGGGCACTGTTCACGATGTTTTCTGCCGGTTTCAACCCGGAGGTCGCGGATACCGGAATGTGCCCGGAAATGCTGAATGAATGATTAACCCTGTCGCCCGCAGGGGCGCTTACGAAGCGGCGGTTTTTCTAATCCTTACAATGGCTTGAGCATGTGATCCAGCCCACTCGTGGAAGCGCAGACTGGAGCGCATAATGCCTCTCGTCTACCGACACACCTCGGCGTCGGGGATCTCAACGACGAGAGGATGGCCATGGCCTTTGATGGTTTGCCAGTCGCGGCCAGCGACGTCGAGTTGCGGCATGGCCGCGACGGCCGTATCTGCGGCCTCCGTCACCGAATTCCGTATCGTCAGCAAATTCCGTATCGCACCCCTATCCGGCCGGAAGCCGACCCGGAGGGAACGCTTCGCCAGCTAGCCGCTGCCTATCTCGACTGGATCGGTCCGCTGTACGGTCTCTCGCCTGCGGACCTCCACGGGCTCGACTCGACACCGCGCAACGGGACCAACACGCGCGGCGGGCCGGGCTATCGCTGGGGAGAGATCCGCTCGGTCCGCCGGCACGAGAGCAGCCTGGTCGTGGCTCAGCAGACTTACGTCTTCGACGGCTTCGCCGGCCCCCCGCTCCAGCTCGATGTCTGGGAAAGCGGCCTGCGCATCTACATTCACGCCGACGCGACGCGGCGAAGCCGGCGCGTCACCGGCTCGGATTCGACGGCGCTGGCCGAACTACGGCCACTGCCGCTGGACAGTGCCGCCTCATCGCCGGCGGTCCGGGCGACGCTCGCCGGTGGCGATGCCGCCGGAGCCGTCGTGCTCACCTCGATGGCGCTCGGTGTGCCGCCCGACCGTATCGCCGTGCATCAGTTCGACTGGTGCGTCTACCGCGTGGCGCCCGGTGACCGCCGGGACCTGGCGCGGGCGCCGCGCGCCAAATGCGGCGAGGTATTCGCCGGCTGTGACGCCCTCCCTCCGTTGTTGCCGCCCTCGTCGCCCGCCGGCACCGACCTTGTCGTGCTGCGCGTCGATATCCTGCTCAAGGGTGCCGCGGCGGCCGCCGCCAGCGCCTATCGCCTCCTCATTGATCCCCGCATCCCGGAGATCGTCTATCTCGAGCCGCTGGCCGCCTGCGCCACGGGCCAGGTGTTCGCGCTTGATCCTGCGAGCGCCACCGGCGATCCGACACGGACGCCCGGCCTGCCCACGGCGACACTCGATACGCATGCGGTCGAGGTCGAACTTCAGCGGCTTAACGAGCCGGTCAACGGCCGACAGAGCCTGACCGGCCGCTATGTCGCTCTCGATCTCAAAAATGAACTGGGCATCGCGCCGCCTCAGCGCACCTGGCCACCCTTCGATTTCGGCGCCACGGCGCGGTCGAACGATTTCGCCGCGGTCAGCGCCTATCATCATTGCGACGCGATGTTCCAGATGATCGCCGACTTCGGCTTTCCGATGGACGAGTACTTCGAGCCCGGTCAGTTCCCGGTCCGCGTCGCCCATCGCGCCGTGGTTGGCGCGTTCGGCTGTACCGACGGTCTCTGCGTCAACGCCCAGGTTCTGCAGGAGCCTGGCAGCCGGCGTATCGCCCAGATCAAGTTCGCTCTCGCTGACCTCTCGAACACCCGCAGTCCGCTCGGCGTCGCCTGCGATCCGCGCTGGGTGTGGCACGAGTTTGGCCATGTGCTGCTGATCGCCGCAACCGGCTCGCCTGAGTTCAAGTTCGCCCACAGCATCGGCGATTCCCTCGCCGCCATCCTGGCCGACCCCGAATCGCGCTTTGCCTGCGATACGACAGCAGGCGGAGCGAATACCATGCGTGGCATGACCTTTCCCTGGGTCAGCGTTCCCTCGCGGCGGCATGACCGCAACGTCACCGACGGCTGGGGCTGGCGCGGGACGTATCACAACCCGCCGGAAAACCCGCGCCTGCGCGACCCCGACGGCTATTACGCCGAGCAGATCCTCTCGAGTTCTCTGTTTCGCCTCTACCGCGCGATCGGTGGCGACGCGACGACGGATCTCGGCGAGCCCGATATCGCCGTCCGCCGCCGCGCCGCCCGCCATGTCGTCCACTTGATTGTCCGCGGCCTGCGGCTGCTCGGCCCGAGCCAGAGCGTGGCGGCGCGTACGGTCGACGATCTTGCCCACGCGCTGATCCAGGCCGATATCGGTACGCTCGACTATATGGCGGACGGTTGCCGCCATCTGGGCGGCCGCATCCACAAGGTGGTCCGCTGGGCCTTCGAACGGCAGGGGCTCTATCATCCGCCCAGCGCTCCAGCGCCGCTCGACGAGCCGGGCCCGGCGGAGAGCATCGATATCTATATCGACGACGGACGCAGCGGGGAATATGGCTTCACCGGGGATTGGCACGCGCGGCCCGACGCCATGTGGATCCGCCACGCACCCGATGGAAAGGAGAGCGACCAGCCGCCGAAAACCGGCGTCGACAACTTCGTCTACGTTCGCGTCGGCAATCGCGGAACCCGGCGGGCGACAAACGTCACCGTCTCGGCCTTCGCCGCCGCTGATTCGGCGATCGGTACCTGGCCGGGCTGGCAGCCCCTGCTGCCGGTGGTCACCACGCCGCCCGTCGTCGGCCAGATCGACCCGGGTGAGTCGACGGTTCTCGGCCCGTTCACCTGGCGGCCGATGAAGGCGAAGCGGAATGCCGTGCTGATCTTTGCCGGCGCACCGGGCGATCCGGCCAACGTCGAAGCATCCGCGAACCTGGCCTGCGCCGAGGGCCCGACACCGGTCGAGGAGCTGGTGCCCTTCGACAACAATATCGCGATGCGCGAGTGGTAGCGCGCCGCCGGCTTGCGCTGCGTCGCGGGCTTTCAAAGCCCGCGACGGGCGCGAAGAAAGACTTGGGCCGGCGGCGCACGATCGTTACCGCCACTCCTTCTTGGCGTCGGCCATCACCTTGGCGAAAAGCGGGCAGAGCGACGCATTGTTGAGCAGGCCGAAGATGCCGGCCGCCAGTTCCTTTCCGGCGGCGCTATCGCTGGGATAGTGGAGCCCGGCACGCTCACGATTGACGGCGACGCGCGCCGCCGTCCATTCGAGATCCGGCGCGAACTGCGGCGCGGCCTCTTTGAGGCACAGGGTCAGCAGCCAGCCCTGGGTCGAATGTCCGCTGGGAAATGCCGGGTGTCCCGGCGGTCCGAAGGGCGGGCGCAGCGCCGGACACAGGGCCGAGGGCCGCGGGCGCCCATACTTCGCCTTGAAATGGATAGCGACCAGCTCGCCGACCCGCAGCGCGCAGTTCATCAACCGCAAGGTCGCCGTGCGGGCCGCGCGATCCATGCCCATCACCGCGACCCAGGCAAGCGGCGCGTTATCCTGCTGGTCGACGATCTCCGCGAGGTAGCGCTCGCGCTGGTCGGCCATCATGTTGAGCAGCAGCTCGATCTCCTTGCCCACCTCGCGCGCCGCGTTGGGCTTGTGGGGTTGCCACTTGAGCAGTTCCTCGGATATCCGCAGATCGCGCCACGCCGTCGCCGCGAACTCGCCGACCACCAGCACGGCGTAGACGCCCGCCTCCCAATCCTGGTTGCGCCAGGCAACCTGCTCGAGTGGCAGGACACGACGGGGAGCGGGATGATCGGGCCACGAGCCGGCGGACCCCGGGGCGGTAAAATGCAGCGTGAGCGGCCGGAAGCCACGCTCCGCCGGCAAGGCGCCCGGGGCAGCAACTCCCACTCCCACACCGACACCGACACCGACACCAACACCAACGCCCACACCAACTCCCACCCCTACGCCTACACCAGCGCTCATGGCTTTCTCCCCCTTCGGGCTAGGTCTTACTGAAATACCGGGCAGCATCAGGACGGCAATCCCGCGGCGGCCAATCTCTGCGCGTAGAGCTTCAGCGCCTCCGGATCCCTGATTGGGTACCAGGCGCAGTAAGGTTCGATACGGAACCCCGGCTCGAGCTCGAGCAGCGTCTTGGCGACCTGCCGAGCCTCGTCGAGACGGTCCATCGCCACCAGGCTGACGATCAGCGCCTTGGGGCTGGCGGTGAACCGGCGGTTGGCGGCCATGGCGCGATAGCCCCAACGCACCGCGTCTTCGTAGTTGCCGTGCGTGTAGTAGGCGACCGTCAGGACCGTCTGATAGAAGAATGCGTAGGGATCGAGGGGCGTCAGCCGGACCGCCTCTTCAGCGCGGATGACCGCCTGCGCTCCGTCGCCGGTATAGGCGAAGGTCGGGCTGCTGAGGCCCCAGGTGACCGGTGAATTCGGGCTGATTTCGATCGCTCGTTCGAACGCCGCCAACGCCTCATCGTAGCGGCGCAGGAGGAACGACATGGTGTGGCCGTAGACGGCCAGCGCCAGGGGATCGGAATCGTCGCGCTCGAGCGCGAGCTCGGCGTAACGCAACGCCTCTTCGGCGCCTTTGCGATGATGCGGGATATAGCCCTGGCCGATGTTGATGATGTGCCATTTGGCCATGTAGGCGTAAGGCGCGGCGAAATGCGGATCGCGCTCGATCGCCTGGAGCAAGAGCTCGCGCGCGCCGTCGAAATCTCCCGGCTCGAGCCGATACAGCCGGTACAGTCCCTGCAGGAACGTCTCGTAGGCATCCATGCTCTCGGGCCTCTTGCGCAGAGCGCGCTGGTGCTCGGTGCGCCGCAGATGCGGCACCAGGGTTTGGGCGACTTGGGCGGCGATCGTGTCCTGGGTGGTGAACAAATCTGTCTCGAGCACATCGTAACGCCCGGCCCAGACGACGTTGCGCGTATCGGTATCCGAGAGCTGCACGTTCATGCGCAGGCGATCCATGCCGCGGACCATGCTACCGGTCACGAGGTAGCGCACGCCGAGCTGGCGGCCGATCACCGCCGGGTCGATATCGGTGGCGCGGAAGCAGATGGTCGAGCTGCTGGAAACGACGAACAGCTCCTTCAGATTGGCCAGCGACGCAGTGATGTCGTGCACGATGCCTTCGGCGAAATAGTCGTCCGGGGCACCGCCGCCCAGGCTGCGAATGGGCAGAACGGCAATCGACGGCCGGTGCCGACGGTCCTGCGCCAGGCTTCCTGATTCCATCTTGCCGGGGCGGGCATCCCGGTTGACCGCGTAGGCGCGGACCGGCCGATCGATATTCTTCAGATGCACCAGGCCGAGATCGCGCGCCTGATAACGAATGACCGGCTGGACCTGTTCGTGCACGAGGCCGGAAATGACGATGCCGCCGGGTTCGGCAAATTCCTGGAGGCGAGCCGCGATGTTGACGCCGCTACCGAAGATATCCTCGGGCTCGTGGATGATGTCGCCGACGTTGACCGCGATCCGCAGGCGGATGGCTGCTTCCGGCCTCTCTACCTCGCGAACGCCAAACCTTTCCTGGACCTCGAAAGACCAGATCACCGCATCGACGATGCTGGCGAATTCCAGGAGGAACCCGTCGCCGGTGCTCTTGACGATCCGCCCGCGGTGGCGAACGACTTCCTCGGCGATCACCCCGCTGGCCATTTCCTTCCATAGCGCGTGGGTCTCCGTCTCGTTGCTCTCCATGAGACGCGTGTAGCCGACGACGTCGACAACGACGATAGCCGCCAGACGACGGTTTAACGGCTCTCGCCGGCTCCCATTGCTATCGGCTTGCGAGGACAAGGATTTGGGCCCCCGACTGACATCGCTTTGCCAGGCAACTATTGATAGCACTGCTGGCCGGGGAGCGTTAGCCGATTGCAGGAGGCGTGGCGCATGGCGCAGCTTGCCGACCGGAAATGATCGGAGCGCGGCGGCGGTGCTTTGGGCGTACCGTGCCATGCGTGCGTCAGCCCCCTCGCCCGGGTCCTTGTCGAGCGCACGACACGCTAGGCCAAGTTTTGGAATCGGCGTATGAACTAGGTCACACCCCTCCGGGCAGGCGCGCTGCGCATGGCTGCATCGACTTCCATCGATAAACGTCAAGCCTTGGTGGGTCATTTCCTGTTCCGCCACCTCTCCCCGGAGGAGTTAACGTCTCTTCTGGCCCGCGCCCGGATCGAGCAGCGCAAGGCCAACGAAGTGATTTTTCGCAAGGATTCTCCCGGTCACGGCCTCATGGCGGTGCTCAGCGGGCGGGTTAAGATCAGCTCGCCGGCGACGGACGGCAAGGAAGTCGTCCTCAACATCATCAACCCCGGCGAGGTTTTCGGCGAGATCGCCCTGCTCGACGGCAAGCCGCGCGCCGCCGACGCGACGGCCATCGCCCCGTCCGAACTGATGGTCATCGACCGCCGCGACTTCGTTCCCTTCCTCGAGTCCCATCCGCGGATCGGCGTACGCTTGCTTGAGATCCTGTGCGAGCGCCTGCGCCGGACCAGCGAGCAGCTGCAGGATGTCCTGTTCCTCGATCTTCGCGCTCGCCTGGCCAAGACCCTGCTGCGCCTCAGCCAGTCGCACGGACGCGCCATGCCGGCGGGCCGGCAGATCGACCTCAAATTGTCGCAGCGCGAGATTGGCAACATGACGGGACTGACGCGCGAGAGCATCAACAAGCAGCTGCGGGAATGGCATAAGCGTGGCCTCATCCGGCTCGACGGTGGGCAGATCACGATCCGTAATGCCGCCGCGCTGGCGCAGGAAAGCGAGCACGACGACGATTGAGCGCCGTGCCCACCTCACCTGCCTCCAACGGGGTATCCCCTAATAGCCGGTCTCGGCGAGCTCACTTTCGAGCCGCACCTCTTCGTCGCGCAGCGTCTCAATGATGTGGCGATAGAGCAGAATCGCCCGCTCCGGGTTCCCGGACAGGCAATGACCGCGCGCCGCTTTCAGCGTGGTGATATTGCTGCCAAGCAGCCAGGTGGCGCGAACGTCGCTGCGCATCAACAGGATACGCAGGCGCCTGGCGGCGACGCTCTCCGCCTCGGCGCAAGCCTCCGGCATGAACTCTGTGTAGTCCGTTTCGGCCGCGGGAACGGGCGCGGCGCCGGCGACCAGCATGAGGGCGGCCAGCGCCCCGACGCGTGCATAAGAAACCATGGCTCTCTCCGCCTTATCCGTGCGGCAGCTCCCTGGCCGACGCGCGAAACGACAGCGCCCCGTCACGATGACGAGGCCTGCTGCGGCGGACTGTGAGCCGCTTCACAGAAGAAACGAAAAATTTCCAGATATGCGGCGGATACCGCCCGCCCCGTCCGTTTGAGAACGCAGACCCTCCCGGAAGGCGGGCCGCCGGAGAACGAAGGATAGTGACGGCGCCGGGCGCCGACCGCGTCAGGTGCGCGGCGCGCCGTTGGCGAAGCGGGCGCGATAGGCCGCCAGGAAGCCCTGGAACGGCGCCGTGCTGGGCAGGCGCGCCGCGATATCGCGGACATCGGCCATCCGGCCCGCGGCGTCGCTCGCAATCACCGGGAAGACATCCTTGAGCGGCCCCTTGGCCATGGCCGCGCCGTACTTGGCGCGCACCCCATCGAGGCCCGCCTGGTCACCGGCCAGAGCCAGGGCCGCGGCATAGCGCAGTACGAGGTTCGCCTGATCCTCGGAGATCACCGCGTCGCCTGCTGGCGGCTCGCCGGCCAGGCGGCCGAGCGCCTGCGCGGCGCCCATCCATTCCTCCATCTTCCAGCTGATCTCGGCGCGCAGCATGTCGGCTTCCGGGCCCGGGTCGTCGGCGATGCGCCGCAAGGCCGCGGCGCCGCTGTTGAGATCGGCGAGCGCGCGGGCTGCCAGGCGATTGCGATCGCGCTGGATGGCCTCGGAGGTGCCCGGCACCTCGGTCTCGTTGATGGCACCCACGGCCTCGGCCGGCTTGCCGTCGAGCAGGCGGGTGAAAGCCAGCCGCGCCCCGGCTTCAGCCTTGCCCTCGCCGTCGAGTTTGCTGCGGATCAAGCCTTCGAGCAGCTCGGCGGCCTGGTCGAGGAGATCGATCTTGATCAGGCGGTCGGCAAGGTTGCGAACCAGGATGTCGGCCGCCGGCCCGCTCGGCATCAGATACTCGAACTCCTTGAACATGCCGATGGCGACGATCGGTGACAGCTTGTCGGCCCCACCTTCCAGGAAGAACTTCTGGAAGGCGTTGGACATCTGCCTGGTGACGGCGGTGACCTCGCGGCTATCGGGCTTGAGCGCGATCAGGTCGCGCAGGCTGGCCAGCCCCTTGCGCACGTCACCCGAATTGAGCTCGAGCTCGCCGAGCTTGCGCAGCACCGCGAATTCGATGTCGTCGCCGCGCCAGGCATAGCGCAGGCGCTCGATGCGCTGCGCCGCCTGTGCCATGGTCAGACGGTTTTCCTTGAGCTCGAGCTCGACCAGCGCCATGGCGGCGAGCACGCGCGCCGGCGAATAGATCGCCCCGCGCTCGAGAGCCGACCAGATAGCCTGGGCCTCGCCCGGCTTGCCTTCGAGCAGCGCGAGGCGGCCGCGCAGATAGCGCGCCTGGGTCTCCTCGCCCGGGGTCGGGCCGCTGGCCATCACCGCCTCGATGCGGTCGCGCGCGGCCGGGATGTCGCCCAGCTCGATGAGCGCCTCGGCGATCGCCAGGCCGATGCGGTTGTTGTACGGCGAGGGATAGTCCTTGGTCAGGTCCGGGCCCTTGGCGATCTGGTCGATGGCACCGCGCGGATTGCCTTCGGCCATCTCCAGCGCCGCCCGCCACATGGCGATCTCCGGCTCGCGGTCGAGCGTGGCGTGACGCAGGTTCTGGCTGGCGACGTCGAGATTGCCCGCCATCAGCGCCGTGGCGCCGCGCAGCGAGCGGTAAAGCCGCGTATTGGAGATTGCCGGCGTTTGCAGGGCCATCGTCTCGAGGCCGCCTTCGGCCTCCACCGCGTAGCCGTTGGCGAACAGGAAGCGCGACAGCGCCAGGCGCGCCGGGTTGCGGTTGTTGGGTGGCGATGAGGAGAGAGCGGTCTCCAGCTCGCGCTTGCGCGTCAGGTAGGGGCGGCCGTCGTCGCGGGCCCACTCGGCGAAATTGAAGATGCGCGGCAGCGCGTCGGGGTCGAGGCTGGGATCGGCGCGGTTGGGCACCGCATCGGGGGCGGAGAGCAGCAGCCCCTTGGGCGAGAAGATCTCGATCACCGGGCCGAGCGGCCGAACGGCGACGCCGTCAGCCTCGGGCACGACGACGAGCCCCTGGGCGCTGGCCAGGATCTTGAACTGCGGGAAATCGTAGCTCTCGTCGACGCCGGCCCCAGCAACCGCCGTGGGCACGATCTTGATCTCGTCGCCGACCTCGGGGTCCTTGAGCGTGACCACTGCCTGGCCGCCGCGCATGGTCACCAGCACGCGCGCCGCCAGCGGGTCGTTCTCGTTCTTGGTCTCGATGATCGCCGGCACGTCGGGCCGGCGCGGCCGACGCGTCATCTCGATGACCCACTCGTTACCCTCGGCGCGGATCGCATAATAGGTATTGGGTGGCGGCATGAGGCGCACGGTCGTGCCCTCGGACGTCACCTGCGTGATGTCGCCGACCAGGTCCTCGGGCGGCGGGCTGCGCACCGCCGTGAGATCGAGCGGGGCGCGCTTGTTGAAGACGAGGAAGATGTAGGCCCCGCGCGTGAAGGCGGCCGCGGTCACCGGATCGGGCCATTTGAAGCGCAGGCCCTGCCCTTCGGAGCGCACGACCGGAACGGCGGGACCCAGGGCACGCGCCTCGGTGGCGGCGACACGCTGCGCGGTGCGGGCCCGGCTCGCTTCCTGGAAAGCGGCGCTGCGCTCAGCCGGCGTCGGCGG
>JALHMR010000036.1 GCA_022843945.1 Rhodospirillaceae bacterium | reverse complement strand
GCGGCTCGGCGACGGCCGCGCCCGTGCAGCCGGCCAGCCTGCCGCTGCCATCCTCCGTGGCGCCGCCGAGCGAGCCGGACGAGGTGCCGTCGGCGCGCCCGGGCCGGGGCTTCCTCTGGCCGGTGCGCGGCAGCGTGATCTCCGATTTCGGCAGCAAGCCTGGCGGACTGCAGAACGACGGCATCAACATCGCCGCCCCGCGCGGCACGCCGATCCGCGCCGCCGACAACGGCACGGTCGTCTATGCCGGAAATGAGCTGAAGGGCTTCGGCAACCTGCTGCTGGTGCGTCATGCCGAGGGCTGGATCACGGCCTACGCCCATGCCGACGAGCTGCTGGTCAAGCGCGGCGACGAGGTGCGGCGCGGCCAGACCATCGGCCGGGTCGGCGCCACCGGCGGCGTCACCAGCCCGCAGCTGCATTTCGAGGTGCGTCGCGGCTCGCGGCCGCAGAATCCGCGCGACCTGCTCGGGCCGCAGACGGCGGCGCTGCCGTAAAGAAGCTCACCGGCAAAAAAAGGGCGGGACCAGCGGGTCCCGCCCAGGAAAAGGGGAGAGAGAGCCCCTGTTACATGTAGAGCGGCCTTGGGCCTGTTGATTGCTTGAGGGCGTGGGCGATGGTCTGTTTCAGAACCTCGCGATTGAACGGCTTGGCGACGCAGTAGATCGACGCGGCGGCGTCCGAGCGCACGCCGTCGGGATGGCCGGTGACGAAGATGACCGGCACCGGGCTCTTGCCGAGGATGCGCTCGATGGCGCGGGTGCCGCTGCCGCCGCCGCGCAGCCTGACATCGGCCAGTACCAGCTCGGGGCTGGTCTGCAGGGCCATCTCGATGGCGCTCTGCTCGCTCCGGGCGACGCCGACGACCGTGTGGCCGAGCTCTTCGACCGTGTCGCTCATATCCATGGCGATCAGCTCCTCGTCCTCGACGATCAGGACGCGGGCGGTCGGCCGCTTGCCGATCTCGGCCCAGGCGGCTTCCAGCTCGGCGCGGGTCTCGGCCTCGCTCAGGCCGACGATGTAGGCGAGGTCGGGGGTCTGCAGGTCCTCGAACGAGAGCATGAGGACGAGGCGGCGCCGCAAGGCCGGCAGGCTCAGGATGGTCTGGCGCAGGCGCGACTCATAGTCGGCGGCCGGCTCCTGCGCGGCCAGCGGCTCGCCGCAACGGTCGATGACCGCGTGCAACAGCTTGAACAGGTCGAGCTTGAGGGTCCTGCCACGCTGCAGCCAGCGCGGGTCTTCTGTCATGACCTCGAGGCAGATCTCGACAAAGGCATCACCGCGCGTGCGGCAGCCCGCATAAGCGTGGGCGTAGCGGCGCAGGGCAGGGAGAAACTTTACGACTTGGGCGCGTGGGTCCATGACAATCCCCTGTCTGAGTGACGCGGTAGCGGTCGGGATAACCGCCAAGTTCGAGGGGAGTGTACGAGCGTGCGGCATTTTTCGGGCATCAGGAGAAGCCCGAGGGAGCCGGGGGAGACTCCGTAGACGTAAAGGGGGCTGGCCTGTGACAGAAAGCGGACGGATCCTTGATTCACCGGCCTAAATCAGGGGAAGCACCGAGCGGCCCAGCCACACGGCGATAGTCCCGACGGCCATGGCGGCGAACAGGTTGCGGGTGAGGATCGCGGTTACGACGGTAAGGACGGCCGCCGCGGCCTCGACCGGGCCGCCGGTCAGCACGCCCGGTGCGACAATCGCGGCCAGCATGGCGCCCGGCAAATGACGCAGCCATGCTGCGGCGAACCCGCTTTGCGGAATGTAGGCCGAGAGCAGGAATCCGCCGGCCCGCACGCCGTAGGTGACGAGCGCCATGCCGGCGATGGCGAGCGCGGCTTCGGGCGTCACGGCGCCTGCTTTCGCGTCGACTGCCAGGCGCCGAGCAGGCTACCGGCGAGGCCGCCGAGGATGATGTACCACTTGCCGGGAACCACCAGCGATGCGGCCACGGCAACGCCGCCCGCGACCAGCCAGGGCAGCAGGTCGCCGATGCCGCGCCACAGACTCACCAGCAGCGCGAGGAACACGGCGATGAAGGCGAAATCGAGTCCCCAGCGGGTCGGATCCTCGAGACCGGTGCCGAGCACCCGGCCGGTGACCGTCGACGTCACCCAGGTGACGTAGAGCAGAAGGCCACCGGCGATCATGGCCGCGGCGCCGTCGCGGCCCTTGGCGACCTCGGCCATGCCGATCGCCCAGGTCTCGTCGGCGATCAGATGCATGCGCCACAACGCGGCGCGTTTCGGCAGGTGCCCGAAGAGCGGCCGCAGCGTCGCAGTCATCAGCACGAAGCGCAGGTTGACGGCGAGCGCCGCGGCGATCAGCGACCAGACCGGCGGGATCGGCGCCCAGAGCTCCAGCGCCACGAACTGCGAGGCGCCGGCGAAGACCAGGGCGCTCATCGCCGCGACCTCGGCGACGGTCATGCCCGCCTGGCCGGCGAGCACGCCCCAGACCAGGCCGTAGGCGGCGACGCTGATCGCCACCGGCAGGCAGAGGCGCAGGCCGTTCAGGATGGAAGCGGACTCGTGTTGATCGGGCACCGGTCAGTCCAGCGACTGCGCCACCGCTTTGGCGTCTGTGCCGGGCATCAGATCGACGATCGCCAGGCAGCCGTTCGTGGCCGTGCCTTCGCTGGCCAGGGGCACGCCGGGATAGCAGGCGAGGGTGCGGCCGTGGCGCATCTGGCGGTGCGCGTGCACGTGGCCGAGCGCCAGGTAGTCGAAGCCCGAGGCGCCGATCTCGTCGGCGGTGATCAGCGAGGAGCGCTGGGTCGAGGGATCGTCGGTATAGAGCCCGTGCGCCATGCCGATGTGCCAGAGATCGCGCAGCCGCGCCGGGGCGCCGGCCATCGGCCGGTATTCAGGCCCGTGATCGAGCATGCAGCGGCCCCACACCGTCGCGTGGAGCTCGGGAAACTCGATCTGCAGGCCGTCGGGCTGGTTGAGCAGCGTGATGTGGTTTCCGGCCTGGCCGAAATCGGCGCGGCGCAAGACCGCGCCGTCGGCCCAGACATCGTGATTGCCGGCGATGATGACCGTCGGGCAGGGGACGCGGGCCAGCTCGCCAACCACGAAATCGATGACCGGCCCGCTGACCCGGTTGTGGTCGAAGAGATCGCCGGCGATCAGGAAGAGGTCGGCCCGCCTGTCGCGTACGGTGTCGACGACCCGCGAGAACGCCGCGCAGACCGGGGCACCGTCGGGGCCGTCATGCAGGTGGACGTCGGAGGTGTGCGCGATAGTCAGGGGGCGGATCACGGGTGCTGTCTTCAACTCGGGCCGGGCCGGAATCTGTAGCATATCAGGCAGGGCGGGGGGCTTCTGAAACCCGGCCGCCGCTGCTATCATCTGCCGATGAGCGGCCGATAAATAAGGCAGGGAGGTTGTCATGAAGGGGATTTTGGCGGCGGCAGTTGCCGCGCTGATGGTGGCGGCGCCGGGCTATGCCCAGGACTACCCGAACAAGCCGGTCCGCATCATCGTGCCGACCGCGCCCGGCGGCATGGCCGATATCGTCGGCCGGACCTTCGGCCAGAAGCTCACCGAGAAGACGAAGCAGCCGGCCGTGGTCGATAACCGCACCGGGGCGGGTGGCATCCTGGCCGCCGAGCTCGTCGCCATGGCGCCGCCCGACGGCTACACGCTCTATATCGGCTTTCACGCCACCAACTCGATCCTGCCGACCCTGGATCGCCCGCCAAGACCCCGCCGGCCATCGTCGCCTGGCTCAACCGGGAGGCGAAGGAGGCGTTCAACGCCCCCGACGTGCGCCAGCGGCTCGAGCCGCGCGGCGTGATCTTCGAGCTCGGCTCGCCCGAGCAGCTGGGGGCGCATGTGGCCGCCGATACCGAGCGCTGGGCCAAGGTGATCAAGACGGCCGGCATCAAGCTGGAGTAGTAAGAGGACCAATGACTGAGTCGCGCGTCACCGATCTGCGCAGCGTTGCGCTGAACCTGCCGGACCTCAAGCAGGCCGAGGATTTCTACACCCGGGTCTGGCAGCTCGACGTGGTGGCGCGCGGACCGGAGGCGATCTATCTGCGCGGTACGGGCCGGGATCACCACATCCTGTCCCTGCATCGCGCCGAGAAGCCCTCGCTGCGCAGCGTGACGTTCCGGGCCCGCTCGGCCGAGACGCTGAAGTCCATCGCCGCGTCGGCCGTCGAGGCGGGCGGACGGGTCGTCAGCCCGCTGGCGCCGTCGGACGATCCGGCCGGCGGCCAGGCGCTGACCATCGCCGACAAGGACGGGCGGGTGCTGCGTTTCGTGCACGGCGATGCGACCCACGGCGAGGCGCGCGTGGTGCGCGACCGGCCGGGGCGCCTGTCGCATATCGTGCTCAACAGCCACAACACCGCCGAGGCGCAGGCCTTCCTCGAGCGCGTCATGGGCCTCAAGCTTTCGGACCGCACGCGGATCATGGCCTTCCTGCGCTGCAACAGCGACCATCACTGCCTCGCGCTGCACGATTCGGACGGCAATACCCTCAACCACATCGCCTTCGAGATGCCCGACCTGGACTCCGTGATGCGCGGCGGCGGCCGGCTGAGCGAGGCCGGCTTTCCCATCGTCTGGGGGCCGGGGCGCCACGGGCCGGGCAACAACGCCTTCAACTATTTCGTCGATCCATTCGGCTTCGCCATCGAGTACACGGCCGAGGTGCAGAAGGTCGACGACAGCTACAAGGTCGGCGGGCCGGACGACTGGAAGTGGCCGCCGGGCCGCATCGATCACTGGGGCATCTCGGCCCCGCCGGCGCCGCGCCTGAAGGAAGCGCAGAGGGCGATCTTCTTCGCGCCGGTTTGATGTCCGCTCCCTACGATGTCGCCATCGTCGGCTTCGGTCCCTCCGGCGCCGTCGCCGCCGGCCTGCTCGGCCTGGCCGGGCATCGCGTGTTCGTCGCCGAGAAACTGCGCGGCGTCTACGACAAGCCGCGGGCCATCGCTCTCGATCACGAGATCATGCGGCTGTTCCAGCAGCTCGGTCTGGTCGAGAAAATCGAGCAGTGGATCGCGCCGTTTCGTCCGTCCGAGTATTACGGCGTCGACAGGCAGCTCATCAAGCGCCTGGACACGGTGGCGCCACCCTATCCGCTCGGTTACACGCCGACCCTGGTGTTCAGCCAGCCGCCGGTGGAGACCGCGCTGCGCCAGCATGTCGCCGCCTTGCCGTCGGTCGAGGTGGCGCTCGGCGCCGAGGTCGTCGGCCTCAACCAGAACGCCGACGCGGTGACGCTGAGCCTGCGGCAGGATGACGGATCGACACGCATCGTCGCCGCGAAATACTGTATCGCCTGCGACGGGGCGTCGAGCTTCACGCGCCAGGCGCTCGGCCTCGATCTGGAGGACCTGAATTTCGACGAGCCGTGGCTGGTGGTCGACGTGCTGGTCAATCACAAGGGGCTCGCCCGCCTGCCGGATGTCTGCATCCAGTATTGTGACCCGGAGCGCCCTTGCACCTACATCATCGGCCCCGGCAATCACCGGCGCTGGGAGATCTCCTTGCGCCCCGGCGAGGATCCGCAGCAGGCCGTGACGGATACCGGCACCTGGCGGCTGCTCCAGCGCTGGATCACGCCCGACGACGCGACGCTCTGGCGCCAGGCGAGCTACCGCTTCCATGCGCTGGTGGTGCGCGACTGGCGCAAGGGCCGCGTCTTCCTGGCCGGCGACGCGGCGCACCAGCAGCCGCCGTTCATCGGCCAGGGCATGTGCCAGGGCCTTCGCGACGCGTCCAACCTCGCCTGGAAGCTGGACGCCGTGCTGGCCGGCCGGGCGGGTGAGGGATTGCTCGGCACCTACGGCCCGGAGCGCGGTCGGCATGTCCGCGAGCTGACCACGCGGCTGAAAAAGATCGGCGCCATCGTCTGCGAGCGCGATCCCGAGGCGGCCCGCGGGCGCGACGCGGCGCTGCTCGCCGAGACCGGCGGCGTGGTGCGCACGACCACGCGCCAGGACATCATCCCGCCGCTGGAGACGGGGCTCCTGTCGGCCGGGGCCGGTTCCGCCCGCGGCACGCTGTTCCCGCAGCCGTGGATCGAGCAGGACGGCCGGCGCCAGCGCCTGGACGCGCTCTGCGGCCATGGCTGGCGCGTGGTGATCGATGCGGCCGCGGCATCGCCCCCGCTCGACCTGCCGCCGGCGATCGTCGAGCGCCTGAAGCTCCAGGTGATCCGGATCGGCGGGCAGGACGACGCCCTGCGCGAGGCTGACGGCGTGGTTCGGCAGTGGTTCCAGCGTCACGGCGCCTGGGCGGCGATCGTGCGGCCGGATCACTACGTCTACGGGACGGTGCCGGGCGCGGCGGCGCTGTGCGGCGAGCTCGAAGGGCTGGTCGCGCGCCTGTAAGGGGTCGCGCTAGAATACCGGCATGACTCTGCCAAGAGCGCCGCGCGCCGTCGTCTTCGACATGGACGGCCTGATCGTCGACACGGAATCGCTCTATCGCGACGCCGTGCGTGCCGTTGCGGCGGTTGAAGGATACGACGTATCGGTTGATGAGCTCTACGGCCGCACGATCGGCTTGACGATCGATGCCACGCGCGAGCTGTTCACCGGTCATTTCGGCGTGCAGTTCGAGTTTGACCGTTTTTGGTCGGCTTGCTCGGCCCGCTTTCACGAGATGGCGGAGACGCAGCTCTGTCTGAAGGCCGGCGTGGTGGAACTACTGGATGCCTTGGACGAGGCTGGTCTCCCACGGGCTGTTGCCACCTCGTCATCGCATCGCTCCGTGACGCGGCATCTGGGGCGGCACGGCGTGCTGGAGCGTTTCCATGCTGTCGTGGCGCATGGCGATTACGCGCGCGGCAAGCCGCATCCCGATCCCTATCTCACCGCGGCGCGGCGGCTCGGCATCGCGCCGGAGAGCTGCTTGGCGCTGGAGGATTCCCATAACGGCATCCGCGCCGCGGCGGCGGCCGGCATGATGACCGTCATGGTGCCGGATCTGCTCGATCCGACGGAGGAGATGCAGGCGCTCTGCGTGCGCATCGCGCGCGACCTGCACGAGGTCCGCGCGCTGCTGCAGGCGCCAGCCCAGGATCTCTAGCCTAGCCGTTGGCGAGGAAGGCCCGAAGAGCGGCGCCGGCTTTCTTTCCCTGCTCGATATAGGGCAGGCCGCGCAGCGCCGCCGTCGGCGCTTCCAGGCTGAGCGGGATACCGGGTGGCAGGTGTTTCAGGAGATCGCCAACCGGAAGCTCGCCTTCGCCCGGCAGGCGGCGGTCGGTGCGCGCCTCGTGGCGCCTGGCCTCGATGGTTTCGGGCGCACGCCGCGGCGCGTCGCAGATCTGCATGTAGCGGAACAGGCCCGGGTCCAGGCCGTCGAGATCCGCGGGCCCGGCGCCGGAGCGGAAGAACTGCAGCGTGTCGATCAGCACGCCGGCATTCGGCCGGCCGCTGCTCTCGACCAGCGCCCGCGCCTCGCCCAGGGAGCGGATCGAGCAGTAGGTGATGAATTCGAGCATCACGGTCATGCCGAACGTCGCCGCGAGATCGCAGAGCCGCGCGAAATTGTCGGTCAGCCGCGCCCGGTCGTCGTCGAAGCCGACGGCCAGCGCATAGCGTGCGCCCAGGCTGGCGCCGACGGCCAGCGGCAGCCGCAGGGTTTCGATATCGGTGTCGGGGCTCAGCCAGATGGCCTCGATGTCGAGGAGCTGCACGCCGCTGTCCTTCAGCCGGCGGCCGACCTGGCGCACGGTCTCCCGGTCGGCGGCGATGTCGACCAGCGGATCGCCAGGACGGGGCGCCACCAACCGGATCCCGCAATAATCGAAGCCACCGGCCGCCGCTGCCTCGATCAACTCGAGCGGATGTGCCTCGATCATCGTCAGATGATGCAGTGAGAGCCGGGTCATCCCTTCATCGTACGTTTGTAGGTCGGTTCTCCACAGGAAAATACACTCAATCTATCTCGGTGCGATGGATGAGTGCTCTTCATAGCTGTACAACCATGGGGCTCGACCCAGGGTTGATGAAGAACATCATTCAGCCAGGGCGAGGGCCGCGGGGGCGGCTTACATGGGGACGGGCTGACGATTTCCATCGAAGATTAAGACCATCGCGAGCGAGCGGGCGCGGACGCGCGCCGTTGCGCATGTCGCAATGTCAACTCAGGTCGGGGGACCACGATGACTAACAGCTCTGGCAAGTCGAAGAACGGTGGCAGCGGCAACGATACGATTGTCGGCAGCAACGGGAATGACCGGCTTTCCGGAGGATCGGGCAACGACCTGCTCGATGGCCGCTCGGGCGGCGACGACCTTTTCGGGGGCTCCGGCAACGACACTCTGATCGGCGGCAACGGCTCCGACGAGCTGGACGGCGGTTCCGGCAACGACTGGCTCAGCGGCGGTTCCGGGAACGACGAGCTAGTCGGCGGCTCGGGCAACGACACTCTCGACGGCGGCACCGGGAATGACGAGCTCGCTGGCGGCTCGGGTGACGACAGACTCGATGGCGGTTCCGGGAATGATGAGCTCGACGGCGGTTCGGGCAATGACACGCTGCTGGGCGGCAGCGGCGACGACGAGCTCGAGGGCGGCTCCGGCAACGATGTCCTGAACGGCGGCTCCGGCGGCGATGAGCTCGATGGCGGCGCGGGCAACGACACGCTGGTCTTCACGGCCGCGGAGAATGCCGGCAACGGGCGCTGCGAGGTCGACTACTACGACGGCGGCTCGGGCATCGATACGCTGCGCATCAACCTGACCAGCGCCGAATGGTCGCGGTCTGCGGTGCGCGCCGACATCGCGGCGCTGCAGGCCTTCATCCCAACCACGCTCAACAGCAGCGGCGAGGCGCGGAGCAATTCCGAGTTCGAGCTTGATTCCCTGGATCTGACCGTCCGCCGCGTGGAGAACGTCGAGATCTATGTCGACGGCGTGCTGGTGCCGCCGGCCGGCGGCGACGATCCGGTCACCGCGGTGGCCGACGCAGCCTCGGTCGGCGAGGACGGTTCCGTCAGCGGCAATGTCCTGGCCAACGATTCGGCGCCCGACGGCGTCGCGCAGCTGCAGGTGACCGGCGCGCCGGCCCTCGGCGCCGTGACCCTGGCCGCCAACGGCGCCTTCACCTACACGCCCGGCAACGGCGCGGACAGCCTGGCCGTGGGCCAGACGGTCGTCGACACCTTCACCTACACGGTCACCGACACCGACGGCGACACGAGCAGCGCGACCGTCTCGGTCACCATAACCGGCAGCAACGACGGGCCCGTGGCCGCGCTCGACAGCGCGGCGGCCGTCGAGGACACGCAGCCCAGCGTCAGCGGCAATGTGCTGACCAATGACACCGATGTCGACAACGGCGCGGTGCTCTCGGTGGCCAATGCCGGCGCCCAGGCCGGCGCCTACGGCACGCTGAACCTCAATGCCAACGGCTCCTTCGCCTACAGCCTGAATGCCGCGGCGCAGGCCCTGGCGGCGGGCGAGGTCGTCACCGAGACCTTTAGTTACACGACCACCGACGAGCATGGCGCCACGGCGACCTCGCAGTTGGCGATCCAGGTGACCGGCCGCAACGACGGGCCGGTGGCGGTGATCGACTTCGCGACGGTCGGGGAGGACGCGGCCGTCCCCCTTACCGGCAACGTCCTGACCAACGACACCGATATCGACCACGGCGCCGTTCTCTCGGTCGCCAATCCCGGCACGTACACCGGCGGGTTCGGCACGCTCACCCTCAATGCCGACGGCTCCTACGCCTACAGCCTGGACGCTGCGGCGCAGGCGATACCGGAGGGCGAGGCGCGCACCGAAATCTTCTCCTATCAGGCCCGCGACGAGCACGGGGCAGTTTCCACCTCGCAGCTCCGGATCACGGTGACCGGCAACAATGACGGGCCGGTGGCCGTCGCCGACAGCGTGGTGGTGGCCGAGGATTCGGCCACCACCGGCAACGTGCTGGGCAACGACACCGATGTCGACGAGAACGCCGCGCTGAGCGTGGTCAACACCGGCGAGCAGATCGGTGACTACGGCACGCTGAATCTCTTCGCCGGCGGCGGCTACAGCTACATCTCGGGCGGCGAGGCGGTGCAGGCGCTGGCGGTGGGCGAGACGGTCACCGATACCTTCACCTACACCGTGACCGATGAACATGGCGCGACCGCCACCTCCGAGCTCACCGTTGAGATCACCGGCGCCAATGATGGCCCCGTGGCGGGCGCCGACACCGTGACGGTCGGCGAGGATTCGGGAATCGGCGGCGGCAATGTGCTGACCAACGACACCGACATCGATCACGGCGCGGTGCTGTCGGTGGCCAATACCGGCGACCAGGCCGGCAGCTTCGGCACGCTGACGCTCAATGCCAACGGCTCTTATACCTACAACGTCGCCTCTGCCGCCGTGCAGGCGCTGAACGCGGGCGAGGTCGTCAGCGAGGTCTTCCAGTACACGGTGACCGACGAGCATGGCGCGACCGCCACGGCGGCGCTGACGGTCCAGGTGGCCGGCGCCAATGACGGACCCGTGGCGAACGCCGATACGGGGACGGCCGGCGAGGATACCGGCGGGTTCGGCAACGTGCTCACCAACGACACGGATGTCGACAGCACCGCCTTCCTTTCGATCGCCGATACCGCCCAGCAGGTCGGCGCCTACGGCATCCTGAGTCTCGGCGCCAACGGTGCCTACGGCTACAGCACCTTCGCGGCCGTGCAGAATCTTGCCCTGGGCGAGGTGGTGACCGAGACCTTCGACTACACGGTGACCGACGAGCATGGCGCCACGGCGACCTCGCAGCTCACCTTTGAACTGAGCGGCGCCAATGACGGCCCGGTGGCCGTGCAGGATCTGGGCACGGCGACGGAAGACGTGCCGCTTACCGGCAACGTGCTGACCAATGACAGCGACATCGACAATGGCGCGGTGCTCTCGGTCGCCAATGCCGGCGTTCTCACGGGCACCTACGGCACGCTGACCCTGAACAGCGACGGGTCCTATACCTACAGCACGGGTGCCGCGGCGCAGGCCCTGTTCCAGGGCCAGCTGGTCGGCGACGACTTCGTCTACACGGTGACGGACGAGCATGGCGCCACGGCCAGCGCCAATCTCTCGATCAGCTTGTTTGGCGCGAACGACGCGCCGGTGGCCGTGGCGGATAGCGGCGCGACCGTGGAGGACGCGGGCCCGCTCACCGGCAACGTGCTGACCAACGACAGCGACGTCGACGCTTTCGCCGGGCTTTCGGTGTCCGACGGCACGAACCAGGCCGGCGCCTACGGCACGCTGAGCATCTTGGGCAACGGTGCCTACACCTACACGCTGGGGGCTGCCGCGCAGAACCTGGCGCAGGGCGAGGTCGTCAGCGAAGTCTTCAGCTACACCGTCTCTGACGGGCTCGGCGGCTCCGACACGTCGCAGCTCACGATCCAGATCACCGGCGCGAATGATGGGCCGGTGGCGGTCGCCGATAGCGGCACGGCCACCGAGGACGGCGGCGTGGCGACCGGCAACGTGCTGATCAACGACACCGATATCGACAACGGCGCCGTACTGTCCCTCGCCACCGCGCCCGGCCTCTACAACGGCTCGTTCGGCACGCTGAATCTCAACGCCGACGGCAGCTACTCCTACGCGGTCAGCCCCACCTTCATCCCCATCCTTCAGGGGCTGGGCGTCGGTTCTGCGGTCTCCGAGAGCTTCAGCTACTCCGTGCAGGACGAGCACGGCGCGCTATCGACGGCGGCGATCAACATCGACATCGCGGGTGTCAACGACGCGCCGGTGGCGGTGGCGGACAGCGCCTTCGTCACCGAGGATATCCAGCCTTTCGCGGCCGGCAACGTGCTGACGAACGACACGGATGTCGACGGCGGCGCCGTCATGCAGATCGTCAATACCGGCTCCCAGATCGGCCAGTACGGCACCCTGAATGTGGATGCCAACGGCAACTACACCTACCAGCTCCATGCCGGCGCCGAGCCGCTGAACACCGGCGAGACGGTGATCGACAGCTTCTCCTACACCGTCACGGACCAGTACGGGGCGACCGCGACCTCGGCCCTCAGCGTGACGGTGGCCGGCTCGGATGACGGGATCGTCGGCACCGAGGGCGACGACGTGCTCATCGGCACGGCCAACATCGACAGGATATTCGGCCTCGGCGGCAACGACACGCTGGCCGGCCTCCAGGGGGCCGATACCCTGGACGGCGGCAACGGCTTCGACCTTGCGGATTACTCGGCCTCGGCCTCGGCGATCAACGTCAACCTGGGAACCGGCCTGATGTCCGGTGGCGATGCCGCCGGCGACACGCTGGTCGCCATGGAAGGCGTGATCGGCACGGCCTTCGCCGATACGCTGGTGGGCGGCAACGACCACGAGGTGCTGATCGGCGGCGCCGGCAACGACACGCTGGTCGCCCATCAGGGATTCGACCAGCTGGTCGGCGGCGCGGGCGCCGATATCCTCGACGGCAGCGGTGCGTCCGCCTTCTTCACGACGGCGGGCTATTTCAACGCGACGTCCGGCGTGAGCGTCAATCTTCAGACCGGCACGGGCCTGACCGGTGACGCCGCGGGCGATACGCTGATCGGCATCGACCGGCTTTCGGGCTCCCAGTTCAACGACACCATCATCGGCGGCAACGATATCGAGGTGTTCGCGGGCCACGGCGATGATCTTTACATCGTCAACGGCAACGGCATCTTCCTGGGCGAGGACGGCAACGACACGGCCAGCTACGTCAACTCTGCGACGGGTGTCACCGTCAACATGGGCCCGGACCACAACAGCCGCAGCGTCGAGAACGTCATCGGCTCGGCCTTCAACGACACGATCTCCGCCGGGGGTGTGGCCGGGACGCTGAGCGGCGGCAACGGCGATGACCAGTTCTTCAGCAATGTGACCTGGGACCAGACCGGCGGCCGCGTCGACGGCGGGGCGGGCACCGACGCGTTCACCCTCGCCAACAGCTTCGAGGTCATCTTCAACAACCTGGCTTACAGCTGGTCGGCGGACGGCAGCGTCCTGCAACTGCAGCCGGCCCTCAACCAGATCGCCATCACGAACGTCGAGGTCCTTCACGCCGGGAGCGGCATCGGACCCGTCGTGACCGGGGCGATCGTCACCGGCGGCACCGGCGACGACGTGCTGGGCAGCGCCGTGTCGAATTCCTTCATCCACGGCGGTGACGGCAACGACACGATCACCGGCTCGACGGGGCGCGACGCGATCCACGGCGGCCAGGGGATCGATACCGCCGACTATTCCTGGGCCGGGACGGGCATCACCGTGAGCCTGCAGGGCGGCGTCAGCTTCGCCACGATCGGCAACGACTTCCTGCAATCCGATCACCTGCACGGCATCGAGCGCGTCGTCGGCTCGAACTTCACCGACGACATGACCACGCACATCGCGGGCGCCATACTGGAAGGCGGGGGCGGCGACGACCGCCTCCGGGCGTCGGCCGGCGGCACGCTGGTCGGCGGCACCGGCAGTGACTCGCTGGAGGGCGGCTTTGGCGACGACACATTCGTCTATGCCGACGGCGACGGTGCTGACACCGTCACCGGCTTCGCGGCGGGTGCCGGCAGCGCGGATCGCATCGACCTGAGCGGTTTTGCCGGATACACGGACCTGACGCAGGTGCTGGCCGTGGCCAGCCAGCAGGGCCCGCATACGGTGCTCGATTTCGGCGGCGGCAACGGCATCACCCTGCTGAACGTCAATCTCGCCAACCTGCACGCGGATGATTTCATCTTCGCGGAACCCCCCAGCCTGATCGTCGGCACCGAGGGCGATGACCATCTGGTGGGCGGCAACATCGACAACCAGATCTTCGGCCTGGGCGGCCATGACACGCTCGAGGGCGGCGGCGGCAACGATACGCTCGAGGGCGGCAACGGCAACGACACGCTGACTGGCGGCGCCGGTACCGACACGCTCAACGGCGGCGACGGCATCGACACCGCCGATTTCTCAGGCGAGAGCCAGTTCGTCCATCTCCTGGCCGGCGTACCCGGTATCCAGGTGTTTGGGTTGGACGATTCGCTGTCCAGCATCGAGAACGCCATCGGCTCATCGTTCGGTGATGTCTTCAGCATCTCGAACTACACCGGCACGATCAACGGCGGCGGCGGCAGCGACAGCTTCCTGCTGGGCGGGGGCGGCAATGTCGGCGTGCTCAACGGCGGCGAGGGCAATGACGCTTACCAGCTCATCGGCTCGGCCACCGGCACCCTCAATGGCGGCAACGGCTACGACGAGTTCTTCGTCTTCAACCAGTACTCCTCGGTCGCCGTCACGGCGATTACCGATGAGTCCATCACCCTCGCCGGGGCCTCCTTTGGCACGATCACCGTGGCGGGCGTCGACCGGATCTATTTCAATGACGCCCTCATCGATCTCGGGGCCGGTGGCAACGACATCATCACCGTCGGTGGGCCCCTGGCCTTCGGTTTCGGCGGCAACGATACGCTGAACGGCAGCTTCGGCCACGACACGCTCTACGGCGGCAGTGGGGACGACACGCTGAGCGGCAGCTTCGGCAGCGATACCCTGGTCGGCGGCACCGGCGCCGACGTGCTGCAGGGCGGCGCCCATAACGATACCTTCATCTATCGCGCGGGCGATGGCGCGGACGTCGTCACCGATTTCGATGCCGGCTTCTCGCAGGCCGACCGTATCGATGTCGGCGTGGCCGGAATCACCAATCTGGCGGAGCTGCTGGCCGTGGCCAGCCAGCAGGGGATCAACACGCTGCTCGATTTCGGGAACGGGGACAGCCTCACCCTGCTCAACGTCAATCTTGCCAGCCTGAACGCGGATCATTTCGTCTTCAGTCCGGCGCCGCCCGGCGGTGGTGGCGGGGGTGGGGGCCAGACCCTCACCGGGACGGCGGGGAATGACACCCTCGTCGGCGGCGGCGACAACGACCTGCTGTCCGGTCTCGGCGGCATGGACATCCTGATGGGGGCGGGCGGCAACGACACCCTCCTGGGCGGCGACGGCGCCGATACCCTCTTCGGCGGCGACGGCGCCGATGTCCTGGATGGCGGCGGCACCAATCAGTTCGAGTTCGACGTCGCGAGCTACGCCGATCCCGGCGCCACCACGGGCGTCGCGGTCAACCTGGCGACGGGCGGCACCGCCGGTGCGGCGGCCGGGGATACCTACACCAGCATCGAGTGGGTGACGGGAACCGGCTTCGCCGACACGCTGGTCGGCGACACCGGCAACAACATCCTGGAGGGCGCGGGCGGCATCGACACCCTGATCGGCGAGCATGGCGACGATTTCCTGCTCGGCGGTGCGGGCGGCGACCTGCTCGACGGCGGCAGCGGTGTCGACGGTGCGGTCTACGTCTTCGCGACGTCGGCGGTGACGGTCGACCTGCAGACCGGGATCGGCCTGGCCGGCGAGGCGGCGGGCGATGTCCTGCTGGGGGTCGAGAATCTCATCGGCTCGAACTTCAACGACACGCTGCTCGGCGATGGCGGGGCGAACCAGCTCATCGGCGGCAGCGGCGACGACACGCTCGTCGGCCGGGGTGGCAACGACTTCATCATCGGCGAAGGCGGCAACGACACCTTCGTCTTCGCCAGCGGCGACGGCGCCGACCAGATCGCCAATTTCGTGGCGGGTGCCGGGAGCGCGGACCGCATCGACCTCACCGGCATGGCCGGCTTCGACACCTTCGCGGAGATACAGGCGGCGGCCAGCCAGCAGGGCGCCAATACGGTGATCGCCCTCGGCGGCGCCGACAGCATCACGCTGCTGGGCGTGACCGTCGGCACCCTGCACCAGGACGATTTCCTCCTGGGCAGCTAGACGGAAAGCGAGGGGCGGCGACGGAGCGCGCGGTTAGACCCGCGTCAGGTGCCTGGTCAGGCGCTGCTCCATCGCCGCCCAGCTCCGGCGGATGATCTCGACCAGCACCAGGTACATCACGGCGGCGTAGAGATAGACCGAGAGATCGAAGCTGCGCGCGAAGACGAAGCGCGTGGCGCCCATCAGGTCGACCACCGTGACCAGGGAGGCGACGGCGCTCGCCTTGATCATCAGGATCAGCTCGCTGCCCAGCGGGCGCAGCGCCACCGCCATGGCCTGCGGCAGGACGACATGGCGCAGCGTGCTGAGGCGGCCGAGCCCCAGTGCGGCCGCCGCCTCGACCTGGCCCGCGGGCAGCGAGGCGATCGCGCCGCGCAGGATCTCCGCCTGGTAGGCGGCGGTGTTGAGCGTGAAGGTGAAGACCGCGCAGAAGAACGCCTCGCGGAACAGCCCCCACAGCCCGATCGCCTCGAGGGAGGCATGGAACTGGCCGGCGCCGTAATAAACAAGAAAGAGCTGGACCAGGAGCGGCGTGCCGCGGAAGAACGCGATATAGAAGCGCGCCAGACCGCTAAGCAGCGGATGGGCGGAGAGCCGGGCGAGCGCCAGGCCAAGCCCCAGGGCGAAACCGAGCGTCACCGAAACAGCGACCAGCTCGATCGTCACGAGCAGGCCGTCGAGCAGCCTTCCGCCATAGCGGTCGAGAATCTCCAGGTTGAGCACCAGGCCGAGAAGGTCGCGCGGGCTCATGCGCGCAGCCTATAGGGGCGGCCAGCGCGTGCTTCGAGGCGCTCGAGCACGCCGGTCGAGACGAGCGAGATCGCGAGATAAAGGAGACAGGCCGCGCCAAAGATGAGGAACGGCTCCTTGGTGACGACATTGGCGCGGCTGGCCACAAACATCAGATCGGCCAGCGCGATGGTGGAGACCAGGGAAGTCTCCTTCACCAGCACCGTCCAGTTGTTGCCCAGCCCGGGCAGCGCCACGCGCAGGAGCTGCGGCAGGATGACGAGGCGGAAGACCTGGCCGCGCCGCAATCCCAGCGCGGCGGCGCCCTCGCGCTGACCCGGCGGGATGGCGTTGAGGGCGCCCAGCCAGACTTCGCTGGAGAAGGCGGCCAGCACGAGGCCGAGCGCGATCATGCCGGCGACGAAGGCGTTCATCTCGAAGCTGCCGGGCAGGGCGAGTGTCTGCCACAGGTGATGCAGCCCGGTCTGCATGCCGTAGTAGACGATATAAAGCGTCAGCAGCTCGGGCACGCCGCGGAAGACGGTGGTGTAGACCACGGCGAGCCTGCGCCAGAGCCGGCTTTCGCTGCGCGCGGCCAGGGCCACGGCGAGGCCGAGCGCCAGGCCGAAGGGCAGCGTCGCGACCGCGAGGCCGAGCGTCACACCCGCGCCGTGCAGGAGCTCGTCGCCCCAGCCCTCCGGCCCGTAAGAAAGAAGACGGAGGTACTCGTTCATAAGGGACAGGGATGCTGGCTGCTAGCGGATCGATGCGAAGAGGTGACTCTTGGGCATTTCCCCGTCGTCACCCCGGACGAGCTCTTGCGCTGCGCCGCCGCGAAGCGCCGGCGGGCGCAGAGAAGACTGGGCGAGATCCGGGGTCCATCTCACTATCGGTACAATGGACCCCGGCTCGCGTCCGCTGCGCGGACTTGGCCGGGGTGACAGCCAAAGCATGTCTACACCGGGCATTGTTCGGCTCACATGATCTTGACGGAGAACCACTTCGCGGCGGCCTTCTCGTGCGTGCCGTCCTTGAGGGACTCTTCGATGGCCTTGTCGAACAGGGCGCGCAGGGCCGCATCCTCCTTGCGGAACGCCATGCCGACGCCGTCGCCGTGGATTTCCTTCTCCGGCGTCACGTCGGCAACGAGCTTGCAGCACTCGCCGCTCTTGTGGGCGAGGAAGTCGAGCAGGACCTGTTTGTCGGCGACGATGTAGTCGAGCCGGCCGCTGGCGAGATCGAGATTGGCCTCTTCCTGGGTCGGATAGAGCTTGACGCTCGATCGCGCGTAATATTTCTCGAGGAAATTGGCATGGACCGTCGAGGACTGGGCGCCGATGACCCTGCCGCGCAGCGCCGCGGGAGAGACATCCGTCGAGGTGACCCGCTTGCCGGCGATGAAGGCCGGCGGAATTACCGCATAGGCCCTGGAGAAGTCGACCCGCTTGCGCCGCTCGTCGGTCATGCTCATGCCGGCGATGATCACGTCGTACTTGCCCGCCAGCAGGGCGGGGATGATGCCGTCCCAGTCCTGCGCGACGAAGGTGCAGGTCACCTTCATCGTCGCGCACAGGGCCTTGCCGTAATCGATTTCGAAGCCTTCGAGCTCGCCCTTGGCGTTGAGGTTGTTGAACGGCGGATAGGCGCCCTCCGTGCCGACGCGCACGGTCTTCCAATCCTTCGTCTGGGCCAGGCTTTCCGGCGCGAAGGCGCCGCCGCCGACCAACATCACGGCAACAGTGAGGGCGGCGAGCCGGAGGTTCTTCATGACGGTTCTCCCCTAAGGACCACCCTGCAAAGCAAGGAGTCGCACAAAGACTGTGCAACAGGCGGTTGTCGGGGGCAACTGGCAGCCCCCTCGTACGGTCATTCAGGAAATCTAACGGCTCGGTTGAGAAAACATGCTGTGCGTTTGTCGGCTCGGCGCACTACATGAAGAACCTTTACGATCCTTTATTCAGCCTCGGCGGTGCCGGGGAGTGGCCGCCCTTTTATCCACCATGCTCGATCGCTCCTCTACTCCCGTTGCGCCCGACTGGCGGCCGGATGCTTCGGCCGACGCGCCGCCTGGCGTGGAGGCCCTGGCCGATCGGGCGGCCGGCTTGCCGACCCCGGCGTTCCTCGCCCTGGCGTTGCGCGAATTCACCGGCCGCATCGCGCTGGTCTCGTCCTTCGGCGCCGAGGCGGCGGTCCTGCTGCATATGGCGGCGCAGATCGATCCGGCGCTGCCGGTGATCTTCCTGGATACCGGCAAGCTGTTCGGCGAGACGCGCCGCTACCGCGATGTTCTCGTCGACCGGCTCGGCCTGCGCGATGTGCGGACGATCGAGCCCGACATAGCGCGGATCGCGGCGGACGATCCGGACGGCACGCTCTGGCGCTCGGCTCCCGATCGCTGCTGCGCGCTGCGCAAGGTCGAGCCACTCGACCGTGCCCTGGCCGGATTCGACGCCTGGATCAACGGCCGCAAGCGCAGCCATGGCGGCCTGCGCGCCGCCCTGCCGCTGGTCGAGCAGGCTGATGGAAAAGTGAAACTCAATCCCCTGGCCGAGTGGTTGGCGCCGGACGTGGCCGCGTATTTCGCCACCCACGACCTGCCGCCGCATCCGCTGGAAGCCGACGGCTATCACTCCATCGGCTGCCTGCCGTGCACCGACCGGGCCGCCCCCGGTGAGGACCTCCGCGCCGGGCGCTGGCGTGGCCAGGACAAGACCGAGTGCGGCATTCACCTGACACCAGCGCCGGCACGCGGCGAGGACTGACGGAACCACCATGGACAATCTCGACGCCCTCGAAGCGCAAAGCGTCTACATCCTGCGCGAGGCCTACAGCCGCATCGACCGCCTGGCGATGCTCTGGTCGCTGGGCAAGGATTCGAACGTGATGATCTGGCTGGCCAAGCGCGCCTTTCTCGGCCGTATCCCGTTCCCGGTGATGCATCTCGACACCGGGCTGGAGTTCCCGGAGACCTACGAGTTCCGCGACCGCTACGCAAAGGAGTGGGGGCTGGAGCTGATCGCCGATGACTGCCCACCGATCGAGGCGGTCGATCCGTCGCTGCCGCCGGCCTCGCGTCTGGCCGCGCGCAAGACGCTCGGTCTCAAGCAGGCGCTGGAGCGCTACAGCCTGAACGGTGTCATCGCCGGCATCCGGCGCGACGAGCAGGCGACGCGAGCCAAGGAGCGGGTGTTCAGCCCGCGCGCCGCCGACGGGCAGTGGGATTTCCGCGACCAGCCGCCCGAGTTCTGGGACCAGTACAACGCCGACTATCCGCCCGGCACGCATGTCCGCGTCCATCCGCTGCTGCATTGGACCGAAGTCGACATCTGGCGCTACATCCAGCGCGAGAGCATCCCGGTCGTGCCGCTCTATTTCGCGCGCGAGGGGCAGCGCTACCGCTCGCTGGGTGAGATCGGCATCACCTTCCCGATCAACAGCCAGGCCGGCGACATCCCCTCGATCATCCGCGAGCTCGAGACGACGCGCGAGCCGGAGCGCGCCGGCCGGGCGATGGATCACGATTCAGAAGATGCCTTCGAGCGTCTGCGTGTCGGCGGGTATATGTGACATGGCGCACGACGTGATCCCCCCGGATGTCCAGCATCACGCCATGCCGATCGTCATCGTCGGCCATGTCGATCACGGGAAATCGACGCTGGTCGGCCGCCTGCTGCACGATACCGGCTCGCTGCCGGAGGAGAAGGTCGCCCAGATGCGGGCGATCTCCGCCAAGCGCGGGCTGGAGATCGAATGGTCGTTCCTGCTCGACTCCCTGCAGGTGGAGCGCGACCAGGGCATCACGCTCGACACCACGCAGGTCTGGTTCCATACCGCCCGGCGCCGCTACGTGGTCATCGACGCGCCGGGACACAAGGAGTTCCTGCGCAACATGCTGTCGGGTGCCGCCAGCGCCGATGCGGCGGTGCTGGTGGTCGATGCCGGTGTGGGCCTGGGCGAGCAGACCCGCCGCCACGCGCATATCCTGGAGCTGATCGGCCTGCGCCAGGTTGCGGTCGCCGTGAACAAGATGGATCTCATCGGCTACGACGCGGCCAAGTTTTCGGCACTGGCCGAGGAGATCCGCGCCTTCCTGGCGGGCCTCAGGATCGAGCCGGCGGCCATCATCCCGCTTTCCGCCCGCCATGGCGACAACGTCGCCGCAGCCAGCGCCCGCATGGACTGGTACACCGGACCCACCCTGGTCGAGGCGATCGACTTGTTCCGCGCCCGGGCGTCGCTGAGCGATCAGCCGTTGCGCCTGCCGGTCCAGGATCTCTACCGCCGGGACGACCGCCGCATCGTGGTCGGCCGGATCGAGAGCGGCGCCCTGCGCGTCGGCGACGCGCTGCGCTTCGCGCCCCTTGGGACCATCGCGCGGGTGGCGCGTATCGAGACCTGGAACAACGTGGCCCCGAAGCTCACGGCGGTGGCGGGGGAGAGCGTGGCCCTCACCCTCGACGACGAGATCTTCGTCGAGCGCGGCCATATCGCCAGCACGCCCGACTGGTCGCCAACCGAGACGAACGTGATTGCGGCCCGGGTCATCTGGCTGGACGCCGAGGGGCTGACGGCGGGGCGGCGGCTGACCTTGCGCATCGCCACCGCGCGCCACGAGGTCGTCGTCGAAGCCATCGAGCGCGTGTTCGATACCCAGGATTCCTCCTCCCAGGAAGGCGAGCGCGTCGAGCGCAACGGCGTGGCCGTCGTGCGCCTGCGCAGCCGCAGCCGGATGGCGGTGGACAGTTTCGTGGACAACCCCCGGACCGGCCGCGGCGTGCTGCTCGACGGCTACCGGGTGGTCGGCGGCTGCGTCGTCGAGCGCGCGGTGGAGAACCAGGCGACTCTCGTCGCACCGGCGCCGAGCGTGGCGTTGGCCGAGCGGGCCGGGGTCGCCGGCCATGCCGGCGGCGTGCTCTGGCTGACCGGATTGTCGGGCTCCGGCAAGTCGACCTTGGCCATGGGCCTGATGCGCCGGCTGTTCGAGAGCGGGCGGCAGGTCTACGTGCTCGACGGCGACACCTTGCGCCAGGGCCTCAACCGCGATCTCGGATTCAGTCCGGCCGACCGCTCGGAGAACATCCGCCGCACCGCGGAGGTCGCCCGCCTGTTCGCCGATGCCGGATTCATCGTCATCGCGGCGCTGATCTCGCCGGCGGCGGCCGATCGCCAGGCGGCACGGCAGATCGTCGGCGAGGGCTTCCACGAGATTCATGTGCGCGCCGACATAGATGTCTGCCAGGCCCGCGATCCCAAGCAGCTCTACCGGCGCGCGGTGGCCGGGGAGATCACCCAGTTCACCGGCGTATCGGCGCCCTACGAAGCACCGACCCGGCCGGATCTCGTCATCGATACGACACAGAGCGACGTCGCGCGGTCCCTGGATGCGCTCGAGGGTTTTGCCACGGCGACGTTCACGGTCCGGCGCGACCTATCGCGGCTGGCCAGCTGAAGGAGTTGGCGTATCCCGTTCCGCATGCTGCCTCATAAGCGGGCGCAGTTTTTCTCGGGCGGCGCGCCAAAAACTCTCAATTGTGCGGCGGCCGGTCGTCGGCGACGCTGCATGTCGACGGCACCGGCAAGCGGCGCCGTTCCTGATCGGTGAAACCGATCCGCGGCAATTTGAAGCGCAGCTTGCGCCGCGTCACCAAACCGCTAAAGCGCCACGGAGAAGCCTCCGTGGACCACCCACGAGGAGCTTCGAGATGATCCGCAGCATCATTCTGTCTTCCGATCGCCGCCGTTTCCTGTTTGGAACCCTGTCGGCCGTCGCGCTGGCCTTCGCCGCCTCGGCCGTCAGCGCGCAGACGACCTTGCTCAACGTCTCCTACGACCCGACACGCGAACTCTACCAAGCCTTCAACGCCGCCTTCGTCAAGGACTGGCAGCAGAAGACCGGCCAGAAGCTGACCATCCAGCAATCGCATGGCGGCGCCGGCTCGCAGGCCCGCGCCGTGATCGATGGGCTGGAGGCCGACGTCGTCACCCTGGCGCTGGCCTACGACATCGACGCCATCGCCGAGCGTGGCCTGCTCTCGTGCGACTGGCAGGCGCGCCTGCCCAACAACTCCTCGCCCTACACCTCGACCATCGTCTTCCTCGTCCGCAAGGGCAACCCCAAGGGGATCAAGGACTGGAACGACCTGGTCAAGCCGGGCATCAAGATCATCACGCCCAATCCCAAGACCTCGGGTGGTGCGCGCTGGAACTACCTGGCGGCCTGGGGCTACGCCCTGAAGCAGCCGGGCGGCGACGAGACCAAGGCCCGCGACTTCGTCACCCAGATCTATCGCAACGTGCCGGTGCTTGATTCGGGCGCGCGCGGCTCGACCACGACCTTCGTGCAGCGCGGCATCGGTGACGTCTTCCTCTCCTGGGAGAACGAGGCCTTCCTGGCGATCAATGAGCTGGGCAAGGACAAGTTCGAGATCGTCGTGCCGAGCCTCAGCATCCTGGCCGAGCCGCCGGTCACGGTGGTCGACAAGGTCGCCGACAAGAAGGGGACACGCGCCGTTGCCGAGGCCTACCTGAAGTACTGGTACACGCCCGAGGCGCAGGAGATCGCGGCCAGGAACTACTACCGGCCGCGGTTGGCAGAAGTGCAGGCGCGCCACGCCGAGCAGTTCCCCACCGTGAAACTGTTCACCATCGACGAAGTCTTCGGCGGCTGGGCCAAAGCCCAGCCGACGCACTTCGCCGAAGGCGGCGTCTTCGACCAGATCTACAAGCCGGCGCGCTGAGGACTGGGACGATGGCGTCGCAGCGGCAAATACCCCTCTCCGCACGAGGTGGGAAGAGGGAAGGGGCCCGTTGCGTTAGCAACGGGAAGGGTGAGGTGTCTGTTCGCCGGACCCACCTCACCCGCTCGCTGTCGCTCGCACCCTCTCCCCCCGCAGACGGGCGGAGAGGGTTCTTGGGACACAACGGGCGATGACCACCGCGCGCCTTACCTGGCGGCAGCCCAGCGTGATCCCGGGCTTCGGGATCACGCTGGGCGTCACCGTCACCTGGCTCAGCCTGATCGTGCTGATCCCGCTCGCCGGCCTGTTCCTCAAATCGGCCACACTCGGCTGGGGCAAGTTCTTCGAGGCCATCACTTCGCCGCGCGTTCTGGCCGCGCTCGAGATCAGCTTCGGCATCGCGCTGGCCGCCGCGACGGTCAACGCCGTGTTCGGCCTGATCGTCGCCTGGGTGCTGGTGCGTTACGATTTCCCCGGCCGCCGCGTGGTCGATGCCATCGTCGACATCCCGTTCGCCCTGCCGACGGCGGTGGCCGGCATCGCGCTCACCGCCCTCTATGCCGAGAACGGCTGGATCGGCGGCTTGCTGGAGCCGCTGGGTATCCGCGTCTCCTTCACGCCGCTGGGCATCTTCGTGGCCCTGATCTTCATCGGCCTGCCTTTCGTGGTGCGCACGGTGCAGCCGGTGCTCGAGGATCTCGAGCCGGAGATCGAGGAGGCGGCCGCCAGCCTCGGCGCCACGCGGCGCCAGACGTTCCTGCGGGTCATCCTGCCGACGCTGTTCCCGGCGCTGGCCACCGGTTATGCGCTGGCCTTCTCGCGCGCCGTCGGCGAATACGGCTCCGTCATCTTTATTGCGGGCAACATGCCGCTGGTCTCGGAGATCGCGCCGCTGCTGATCGTCATCCGGCTCAACGAGTTCGCCTATGCCGAGGCGACGGCCATCGCCGTGGCCATGCTGATCGCCTCTTTCGCCCTGCTGCTGGCGATCAATCTCCTGCAGCGCTGGGCGCGCAGCCGGGGCCGGGGCTGACATGCTGGTCGAAGCACAGACTTCCGACATGCTGCTCCCCATACCCGTAGCGGCGGCAAGACCGCAGGCGGCGCTGGCGCCGCGCGAGGAATCCCCGGCGGTGCGCCTGGCCCTGACCGCGGTGGCGCTCGCCTTCCTCGGCCTGTTCATCGTCCTGCCGCTGGTCGTGGTGTTCAGCGAGGCGCTGCAGAAGGGCGCGGCGTTCTACTTCAGTGCCTTCGCCGAACCCGCTGCCACGGCCGCCATCCGCCTGACCCTACTGACGGCGGCTATCGCCGTGCCGGTCAACCTGGTGTTCGGCGTGACCGCCGCCTGGGCGATCACTAAGTTCGAGTTCCGCGGCAAGAGCTTCCTGATCACGCTCATCGACCTGCCGTTCTCCGTTTCGCCGGTGATCTCGGGCCTGGTCTTCGTGCTGCTGTTCGGCCTGCAGGGCTGGCTCGGGCCTTGGCTGGCGGAGAACGACATCAAGATCGTCTTCGCCGTGCCGGGCATCGTGCTGGCCACCATCTTCGTCACCTTTCCCTTCGTCGCCCGCGAGCTCATCCCGCTGATGCAGGAGCAGGGCACGGCGGAGGAGGAGGCGGCCATCGTGCTGGGGGCGAGCGGCTGGCAGACCTTCTGGCGCGTCACCCTGCCGAACATCAAATGGGGACTGCTCTACGGCGTGCTGCTGTGCAACGCCCGCGCCATGGGCGAGTTCGGCGCCGTCTCGGTGGTCTCGGGCCATATCCGCGGCCTGACCAACACCATGCCGCTGCATATCGAGATTCTCTACAACGAGTACAACTTCGCCGCGGCCTTCGCCGTGGCCTCGCTGCTCGCCCTGCTGGCCCTCGTCACCCTGGTCGCCAAATCGCTGCTCGAGCTACGCCTGGATCGGAGAAAACCATGAGCATCGACATCGTTTCCATCAGCAAGCGCTTCGGCGATTTCAGCGCGCTCAAGGAGGTGGACCTGAGCGTGAGGAAGGGCGAGCTGATCGCCCTGCTCGGACCGTCGGGCTCGGGCAAGACTACGCTGCTGCGCATCATCGCCGGGCTGGAATGGCCTGAGTCGGGCGATATCCGCATCGACGGCGAGAGCGCCGTGAGCAGCGGGGCGCGCGAGCGGCGCGTCGGCTTCGTCTTCCAGCATTACGCCCTGTTCCGGCACATGACGGTGTTCGACAACGTGGCCTTCGGGCTGCGGGTGCGGCCCAAGCCGCTGCGCCCGAGCGCGGTCGAGATCAAGGCGCGGGTCGATGAGCTGATGCAGCTCGTGCAGATCGACTGGCTGGCCGGACGCTATCCCACCGAGCTCTCGGGCGGACAGCGCCAGCGCGTGGCCCTGGCCCGGGCGCTGGCCATCGAGCCGCGGGTGCTGCTGCTCGACGAGCCCTTCGGCGCGCTCGACGCCAAGGTGCGCAAGGAGCTGCGCCGCTGGCTGCGCCAGCTGCATACCGAGATGGGCATGACCACGGTGTTCGTGACCCACGACCAGGAAGAGGCGCTGGAGGTCGCGGACCGCGTGGTGGTGATGAGCCAGGGCCGCATCGAGCAGATCGGCACGCCGGAGGAGGTCTATGCCCACCCGGCCAATCCCTTCGTCTACGAGTTCCTGGGCAATGTGAACCGCCTGTCCGTCGAGGTGAGGAACGGCGAGGCGCGTCACGCCGGGCTGGCCCTGGGCGACATCGAGGGCGTGCGCGGCGCGAGCGGCGAGGCGCCGGTGTACATCCGGCCGCACGATATCGAGGTTGTGCCCAGCGCCGGCGGGCCCAGCACCGACGGGGAAGGGACCGTGCGTTTCATCGCCGCCGCCGGCCCGACCGTGCGGCTGGAGATCGAGACGCCGGGTGCTGCGTCGCCGATCGAGGTCGAGCTGCCGCAGGCGGCCTATCGAGCGCTCGCCCTCACCGTGGGTTCGCGGGTGACCTTGCGGGCCCGGCGCGGAAGGCTGTTCGCCGCCCGCGCGGCGTAGAGCTGCGCTACTCGATCCGCCGGCCGCTGCGGCCGGCCAGATCCTGGATGAACTGCCAGGCAACGCGGCCGGAGCGCGAGCCGCGGGTCACCGACCATTCGTTGGCCTCGGCCTCGAGCTGCTCGCGGCTGATCGCGATGCCGAAGCGCCGGGCGTAGCCCTCGATGATGGCGAAGTAGGTGTCCTGGTCGACATTGTGGAAGCCGAGCCAGATGCCGAAGCGGTCGGAGAGCGAGACCTTCTCCTCCACCGCCTCGCTGGGGTTGATGGCGGTCGAACGCTCGTTCTCGATCATGTCGCGGCTCATCAGGTGGCGGCGGTTGGAGGTGGCGTAGAGCACCACGTTGGCCGGCCGGCCCTCGACGCCGCCCTCGAGCACGGCCTTGAGCGACTTGTAGGAGGCGTCCTCGCCGTCGAAGGACAGGTCGTCGCAGAACAGGATGAAATTGCGGGTCGCGTCGCGCAGCAGGGTGAGGAGATGGGGCAGCGAGGGGATGTCCTCGCGGTGGATCTCGACCAGGGCGACCGATTTGGGGATCTCCTGGTTGACCGCGGCGTGGACGGCCTTGACCAGCGAGGACTTGCCCGTACCCCGGGCCCCCCAGAGCAGGGCGTTGTTGGCCGGCAGGCCCTTGGCGAAGCGCCGCGTGTTCTCGAGCAGGGTCTCGCGCTGGCGCTCGATGCCGCGCAGGAGGTCGAGATCGACCCGGTTGACCTTGGTCACGGGGTCGAGGCGCGCCCCCTCGGCGTGCCAGACGAAGGCGTCGGCGACGGTCAGGTCGACGGGCGGGCGGGGC
Source organism: Rhodospirillaceae bacterium (assembly GCA_022843945.1). Taxonomy (GTDB): domain Bacteria; phylum Pseudomonadota; class Alphaproteobacteria; order CACIAM-22H2; family CACIAM-22H2; genus VGEI01. The sequence continues at coordinate 26,128 of JALHMR010000036.1, read as the reverse complement.
CGGGGGGCCAGGCGCTCGAGCGCCTCGGCGATCCGGGAGAGCAGGGATTCGAGGGCCAAAGGGAGGGGCTGGGTGTTCATCTCAAGTCCTTGGGATGGCGGGGAAACTAGGCTACGGGAGGCGTGATTGCAATTCCCGTATCCCCCGCTATAGTCCGCCCGCCCATGTAAGGAGATTCTGTCAATGTTCGTGTCGCCGGCCTATGCCCAGACCGGGGGTGGAGCGGGAGGGTTTGATCTCGTCGCCCTGCTGCCGCTGGTCCTGATCTTCGTTGTCTTCTATTTCCTGATCATCCGCCCGCAGCAGAAGAAGATGAAGGACCATAAAGCCCTGGTCGAGGGCTTGCGCCGCGGCGACCGCGTGGTCACCACCGGCGGAATTATCGGCACGGTGGCGAAGGTTACGGGGGATCGCGAGATCTCGCTGGAGATCGCCGAGGGCGTGCGCGTGCGCGCGGTGCGCGGCATGATCGCCGAGGTGATGGCGCGGACCGAGCCGGCGGGCGACAAGGCCGACAAGGCGGAGCGCGCGCCGAAAGCCGAGAAGGCCGAGAGCGAGGACTCCTTCTACAAGCGCCTCGGCGTGGCGAAGGGCGCCAGCGCCGCCGAGATCGAGGCGGCCTTTGCCGCCAAGCCGGGCGAGGCCGAGGCCTACGAGACGCTCAAGGACCCGACCAAGCGCAAGCTCTACGACCGCCTGGGCCACGACGAATACGTCGCCGCCCTCCAGGACTGAGCAGGCCCGTCTGATGAAAAAAGGAGTCGCGCCATGATGGGCGTGACACGGCTGCGCGCCATCGTGGTGCTGGCGCTCTGCCTGATCGGCATCGTCTTCGCCATCCCCAGCCTGCTGCCGGCCTCGACCCTGGCCGCCTGGCCGTCGTGGATTCCGCAGCGCCAGGTCAGCCTCGGCCTGGATCTTCAGGGCGGTTCACATCTTCTACTAGAAGTCGACACCGCTGCGGTCCAGCGCGAACGGCTCAACAACCTGCTGGAGAGCATCCGCACGGCGATGCGCACCCAGCGCATCGCGGTGACCGGCCTCCAGGTCCTGCCCGACAATAGCGGCGTCAGCTTCCGGGTGCGCGACACCCCCGATATCGAGAAGGCGCGGCTGGCGGTGCGCGAGCTCGACCGCGCCCTGCAGATCGCCACCCAGACCGACGGCACGATCCAGATCACCTTCGAGGCCCGCGAGCTCGCCGAGCAGCGCCGCCGCATCCTCGCCCAGTCGGTCGAGATCGTGCGCCGCCGCATCGACGAGGTCGGCACCAAGGACCCGACCATCCAGGCCCACGGCCAGGACCGCATCCTCCTCCAGCTGCCCGGCGTGCGCGAGCCCGAACGCGTCAAGCAGCTGCTCGGCCAGACCGCCAAGCTCTCCTTCCACCTGATGGACAACAACACGCCGATCGCCGAGGCGCGCGCCGGACGCGTGCCGCCGGGCACCGAGCTGCTGCCCGCCGACAAGGAGCTGGAGCCCGATGGCCGCCCGCGCCAGTACCTGGTGCAGCGCCGCGTCTCGGTCTCCGGCGACCGCCTGACCGACGCCCAGCCCAACACCAACAACCAGACCGGCGAGTGGGTGGTCAGCTTCAAGTTCGACGGCGTCGGCGCGCGCCAGTTCGGCCAGATCACGCGCGACAATGTCGGCCGCCCCTTCGCCGTGGTGCTCGACGGCAAGGTGATCACCGCGCCCGTCATCCGCGAGCCCATCCTCGGCGGCAGCGGCCAGATCTCCGGCAGCTTCAACGCCCAGAGCGCCAGCGACCTCGCGGTGCTGCTGCGCGCCGGAGCGCTGCCGGCGCCGCTCACCGTGCTCGAGGAGCGCACCGTCGGCCCCGATCTCGGCTCGGACTCGATCGCCGCCGGCACCATGGCCTGCATCATCGGCTACCTGCTGATCTTCGCGCTGATGATCGTCGGCTACGGCCTGTTCGGCATCATCGCCAACGTGGCGCTGCTGCTCAACCTCGCCTTCACCCTGTCGATCATGGCGGCCATCGGCGCCACGCTGACCCTGCCGGGCATCGCCGGCATGGTGCTCGGCCTGGCCATGGCGGTCGACGCCAACGTCCTGACCTATGAGCGCATGCGCGAGGAATCCGCCGCCGGCCGCTCGCCGTTCCCGGCCATCGACAACGCCTTCAACCGCGCCTTCATCACCATCTTCGATTCCAACCTGACGACGCTGATCGCGGCGCTGATGCTCTACCTCTTCGGCCAGGGCCCAGTCCGGGGCTTCGCCGTGACCCTGTCGATCGGCATCATCTGCTCGATGTTCACGGCCGTGACAGTCACCCGGCTGCTGGTCGTCGGCTACCTGATCTGGCGCCGGCCCAAGGAGCTGCCGGTATGAATGGCGAACGATATAAAATTTTTTATGTCACCACCGGGCTTGACCCGGTGGTCCATGATGCCGCGGCGCCATGGATTGCCGGGTCAAGCCCGGCAATGACAGAGAAAGAATAAGGTTCGCCATGTTCCGCGGCATCCGCCTGCTCAAGACCGTTCCGAAGCTGGATTATTTCCGCTTCCACAAGCTCTGCTTCGTGCTCTCGACGCTGCTCTGCCTCGCCTCGCTGGTCTCGCTGGCCACCCAGGGCCTCAACTTCGGCGTCGATTTCGCCGGCGGCACGGTGATCGAGGCGCGGCGCACCACCGGCCCGGTCGACCTTGCCGGCTTGCGCGCCAAGCTCGGCGCGCTCAACCTCGGCGACATCGCGCTCCAGGAATTCGGCCATCCCAACGACGTGCTCATCCGGGTCGAGCGCCAGGAGAGCGAGCAGGCCGAGATGCGCGGCGTGCAGCAGATCCGCGAGGCGATGGGCCCCGAATACGAGTACCGCCGGGTCGAGGTGGTCGGGCCCAAGGTCGGCGCCGAGCTGGTCGAGGGCGGCATCCTGGCGGTGCTGCTGTCGCTCGGCGGCATCATGGCCTACATGGCGCTGCGCTTCGGCTGGCGCGCCGGCCTGTCGGGCGTCATCGCCATCCTGCACGACTGTCTGACCACCGTCGGCCTGTTCTCGATCCTCGGCCTGCAGTTCGATCTCAACGTGCTGGCCGCCGTGGTCACCATCGCCGGCTTCTCGATCAACGACACCGTGGTCATCGACGACCGCATCCGCGAGAACATGCGCAAGTTCAAGCAGATGGATTTCCGCGAGCTGATCAACCGCAGCGTCAACGAGACCATGGCCCGCACCGTGATGACCAACGGCCTGGTGCTGCTGGCCACCCTGGCGCTGCTGCTCTTCGGCGGCCCGGTGCTCGCCGGCTTCAGCGCGGCGCTGCTCTGGGGCGTGATCGTCGGCACCTACTCGACGATCTACGTCGCCTCGCCGCTCGAGTGGTATCTCGCCAAGCGCGGCCGCGTCGACCAGCGCCACGCCGAGGCCGAGGCCGCCAGCGCCAACAAGCCCTAGGGCGCGAAGCACCTTTCCCGGGAGGGGCCAAATCCTGAGATGGGCCAGACGCCCGCACCGCCGCCCCCATCCGACCCGAGAGGGCGTCGCGTCATCGACGGCTACGGCGGCGGCGGCTTCCGTATCGGCGGCGAGACGCATCGCGGCGGCATCCTGATCCTGCCGGACCGGGTGCTGCCCTGGCCTATCGCCAACATCAGCGAGCTCACCGCCGAAAGCCTGGCACCGATCATGGCCAGCGATCCGGTGCCGCAGATCCTGCTCATCGGTTGCGGCAAGGGCGCGGCGATGATCGCGCCGGCCCTGCGCCAGGCGCTGCGCGCGGCCGGGGCGGTGATCGATGCGATGGATACGGGTGCGGCCTGCCGCACCTACAACGTGCTGCTCGCCGAGGAACGCCGCGTCGCCGCGGCCCTGATCGCGGTGGAGTAGGGCGCAGTGCAGTAGCGCAGTCACCGGCTACGCTTGTTTTGTCACTTGTTTCGCCTCAATTGGTGCCGACATAACATCGTAGTCGGGCCTCGCGGTGCTTTCCTGGACTGGCAGCCCACTCATTCCCCGAACCCTGAAGCGGCATCCCGAAAGCTACCCATGAGGAAAAGCAGGAAGAACCACGACGTGATGCCGCACGACGAAAGAACGGAGGCTGTTGAAGCGCTTCTTCACGTGCCGGACATGGCCGACGCGCTTCAAAGCGACCAGTTCAGGCGCTTTCTCGATCAAGTCCCCATCGCCCTCGTCGTGTCGACCGTGAAGGGGCGAGAGCGCATCGCCTATGCCAACCCGGAGTTCGAGAAGCTGTGCGGCCAGCCCGTCGCTGAGGTCGAAGGACGGCCGTGGAGCATTCTCCTGGGGCAGGGACACAGCGAGGATACGGGGCGTGAACTCGGCGCGGCCGTGATGGATTCAAACGACCGCGTCGGCACCTTCCAGATCCAATATGGAGGCCGCGAGCCGACGATTGTCGAGGTCTATTCCAACCTTATCGTCGACGATGAGGGAGTGCCCGCCTTCCGGCTCGTGGCCTTGCTGGATGTTGGTACGCAGGAAGAAGCGCAGCGTGAAGAATTCGAGCAGCGCATTCGCGATAAAGATACGCTGCTTCTGGAACTTCAACACCGGGTCAAGAACAACCTCCAGCTGATCACGGCCTTGATTCGTATCGAGGCCCGGAAAGCCAAAGGCCGCATCGATACCACGCCGTTCGATCGGCTCGCGGGGCGCATCCAATCGTTGCAGATCGTCTATAGGCTGATGGCGGATCACGGCGCGGAGGGGGGCGAGATCGATCTTGGGGTCTATCTGAGCGAAATCGTTTCGTCCGTGATGCACGCGCATGCGGTGGAAGGTATCCGGCTCAATCTCAAGGTCGACGCCTATCCGGTATCGGTGAATGTGGCCATACCCGCGGGGCTGGTGGTCAACGAGCTGCTGACGAACGCGCTCAAGCATGCGTTCGTCGGGCGCGACGGCGGCACGATCTCATTGCACAGCCTGGCCGATGAGCGCGGCTGCCGCGTCGTCATCGCCGATGACGGGATCGGCTTTCCCGAAGGCGTGGAGTGGCCCAAGTCCGGCAAGCTCAGCGCGCTGATCGTCCGGTCCCTGCGCGTGAACGCCAAGGCGGATCTCACGGTCGAATCCGGCCCCGGGAAGGGTACGCGCGTGACTATCGGCTTCACGCGCGCAGCCTCCGCCCTGCGGATGGCGGGCTGACGCTGGTAAGGCTGGGCACAATGATCGATTGCCGCCTCTGATCGAGGGAGGCCCGGCCGTCGGTAGACATTTGTCTATAGACAAATGTAAACCTAGACGAAATGGATGGGGATACCCATATGCCTGATCATGGCTACCCCCGCTGTCCCCAACCGGCACGCCAAACAGACCCGCTTCCTGGCGGCCCTGGCCCGTGGCACCCGCCCGGACGAGGCCGCGGTGCTGGCCGGCGTGCCGCTGGCAACCTTCTATACCTGGCGGCGCAAGCACACGCGCTTCCGCGAGGCCTGGGACAAGGCCGTCGCCTATGCCCAGACGCCGCCGTTCCCGCCGGCGGCGCAGCTCGCGGCCCTCGACCTCAGCGGACCCCGGACCCACTGGGTCTGGCTGCCGGGCGGCCTGCTGGAAGGCGAGCCGCCGTTCCGGCTCGACGACCGCGTGGTCACGGTGTTGCGCAGTTTCAGCGGCGATCCCGATCTGCTGATCTTCAGCGTCGTCATGGAGGAGGGCCGGCCCTGGCGGGAGATCGGCCGCGGCACATCGCTGGAGCCGCTGCCGCCGGGCTTCGCCGGCCCGCCCGCGAAAATTCCTGCTGAACTGAGCGAGCGCCTGCCGCCGGGTTGCGCCATCGTAAACTCGAGCCCGCTGCCTACTGCTGCCGACCGCCGGAGCAATACGGCCGGCGCGCGACCGACAATGGCAAGGCGGGCAGCGCGGCGGCGATCGCCATGACGGTCGCTGCGACGCATCGATGAGGGTCGCGCCTCATTCCGATGCCCGGCGGGCGGCAACTAAAGCACCGCCTGCCGGTGTGCCTGGCGCTCGCGCTGCTCGTCGAGCCAGTCCTGGGTCGCGCCCTCGCGGTGCCGCCGCGCGTCCTCGCTCCAATCCTCGGGGGCCCGATGGCCCTCGCGGTCGACAACGACCGTCCCGATGTAGCGCAGGCGCGGGTACTCGGCCGCAATCTCCTCGATGGCGTCCTCCTGCTTTATGAAGGCAGCGGGCTCAATCTCCCCGGCGCGGTCCGCCCAGAGATTGATCCAGAGAAAAGGCTTGTCCAGCACGAGGGAGTCAACGGCCCTGGAACCGCCACGTTCCGAGTCGGTCGGTCCGATAGGCCGCCTTGTTTCCTGGTGTGGGCCGCTCAAGCTTTGCGGGCAAGCTTCGCAGTATGGAAAATGGATATAACGAGATGTGCGGCCTCGGGCACCGCTGGCGTGATATCTCCGCAATCGAGCGGAGGCCCTCCATGATAAGACGGGCTCCATGCCGTATCACATCGTCAAGAAGTGCCCGTCATCCGACATGTGGCTCAAGCGCCTGGCTCCCACGGTGACATGGGGACCAAGGGAGCAGGCCCGCAGGTTCCTGAGCAAGGCCGAGGCCGCCGACGTGGCCCGACGCCTGGTCGACAGAGAATACGTCGAGGTCGCGCCGGCAGAGGATCCTCCGCTCTGATTGCTGCCTCCCCGGTCGCGGTGGAGTAGGGTCGCGGTGGAGTACGGACGGAGCGCCGGTCAGGCCTCAAGTCGAAACGACGAGATGTGATTGCCGCGCCCTGTTCCTTACGGCGCAGCGCCGGCCGGAACCGCTCCGGCTTCGGCGGCGCTATTCTGCGAGGCCGCCCGCTTGAAGTTGATAGTCACGCAGGTTCCCTGTCGGGGCTCGATTCGACCTTGAGGTTCGCCTTGGCGTTGTCCCTCAGGGACTGAACGATCAGCGCGCTGAGCTTGCCGTGCCTCGGCCATGAAATGCCTTCGGGAAGACCGACCCCGTCATCGGCAATCACCACGCTGCAGCCGTGATCATTGGCGAGACTGTGCAGGGTAATCGTGCCGCCGTCGCGGCCCACGAACGCGTGCTTAAGGGCGTTGGTCAGCAGCTCGTTGACCACGAGGCCGGCTGGAATGGCCACATTCACCGAAACCGGATAGGCATCGACCTTGAGATTGAGCCGGATGCCTTCGACGGCGTGGGCATGCATCACCGAGGAAACGATTTCGCTCAGGTAGACGCCCAGGTCGATCTCGCCGCCCTCGGGGCCGTGATCGGACATCAGCTTGTAGACGATCGCCAGGGAGTCGATGCGTCCGGCAAGCCGATCGAAAGGGGCCGTATCGATACGCCCCTTCGCCTTGCGCGTCTCGATGCGGATCAGCGCGGTTATCATCTGCAGGTTGTTTTTGACGCGGTGCTGCAGCTCCAGAAGCAGCATGTCCTTGTCCCGGACGCGCTGCTCGAGCTCTTCGCGGCGGGCCTCTCCCTGCGCGCCGACATCCAGCAACGCCACGAGGCGGAAGGAGGGCACCCCGTCGTCGTCCTCGATGAGGTTGGAATAGACATCGACCAGGGCCGGGGCGCGTCCCGGGCATTCGATTTCAAAGGTGCCGACGCAGTCGCTTGACTCCACCACGGCGGCGCCGAGCTGGCGCCCATCTATTCCCTGTCCGTGAAGCACGCTCCACGCCTGTCCTTTGACCTCGCTGATCGGCTGCCCGGACAGGGTCTCGAATTCGGGGTTGGCATAGGCGATACGCTCCCCGCCCTTGACCTCCGCCACGACGATGGCGATGGGAACCCTGTCGAGGAAGCGCCTGAACGGCTCGCTTTCAAGGGCGTCGGCCAGGTCCGGGGCAGCCAGCAAGGCGTCGACCGCCTCTGTTCCCTCGTCCGTGTCGATCATGTCGGGTGTCCCAGTTCGGTAAGTGGCGGGAAGGCCGTCGATAGTCACAGGCGTGCTCTCGATGTTGCGCGGTTATCGAAGTCCATGGCGTGCGCCCGTGCTCGCTGCCAGCTTCTCCTAGGCCCGTTGGGCCCGATCCCGGGGGCTGCAGAACACCTCCGCTATCCGCCGAGCCAGCCCATCGAGGGTGAAGGGCTTGGTCAGCCGGGGCGCGGACACGGCGGAATCAGGCTCGGCGCCCGACCCGCCGCCGCTGATGATGATAAAGGGCAGGGAGCACCGGAGCAGCGCGTCGACCACCGGAAACGCCGACTGACCCCGAAGATGGAGATCGAGCAGCACGCCGTCGATCGTGCCGCCGCTGCTCTCCTCATGGGCGCGGATCGCTTCGAGAGCCGTGTCGATGGTGGGAAGCGTGGCGACGACCGCGCAGCCAAGCTCCTGCAGCGTCTCCTCGATCATCATCGAGACCATCGTATCGTCTTCGACCAGCAGAACGCGCAGGCCCGCCAGCGATGTGTAGGGGCCGGTCACGGCGGATCGGCCTTGCGGGGCAGGGTGCGGGGGGCCGGCTCGCTCTGCGGAAAGAAGATCTCGCAGACCACGCCCTCGGGGAGGAACACCACCATCCCCTTGCCATGCAGCTCCTGGGTGCTGGCCCGCTCGATGAAGCTGGTGCCGAAACCGCGCTGCGTCGGCTCGACGACGGGAGGGCCGCCGGTCTCGACCCAGCGCAGGTGAATCTGGGGGGGGCCGATGCCGCGCTCGATCTGCCAGGTCATCTTGACGGTCCCACTGGGAAGCGAGAGGGCGCCGTATTTCGTCGCGTTGGTCACCAGCTCCTGGACGATCATGACCAGCGCCACCCCGGCGGAGGGCGTGACGGCGACCTGGGGCCCCTCGATGACGATGCGCGAGGCGTCGCCGACCCGATAGGGAGCCAGGGTCCGGCGCACGAGCTCATCGATATCGGCACCGAGCCAGCCCTCCTCGACCAGGATGTCGTGGACCTGGGACAGCGCCTGCAGGCGCTCCCCGAAGCGCTTGGTGAAGTCGGGCAGGGTTGGGCTGTTGCGGGCCGTCTGCCAGGCCAGGGCCTGGACCGTGGCCAGCGTGTTCTTGACGCGGTGGCGGAGCTCGTCGACCAGCAGGTCGCGATGCTGCTCGGTATCCTTGCGCGCGGTGACGTCGTCGATGGCGAGCAGGATCAGCTCCGGCCGCTCGCCGCCCCGCGCCAGCCGCCGGACGCTGACGACCATCGCGCGTCGGCCCAGCCGCTTGAACTCGTGATCGACGGTGACCGCCTCGATCCCGTCGGAGGCCCGGCTGGCATGGAGCAGGGTGCGCAGCTCCGGGATATCCCAGTGACCGCCGCCCAGCTCGAACAGCGGACGACCCTCGGTCGACCCGGGCGCGCAACCGAACAGGCTATAGAAGGCGCGGTTCGCCGAGCGGACATTCAGCCCGGCATCCAGAACCAGCAGTGGCTGGCCGATGGTCTCGACGATGGCGTGGGAATAGATCCGCTCCTCCTCGACCGCGTCGGCGGCGCGCCGCAGGTCGCTGATATCGGCGAAGGTGATGACCAGGCCGGCAATGCGGTTGTCGCGCGTGCGATAGGGCAGCAGCTTGCGCAGGAACCAGCGGCCCGAATCGCTGCGCACCTCGGCTTCACGCTGCTGCAGGGACTGAAGGACCGCGTCGGCGTCGGTGAGCAGTGCTGCGTCGGCGAACTTGAGCGCGAAATGGCTGAGCGGGCGGCCGACATCCGTGGCCACGAGAGCGAACAGCTCCTGGCTGGCCGGCGAGAACCACTTGATGCGCCGCTCGCTATCGAGAAAGACCGTGGCGATCCGTGACCCGGCCAGCAGGTTGTTGAGGTCGTCGGTCAGGCTTTCGAGCTCGTGGATCTTGTACTGGAGCTGGTGGTTGGTGGTGTGCAGCTCCTCGTTGAAGGACTGCAGCTCTTCCTTGGAGGTCTCGAGCTCCTCGTTGGTCGACTGCAGCTCCTCGTTCATCGAGGTGACTTCCTCGTTGGCCGATTTCAGCTCCTCGTTGGCGCTCTCCGCCTGCTCGATCGTGCCCTGCAGCTCGGCGCGCATGGCCTTCAGCTCCAGCTCCATCGCCTGTTCCGAGCGGGTCTCCTCCTCGTTGATGGAGCGCTGCGCGGCGGTCAGGGGCACCGGCCGGTCGAGGCGGGCGAAGCTCACGAGCAAGAGGGTGGCGGGCGGCTGCAGCTCGATCAGCGGTGCAACGGTGACCGAGACCGTCTCGGCGCCCCTGCCCTGGCGCAGGTGCGCGTTGAAGATGACGGTTTCGCCCTTCTCCAGCGCCTTGCGCATGGCGCCGCGCAGCTTGGCGCGCAGCCCGTCGCGGGCCAGCAGGATAAGATCGCGGGTCGGCTGGCCGGAGGGCGATTCGAGAAAATCGCCCGTCGGCCCATGAAAATAGAGGACGCGACCCTTGGCGTCGGCGAGCACCGAGGCCGGGGCGTAGCGGTCGACGAGAGCGCGCCGCGCGACGTTGGCGATGCGCGGGGCTGGTGTGCCATCGATGACCGGAAGTGAAATCGCAGCCGGGCCCGCGGCGCCCGGCCGGTTGACCAGCCGCAGCGCCGGGAAACTCACGAGGTTGTGGGGCGTTGCTCCGATCCCGCGATAGATGCGCCATTTCTTCGAGCGGATCTCGAACAGCTCGTCGACCGGCCCGACGGTCTCGGCATTGCCGAGGAACAGGTAGCCGCCATCGCGCAATGCGAAATGGAAGAGCGACAGCACGCGCTTCTGCGACTCCGGCTCCAGGTAGATGAGCAGGTTGCGACAGGTGATCAGGTCCAGCCGCGAGAAGGGCGGATCGCGCAGCAGGTTCTGGGGGGCGAAGATCACGCGCTCGCGGAACTCCTTCTTGATCTGGTAGGAACCGTCGATGAGGGCGAAGAACCGCTCCAGGCGCGCGGGCGACAGGTTCGCCGTCGCCGCCTCGGGATAGAGGCCGGCGCGCGCCGCGGCCAGGTTGTCCTCCTGGCTGTCGGTGGCGAAGACCTTCACGTCAAAGCGCTTGCCGGCTGCGTCGGCGCGCTCGGTGGCCAGCATGATCAGCGAATAGGCTTCTTCGCCCGTGGCGCAGGCCGGCACCCAGAAGCGCAGCTCGCCGCCGTTCTCGCGCTCGGCGACGAGGGGAGCGATGACCTGCTCGTCGAGCGCCTGCCAGGCTTCCGGATCGCGGAAGAAGCTGGTGACGGTGATCATCATGTCCTTGACCAGGGCGCGCAGCTCCACCGGGTCGCTGCGCAGCAGGTCGAGGTAGCCGGCGAGCGAGTTCTGGTTGGTCAACCCCATGCGCCGATGGATACGGCGCAGCACGGTGCCCCGCTTGTAGCCGCGGAAATCGTGACCGTGGCCAAGGAGCAGGGAGAGCAGCGGCTCGATTTCGGTCTGCCCTTGCAGGCCCGGTGCTTCGTCCTTCGTAGCGACGTAGTCGTGACGGATGAAACGCAGCACGGCGGCCGGCATGCTCTCGATCGCAACGACATGATCGATGGCCCCCGCGGCGATCGCGCTGCGCGGCATGCCGCCGAAGGCGGCCGTGTCGGGATCCTGGGCGAGCGTCATGCCGCCCTGGGCCTTGATCTCCTTGAGGCCGCGCGTGCCGTTGGCGCCCGTGCCGGAGAGCACGATGCCGATGGCGCCCTCGTGCCGCTCCGCCGCCAGCGAGCTGAAGAAGGCATCGACCAGCCGGCGGTGGCCGCGCGGCTCGATCGGCTCCGAGAGAACCAGCCGGCCGCCGGCGACGGTCACCGCGCGGTCGGGAACGATGACGTGAACCCGGTCCGCCACGATCGCCATGCCATCGACGATCTCGACCACCGGCATGGCGGTCTGGCGGGAGAGCAGCGCCGCCAGCTGGCTCACATGGGTCGGATCGAGATGAAGAATGACGATGTAGGCGGCGCCGCTATCGGCCGGCGTGGCGGCGAGGAAGCGGCTGATGGCATCGAGACCGCCGGCCGAGGCGCCGATGCCGACCACCGGGATGACGGCGTGGCAATCGTCGGCCGCGAGGCGGTCGGGTGATTCGGCCGGCAGAGGCGGTCCGCGCTGGCCTGGCCGCGGCCCGACCGTGCTGGCCGGAGGGGGGCTTGCGGGGGCGGGCGCCGGATCGCGCTGCTCATCGAGCGCGGCCGGCAAAGCCGGTGTCTCGCTGGGCTTGCCGCGTCCGGGCGGCGAGCGGTTCGTATCTTGAGCCATGCTGGGTGACCTCAACGAGCATCGCCCCGCGGCAAGACATCGTTTTTCAGCTACAGTAAATGTTGGCTGGTTGACCGGCCCTCAGGCTGGCGTCCACTAAAGATACTACGCTTCTTTAAAGAGAAACCCTAAGGCTATTAGTGTCATGCGGGATTTTCTTACCCCTCTTTAGGGATGTGCAATTTTGTACAGTTTTAATCTGAGCGGTATCTTTGCGGGCGTTTGAGAAATTCTTGCAGGCGAAAGCGGCCGGCCCTTTGCTGCAATGTTCGCCGCAATACAGAGTTTGAGGGGGAGTGGTGGGGCCTAATGAAGTATTCGGCCCGGCACCAGACGTTGGATCGCCAGGGTCAACCGGCCCAGCTCGGCCTTCTGGTCGGCGATGTCCCGGTTGAGCGCGAGCAGCTCGCTGGTGACCAGCCGCAGCTGCCTGGTCTCCCCTTCGCTCAGCTCACCGTGGGCGATGCACGCGTGGACCAGCCGGGAAATGTCGTCTTCGCAGCGCTTCACCCGAACGCTGATCTGGCTATAGATCGTCATCGTGTGATGCCTCGGTTGAAGGACCAGCCCTCAGCGCAACCCGCGCCACCCGATCCGGTTCCCTTCAATAAAGAACAGGGGCGGGTACATGAGTCGCTCGCCGAGGCGCGCCGCGTCGCCGTCGCGCTGATCGCCGTGGAATAAGAGCGCCCGCCGGGTCGTACACAGGTATTGCGAGGTCTTGCCGGGCGAGGACGGTCATTTCCAGCAGTGAAGAAACTATGGGGGGCCAACGCGTGGTCATCGCGGCCCCGGGCGTCTGGCCGACGCTCAAGCACCCCCGGCTGTCGACCCTGCTGGCGCACTGGGCGGCCAGGCGGCAGGGGCTGAGGATGCCGCGCTCGGCCATCGAGCCGGCGACGATCAAGACCTGCCTGCCGAACATCTGGCTGTACCGCTTCCTGCCCGAGGACAACGACTTCGTCTGTACTGTTTCAGGCGAGCAGGTCAACGAGGCCTGGGGCACCAGCCTGATGGGCAAGCGCCTCGGCGCGATCATGCCGGAGAGCATGATGCCGTTCACGCTCCTGGTTTACCGGCGCATTCTGGAGATGCCGGCGATCCAGACCAGCCGGCGGCGGATCGCGCCGCCGAATGGCGTCGAGCAGAGCTCGGAGCGCCTGATCGTTCCCCTGTCCGACGACAACGGCCGCCCCTATGGCATCCTCGGGGTGACGTTCTACTCGCTGGGCGGCCTCGCCCAACTGATGAACCGGTCGGAAGAGGTGGAGGACGCGGCAGTCTTGTACCCGTGCGCCGGGCTGCCGCAATCGCCGCCACGCTGAGTGCGCTCGGTTAGGAACCGGCATCGCGAGGCAGGCGCAGCTCGCGGACCCGCAAGCCCGACAGCGTCCTGGTCGTCTACTTCACGCTCGCCGGCCAGAGCTTCCTGGCGCTCAACGGCGGTCAGAAGGAGGAATACACCAACGCCGTCTCCCTCAGCATCGACTGCGACGACCAGGCCGAGGTTGACCGGCTGTGGGATGCGTTCGTGTCCCAGAGCGGCAAGGAGGTGCAGTGCGGCGGCTGAACGACTGCTTCGGCGTGCCGTGGCAGATCACCCCGAGCGCGCTGCCCCGGATGCTCGCCGACCCCGACCCGGCCCCGGCGGCGCGCGTCATGCAGGCCATGATGCAGATGGTCAAGATCGACATCGCCGGGCTGCAGAGCGCCTACGACGGCAGGTGAGCCCGGCTGGTGGGCTCCGGCCCTGAGGCAGTTTGAGTCCTTCCGCGCGGGCCTTCGCGTCCGGCGCTTTCCAGGCCGACCTCATTCGTTTATTCAATAGTGCTGCGCTTCGGCGCCTATTTGCCCAACCCGCAACGAACCCCAAAGAGCATATCGACCGTGGCGCCGTCGGCGGCCAGCGGCAGCGTCAGGTGCTCGTATTCCAGAAAATCGAGATGCGGGGCCGGCGGGTAGTAGATGCCGAAGGACGGCTGCTGCGTGTCGACCACGGCGGTCAGCCGTAGCGCTATCGATTCGTAGTGGCCGGCTGCGCTGCTCTCATCCACATAGAGGCCGGTGGTGTCGCGCCCGAAGAGCTCCACGATATGCGTGCCCACCAGGCGCTAACGGAAACGGTAGCGCTTGGCATGGCGTTCGACATCGAACAGGATGACGAACTCAAGGAACGCCTTCATCTCCGCCGGGTCGATATGCTGCCGGCCGGGCAGGCGACCCGGCGGCTTCCGGGCCCGCCAGTAGTCGAAGCACGCCCGCACCGCGGGGGCCCGGGCCTGCGCAAGAAAGTCGTGTTCGCGCATGGTGTGGTTCCTGGCGAACAGCCTGTCGGTGAAACATTGAGGAAGCCTGAACGCCAGTACAAGGCTGCCCTAACCCTATCTTCACCGGCCGGGGCGTATAGCTCGCCTATCGGGAGAGAGATGCCGTGCCACTGTCGCTGGCGAATCCGGTGCTGCTGGACGTCTGGACCTACTGGTGCGAGAAACGCGCCGGCCGCCGCGCCCCCCTGTTCGGCGATATCGATCTCGACACCCTGGGGCGGCTGGCCCGCAACGTGCTGGTCGTCGAGCGGGACGAGAGCGGGCGGTTTCGCTACGGCGCCGTCGGCTCCTCCATCCAGACGATCTACGGCTATCCGATGGAAGGGATGTATCTCGATATCGCGCTCCCGCCGGAGCGCCGCAAGCCGGCGATCGCCCGTTACACCCTGGCCTGCGAGACGGGCCGGCCGCTGCTGGCGCGCAGCGCCTATACCGTCTCGGAGAGGCTGGGGTTCCTCGTCGATCGTATCATTCTGCCCCTGGCCCGCGCCGATGGCTCGATCGGCGGCGCGCTGAGCGGGCAACTCATGCGCCCGACGATGCAGGGAACGCCGCTGGGGGATCCGCTGAGCAGCGCGCAGACCGACGAGGAGCAGATCATCTTTCTGGACGAGGCCGGCCAGGCCGCGCCGACCCCCGGGTTAGCCTTGCGTTAACCATGTTGGTTGCCCAGTCCGTGGGCAAAGCCGCGGCGACCGCTTGACGAAAATCAATCGGCGGGTTGGCCTTCGCTTACCACTCCCTAACGTTTGTCGGTCACGCTGGACGATACCGCCTACGCAGGCAGGTCATCCATGAGGCTCGCCATGACCAATATCTTTCGTCGACTGCGGATCATGCATCGGGTGGTGCTGGCGCTGCTGGTGCCCTCCCTCGGCCTGGCGCTCGCCGCGGCGCTGATCGTCGCCGACAAGCGGGCGACGGTGAACGACATGCAACAGCTCTCCGACCTGGCGGGACTGGCCACGCGCATCAGCGGGCTGGTCCATGACATGCAGCGCGAGCGTGGCGCCTCGGCGGTGTTCCTCGGCAGCCGCGGTCAGCAGCTCGTGCGCGAGCTGCCGGAACAGCGCAAGCTGACCGACGAGCAGCGCCAGCGCCTCGACGCGGCGCTCAAGACCTTCGATACGGGGGCGGCCGGCGGTGAACTGTCGGCGATCCTGGCCGACGCCCGGACCCGGGTCGCCCGGTTGGACGAGATGCGGCAGAAGATCAGCGGCCTCGCCATCCCGGCCCCCGAATCCAACGTCTACTTCACCACCACGATCCTGCGGCTGCTCGATGTCGGCCTGGAGATCGCCAAGCTGGTCAACAACGACGAGGTGTCGCGCTCGCTCTCGGCCTATGTCAGCTTCATGCAGGCTAAGGAACGCGCCGGCCAGGAGCGCGCCACCGGCGCGCCCGGTTTCGCCGCCGGCGCCTTCGAGCCGGCGCAACATCGCCGCCTGATCGGCGTGGTCAGCGACCAGGAAACCTATTTCCGGCTGTTCCAGTCCTATGCCTCCAAGGCCGAGCTCGACTTCCTGTCGCGCACGGTGACCGGCGAGCCGGTGCGCGAGGTCGAGCGGATGCGCAAGGTGGCGCTCGAGACCGTTGCCGGCCAGCCGCTGGGTGGCATCGAGGGCGCCTACTGGTTCCGCATGACCACCGCCCGTATCGACATGATGAAGACGGTCGAGGACCACCTCGCGGGCAACCTCATGGCGACCGCGTCCGCCGTGCGCAGCCGCTCGGAGCTGGCCTTCTGGACCGCGCTCGTTTCGGCGCTGGCCATGATCGGGCTGACCTCCATGCTCGGCTTCATCATCGTGCGCGGCATCACAAGGCCGATCGCCGGCATGACCGCGGCCATGACCCACCTGGCCGCCGGCGATACGACGCTCACCGTTCCCGGCATCGGCCGCGCCGACGAGATCGGCGAGATGGCCTCCGCCGTCCAGGTGTTCAAGGACAACATGACCAGGGCCGACTCCCTGGCGGCGGCGCAGCGCGCCGATCAGGCGGCGAAGGAGGAGCGCCAGCGCGCCATCGAAAGCCATATCGCCAGTTTCGAGAAATCGATCGCGGCGGCCTTGCAGACCCTGGCCTCGGCCTCGTCCGGGCTCGGCGGCACGGCCAAGGCCATGACCGTCACGGCCGAGGAGACGTCGCGCAAGGCGACGGCGGTCGCCGCGGCCTCGGAGCAGGCCTCGACAAACGTGCAGACCGTGGCCAGCGCCACCGAGGAACTGTCCTCGTCGGTCGCCGAGATCGGCCGCCAGGTGTCTGAGTCGACGACCATCTCGCAGAAGGCCGTCGACGACGCGGGCAAGACCAACGAGCAGATGCAGGCGCTCGCCGCCACGGCGCAGAAGATCGGCGACGTGGTCAAGCTGATCAACGACATCGCCGGCCAGACCAACCTGCTGGCGCTCAACGCCACCATCGAAGCGGCGCGCGCCGGTGAAGCCGGCAAGGGCTTCGCGGTCGTCGCCTCGGAGGTCAAGTCGTTGGCCACCCAGACCGCAAAGGCGACGGACGACATCGCGGCGCAGGTCACCGCCATCCAGCAGGCGACCGGCGGTGCGGTCAGCGCCATCCAGGGCATCTCCCAGACCATCGGCCGGGTCAACGAGATCGCCACGACCATCGCCTCGGCGGTGGAGGAGCAGGGCGCCGCGACCCAGGAGATCGCCCGCAATGTGCAGGAGGCCTCGCGCGGCACGTCGGAAGTCTCGTCCAATATCGGCGCGGTCAGCGCCGCAGCCGGCGAAACCGGAAAGGCGGCGACCGAGGTTCAGGCCTCGGCCACGGATCTCGCCCGGCAGGGCAATGCGCTGCGCGAGGAAATCGACCGCTTCCTGGCGAATATCCGCGCGGCCTAGGCGGCCCGCGCGTCTGCCGGATTACTTCGGCAGCAGCGGGAAGGGGCGGGCGGTGCCGCCGCCGCCCATGAGCAGCAGCAGGGTGCGCGCGATCGCCAGGTTTCGGCTCTTGTCCGGCGGCGTGTCAGCGGGCGCGGAGGCTATCGCCTCCGGTTCGCTGGCCGCCGGGCCCGCATGCGCCGTCTCGCCCGGGTCGGGCGCCGCCGAGGTACCGGCCACGACCTGGCGGTCGTCGATCTGGGCGACAGTCTGGGCCAGGGCCTGGCCGGCCATGGCGGCCAGCCATCCGGCAGCTGTCAGGACGATCAGGCCTCGGTACTTGGATGTAATCATGGGACGCTCGAACCGGCTCGGACGTCGCGCGACAGGAGACTGAGCCTTCTGCTCGCCTGGGCGACGATATTTAAAGGCCTGGGTGGCCAATAAGTTCCGGCGCTGCGTTCGATGGCGGACATGACCCATATATCCGCCTGCCGGTGACGGACGTCATTAGGGGAGAACCCGGACATCGCGCCGGGGATATCCCTAAAGATGGGGAGGCGGAGTACCTCGAAAGAGTGCCGCTGGCGGCCTCGCCTCAGGCGCGTGGCGCGAAGGCGATCCGGACGTAGCCGGTGACATGCGTGTCGCCGTGGCGGACGAAGACCATCTCACTGCCGATGGAGAGATAGCCGGAGGTCAGGCCGAGTGCGCGCAGGACATCGGGTTTGGCCCGGACCTCGAAACGCAAGGTCGGGTGCTCGCGGACCAGGGCACCGACGAACCCCTTCAGCCCATCGACCGCGATCTCGCGCGAGCCGAAGATCTCGGGCCCGACCTCGTGGAATCCAGTCTGGTTATGGGCGATCGCTGAATGGATCGCCTGCAAGGCGCGTTGCGGCATGAAGACCGCCCCCCGACGGTCGAAACGAAGGAGGCGAAGCTTAGAGGGCATGCCACGCGCGGCATACGTCTCTTTGGTCTAGGCGCGAAGCGTGGCAATAGCGCCAAAACGGGCGATGCCGAGGCTATCAGCGCGGCTCGGCGATCTTCAGGAACCGGCTGGGCGAGACAGAAGAGGAATTGGATGTCGGCGGCTTGCTGACCATTGGCCCGCCAGTGACCGCGCGTTCCGGCTCGCTGACGTAGCGGCGATAAAGATAGAGGGCCATCGGCGTCATGGCCTGGCCGACGGCGCAGAACGAGGCGAAGACCACGCCGCCCATGGCCGCATAAAGCGCCGCGGGGCTCGACACCGGCACGAGGCCGCCGGCGATCAGGTTGATGATGTTCTCACCGCCGATGAGCAAGGCGCCCGCCGTGCCCAGCGTGCCGCCCAGAATGCAGCCCAGACTGCCCTGCTCGGAGTCGCCGAATTCGAGCTCACCGGAAGACGATCCGTTGCCGTTCGATGAGGGCGAGCCCGACGGGCCGTACGACTTCACCGGATAGAGACGCTCCACGGCCGGGGTGGCGGCCATCGGCTCGGTCATTTCCCAGAGCGGCTTTTCCAGGCGCGGCAAGACACCCTGGGCTGAAACCGCCGTGGTGGCGCAGCACAAAGCAACGACAACGGCGCCGGTGACGGCGAAACGCATGCGTGAAAAGCCCCCGAAAAGCACCCCTGACAGCGGCCAGACTAGTGGGCCGCCAGGGCCTTTTTCAAGCGTGTTTTTGCGCGCTTTTGCGCGTTTTCGCGCGGTACCCGGGCGTCAATCGGCGGTGCGGGTTTCGACGGCAAGCTGCAGCAGGGAGGGGGCTTCGGCCAGCTTCGGCCCCGGCGCGCGGACCATCGAGGGCCCGGCCACGTTCTTGTAGATGTTCCAGCCCGCCATGGCTCCCAAGGCGCCGCCAACGATAGCGGCGGGATAGGCCGTGCCGAGCGGCGCCACCGTAACGGCGATCGCAGCCCCGGCGCCGATGCCCACGATGGCCGCGAGGATCGGGCCGGCGGCCTGCATCGGGGAAGGCCCGCTGGCGGCGGGCGACGTGGATTTCTGGACGGGAATGACTTCGGCTGCGGCCGGGCCACTGGAGACTCCAAGGGCGAGCGCGGCGGCAAGCAGGACAATGGTAAGCGTCTTCAAGAATTCCCCCTTCGCAGGCCGGGACACCGGCATGCCGCTATACCCTGCCTCGGATCGGGACACGACGCAATGTCCGCCGCCGGAGCCCTCGCGGATTTCGCGAGGTTGGGGTAGCCGAAGGTGAGGGCGTTCTAGCCGACAAATGAAAGCGGCGGCGCGGGCTTTTCCGCCCAGGCGCCGCCGCCGCTGCTGTCGTTTCCGGTTCAGTTCTTCACGCCGTCGCGCGCACCCTTCCAGACATCCTTGACGTTCTCGGCGCCTTCCTTGATCTGCCCTTTGATTTTCTGAGCCTTGCCTTCGCTCTCCAGGCGCTCGTTGTCGGTCAGCTTGCCGGCCTGCTCCTTCACCGACCCGATGCCCTTGTCCATCTTTCCGCCCATGGCTTCCTCCGTGTTGACTGATGCCGATGGACCCAAAACCCGGCCGGCAGACGAAGGTTCCGCTGGGCGCGCAGCGCCCGGGTAGTGACGATCTTTTAGGGGAAAACCCCGAAAGCGGCGGCAAATAGTCCCGATTTTCTGAGCTTTGCCAATGTGGTGGGATGACAGGGCGAGAGTCGGTACCCAGATGGGGCGGACACCCCAGACGGCTCGCCGGTTCCCGATGCGTAAACGGCCCCCCAACCACCAGCACGCGGACGATCCCAGGACCGCCAATTTTAGAACGGACCGGCAATCCGTCTTGGCAACCGGAATGTCCCACCAACCTCGACGTTTCAAACCCGTCACCGGCAGGGCCGGTGCACGGCCGCCGACCTAGAGCTTCATCAACGGACAGAGAAGGGCGCAGTGACTTTCAAGACAGATAAAGCGACGTCGGGCATTCCGACGCTCGACGAGATTCTCGGCGGCGGCGGTTTTGTGAAGAAGCGCATCCACCTGCTGGAAGGCGCTCCCGGAACCGGCAAGACCACCCTCGGGCTGCAGTTCCTGATGGCCGGGCGCGACCTCGGCGAGAAGACCCTGTTCATCACCCTCTCGGAATCGAAGGAGGAGCTGGAGCACGTCGCCGCCTCACATGGCTGGTCGCTGCGCGGCATCGAGATCTTCGAGATGATGCCGGTGGGCGAAGCCGCGGGCCAAACGGTCTTTCACTCCTCGGAAGTCGAGCTCGGCGAGACGACGCGCACGCTGTTCAATGCCATCGACAGGATCAAGCCGATGCGGCTGGTTCTCGACTCGCTGGCCGAGATGCGGCTGCTGGCGGAGAGCGCCTTGCGCTATCGGCGGCAGATCCTGGCGATCAAGCAGTTCCTGCTGAGCAAGGGCGCCACGGTCCTGATGCTCGATGACATGACAACCTCGCCCGCCGACCTGCAGCTCCACAGTATCGTGCATGGCGTGCTCACGCTCGAGCAGCTGGCCTTCGAATACGGCGCCGAGCGGCGCCGGCTGCGCGTGACGAAGATGCGCGGCGTGCGTTTCTCGGGCGGCTACCACGACTACATCATCCGCACCGGCGGCATGCAGGTCTTTCCACGCCTGATCGCCATCCCGCCCCAGACGCCGTTCAAGAAGGACATCGTCAAGAGCGTCTCGCCGCAACTCGACGAGATCCTGGGCGGCGGCCTGCGCCGCGGTACCAGTACCTTGCTGATCGGCCCGGCCGGCAGCGGCAAGTCGTCGGTGGCGCTGAGCTACCTGGTCGCCGCCGCCCAGCGCGGCGAGCATGCGGCAATGTTTGCCTTCGACGAGACGATGGAGAGCATCGTCAGCCGCTCCGCCGGGATCAAGCTGGCCCTCGAGCCTTACATCAAGGAGGGCCTGATCGATATCGACCAGATCAACCCGGCGGAGATGTCGCCGGGCGAGTTCACCGGCCGGGTCTGCGCCAGCGTCGAGAAGAACGGCGCCAAGGTCGTGGTTATCGACAGCCTCAACGGTCTGATGAACGCCATGCCCGACGAGCGGCACCTGATCCTGCAGGTGCACGAGCTGCTGACCTTCCTCAGCCAGCACGGCGTTCTCACGCTCATGGTCATCGCCCAGCACGGCATGGTCGGCGTCATGCAGAACCCGCTCGACCTCAGCTATATCAGCGACAACGTACTGCTGCTGCGCTACTTCGAGGCCGCTGGCAAGATCCGCAAGGCGATCAGCGTGATGAAGAAGCGCGTGGGCTCGCACCAGGATTCGATCCGCGAGCTGCGCATCAGCGGCGAGGGCCTGCAGGTCGGCGAGCCGCTCAACGAGTTCCAGGGCATCATGACCGGTGTGCCGCGCTACACCGGTCCTGAGCCGCTGCTCAAGCCGCGCTGAGCTGCCGGGTGCGCAACCGGGTCCTGATTCTTGCCCCGGCCGGCCGCGACGCGCCGCTGATCCTCGGCACGCTCGCCACGCCGGGCATCGTTGGCCATACCTGCACCAGCCTGCCGGACCTGTGCGCCGACTTGCGCAGCGGCGCCGCCTGCGCCCTCGTGGCCGAGGAGGCGCTCAGCGAGGAGCACCTGCCGGAGCTGCTGGAGTGGATCGCTTCCCAGCCTTCGTGGTCGGACTTTCCCTTCCTGCTGCTGCTCGACCGCCGCCACTCGCGCCGGGAAGGCGGGCGCAAATTCGCCTTCATGGAAAGCACGGCGAACATCACGCTCCTCGACCGGCCGATCCACGCCGCCACCCTGATCAGCGCGGTCAGGGCGGCGCTGCGCGCCCGCGGCCGGCAATACGAGGTGCAGGCGACGCTGGCGGCGCTGGCCGAAAGCGAGCAGCGCTACCGCACGCTCGCCGAGGCATTGCCGCAGCTCGTCTGGACCAGCGATGCCCAGGGGCGTTTCGATTATCTCAGCCGCCAGTGGCTCGACTACACCGGTCAAGGGCCCGATGAGCAGCTCGGCCTCAATTGGATTGGCAAGGTCGTCCATCCCGAGGACCGGCAGGATATTCTCGATCGCTGGATCGAGGCGGTGATGGAAAAGCGCGAGATGAACCAGGAGGTGCGCCTGCGGCGCGCCGACGGCAATTACCGCTGCTTCCAGATGCGCAGCACGCCGATGCGCGACGTTCGTGGTGTCATCGTCAAGTGGTTCGGTACCTGTACAGACATTACCGATGTGGTCGAGGCGAGAGAGATTTTGGCGCGCAGTCGGGCGGAGCTTGAGAAGCAGGTCACGGCGCGCACCAAGAGCCTCGCCGAGGCCAACGACCGGCTGACCAAGGAGATCGCCGATCGCCAACGCGCCGAAGAGGCGCTGCGCCAGGCGCAGAAGCTCGAAGCCATCGGCCAGCTGACCAGCGGCGTCGCTCACGACTTCAACAACCTGCTGATGGCGGTGATGGGCAATATCGACCTCGCCGCCAAGCGCATCCAGGACGAGACGGCGGTCAAGCCGCTGCGCTCGGCGATTCACGCGGTCGAGCGCGGCGCCAAGCTGACGGCCCAGCTCCTGGCGTTTTCACGAAAGCAGCGCCTGGTTTCCAAGCCGGTCGACGTCAACCGGCTGGTGACCGACGCCGGCGACATGCTGTTCCGGACCATCGGTACGACCGTGCGCATCGAGACAAAGCTCGATGCCGGGCTCTGGCCGGCCATGGTCGATCCCCACCAGATCGAGCTGGTGCTGCTCAACCTCGCCATCAACGGCCGCGACGCGATGAACGGTGACGGCGGACGACTGGCCATCCGGACTGCCAACGTGCGCGCGGCCGATCGGCCGCACGACCTGACGCCGCAGGACTACGTCCTGATCGCCGTATCGGATACCGGTAAGGGCATGAGCGAAGACGTGCGGGCGCGCGCCTTCGAGCCGTTCTTCACGACCAAGGATGTCGGCAAGGGCAGCGGGCTGGGCCTCAGCATGGTGCACGGCGTCGCCGTCCAGTCCGGCGGCAACGTCTATATCGACAGCGAGGAGGGCAAGGGGACGACGGTGCGCGTCTATCTGCCCCGGGCCCTGCTGGCGCCGGAAGAGGCCGAGCCTACGCGCTCCGACGGCGTGCTGTTGCAGGGGTCGGCCACGATCCTGGTGGTCGACGACGACGCCGACGTGCGCGATGTCGCCGTGACGGGCCTGCGCGAGTTCGGCTACCGGGTGATCGAGGCCGAGAACGGCCATGTTGCCCTCGACCGCCTCGCCGAGAGCGAGCGCATCAACCTCGTGCTGATCGACCTGGCGATGCCCGGCATGAACGGTATCGAGACCATGCGCCGAGCCCGCCAGCGCCAGCCCAGCCTGCGCGCGCTGTTCGTCACCGGTTACGAAAGCACCAACGCCCTCGAGCCGGTGAGCGGCGATCGCCTGCTGCGCAAGCCGTATCGGCTCGAGGCGCTGGCCGAGGCGGTCAAGGAAGCGTTGGCGGCGCCGCGCGCCGCCAACGTCGTCCCTCTCAAAGCTCCAGCCAAAGGGGCCGGCTAGCTCGCCTGCACCAGGCGGCCCAGGCCGCCGCCATTCGTGTCCTTGCCGCGACCCGTGCGCGGGCCCTGGCCCATGAGCTCTTCCTTGCGCTCGGCCATGCGCATGCCGAGATCCTTGAGGTCGAGATCGGACTTGCGCACCTCGGGGAAGATCTCGGTGTGCTCTTCCTTCACGTGGTGCTTGATGTACTCGCCGAGCACGATCACCCAGGCGTCGTATTCGGCGCTACCCGGGCGACCGCCTTCGATCTTGGCGATCAGGTCCTTGGCCGACTGGTGCTCGACCTTGGCCTCGGCCATCAGGTCCTCGGCTTCCTTGATCTCGGCCTCGAGGCAGGCCGGGTAGAAGATCTCCTCCTCGATCTGCGTGTGCACGGTCAGCATCTGGCAGATCTCGCCGGCGATACCCTTCTTCTGGCTGTCCGACATCTTGTGGTGACCCTTCTCGTACTTGTCGAACAGCTTTTCGACGGCCGCGTGGTCGTCCTTCAGGAGCTTGATCGCGTCGGGCATTGCCGGTTTGCGGGTGGTACGTTTCGCCATAGTGGTGGTCTCCCAAGTCCGGGGCGTGAATAGGCAACCGGTTAACGCGCCCTGTCGCCGGACGTTCCCGGGGATGGCGCAGCGGCAGCACTTCCGTCGCCTACTCAATCGTGGGCTTGGCGGCGCCTAGGGAGCGGGTGTCTGGGCCGTGGCCGGGCCGGCAGGCCAGGGCATGACCGGCACGCTGCTGATGCTGTTCTTGGGACTGCCCTCAATGACCCGGTCGCTGTAGGCGACGTAGACGAGCACGTTGCGCTCGCGGTCGTGGAAGCGCACGACCTGCAAGTGCTTGAAGATCAGGCTGCGGCGCTCGTCGAAAACCTGCTCGCCGTCGCGCAAGCTGCCGGAGATACGGATGGGTCCGACCTGGCGGCAGGCGATGCTGGCGTCGCTGGTGTCCTCGGCGACCCCCAGCCCGCCCTTGATGCCGCCGGTCTGGGCGCGGGCGAGGTGGCAGGCGACGCCCGTGACCTTGGGGTCATCGAAGGCGTCGATGACGATCTTGTCGTTGGGGCCTAGGAGGCGGAACTTCGTGCTGACTTCGCCCGTGGTGCCACGGTCGGGCTGGCTGGCGATCCACCAGACGAAAAGCACGACAATCAGGCCGGCAAAACCGCCAAGAATCAGTAACAAGCGCCTCATCCTTGTCTAGGTGGGGGTGCGCCTGCACCTCGCCAAGAGAGGGCGACACGGGCAGGACCGATTCCGGGACGGGAGGCCCGTGATCCGGCCAGGCCAGTCCTACGAATGTGCGAATGCGGGACCTGGGTCTCAAGACAGAAAACCGCGCGGCTCTAGTCTGGAGCCATGCGTGATTCGCCCGATGCCTGTGAAAAATTTGCCGCCGATGTCGTCGCCGCGATTCCGGAATTGCGCCGCTACGCCAGAAAGCTGCTCATCGATCGTTCCTACGCCGAGGACCTCGTCCAGGATTGCATCGAGTGCGCCTGCCGCAGCGCCGCCAGTTTCGACCCTTCGCGCGGCGTGCGGCCATGGCTGTTTCGTATCCTCTACAACCTGTTCGTCAACAAGGTGAGGAAGGACGCGCGCCAGCGCAGGACGGTCTCCCTGTACCGGCTGGAGCAGGAGGCGCGGCTGCCCGTGCCGTCGCCGGAGCAGACGCTCCACATGCGCCAGACGCTCGAGTCGCTGCGCTCGCTGCCGCCGGTGCTCCGCGACACCTTGAGCCTCTACGCCTTCGATGAGCTGTCCTGCGAGGAGATCGCCCATACGCTGGAGGTGCCTCTCGGCACCGTCCTGAGCCGCCTGCACCGGGCCCGCCGCCGCCTGCGCCGCAACGGCGGCTCGCCGGGCGAGGCCGCGCAGGCCGGTATCGGCCTGCATGTCTAGACTGCTGGTGCAGCTTTCCGGCGAGACCGGAAACGTCACGCAAACCACTGTCGCCTTCAGCGCCGCCCGCAAGGCGATCGAGCAAGGCTATGACGTCACCGTGGTCCTCGGGGCGGGGGCCTGGCCTGTCGTGGTGAGCGAGGGCCGGAGCCTGACGCGCCGCAGCCCGCTGAAGCACCAGATCGGCGCGGTGATCGCCGGCGGCGGCAAGATCCGGTTCCTCGGCGCCTCCCTGCCGGCCGAGGCCCTGCCGCACTGGCTGCTCGGCACGCTGCAGACGCTGACGGTTGCCGAGCTCGCCGAGATGGCCGCGGCCGCCACGGCGACCCTCTACTACTGACGCGGCGATGAGCGATGAGACGGGGAGGGGATGAAAATCCCCGTCCCCGCCCTCGTTTCTCAACCGAACAGCGAGAGCAGCGTCTGCGGACGCTGGTTGGCGATGCCGAGAGCCTGGATGCCAAGCTGCTGCTTGACCTGCAGGGCCTGCAACTGCGCGCTCTCCTTGGCGAGATCCGCGTCGACCAGCGCACCCAGACCTTCTGTGACGGCGTCAGAGAG
>JALHMR010000035.1 GCA_022843945.1 Rhodospirillaceae bacterium | reverse complement strand
CGAAGCCGCGCGCGTGGCCGGCCTCGCCGAGCAGATCGAGCGCCTGCAGACCGACCTCAACGACCACCAGACGCGCCTCGCCGCCGCCACCACGCGGCTGGCCGAGATGCCCGATCCGACCGCCGCCCGCGACAGACTGGTCGAGGACCGCGCCGAGCTGGGCCGTCGCCGCACGCGGCTCGCCGAGCTGGAGGCTACTCAAGACCGCCTGACCCGCGAGGCCGAGAGTCGCACCCGCCGGCGCGCCGACATCGCCAGCGAATCCACGGCCTGGGCCGGCCGTCTCGACGCCGCCCGCCGCCAGCTCGAGCTGCTGGTGCAGCGCGAGGCGGAGACCACCGAGGAGCGCGACCGCCTGGCCGCCCGCCCCGCCGAGATCGCCACCGAGCGCGCCGCCCTGCTCGACAGACTGCAGGAAGCCGAAGCCGCGCGGCAGCAGGACGCCGACCGCCTGGCCGCCGCCGAAACCTCCGTGGCCGAGGCCGACCGCGCCCTCAAGGCCGTCGAGGCCGAGCACGGCACGGCCCGCGAAGAGCGCGTGCGCTGCGAAGGCACGCTGCAGCAGGCCGAGCACGACATCCAGGAGCTGACCAACCGCATCCGCGAGCGCCTCGACGCCGCCCCGGATGAGACCCTGGCCATCGGCGGGCTGGAACCCGGTGATGAGCTGCCGGGCAAGGAGCAGATCGCCAACCGCCTGGAGCGCCTGGTCCGCGAGCGCGACACGATGGGTCCGGTCAACCTGATGGCTGAGCAGGAGGCCGCCGAGCTCGAAGGCCAGATCACCGGGATGCAGGCCGAGAAGGACGACCTCGTCCAGGCCATCGCCCGCCTGCGCCAGGGGATCGGCAGCCTCAACCGCGAGGGCCGCGAACGCCTGATGGTGGCGTTCGAGACGGTGAACAAGCATTTCCAGGAGCTGTTCGTGAAGCTCTTCGGCGGCGGGCGCGCGCACCTGGCGCTGGTCATGCCGCCCCCGCCTCCGCCGCCGCCCGGCACGCCGGAAGGCCAGGAGGGTGCCGCAGCAGCCGCGACCGCCCCCGAGCCGGAACAGTCTCATCGCCGCGACGATCCGCTGGAAGCTGGGCTCGAGGTCTATGCCAGCCCGCCGGGCAAGAAGCTGCAGAACCTGTCGCTGCTCTCGGGCGGCGAGCAGGCGCTGACCGCGCTGTCGCTGATCTTCGCCGTGTTCCTCACCAACCCGGCGCCGATCTGCGTCCTGGACGAGGTGGACGCGCCCCTCGACGACGCCAACGTCGATCGCTTCTGCGTGCTGCTCGACCACATCTCGGGCACCACGGGCACGCGCTTCATCGTCGTCACCCACCACCGCCTGACCATGGCGCGCATGGACCGTCTCTACGGCGTCACCATGGCCGAACGCGGCATCTCGCAGCTCGTCTCAGTGGATCTGCGCCAGGCCGAGCGAATAAAGGCGATGGCCACGGCGTAACGCCGCCTGTTTCTCCGCTGAAAAAGAAGACGGGCCGGTCGCAAGACCGGCCCGTCGGCTTTCGGCCTACGCGGGCGCCCGCGCTGCCGGAAGCTCTCGCGGCTTAGTGGGTGTTGCCGCACACGACGCCCGAGGCGGCGTTCACGTAGTTGTTCTTGGTCGCGCTGAGCAGGATGGCGACCGTCGGCGGCGTCGCGATGGCGAACTTGCCGGCCTTGGCGAGGAACGCACGACGGGCTTCGAGCTTCTGCTCGGTCATTTCCTTGGACATTGTTTCACTCTCACTGTGAGCGACAGCCATCGTTACTCCTACGCCGGTTCACGGCGAAGGTTGAGTAAGCTTTTTGCGCTGCCCGCGCGCCAGCGTGTTCACGGTTTTTCCGCAAATTAGGCGCATTCTGGCTGCTGGGAGTAGGCGTTCCACCCCCTTCGGGCCGCTTTTGGCCAAACGGGATGGCTTCGGCAAATCGGACAAGGCGGTCACGCGTCATCCTCCTTCCGCACCCATATCAAGTGCGTTGCGAGGCGGGTCACAATGCGACGCATCCATATTATGGGCCTCACTATCTTGGGCCTGCTGCTGGTCGGGTCGGCCGGCGGCGGCGCCTACTACTGGCACAAACGCCTCAGTCCCGAGGCTCTCGATTTGCGCGGCGCGCAGCTCATGCAGAACTGCCGGCGCTGCCACTCGATCGAGGCGGGCCGCGGAAACACCGGCCCCACCCTGATCGGCATCTGGAACCGGCAGGCCGGCTCCGTCGAAGCCTATGAACGCTACTCGCCCGCGCTGCGCGCCTCGAAGGTCGTTTGGAATGCGCAAACCCTCGACAAGTGGCTCAAGGATCCGCACGGCTACATTCCCGGCAGCCAGATGAACAACGGCGCCATCGAGGATGACAAGGACCGCGCCATCCTCATCCGCTGGCTCGAGCGCGCCAACACCGGCCTCCTGCCGCTTGAATCGGCGATGGGTCGCGGCGACTACGGTTACCCGCCGGCACCCCACACGGCCGGCCATCTGGTCCCCGGTATGGGCGGGCGGCTCAGCAACGAGCATCTGCCGCTCAAGGACATCCCGCCCGAGCGGCAGGTCACCGGCGTCAGCCTGTGCCGCGACACCTACGTCGTCACCCATGGCGACGGGAAACGCGTGCAGTTCTGGGAATCGAACGTCCGCTTCAAGACCGATTCGAGCGCCGAGGGCCCCCGGCCGGGCGTCCCGGCGATCATGCCGTCGAGCACCATGGGCGACCGGGTGACCGTGATCTTCACCAATGCCGGCGAGATCGGCCGCTTCGTCCAGCCGCGATGCGAATCGGCGCCCGTCGCAAGAGCCCCCGAGTCGGCGTTAAAGCGCTGATTTCCCTTAGCTTCGCGTCCTTGACAGCGGGGCATACCGCCCGTACTTTGCGCCCCGCTTGAGGCGCTCGGGGCCTCGTTTCCATAACGATTCCGGGTGCGCGCGCATGGGCGACGACCGTTTTCCCTCGAAACAACGGGATGTTACGGACGGCGACCGGAAACGGCTCGACGATCTCGACGGCCGTTTGCGCGAGGCCCGCAAGGGTTCCGAGCCGCCGGCGAGGGTATCGAATCAGCGCGAATTGGGCGTCGCCTACCGCGTGATGGTCGAGATGTTCGTGGGCGTGGGTGTCGGTGGGTTCCTCGGCTGGTGGCTCGATGCCTGGCTGGGAACGGCGCCGATCCTGCTGGTAACGCTGATCCTTCTGGGGTTTGCGGCCGGCGGGCTCAATGCCTACCGCGCCATCCGGACCTATTCGGAAGGCGTCGAGCGGAACGACAGGCCGGGCGGCTGACAGCGCCGCCGGGCGATTGAAGGAAGCAGGACGTGGCAGAGCAGCACAGCCCGCTGGAACAGTTCGAGATCAAGCGCCTGATCCCGGTCGAGATCGGCGGCATCGACGCCTCCTTCACGAACTCCGCGCTGTGGATGGTCCTCGCCCTCCTGGTGGTCAGCCTGCTGATGATGGCGGCGATGCGCCAGCGCGCCCTGGTTCCCGGCCGGCTGCAGTCGATGGCCGAGATGTCCTACGAGTTCGTCGCCGGCATGATCCGCGAGAACGTGGGCGACGAGGGCAAGAAGTACTTCCCGTTCATCTTCACGCTGTTCATGTTCATCCTCGGCGCCAACCTGCTGGGCATGATCCCCTATTCGTTCACGCCGACCAGCCACATCATCGTCACCTTCGCCCTCGCCTTCGTGGTGTTCATCGGCGTCACGGCGATCGGCTTCGCCCGTCACGGGCTCCATTTCTTCGGTTTCTTCGTGCCGGCCGGCGTGCCCAAGGCGCTGCTGCCGCTGCTCGTGGTGATCGAGGTCATCTCCTATCTCATACGCCCGGTCAGCCTCTCGGTCCGGCTCTTCGCCAACATGCTGGCGGGTCACACCATGCTCAAGGTCTTCGCCGGCTTCGTCATCGCGCTCGGCGTGCTCGGTGGCTGGGCGCCGCTGGCCTTCGTCGTGGCGCTCACCGGCCTCGAGATCCTGATCGCCTTTCTCCAGGCGTATGTCTTCACCATCCTCACCTGCCTCTATCTCAACGACGCGGTCCATCTGCATCATTGAGACGGCGGCAGCGCAGGCCCGTTTCTCCTCAACTCTCCAGTTCACTCGAAAGGAACATCACCATGGATCCAGCAGCCGCCAAGCTCATCGGTGCCGGCCTCGCCACCATCGCCCTCGCCGGCGTCGGTGTCGGCATCGGCAACATCTTCGGCAGCTTCGTCGCCGGCGCCCTGCGCAACCCGGCCGCCGCGCCGAAGGTGTTCGGCAACGTGCTGCTCGGCTTCGCGCTCACCGAAGCCATCGCGCTCTTCGCGCTCGTCATCGCGATGCTCATCCTGTTCGTGTTCTGAGCTTCAGGACAGCGAACACGATGATCGCCAAGCCGATGCTGGCAGGGCTCTTGGCCGCCGCGGGGCTACTCGCGGCGGCGCCGGCGCTCGCCGCCAGCGGCGGCATGCCGCAGCTCAACCCGAAGGACTTCGCTCCGCAGCTCGTCTGGCTGCTGATCACCTTCGTGGCGCTTTACCTGGTGCTGGCGAAGGCGGTGCTGCCGAAGATCGGCTCGGTCCTGGAAGCGCGCGCCGACCGGATCAAGGGCGACCTTGACCGCGCGGCAGCGCTGAAGGCGGAGACCGACAAGATCATCGCCGCCTATGAGAAGGCCCTGGCCGACGCGCGCAACAACGCGGCTTCCGTGTCCCGCGACACGGCGGCGGCGCTGGCCAAGGTAGCCAACGACCGGCAGACGGAAGTGGGGGCGGCTCTGGCCGCGCGCATCAAGTCGGCCGAGGGCAACATCGCCACGGCGCGCGGCAAGGCGATGACCGAGATCCAGGCGGTGGCGGCCGAGATCGCCGCCGACGCGGCCAAGCGCCTCGTCGGGCTGACGATCTCGCCGGCCGAGGCGGCTCCCGCCGTCGCGGCGGCCGCCAAGGAGCGCGGCTGATGTTGTCTGATCCCACATTCTGGGTCCTCGTCGCCTTCGTCATCTTCGTGGCGCTGGTGTGGAAGCCGGCTGGGCGGATGATCGCGCAGATGCTCGACGAGCGGGCGGAGAAGATCCGCAGTGACCTCGACAAGGCCGCCAAGCTGCGCGAGGAAGCCCAGGCACTGCTTGCCGAATATCAGAAGAAGCAGCGCGACGCGCTCAAGGACGCCGAGGCGATCATCGCCGCGGCCAGGGCCGAGGCCGAGGCGCTGTCCAAGCAGGCGGCGGCGGATCTCGAGACCTCGCTCAAGCGCCGCGAGCAGCTCGCCCTGCAGCGCATCGCGCAGGCCGAGGCGCAGGCGCTGACCGACGTGCGCGCCGCGGCAGTCGATCTCGCCATGCAGGCGACGCGCAAGATCCTGACCGAGAATCTCGACGCCGGGCGGCAGGATGCGCTGATCGACAGCGCCATCAAGGAGCTGCCGGCGAAGCTCAACTGACACTGGTCGGTTTCACAGAAAAGGCGCCCCTCGCGGGCGCCTTTTTTGTTTCAGGCGTACCAGGGCGTCGCTGGCGGCGGCTCCTCGTCGGTCTTTTCAGCCAGCCCGGCCTTGAGCAGATCCCCGACCGAGACGATGCCGATCATCCGGCCCTCGTGCTTGACCACGAGATAACGCACCCCTTCCGCACCCACCCGCTCCACGACGTCGTTGATGGCATCGGCGGGACTGCACACCGGCATATCGGCCGGGGTGACGTGCTGGACCTTGAGATCGAGCGCCTCGGGCCCGTGGAACGCCAGGGCGCGCACGATATCGCGCTCGGCGATGACGCCGAACAGGTTGCCCTTCCGGTCACACACCACAAGCGCGCCAACGAGCCGGTCCGCCATCAGCTTGGCAGCACGCTCCAGCGTCTCCTCGGGCGCGATGGTGACGACGGTGTTCCGGTCGCGCTTGCGGCGCATGATGTCGGCGATACGCATGATCCAGGTCCCGCAGGCCCTGAATCCAACCGCCGCAGGCGGCAAATGTTCCGCTCGATAAGGCGGCAGGCGGTAGCTTATTCCGCCGCCTGGCGGGACGTGCCGGAGGGCTTCCAGCGCAGCACCGGCTGACGGGCGGCGCGGGTTTCGTCGAGGCGCCGTCTCGGGGTCAGGCGGGGTGCCGCGTGGAAGGCGGCGGCCTCTCCCGCCTTGGCTCTGGCCGCCAGCGAGCGCAGCGAGGCCACGAACTCATCGAGCGCGGCCTTGGTCTCGGATTCGGTCGGCTCGACGAGCAGCGCCCCGTGCACGACCAGCGGGAAGTACATGGTCATGGGATGGAAGCCTTCGTCGATCAGCGCCTTGGCGAAGTCGAGGGTCGAGACGCCGCTATCCTTGAGGAAACGGTCGTCGAACAGGCATTCATGCATGCACGGCCCCTCGAAGGCCGGCGTCATCACGTCCTTGAGCCGGGCCAGCAGGTAGTTGGCGTTGAGCACCGCGTCCTCCGACGCCTGGCGGATGCCGTCGCTGCCATGGCTCAGCATGTAGGTCAGGGCGCGCACGAACATGCCCATCTGGCCGTGGAAGGTCTTCAGGCGGCCGAACGGCTCGGCGCCGCTTTCCCTGGTCTCCACCAGGCGGAAACCGTCCTTGCCGTGCACCACGTAGGGCAGCGGCACGTAAGGAGCGAGGGCTTCCGAAAAGACCACCGGGCCGGAGCCCGGCCCGCCGCCGCCATGCGGCGTGGAGAAGGTCTTGTGCAGGTTGATGTGCATGGCGTCGATGCCGAGATCGGCCGGGCGCACGCGGCCGGCGATGGCGTTGAAGTTGGCGCCGTCGCAATAGAAATAGCCGCCGGCGTCGTGCAGCGCCTGGGCTATTTCCACGATATCCGGCTCGAACAGGCCGCAGGTGTTGGGGTTGGTCAGCATCAGCGCCGCGACGTCGGGGCCGAGCTTTGCCTTGAAAGCGGCGACATCGACCCGCCCGCGCGCATCAGCGGGAATGGAATCGACCTCGAAGCCGAGGGAAGCAGCGGTGGCCGGGTTGGTGCCGTGTGCCGATTCAGGGACGAGCACGCGCCGGCGAGCCTGCTGACCCCTGGCGTCGAGCGCGGCGCGGATGGCGATCATGCCGCAGAACTCGCCGTGCGCTCCGGCCCCCGGCGTCAGCGCCACGGCCGGCATGCCGGTCAGTGTCTTCAGCCAATGGGCCAGCTGGTGCATCAGCGCCAAGGCGCCCTGCACGGTCTTCACCGGCTGCAGCGGATGGATATCGGCGAGGCCCGGCAGGCGCGCCATCTTCTCGTTGAGCCGCGGGTTGTGCTTCATCGTGCACGAGCCGAGCGGATAGAGGCCGCTGTCAATGGCGTAGTTCTTCTGCGACAGGCGGGTGAAATGGCGCATGACCTGCGGCTCCGACAGGCCCGGCAGGCCGATGCCGCCCTGGCGGCGCATGCCGTTGAGCCGGTCCTTGACTTTGGGCGGCTCCGGCAGGTCGACGCCCGAGCGCCCAGGCACGCCCTGCTCGAAGATCAGCAGCTCCTCGATCTGTAAGCCGCGATGGCCGGAAGCCGTGACGATTTCCGCTGTCGGGCCGGCATCGGGCCGGGAGATGCGGCCTTGCGACTTGTCCATCACAGCACCTCCGCCAGCGCGCGCGCGTAGAGATCCATGTCCGCGTCCGTGTTGGTCTCGGTGGCGGCGACGATCAGGTGATCGGCAAGCTCCGGACGATCCGGCCACAATCGCGACCCGGGCACGCCGGCCAGCACGCCCTTGTCGACCAGCCGGTCGACCACCGGGCCGGCGGGCTTGGGCAGCTTCAGGGTGAACTCGTTGAAGAAGGAATCGTTGAGCACGGTCACGCCCTTGATCGTGCCGAGCTTCTCCGCGAGCTGCGCGGCGCGGGCATGGTTGAGCTGGGCGAGCTGGGTGAAGCCATCCTCGCCGAGCAGCGACAGGTGGATGCAGAACGACAGGGCGCAGAGGCCGGCATTGGTGCAGATGTTCGAGGTCGCCTTCTCACGGCGGATGTGCTGCTCGCGGGTCGACAGGGTCAGCACCCAGCCGCGGCGGCCGTCGACATCGACGGTCTCGCCGGCCAGGCGGCCGGGCATCTGGCGTACGTATTTCTCGCGCGTGGCGAACAGCCCGACATAGGGCCCGCCGAAATTGAGGGCGTTGCCGATCGACTGGCCCTCGCCGACGAAGATGTCGCAGCCCATGGCGCCCGGCGGCTTGAGCAGGCCGAGCGACACGACTTCCGTGACGACGACGACGAGCAGCGCCCCGGCTTTCTGCGCAGCCGCGGCCAGCGCCGACAGGTCGCGGATCTGGCCGAAGACCGAAGGATTCTGCACCACCACGCAGGAGGTCTCGCCATCGATCAGGGCCGCAAGGTCCTCGGTACCCGCCGGATCGGGCGCGGCCGACTTGATATCGAAGCCGCCCCAGCGCCCGTAGGTCTCGACCGTCTCGCGGTAATGCGGATGGAGGCCGCCGGAGAGCAGCGCCTTCTTGCGGCGGGTGACACGGTTGGCCATCAGGACCGCTTCAGCCGCGGAAGTGGCGCCGTCGTACATCGAGGCGTTCGCCACCTCCATGCCGGAGATCAGCGCCACCTGGGTCTGGAACTCGAACAGCATCTGCAAAGTGCCCTGGGCCACTTCGGGCTGGTAGGGCGTGTAGGAGGTGAGGAACTCGCCGCGCTGGATCAAATGATCGACCGAGGCCGGAACATGGTGGCGATAGGCGCCCGCTCCGACGAACGAGGCCATCGAGCCGGCGGGGCGGTTCTGGCTGGCCAGCGCCATCAGCTCGCGCTCGACCGCCAGCTCGCCCTGGTGCGGCGGCAGATCGACGGGATCCTTGCGCCGAGCCGAAGCAGGCACGTCGCGATAGAGCTCGTCGACCGAGGCCGCACCGATCGCCTGCAGCATGGCGCGGCGGTCCGCCTCGGTATGCGGCAGGTAGCGCATCAGCCGAGGCCCTTGATGTAGGCCTGGTAGGCGGCCTCATCCATCAGCTCGGCGAGCTCCGCCTTGTTGGCGACCTTCATCCTGAAGAACCAGCCATCGCCCTGGGCCGCCGAGTTGACCAGCGCCGGGTTGGCGGTCAGCGCCGCGTTGCCCTCGGTCACCTCGCCGGAGACGGGCGCGTAGACCTCGCTCGCCGCCTTGACCGATTCGACGACCGCGGCCTCGCCGCCCTTGGTCAGCTTCCTGCCCTTCTCGGGGACCTCGACGAAGACGATGTCGCCGAGCTGGCTCTGGGCGTAGTCGGAAATGCCGACCGTGGCGACCTCGCCGTCCAGGCGGATCCATTCGTGTTCCTTGCTGTAGCGGGTCTCCGCCATGAGGCTCTCCTAACCGCGATGATAACGATGGGGGACGAAAGGCATTGAAGCGACCTTGGCCGGCAACGGCTTGCCGCGAACCACAAGATTGAGCGGCGTGCCAGGCTTCGCCGAGGTGGCGGCGACGTAACCCATGGCGATGGGGCCGCCGACCGAAGGGCCATAGCCGCCGCTGGTCACCATGCCGAAGGAGGCGCCGTCGGTGCTGACGATCGGCGTCTGCTCACGGGCCGGGGCGCGGCCTTCGGGCCGGATGCCGACGCGCTTGCGCGACGGTCCCTCGCGCAGCTGCCTGGCGATGATCTCGGCGCCGGGATAGCCGCCCTGCTCGCGCCGGCGCTTGCCGATCGCCCAGGTGAGATCGGCTTCGACCGGGGTGGTGGAGCGGTCGATGTCGTGGCCGTAGAGGCAGAGGCCGGCTTCGAGGCGCAGGGAATCGCGCGCGCCCAGGCCGGCCGGCTTGACCCCGGGTTGACCCAGAAGAAGCTTCGCCAGCTTCTCAGCCTGGTCGGCCGGGCAGGAGATCTCGAACCCGTCCTCGCCGGTATAGCCGG
The DNA here is from genome assembly GCA_022843945.1 of Rhodospirillaceae bacterium. Lineage (GTDB taxonomy): Bacteria > Pseudomonadota > Alphaproteobacteria > CACIAM-22H2 > CACIAM-22H2 > VGEI01. The sequence goes on along the minus strand of JALHMR010000035.1, from coordinate 43,997 downwards.
AGCGGGTCAGCCAGCAGGCGACACCGCCGAGCGTGGCCTGGCCGAAGCTCATGAACTTCATCGCCGCGGTTTCGGGAGCGAGCTTCGCCACCACCGCCGCCGCCTGCGGACCCTGGAGCGCCAGCAGCGCGCGATCGGCGTGCTCCTGGATCTTCAGGCGGCTGCCGAGATGCTTCTGCAGATGCGCAAAATCATCCTTCTTGCAGCCGGCATTGACCACCAGGAACAGGTGGTCGCCGGCATTGGTGACCATCAGGTCGTCGAGGATGCCGGCCTGCTCGTCGGTGAACATGGTGTAGCGCGTGCGGCCTGCAGCCAGCCCCGCGATGTCGCCGGGGACCAGGGTCTCGAGCGCCGCGGCGGCGCCGTCGCCGGTCAGCGTCACCTGACCCATATGCGAGACATCGAACAACGCCGCGCCCTCGCGGCAGTGCAGGTGCTCGGCCAGGATGCCGGCCGGGTACCGCACCGGCATCTCGTAGCCGGCGAAGGGCACCAGCTTGCCGCCGAGAGCGCGATGGAGATCGTAGAGCGGCGTGCGCTGCAGCGGGGTATCAGAGGGGGGCTCGGTCACAAGGATCTCCCGTGGCGCTGCGGAACGCCCGCACGACACGGGTATCCCGGTTGCGCCCCCTCTGTCCTTGGACCTGAAAGATTCGCCAGGCTTGCTAGAAGGCCTGACTTACATCTTCGGTGGGACCGCCACTTTAGCGACGGCGATCCGCTTTCCAGAGTTCAACGACTGCGCGCGGTCCTTCTGCCTGAGAGTTTCCGGGGCGGTTGCTCCTTCGGCGCCGCCCCCCAGCTTGGCTGGGGCACGGTCTCTCCCGCGCGAGTCGTCGCAAGCTTGGGCCGGGTAGCCCCGGCTTGTCAATCGGGGGAACCTGGAAGCGCTACGGCTTGCCGCGCTGGCTGCGGTTCCAGGCGAGCTCGTCGGGGCTGAGCTGGAAGCCGACCAGGAGCTGGTATTTCGGGCCGTCGAAGGCGTCCTTGAGGGGCACGCGCGGCTCGAGCTCCTCGATCATGCCCAGGCGCGTGCGGTTGTCGGTGAACTCGAAGCGCACGCGGAAGGGCTGCTTCTGCACGACATTCTGCTGCGGGTCGATGATGGCGACGAAGTAGTCGAAGTCCGCCACCCGGGCGCGGTCGGCCGGGCCGCGGCCGCCGGCAATCGCCACCTGCAGGTCGACGGTGACGCCCTTGGGGTCGTACTTGCACTGCACCAGGATGTTGACGATCTCGGCCTCCGACACGACGTCGGTGAGGTCGCGGCCGGGGCCGTCGCGGAACTTGGTGACCGTCGCCGAATCAGCCGGGATGAGGCCCACCGGGCAGGCCGCCTGGGGCTTTTCCTTGGAGCTGCAGGCGCCGGCGATCCCGGCCAGCGCCAGCAGGGCCAGGGCGCTTGCAAGACGACGCATGGTGATTCTCACGGCAGGTTCTTGTGGGAGCCGTCGCAGAAGGGTTTCGACTGCGTCATCTTGCAGCCGCAGAACCACAGCTTCTTCGCCGCCTCCGCCTTGTAGGCCAGCGGCTGGATGCCGGTGCCGCTATGCGAGCCGTCGCAGAAGGGCTGCTTCTTGCTGCGTCCGCAGGCGCACCAGAAATAGGTCTTCCCCGCCTCGACCTCGATCGGGTACGGGGCCTTCTGGGCAACCACCGGTGAAACGGGCATGTCGTTCATTTACGGCCTTTTTTTGACGATTCCGGGGCGCGCTGCCACGCCCTATGGGCTTCCCCCGCCGGCCCTCGGGGAGTAGGTTGGGCGCCGGATTCGACAGGATCGGCACTCTAGAGAAGGCCCCATGATTCGACAAGATTCGGCGCCCGCGGGACGCGGCGGCGTGGCGGTCACGGACCGCCCGAAGCTGGCCGTGCTGCTCGCCGGCCCGCGCGGCTTCTGCGCCGGGGTCGATCGGGCCATCCTGATCGTCGAGCGCGCCATCGAGCGCTACGGCGCGCCGGTCTACGTGCGCCACGAGATCGTGCACAACCGCATCGTGGTGGAGCGCCTGGAGGCCAAGGGTGCGGTGTTCGTCGACGAGCTCGACGAGGTCCCCGACGGTGTGCCGGTGATCTTCTCCGCCCACGGCGTGCCCAAGGCGGTGCCGGCCGAGGCCGAGCGGCGCAAGCTCTTCTACCTCGATGCCACCTGCCCGCTGGTCAGCAAGGTCCACGCCGAGGCCGAGCATCACCACGACGAGAACCGGGAGATCATCCTCATCGGCCATGCCGGCCACCCGGAAGTCGTCGGCACCATGGGGCAGCTCCCCGACGGCTCGGTCCTCCTGGTCGAGAACACGGCCCAGGCCGAGACGGTTGCGCCGCGCGATGCCAGGCACCTCGCCTACATCACCCAGACCACGCTGTCGGTCGACGACACGGCGGCGATCGTCGCCGTGCTCAAGCGCCGCTTTCCGGCCATCGCCGCCCCCCGCAAGGAGGACATCTGCTACGCCACCACCAACCGCCAGGCGGCGGTCAAGGCGGTGGCGGCGCAGGTCGACGCCATCCTGGTGGTCGGCGCTCCCAACTCCTCGAACTCGATGCGGCTGGTCGAGGTTGCGCGCCATGCCGGCTGCGGCCGCGCCGCCCTGGTCCAGCATGCGCGCGAGATCGACTGGGCCTTCCTCGACGGCGTGCGGCGCCTCGGCATCACCGCCGGCGCCTCGGCGCCCGAGGACCTGGTGCAGGGCATCATCGAGGCCTGCCGCGAGCGCTTCGACGTCTCCGTGGAGCACGTGACCCTGGCGGAGGAGAACGTCCGCTTCAACCTGCCGCGGGCTCTCGCCGGATAGATCCCGCCATGGCTGTCTATACCGAGGTCTCCGACGACGAAGTCGAGAAGTTCGTCGCCGCCTACGATATCGGGGCGGTGGTCGCCCTCAAGGGCATCGCCGAGGGCGTCGAGAATTCGAACTACCTGCTGCAGACCGACCGCGGGCTCTACATCCTGACGCTGTACGAGAAGCGCGTGGCCAAGGCCGACGTGCCCTTCTTCCTCGGCCTGATGGAGCATGCCGCCGCCAAGGGCCTGCCTTGCCCCACGCCGATCGCGGCGCGTGACGGCAAGACGCTGCGCGAACTGCACAAGCGCCCGGCCGCCATCATCAGCTTCCTGCGCGGCATGTGGCCCAAGCGCGTGCTGGTCACCCATTGCTCCCAGGTCGGCGAAGCGCTCGCCCGGCTGCACCTTGCCGCCGCCGATTTTCCGATGCGCCGGGCCAATGCGCTCGCCCTTCCCGGCTGGAAGCAGCTCTATCAATCCTGCCGCGCGCGTGCCGACGAGGTTCAGCCGGGGCTTGCCGAGGAGCTCGGACGCGAGCTCGAGGAACTCGCCGCGCGCTGGCCCAGGGATCTGCCCGAGGGCGTGATCCACGCCGATCTCTTCCCCGACAACGTCTTCTTCATGAACGACAAGCTATCGGGCATCATCGACTTCTACTTCGCCTGCAACGAGGCGCTCGCCTACGATCTCGGGATCTGCCTCAACGCCTGGTGCTTCGAGAAGGACGGCGCGCTCAATGCCACCAAGGCCCGCGCCCTGGTGCGCGGCTATCGCAAGACACGGCCGGTGACGGCGGAGGAGATCGAGGCACTGCCCATCCTGGCGCGCGGCTCGGCCCTGCGTTTCCTGCTCACCCGGCTTTACGATTGGCTGCACCACCCGGCCGGTGCGTTCGTCCAGCCGAAGGACCCGCTCGAATACCTGAAGAAGCTGCGGTTCCATCGCTCGGTCAAAAGCGCCTCGGCCTACGGACTCTAGGAGGTCCTCATGCGCTTTCTCGCCTGGGCCGCATTTCTCTTTGTTGCCACGCCGGCGTTGGCGCAGACCACCACGGTGCCCCTGCCTTCGCCCCAGGAGGACGCCACCGTCCTCCATCTCAGCGAGTTCGCCGAGCGCGTCATCAAGCAGGACCGCATCGTGGTGACCTTGCGCGCCGAGGCGACCGGCACCGAGGCTACCCGCGTCCAGTCGGAGATCAATCGCCGCATGACCGCGGCGCTCGAACGCGTGCGCAGCGAAGCCGCCATACGCGCCGAGACGCGCGGCTACTGGGTCAGCCAGGAGCGACCGGCCAACGCCCCGCCGCGCTGGCGCGGCCAGCAGACGCTGATCCTCACCAGCCTCGACACCGCGGCGACACTGGCCCTGGCCGGCGAGCTGCAGCAGGGCGGGCTGATCATGTCCGGCCTCAATTTCGAGCTGGCCCCCGAGACCGCCCGTGCCGCCGAAGACGAGCTGACGGCCGAGGCGATCAAGCGCCTGCGCGAGCGCACCGACCGCGTGGCCACCACCATGAACCTCGCGGTGCGCAACATCCGCGATCTGCGCGTCGGCCAGGTCGGCGGACAGATGCCGCCGCGGCCGATGATGATGCGCGCCGAGGCGGCCAGCGGTGGCGGGGTTCCACCGGTCGGCGAGCCGGGCGATACGACGGTACGGGTCAATGTCGACGCCGAAGTGGTGTTGATCCCGCGCGGCCGGCCGTGAACGACGAGGCGCCCGCCAGCGACGGCAGTATCGTCGACGCATTCACCGACGGCGCTTGCAGCGGCAATCCGGGCCCCGGCGGCTGGGGCGCGATCCTGCGCTGGCGCGGCCAGGAGAAGGAGCTCTCCGGCGGCGACTCCCCGACCACCAACAACCGCATGGAGATGATGGCGGCGATCATGGCGCTGGAGACGCTGACCCGGCCGACGATCGTCCGCATCCATACGGACTCGACCTACGTGAAGGACGGCATCACCAAGTGGCTGCCGGCCTGGAAGAAGCGCGGCTGGAAGACCGCCGACAAGAAGCCAGTGAAAAATGTCGATCTCTGGCAGCGCCTGGAGACGGCGGCCGCACGGCACACCGTCTCCTGGCACTGGGTGCGCGGTCATTCCGGCCACCTGGAGAACGAGCGCGCCGACGCGCTCGCCCGCGGCGCGATCGACGCCCTGCGCGCCGCGCCAGATCCAAAAACCGCCTAGAGCTGTTTCAACAGGCTCTCGGCGCCGGATATCTCGAAAGCGCCCGGCTTCTCGAGGTTGAGCTGCTTGACCACGCCGTCGTCGACGATCATCGAGTAGCGCTGCGAGCGCATGCCGAAGCCGACATCGCTGCGGTCAATCTCCAGGCCCAGCGCCTTGGTGAACTCGGCATTGCCGTCGGCCAGCATCATCACCTTGTCGCCGGTGTTCTGGCTCTTGCCCCAGGCATCCATGACGAAAGCATCGTTGACCGAGACGCAGGCGATGGTGCTCACGCCCTTGCCCCTGAGCGCCTCGGCATTCTGCACGTAGCCCGGCAGGTGCTGGCCGGAGCAGGTGCGCGTGAAGGCGCCCGGCAGGCCGAAGACGGCCACCTTCTTGCCCTTGAACAGCTCGTCGGTGGTGATTTCCTTCGGGCCGTCCTTGGTCATATGCCGGACCTTGGCCGCCGGGATCCTGTCGCCAACCTTGATCGCCATGTTTTTCCTCCCCGATACAAAAGGGCCTGACATGAAAAGGGCGGGACCTGCGGCCCCGCCCTCTTTTGTTTGCTTTGGTTCAGATCTGCTTGAGGATGGTCTCGGCGTTCGACACTTCGAAGGCGCCGGGCTTCTCGACATTGAGCTGCTTGACCGTGCCGTCATCGACAACCATCGAATAGCGCTTCGAGCGGGTGCCCATGCCGTAACCGGTGCCGTCCATCTCCAGGCCCAGGGCCTTGGTCAGCTCGGCATTGCCGTCGGCCAGCATCATCACCTTGTCGCCGACGTTCTGGTTCTTGCCCCAGGCGTCCATGACGAAGGCATCGTTGACCGAGAGACAGGCGATCGTGTTGACGCCCTTGCCCTTGATCGTATCCGCGTTCTGCACGAAGCCCGGCAGGTGCTTGGCCGAGCAGGTCGGCGTGAAGGCGCCCGGCAGAGCGAACAGCGCCACCTTCTTGCCCTTGAACAGCTCGTCGGTGGTGATGTCCTTCACCCCGTCCTTGGTCATGTGCTTGATCTTCACCGACGGGATCTTGTCGCCAACCTTGATCATAGTGCTCCCTTTCCTGGTCTAGACGTTCCGGGCACTGGCGGCCCTTCGGCCCAACCTATAGCCCGGCTGCGCGGGGTTTTCACCCCCTCAGACGTGGGGGCTTAGCTCCCACCCCTGGCGGGCCGGGCCGGGTGGGCATCGCTGGTCATCGGCGCGCGGGCCTTGTCGAAGGCATTGAGGACCGCTTCGCGGGTCAGGATCTCGGGCAGGGCGATGCCGTCCGCCGCGGCCGGGCCGTAGACCACATTGAAGGGAATGCCGTAGCGGCCGAAACTCGCCAGATAGCGGCTGATTTCCTCGTTCGGCCGCGTCCAGTCGGCGCGCATGGGCACCACGCTGCCATCCGCCAGCCGGGTGGCGTCGTCGCCACGCGCCAGGACGGCCGCCTTGTTGACCTGGCAGGTGATGCACCAATCGGCCGTCACATCCACGAAAACCACCCGTCCCTCGCGCACCAGCGTTTCGATCGCCGTCTGATCGAAAACCCGCCACGCATCGGAAGCCACCACGGTGGCATCGGACATCGGCACGACCTTGAAGCGCCCCGGCACGAGCAGGGCGAGGACGACAATGGCCGCCAGCGCCACCCGCCCGCCCGTGCGGCGCCCGCCGGTCGCCTGGCGCTGCAGCCACAGGACGGCCAGCAGCGCCACGATCAGCGCGGCGAGGACGAAGGCGCCCGACTGCCCGATCTGCGCCGCGACAATGCTGAGAAGCCAGAGAGCAGTACCCATGAGCGCGATGCCGAGAAGGATCCGCAGATGGATCATCCAGCGTCCCGGGCGGGGCAGCCAGACAGCGGCTCCGGGGAAAGCGGCGATCACGAGATAAGGCAGCGCCAGGCCAATCCCCATGACCACGAAGATGGCCAGGATCGGCAGCGGACCCTGGGCCAGCGCGAAGCCCACGGCCGTGCCGACAAAGGGCGCGGAGCACGGTGTCGCCAGTAGCGTCGCCAGCACCCCGGTGAAGAAGGCGCCGCGCGCGCTATCCTGGTGAAGCGGACCGCCGGATGCCGCGACCTCGCCGACGGCCTGCGGCAGGCGGATCTCGAACCATCCCCAGAGATTGGCCGCGAACAGCGAAACCAGCAGCGCCATGGCGATCAGGAACAGCGGCTGCTGGAACTGAACGCCCCAGCCGACGGTCGCACCGGCCGCCTTGGCCGCAATAACCACGGCGGCCAGACAGGCGAACGACGCCACGATGCCTGCGGCCGTGGCCAGGAAGGTGCGCCGCACCCCCGCCGCGGCGGCGCCGCCCTGCCCGACGAAGCTCAGCAGCTTGAGCGACAGGACCGGCAGCACGCAGGGCATCAGGTTGAGGATCAGGCCGCCAAGCAGGGCGACGAGCAGCGCCGCGAAAAAGCCGGTGGGCTGCACCGTCGGCGTGGGCAGGCCGGTATCGAGCGTCACGGTCCGCTCCATGGAGCGCTCGCCGTCCACCAGCGTCAGCGTCACCGGCAGGCCGCCGAGGCTGCGCGCCTTGGTCGCGTCTTCCACCCGGATGGGGATCCGCAAGCGTGCGGTACGACCCTGATCGCTCAAGGTCATCACCGGGCGACCGAAGCTCGCATCGACATCCGGCGGTGTCTCGACGATCACATCCGGTTTTTCAAAGGCAGCGAGCGAGCGAGCGGTGATCTCGATAATGGGCGAACCACCGCCGCGCCAGGCCGCACGTTCGAGGGTCAGACCGCTGCCCGACCCGTCACCCGGAACCCGGGAAACGAAGCGGTCGATGAGATGGGCGTGCTCGGTGGGGGTTGCCGCACCGCCAGGCAGGTCGAGCGCCAGGGACGCCTGATAGGGAATACAGATCTTCTCGCAGACCAGGTAGTCCAGGCCGAGCTTCAGCGCGAGCGGCGCACCGCTGCGCTCAAGCCGGGCCGTGATCGGCAGGACGACTTCGTCGCTGTAACCAAAGGTGTCGAGACCGAAGAGTTCGAACCGCTCGGGCGCCGGCCAGCGGAACTCGGCCGAGGCGAGATTGCGCGAGCCTGCCCATTCCGGCTTGGGTGGGAAACCCGCATCACCCGGCGAGCGCCAGTAGACTTTCCAGCCCGGCTCGAGCCGAAAATGAAGGCCCAGGCGCACACTGCCGGCCGTTCCCGTACCCGAAGTCGCGGCAACGAGTCGCACCTGGGTCTGGTCGGTGCGCACCCAGGCCGAGGCGCCCGACTGAGCGGCTGCTAGCGCCGGAAAAAGCCCCAATACCGCCGTCAGGACAGCGGCAATGAGAAAAATATTTCTATTTTGTTTCATGCCTTTAGAAAGTGTCGCGGCACTGGCGGGAAGCCGCTGCTGTTTAACTATAACGCTACCACCCCGTGTGCCGAATGGCACAAAGGCGTGATCGAAATGTCAGCTGTGGTAAGCTTGCTTTAACACGTTCCGGCACCTAATTGGTGAACATGGTTTCCAAACTTCCATCGTTCTATACCGGGCATCTGCTGGTTGCGATGCCGCAGATGGAAGACCCCCGCTTCGAACGGACGGTCGTCTACATGTGCGCCCACAACGCCGACGGGGCGATGGGCCTGGTGGTCAACAAGCTGTTCGATGCCATCACCTTTCCCGATCTTCTCGAGCAGTTAAGCATCGAGACCGGCACGAAGACCGAGCAGATTCGCGTGCACTTCGGCGGCCCGGTCGAATCGGGCCGCGGCTTCGTGCTGCACTCCGACGACTACGTACGCGACGGCACGCTCAAGGTCCGCCAGGGCTTCGCCCTGACCGCCACCGTTGACATCCTCAAGGCCATCGCCCAGGGCGAAGGCCCCAATCACAGCCTGCTGGCGCTGGGCTACTCGGGCTGGGGCCCGGGGCAGCTCGAATCCGAGATCGCTTCCAACGGCTGGCTGGTCGTTCCGGCCAAGCCGGAGCTGGTCTTCGCCAACGAACTCGACGACAAGTGGGAGCACGCCATGAATGCGATGGGCGTGACGCTCGGCTCCCTCTCGGGTTTCGTCGGCCGCGCCTGACCTCGCCTAGGCGAGCCGCGCCGCCAATCTCTCGTAAGACTCGAGCCCGTCCAGCGGACCCATGGCCGCGACCGTTGGCGCGCCGGAGAATATCCGCCGGGCGACCGCGGCCACATCCTCAGCGCTGACGGCGTCGATTTTGCGCACGATTTCGTCCACCGGGATCGGGCGGCCGTAGATCAGCAACTGCGAGCCGAGCCCCTCCATGCGGGCACTCGTGCTCTCCAGCGACATCAGCAGCCCCGCCTTCATCTGGGTCCGCGCCCGCCGGATCTCGTCTTCCGGCGCCGGCGCACGGATGGCGCGCAGCTGCTCGAAGAGCACGGAGATGAGCTCCCGGGTCTCCCTCTCTCCCGTGCCGGCGTAGATCGCAAAGACGCCGCCATCGAGATAAGGAGCGGCGAAGGCGCTCACCGCGTAGGCAAGGCCGCGCTGCTCGCGAATCTCCTGGAACAGGCGGGACGACATACCGCCGCCGAGTACGGTCGACAGCACCATCGAGGCGTAATAATCCGGATCGCTGAACGACACACCCGGGAAACCCAGCACGAAGTGGACCTGTTCCAGCTCCTGGCCGTCGCGGTAGTCGCCGCCCTTGTAGCGCGCCGTCTCGTAGCTCGTATCGCCATGCGCCGAGAGGTCAGCGAAATGCCGCCTGGCCAGCTCCACCAGCGCGTCGTGATCGACATTGCCGGCGGCGACGAAGACCATGCCCGAGGCGCCGTAATGGCGCAGCCGGAAATCGACCAGCGCGTCGCGGGGCATGCGCTCGATGATCTCGGCCTTGCCCAGCACCGGCCGGCCGAGCGCCTGCTGGGGAAAAGCCGCTTCCTGGAAATGATCGAAGATGATGTCGTCGGGCGTATCCTCGGCCTGCCCCAGCTCCTGCAGGATGACCGTGCGCTCGCGCTGCAGCTCATCGGGATCGTAGGTCGAGCGCAGCAGGATATCGGCGAGGATATCGACCGCCAGCGGCAGGTCGCCTTTGAGGACCTTGATGAAATAGGCGGTCTGCTCGCGGCTGGTATGGGCATTCATGCTGCCGCCGACCGCCTCGATGTGCTCGGCAATATCGCGGGCCGAGCGGCTGGCGGTGCCCTTGAAGGCCATATGCTCCAGCATGTGGGCGACACCGTTGACGTCGGCGGCCTCCTGGCGCGTACCGACGCCGATCCAGACGCCGACCGAGACCGTCTCGACGGAGTCCATGCGATCGGTGGCGATGCGCAGGCCGTTGGGCAGCGTGGTCAGGCGGATCATGCGGCGATGGAAACCCGGCCAGAGACAAAATCCTGCACCGCCCGCAGGTCGTTGGGCAGCACGGTGACGCGTTCCGGCCGCTGCAGGAGATCGGCCAGGCGGGCCGGCAAGGCCGGCCGCAGGCCGGTCGCTTGCTCGACGGCATCGGGGAATTTCGCGGGGTGGGCGGTCGCCACCGTGACCATAGGCACGGCCGTATCGCCGCGCCTGGCCGCGGCCGCGGCCAAGCCGACCGCCGTATGCGGGTCGATCAGTTCGCCGGTGGTCTCATGGACGCGGCGGATGATCGCCACCGTCTCGGCGTCGTCGGCCCGCGCCGCGCTGAACATCTTGGTCAGCCGGCCGTAGCGCGGCGGCGACAGGGTCAGCTCGCGGCGCTTGCGGAAGCGCTTCATCATCGCCTGCACCGTCTTGCCGTTGCGTCCCGCCAGCTCGAACAGCAGGCGCTCGAGATTGCTCGAGATCTGGATGTCCATGCTCGGCGAGAGGGTTGGCGCGACCTCCTCCATCTTCATCGTGCCCGTCTGGATCAGGCGGAAGAGGATGTCGTTGCGATTGGAGCCGATGACCAGGCCGGGGATCGGCAGACCCATGCGATGCGCGGCGTAGGCTGCCAGCACGTTGCCGAAATTGCCGGTCGGAACACTAAAGGCGACGGGGCGCGCGGGGGCGCCGAGCCGCAGGGCGGCAAACACGTAGTAGACGATCTGGGCGGCGACGCGCACCCAGTTGATCGAGTTCACCGCCGAGAGGCGCATGCGATCGCGGAAGGCGGTGTCGTTGAACATCGCCTTCACCAGGTCCTGGCAGTCGTCGAAGGTGCCCTCGATGGCGATGTTGTGGACGTTGGCCGAGCGCACGGTCGTCATCTGCCGGCGCTGGACCTCCGACACGCGGCCGTGCGGATGGAGAATGAAGATATCGATGGCGGCGCGGTCGCGGCAGGCCTCGATGGCCGCCGAGCCGGTATCGCCCGAGGTCGCGCCGACGATGGTGACGCGGCCGTTGCGCTGCTTGAGCACATGGTCGAACAGGCGGCCCACCAGCTGCAGCGCGAAATCCTTGAAGGCCAGGGTCGGCCCGTGGAACAGCTCGAGCAGCCAGTCGTTGGGCCCGATCTGCTTCAGCGGCGCCACCGCCGGATGGCCGAAGCCGCGATAGGCGTCCTCGATCATGCGCTGCAGGTCGCTGTCGGCGATGGTGCCGCCGACGAACGGCTTGAGCACGCGGAACGCTGTTTCGGCATAGGACAGGCCGGCCATGGCTTTCCAGTCGGCGGGCGTGAAGCGCGGCCAGGATTCGGGCATGTAGAGGCCGCCGTCGCGCGCCAGACCGGCGAGCAACACGTCGTCAAAGCCGAGGATCGGGGCGTCGCCCCGGGTGGAGACGTAGCGCATGGGGGTCCGGAAGGAAGCGGGCCGCGAGACTAGCCGCTGACCCGGGCCGCGGCAAGCGCGCCCGCCTGCCAGGCAACTCTTTGTAAAAACTGCGCTTTAGGCGCTCTCCAGGTAGCGCGTGCGCAGGTGACGCAGGAAGATCTCGGGATCCAGCGGCCGCCCGGTGGCGGCGATCAACAGTTCGCGTGCCGTCAGTAGCGAGCCTTTGCCGTGCACGTTCTCGCGCAGCCAGGCCATGAGCGGCGAGAAATCGCCGCGGCCCAGGAACGCTGGGATCTCGGGCCGGGCAAGCCTGGCTGCATCGAAGAGCTGGGCCGCGGTCATGGCGCCGAGCGTGTAGCTGGGGAAGTAGCCCCAGGATCCGCCCGGCCAGTGGATGTCCTGCAGGCAACCGTCCTTGTCATCCGGCGGCACGATGCCGACCAGGTTCTTCATGCCCTCGGCCCAGGCGCCGGGCAGATCGGCGAGCTTCATGTCGCCGGCGATCAGGGCGCGCTCCAGGCGATAGCGCAGGATGACATGGGCGGGATAAGTGACCTCGTCGGCGTCGACGCGGATCAGGCCGCGCTCGACCCGGGTGTAGATGCGCACGAGGTTGTCGGCGCCCCAGGCCGGGCCACTGCCGCCGAAGGCCTGAGCGGCGACGGGGGCGAGCCAGGTGATGAATTCACGACTGCGGCTGGCCTGCATCTCGACGATCAGCGACTGGCTTTCGTGCACGCTCATGCCCAGCGCCTGCCCCACCGGCTGCAGGCGCCAGTCGGACGGCAGGCCGCGCTCGTACATCGCGTGGCCGGTCTCGTGCAGCACGCCCATCAGGCCGGGCAGGAAGTCGGCCTCATTCCAGCGGGTCGTCAGGCGGATGTCGTCGGGCACGCCGCCACAGAACGGGTGCGCGCTGGTGTCGAGCCGGCCGTGCTTGAAGTCGAAGCCGATATTCTCCATCAGGCGGCGGGCCAGCGCCATCTGGGTCGCGGCCGGAAACGGGCCGGGCGGCTTCTCGATTGCGGGGCCCCGCGCCTGCTTGTCGAGGACCGACTGGATCAGCTCCGGCAGCACGCCGGCCAGGCGATCGAATAGGGGCGTGATCTCGGCTTGCGTGGCGCCCGGCTCGTACTCGTCCATCAGCGCGTCGTAGGGCGGGGCACCGAAGGCCTCGCCCTTGATCCGGCCGGCCTCGCGCGCCAGGTCGAGCACGGTCTGCAGCCTGGGCAGCAGGCCCTTGAAGTCGTTGGCCGGGCGCGCGGCGCGCCAGGCCAGCTCGCACTCCGTCGCCGCCTTGCTGCGCGCCTCGACCAGTTCGGCGGGCAGGCAGGCCGCGTGGCGCCACTCGCGCTGCATGCCTTTGACGTTCGCGCGCTGCCAGGGATCGAGCCCGTTCGGCTGTGCCGCCGTCTCCAGCAGCTCGCCGACCCTGGGCTCGGTGAGCAGCTCGTGGGCCAGCACCGACAGGGTCGCGAGCTGCTCCGAACGCGCCCCGGCGCCGCCGGGCGGCATCAGGGTCTCGAGGTCCCATTGCAGCATGCCCGCCGACTGGCGCAGCAGGTTGATGCGCTTGAAGCGGGTTTCGAGCTCTGCGTAGGCGGCGTTCATCGGGGTTTCACCGGAGGGCGGTGCCAGACGACATAGATGACCGCGAGAGCCAGCGCCAGCGCGAACCAGGTGATGGCGTATTGCAGGTGGTTGCTGGGCAGCTGCACTTGCGTCTGCCCGCCGATCGGGAAACCGCCGGGATTGGGCGTGGTGTCGGCCTCGAGATAGAACGGCGCGCCCTCCGGCATAGCGGCGGAGCGCGCCATCTCCGGCAGGTCGAACCAGAACCAGTGGTTGCCCGGCACGTCGTTGTCGGGCATCAGCCAGCCGCGGCGCGGGTCGCGGCGCAGGTAGCCGACGACCTCGGCCGGGCCGGCGACCTGGCCCTCGGCGCGGCGCGCGGGATCCTTGCGGTCGCGCGGCACCCAGCCGCGATTGACCAGCACGGCGGGTGCTGCGTCACGGCGCAGAGGCGTGAGGATGTGGTAGCCGTCGTTGCCGCGCTGCGAGCGGGCGTAGACGTAGAGCTCGTGCGCATGATCGAAGGTGCCGCGCACGCGCACGCGGCGGAACTCGAACGGCGCCAGGTCGGCCGGCGTGCCCGCCATATCCACCGGCGGCGCCGCGGCGCGCTCGGCCCGGAAACTGTTGATGGCGTCCTTCTCAGCCAGGCGGAAGACCTGCCAGGTGCCGAGCCCGAGCAGGGCCGCGAACATCGGGACGGCGACGACCGTCGGCCAGAATTGTGGGCGAAATCCGAGACGGTCAAAGAGCATCTGAGTCCGCCGCGCGGTGCCGGAACTGGAGGGCGATCAGCATGGCCTTCAGGATACGTAGGAGATAGATCGCGCCGGCGAAGATCAAGCCCGGCCAGAGCAGGACGTGGACCCAGAAGGGCGGTTCGAGCTTGACCTCGATCAGCGCCGCCAAGCCGACGATGACGAAGCCGAGGATGAGGATCACGAACACCGCCGGCCCGTCGCCTGAATCCTGGGCCCGCAGGTCAAGGCCGCAAGCCGCGCAGCGCTCGCGCACCGTCAGCAGGCCCTGGTAGAGCGGCGCCTCCCCGCAGCGCGGGCAGCGGCAGCGCAGGCCGACGGAGAGCCAGGAGACCGCGCCACTATCGGCCATGATGACCGCCTCCAATCCCGAAGCGGTGGGCGGCGGACCGGCGGGCGGCCACCGGGCCGCCGCCGGTCCGTCGAACAAAATCAGTGCGCCGCGATCGTGCCGCCGATCGAGCCCCACCAGTAGATGGCGACGAAGAGGAACAGCCACACCACGTCGACGAAGTGCCAGTACCACGCCGCCGCCTCGAAGCCGAAGTGGCGCTCCGGCGTGAAGTGGCCGTTGAGGGCGCGGAAGAAGCACACCGTGAGGAAGATGGTGCCGACGAGGACGTGGAAGCCGTGGAAGCCGGTCGCCATGAAGAAGGTCGACGAGTAGACGCCGTCCTTGAAGCCGAAGGCGGCGTGCGCGTACTCGTAGGCCTGGACGCCGGTAAAGGCCATGCCGAGCAGGATGGTGAGGCCGAGGCCCCAGACCAGATGCTTGCGGTTGCCCTCGATCAGCGCGTGGTGCGCCCAGGTCACGGTCGTGCCCGAGGTCAGCAGGATCAGCGTGTTGAGGAACGGCAGGTCCCAGGGATCGAAGACCATGACGCCCTTGGGCGGCCAGGTCTCGCTGTTGGCGTGCTCGGGAAAGAGGGAGAAGTGGAAGAAGGCCCAGAAGAAGGCCAGGAAGAACATCACCTCCGAGGCGATGAACAGGAACATGCCGTAGCGCAGGCCGAGGCGCACGACCGGCGAATGAGTGCCCGGCGTGCGCGATTCCTTCACCACCTCCGACCACCACATGTACATGGTGTAGAGAACCAGGGCGAGGCCGGGCACGAGCTTCCAGACGCCGAGCGCCTTCAGGGTCGGGTCCAGCCCCTGCCCCAGGATGTCCGGGTGCATGTACGTGATCAGGCCGAAGGCCGAGAGCAGGGCGCCGATCGAACCCACGATCGGCCACGGGCTCGGATCGGGCACGTGATAGGGCTGCTTGATGCCGCTGCCGGTGATTGTCTGCGCCTGCGCCATGATGCTCAAACTCCCTGACTCGATCGCTCGGGCCCCTGGCCCCCGATTAATTGACCCCCGCCGAGACCGGCGGCATGGATTGGCTGAGCCGCGCCTTTTCGTCCTTGGCGCGGAAGAAGGTGTAGGACAGCGTGATCGTCGTCACGTCGCGAAGGTTCGGATCCTTCTCGATCGCCGGATCGACGAAGAACGAGACCGGCATGTCCATGCTCTCGCCGGGCTTGAGCTCCTGCTCGTTGAAGCAGAAGCAGGCGATCTTCTGGAAATACGGGCCGGCCTTGTGCGGCGTGACATTGAACGCGGCGACACCGATGGTCGGCACGCGGCCGTCATTGCGCACCCGGTAGAAGGCGAGATGCTCCTCGCCGACCAGCGTGCGCAGCTCGTTCTGCACGGGCTGGAAGTCCCAGCCCAGATCGTGGCTGGCGACGCTGGCGTTGAAGCGCACGGTGACCGTGCGGGTGCCGACCTCGGACGGTGCGGCGGCCGCCCGCTGCGTCGTGCCGCCATAGCCGGTGACCTGGCAGAAGAGGCGATAGAGCGGCACCGAGGCGAAAGCCAGCCCGGCCATGCCGACGACCACGCCGGCCATGGCGAGAGCCACGCGCCGGTTGGCGCGGTCGGCGGTCGCGGAGGGCCGGGACATGGCCACCCTACTGGCCTCCCAGGCGGACAAGCGTGATGATGTAGAACAGCACGTAGAGGAAAGCGATCGTCGCCCCGATGGCGATGTTCTTCGTCCGGCGGCGGCGCAGGAACTCGGCGCCGCTCAGGGGAGCGCTATTCATCGGCGGATCCTGGGTCATGACAGGCCTCCCGGCACGCGGTCGAGGACCATGAGCGCGAACAGCAGGAAGAGATAGACGATCGAATAGCCGAACAGGCCACGCGCGGCGCGCTCGCCGCTATCCCGGTAAACGGCAATAGCGCCGGCCAGGAAGATGAGGCCGAGCACGCCCGCACTGGCCAGGTAAACCACGCCCGTGACATTGAGCGCCCACGGCGCCAGCGTCACCGGCAGCATCAGCACCGTGTAGAGCAGGATCTGGCGCCGCGTCTCCGCGGGACCGTGGGTCACCGGCAGCATCGGCACACCGGCGCGCGCATAGTCGGCTGAGCGGAACAGCGCCAGCGCCCAGAAATGCGGCGGCGTCCACATGAAGATGATCATGAACAGCGCCAGCGGGGCCAGCGACACATCGCCGGTCACCGCCGCCCAGCCGATCATCGGCGGGAAAGCGCCGGCGGCGCCGCCGATGACGATGTTCTGCGGCGTGCGGCGCTTCAACCAGATTGTGTAGATGAAGACATAGAAGGCGATCGACAGCCCCAGCAGCGCCGCGGCGACGAGATTGACCGCCAGCGCCATGACCACGACCGAGGCGATCGACAGCACCACGCCGAAGGCCAGCGCCTCGGCGGGGTCCATGCGGCCGGCCGGGATCGGGCGCTCGCGCGTGCGCGTCATCAGCGCATCCAGGTCGCGCTCGTACCACATGTTGATCGCGCCTGCCGCGCCCGCGCCGATGGCGATGCACAGGATGGCGATGGCGGCGAGCACCGGATGCAGGTGACCCGGCGCCAGGTAGAGGCCCACGGCGCCGGTGAAGACGACGAGGCTCATCACCCGCGGCTTGAGCAGGGCGACGAAGTCGCGCACCTCCGATTCGCTCGCGAAAGCGAGCGCCTCGGCCGCGCCGGGCTGGATCAGGCGGTCGGACAAGTCTTACGTCTCCGCTGCGCGCGTCTGCCTTAGTGCTTCGCCTCGGCGGGGATGCGCGGCAGCTCGTCATAGGTATGGAACGGCGGCGGCGACGACAGATGCCATTCGAGCGTCGTCGCGCCCTCGCCCCACGGGTTGCCGACGGCCTGGCGGCCGCTGCGCATCGCCTGGATCGCCACCACCACGAAGAAGATCGTCGCGGCGAAGGAGATGTAGGAGCCGATCGAGCTGACCAGGTTCCAGCCGGCGAAGGCGTCAGGATAGTCCGGGATGCGGCGCGGCATGCCGGCCAGGCCGAGGAAGTGCTGCGGGAAGAACGTCAGGTTGACGCCGATGAAGGTTGACCAGAAGTGCAGCTTGCCGGCCCAATCCGGGAACACGCGCCCGGTCATCTTGTCGAACCAGTAGTAGATGCCGCAGAAGATGCCGAACACCGCACCCAGGCTGAGCACGTAGTGGAAGTGCGCCACCACGTAGTAGGTGTTGTGGAGCGCAATATCGACGCCCGCGTTCGACAGCACGATGCCGGTGACGCCGCCCAGCGTGAACAGGAAGATCAGGCCGATCGCCCAGAGCATGGGCGTCTCGAAGCGGATCGAGCCGCCCCACATCGTGGCGATCCACGAGAAGATCTTGATGCCTGTCGGCACGGCGATGACCATCGTCGCGGCCATGAAGTAGGCGCGCGTGTCGACGTCCATGCCAACCGTATACATGTGGTGCGCCCAGACGACGAAGCCGATGACGCCGATCGCCACCATGGCGTAGGCCATGCCGAGATAGCCGAAGATCGGCTTGTTCGAGAACGTCGAGATCACATGGCTGATGATGCCGAAAGCCGGCAGAATCATAATGTAGACCTCGGGATGCCCGAAGAACCAGAACAGGTGCAGGAAGAGGATCGGGTCGCCGCCGCCGGCCGGGTCGAAGAACGCCGTGCCGAAATTGCGGTCGGTGAGCAGCATGGTGATGGCGCCGGCGAGCACCGGCAGCGACAGCACGAGCAGGAACGCGGTCACCAGCTGCGACCAGATGAACAGCGGCATCCGGTGCATGGTCATGCCGGGGGCGCGCATGTTGAAGATAGTGGTGATGAAGTTGATCGAGGCGAGGATCGACGAGGCACCGGCAAGGTGCAGCGACAGGATCGCCATGTCGACCGCCGGCCCGGGACTGCCCGCGGCGCCGGAGAGCGGCGGGTAGACGGTCCAGCCCACACCGGCACCGCCGCCCAGCAGCGCGGAGCCGAGCAGCATGATGAAGGCGGGCGGCAGCAGCCAGAAGCTGATGTTGTTCATGCGCGGGAAGGCCATGTCCGGCGCGCCGATCATCAGCGGGATGAACCAGTTGCCGAAGCCGCCGATCAGCGCCGGCATGACGGTGAAGAACACCATGATCAGGCCGTGCGCCGTGATCACCATGTTCCAGAAGTGGCCGTCCGGCATGTGCTGCATCCCGGGGCTCTGCAGCTCGAGCCGCATGTAGACCGACGCGGCGCCGCCGAGCAGGCCGGCGATGACCGAGAACACCAGGTACATCGTGCCGATGTCCTTGTGATTGGTCGAGTAGACCCAGCGCCGCCACCCGCTCGGAGCGTGGTGGTGATCGTCGTGGTCGTGGGAGTGGGCGGCTGTACCGTAGCTCATGGCTCGTCCTCTCGAAGCTTACTTCGCCGCGACGGGCTGCTCGCCCGCCGCCGCGATACGAACCTCGCCATCCTGCGGCGCGGTCGCGAATTTACGCTTGGCCTCGGCCACCCAGCGATCGAACTCGGCCTTGGGCAGCGCCTCGACGGCGATCGGCATATAGGCGTGGTTGATGCCGCAGATCTGGTTGCACTGGCCGTAATAGGTGCCGGGCTTGTTGACCCGGATCCAGGTCTCGTTGACGCGGCCCGGCACGGCATAGATCTGCACGCCCAGCGACGACACCATCCACGAATGCATGACGTCGGTGCCGCCCACCAGGACCCGCACATTGGTCCCGACCGGCACGACGACGCGGTTGTCGACCTCGAGCAGGCGCTTCTGGCCCGGCTTCAGGTCGGCTTCCGGAATCATGTAGCTCTCGAACTTGAGGCCGCCCTGGTCGGGATACTCATAGGACCAGTACCACTGGTGGCCGGTCACCTTGAGCGTCATGTCCGCCTCGAAGGTGCGGTCCATGAAGTAGAGGAGCTTGAACGAGGGGATGGCGATGGCCACGAGGATCAGCGTCGGCACCACGGTCCAGATGATCTCGATCATAGTGTTGTGGGTGGTGCGGGTCGGCTTCGGATTGGCCGAGGCCCGGAAGCGCCACATGACGTAGACCAGCAGGACCAGCACGAAGATGGTGATCACGGTGATGATCACCAGCAGCAGGTTATGCAGCCAGGCGATGTTCTCCTTCACCGGCGAGGCCGACGGCTGCATGCCGAGCTGCCACGGCAGCGGGAAGGACGCCTCGGCGCCCCCCGCCAGCAGAACCAGCGCCGTAAAGATGAAAAGTCCGAAGACCGCCAGTCCGGCGGCACGTTTCAGCGAACCCATGACCATCCCAATGTCCTTAAAACACCGCGCTCTGAACTCGCGCCCCACAAGACCCCGAACCGCCCGGCGCTGGCCCAGACGAACCCTCCGTCCCAGCCAAGCGCGAATGCGTGCGGTCGACCTCGGGCATCGGCCCCGGTGTGGGGCGGCCCGTAGTCCCGCTGGCCCGGAAAATAGTACAGCCGGGCGCGGGTCCACAAGGAAAACACTTATAAATTTCCGGGTGCTGGACTGGGTTTTGCCCTACCGGCCCACCGTTTCCGGCGCCCCGGTTAAGGTTCCCGGGCGCTTAGGCCGCCTTCGGCCTCGATATGCCGGCGCAGCCGACGCACCCCCAGCCAGACCAGGGCGACCACCAACGGGATGGACAGGCCGGTTATCAGGTCGTGGGAAGCGTGGATTCCGGCTGATTCGGCCGCCCGAGTCGCATAGCCGATCAGGCCCACGACGTAATAGCTGATCGCCGCGACCGACAGGCCCTCGACCGTCTGCTGCAGCCGAAGCTGGAGCCTGGCCCGGCGATCCATCGATTCGAGCAATTTCTGGTTCTGCGCCTCGAGCGCGATATCGACTCGCGTTCGCAACAGCGTCCCGGCCCGCGCCAGGCGCTCGGCCAGGACCTGGACCCGCGCCGCCGTCGCCTGGGCGCTGCGCATGGCCGGCGCGAAGCGCCGGTCCATGAATTCGCCGATCGTCGGCACGCCGGGATCGACACGCGCCTCTCGTAATTCTGCAATACGCGCCTCGACCAGGGCGTGATAGGCGCGCGCCGCACCGAACCGGTAATCCGCCGCGGCGGTGACCCGCTCGATCTCCACCGCCAGGGCCATCAGGCGCTCGAGCAGCCGGCGCTCGACGCCGGGATCGGCGCCGGAATCGCGCAGATCGCCCATCTGCGTGGTGATCGCCGTGAGCTCGCGGTCGACAACGGTGATCCGCGGACCGACCGAGCGGGCGATGGGCAGCGCCAAGAGGGCCATCAGGCGATAGGTCTCGATCTCCAGCAGGCGCTGCACCATGCGCCCGGCCTGCCAGGCATCGACGAAACCGCGATCCTGCACGAGGATCCGGCTGAAGCCGTCATCGTGCAGGCGGAAATCGGTCCAGGCATTCGCCACGCCGTCGGCCAGGCGGCTGCCGGCCAGCACGTCGCGCGCAAAACCGGCCGGCAACTCGTGCGGCGAGCGGACCGCCCGTTCGCGCGGCTCGACGGCGAGATGAGTGGCCACCAGGCGCTCGCCCGGCAGGGCCGCAAGCCATTCGGCCGGCAGCGCCGCGCTCGCCGGCGTCTCGAACGGATCGGAGAACGGACCGCGGACGAAAAACGTCCAGGTGCAGAATTCGCCGTGGCGCTCCCACTTCAGACGGAACGCCCCGCAGTCGAGAAAGGCGTGGGTGGAATCAGCGGCCGGCGGCGCCACGCCCAGCTGTTCGCAGAGACGAATGAGATGCGCCCGGTCTGCCGCGGCGCCGCCTTCGCCCGATACGGTGGCGATGTGCGTGGCGCGTTCCGGGGGGAACAGCGGGGCGAAGGGTCGGGCGTGGACTTCCCGGGTCAGCGCCCCGCGCTGGGGATGGTCGGCCATCCAGGGCATTGTGACCCAAGCCCGCCATGTCTGTAAGAGACCTGGGCTGCAAAACCGCCCCGGAGGGACTATCTTTAACAATTAACGGCCCACACAAGTCCGGCCCTTATCCCGGGCCCCGGAGACACGAATGAGCGATCTGGCGCGTACCGACGAGCTTTTCTACACCCGGGCCGGTCTCGACCGCGGCAAGCTCGAGCGCCAGGTCGGCGAGGCGCTGGCAGGGGCGGATGACGGCGAGCTGTTCCTCGAATATCGCCAGACCGAAAGCCTGGCCTATGACGACGGCAAGCTGAAGAGCGCCTCGTTCGACACCAGCCAGGGTTTCGGCCTGCGCGCCGTCTCCGGCGAAGCCGCCGCCTACGCCCATGCGACCGAGCTCAGCCACGACGCCGTGGCGCGTGCCGCCAAGACCGTGCAGGCGGTGAAGACCGGCCAGTCGGGCAAGGCCGCCGAGGGGCCCGCCGGCACCAACCGGCAGCTCTACACCGACGAGAATCCGCTGAACTCCATGCCCTTCGCCGACAAGGCGAAGCTCCTGGCCGAGATCGACGCCTACGCGCGCTCCAAGGATGCGCGCGTGCGCCAGGTCATGGCCTCGATCTCGGGCGAGTGGCAGGCGGTGCAGATCCTGCGCGCCGACGGCCACCGGGTCGGCGACATCCGGCCGCTGGTGCGGCTCAACGTCAGCGTCATCGTCGGCGACGGCGACCGGCAGGAATCCGGCAGTTACGGCCTCGGCGGGCGCTTCGCCTTCAGCCATGTGGTCGGCACCGACTCGTGGCAGCACGCCGCCGACGAGGCGCTGCGCCAAGCGCTGGTCAATCTCGGCGCCGTGCCGGCCCCGGCCGGCGAGATGCCGGTGGTGCTCGGCCCCGGCTGGAACGGCGTCATGCTGCACGAGGCCGTGGGCCACGGGCTCGAAGGCGACTTCAACCGCAAGAAGACCTCGGCCTTCGCCGGCCTGATGGGCCAGCGCATCGCCGCACCCGGCGTCACGGTGATCGACGATGGCACGATCAGCGACCGCCGCGGCTCGCTGACCATCGACGACGAAGGCACGCCGACCTCGCGCACCGTGCTGATCGAGGACGGCATTCTGGTTGGCTACATGCAGGACCGGCAGAACGCCCGCCTGATGGGCATGAAGCCGACCGGCAACGGCAGGCGCGAGAGCTTCGCCCATCACCCGATGCCGCGCATGACCAACACCATCATGCTGGGCGGCAAGCACGACCCGCAGGAGATCATCCGCAGCGTCAAGCGCGGCCTGTACGCGGTCCAGATGGGCGGCGGCCAGGTGGACATCACCAACGGCAAGTTCGTGTTCAACGCGGCCGAGGCCTACCTGATCGAGGACGGCAGGGTCGGGCCGGCGGTCAAGGGCGCCATGCTGATCGGCAACGGCCCCGATGCGCTGACCCGCGTCACCATGATCGGCAATGACATGGCGCTCGATCCCGGCATCGGCACCTGCGGCAAGGACGGCCAGGGTGTTCCCGTCGGCGTCGGCCAGCCGACCATGCTGATCGACCGCCTGACCGTAGGCGGCACGGCGGCGTGAACTTCGTCGGCAATCACGGGGCGGCGAGCGACCTGCTCGCCTTCACGGATGCCGACGCCGCGGTCAAACGCGTCGCCGAGATCTACGAGGCGAGCCGCAACGCGATCCAGAAGGCCTTCGCCGACGCCGACGGCAAGCTCGTCCCGGCCGAGGCGCACTACCCTTATGTCGGCATCACGGTCGACCGCGAGCACGTCAACCCCGACGCCCGCTTCGCCTTCGGCGTGGTGCACGATCCCGGCACCTACGGCACCACGCTGACCCGGCCCGACCTGTTCGCCGACTACTACCGGGAGCAGATCGGCCTGCTGCTCAAGCGTCATCAGGTGCCGGTCGTGGTCGGCGTTAGCCGGCGGGCGATCCCCCTGCCCTTCGTGGTCGAGGACGCCACCGCGGATGTGAGCGAAGCGCAGGTGCGCTCGCTGCATGCCCGCTTCGCCCTGCCCGATCTCGAGACCACCGACGACGCCGTCGCCAACGGCACGCAGCGCCTGGCGGCCGGTGAGCCGCGGCCGCTGGCCCTCTTCCCGGCCGAGCGCGTCGACTATTCGCTGCACCGCCTCAGCCACTACACGGCGACCTCGGTGCAGTACTTCCAGCGCTACCTGCTGTTCTCCAACTACCAGCGCTATGTCGACGAGTTCCGCGATTACGCGCTGGAGCAGGTGCAGAACGGCACGGAGTATCGGGCCTTCGTCGAGCCCGGCGACGTGGTGACCGCCAACCCGCGCAGCGCCGCGGCACCGGGGCCGACCGGCACGCCGCTCAAGCATCTGCCGCAGATGCCGGCCTATCACCTGGTGCGCGCCGACGGCAACGGCATCACGCTCGTCAATATCGGCGTCGGCCCCAGCAACGCCAAGACCATCACCGACCACATCGCGGTCCTGCGGCCGCATTGCTGGCTGGTGCTGGGCCACTGCGCCGGCCTGCGCCGTAGCCAGGACCTCGGCGACTACGTCCTCGCTCATGCATACGTGCGCGAGGACCACGTGCTCGACCGCGACCTGCCGCTGTTCACGCCGCTGCCGCCGATCGCCGAGATCCAGGTGGCGCTGCAGGAGGCGGTCGAGAAGGTCACCGGCCTGCGCGGCATCGATCTCAAGACCCGCATGCGCACCGGCACGGTGTTCACCACCGACAACCGGAACTGGGAGCTGCGCTACAGCGAGCTCTACGAGAAGCTGAACCAGAGCCGGGCGATCGCCGTCGACATGGAATCGGCGACGGTGGCGGGCAACGGCTTCCGCTTCCGCGTGCCCTACGGCACGCTGCTCTGTGTCTCCGACAAGCCGCTGCATGGCGAGATCAAGCTGCGCGGCATGGCCAACAATTTCTATCGCGAGCGCATCAGCCAGCAGTTGGCCATCGGCGTCGAGGCCATCGGCCTGCTGCGCGAGGGCGGCGAGATCCGGCTCCATTCGCGCAAGCTGCGCAGCTTCGATGACCCGCCCTTCCGGTAAGAAGCGTTCCGCCGACCGTCTCCGGCTCTCCGCCTTCCGCATCGGCGACGCGCCCGGGAACAGCAAGACACTGCGCATCGCCACGGTGCGCCTGCCGCCGCGCGGCGTGAAGAAGGAGAAGCACGCCGAGCTGTTCGACGTCTGGCTGCCGCTGCTGGCCCCGAGCCGCGCGCTGCTGAGCTGGTGGCGCCAGGGAGAGCCGAGCGCGGCGCGCTTCCGCGACTTCGCCGCCCGTTATAACCGCGAGATGGCGGCGCCGGAACCCCGCCAGGCGATCGAGCTGGTGGCTGCGATGGCCCGACGCATGCCGATCGCCATCGGCTGCTACTGCGACCGCCCGCAATGCCACCGCTTCCTGCTGGAGCGCCTGATCGGCGACGCGGCCACGCTGCGCGATTAATGCCACTGCCACATTGCCGTGTTATCCCTTTGCGGGCAGGATGCGCCCCGCGAATCGGTCGGGCTGAAGGCGGGACTTCATGGACATTGCGACGTTGGCTGGCGCCGTGCTGCTGGGCGTCGTCGAGGGCCTGACCGAGTTCATCCCCGTCTCCTCGACCGGCCACCTCATCCTTCTGGTCGATCTCCTCGGTTTCCAGGGCCCGCCCGGCCGGGTGTTCGAGATCGCCATCCAGCTCGGCGCCATCCTGGCCGTCTGCTGGCTTTACCGCGCCCGGCTGATCGGCGTGGCCCTCGGCATGTTCGCCGGGGGCGAGGATTTCCGCTTTGCCCGCAACGTCCTGCTGGCCTTCCTGCCTGCCGCGATCATCGGCTTCTTTGCCCACGGCTTCATCAAGGGCGTGCTGTTCAGCCCCTGGGTGGTGGCCGCGAGCCTGATCGTCGGGGGCGTCGCCATCCTGGTGATCGAGCGCAACCTCAAGCTCGCCCATCACCACGTGATCGAGAATTTCCCCGCCACCCTGGCCGTGGCCATCGGCTTCTTCCAGGCCTTGGCCATGATCCCCGGCGTGTCGCGCTCCGGGGCGACAATCATGGGGGCGCTGCTGCTGCGGGTGGACCGGCGGGCGGCGACCGAATTCTCGTTCTTCCTCGCCATCCCCACCATGCTGGCCGCCACCACCTATGACCTGTGGAAGAACCGGGAGACGCTGACCGACGAGGGAATGCTGGTCATTGCCGTGGGTTTCATCGCCGCTTTCGTCGCCGCGATGCTCGTCGTGCGCGTCGTGGTCGACTTCGTCGCGCGGCGCGGCTTCACGCCGTTCGCCTGGTACCGCATCGCTGTGGGATTTTTGATGCTGGCGATTCTTTTTTCGCGCTGAGCCGCCGCCCTAGGCCGATAATCCCAATTTCAATTGACCGTCTTTAGTACCGGGCCTATACAGCCCCTTGCGTCCGCCAAGCGTGGCGGTAGCCAGATGTTGTGAGCGCTTAACACCCTAATTCCGCAAGGAGATCCATGAAAAAGACGTTGTGCGGCCTGGTCGTGGCCGCGTTTGCCCTCGCCGCCGTGGCCCCGGCCTCGGCAGCCATTGCTCCGCGCGTCGCCGGCGAGACCTCGATCGTGCAGATCCAGGACGCGCCGAAGCCCGCCAAGACGACCAAGAAGAAGACCGCCAGCAAGAAGGCCCCTGCCAAGAAGCAGGTTGCCAAGAAGCCGGCCAAGAAGCCCGCGCCGAAGGCCGCCTAACCAGCCCTTCAGGACGATCGTGAACGGCGGCTCGCTCGGGCCGCCGTTTTCGTTTTCAGCCCAAGCTTTTCAGGCTTTCGCCAAAACTTATGCGCATCTGCGCCAATTGATCTCCCGGGTCGAGACGTATACAGCCATGGGCGTCCGTCACGCGTGGTGGCAGCAGAAGGGCCTTCGCCCATCCCTGCGAGTCACGTCAGGAGACCCCATGAAAAAGACGCTGTGCAGCCTGATCGTGGCTGCGTTCGCCCTCACCGTCGTCACCCCCGCCTCGGCTGCCATCACCCCGCGCCTCGCCGGCGGGACCTTGATCGTGCAGGCCCAGGACATGCCCAAGCCGGCTGAAAAGAAGAAAAAGAAAAAGAGCTCCAAGAAGCCGGGCAAGAAACCTACCGTGCTTCCGGCCTATGCCGCCTGACGCAGAAGCGTCTCGATGAGATGTGAACGGCGGCCCGCCCGGGCCGCCGTTTTCGTTTCTAGTAGGCGTATTCGGCGAATAGCGGGTCCACCGAGCCCTTCCAGGGTCCGTGGAATTTCTCGAGCTTCTCTTCGGCCGGCGTGCGGCCGCTTTCGGCGATGGCCGCGAGCTCGTCGATAAAAGCGCTCTCGTCGCGCTCACCCATGCGGTCGCGCTGGTTGCGGCGCTTGAGCCCGTCGCGGGCGATGCCAACGACCTGCTTGGCGATGTCCTGGACCGTGCCGCGCCGGAACGCTGTCTTGAGCGCGAGGCGCGGCACGTCGCGGCGCAGCGCTTCCATCTCGGCGAAGGTCCAGTCCTTGATCAGCTCCGCCGCGGCGTCGAGGGCCACCGAATCATAGAGCAGGCCGACCCACAGCGCCGGCAGCGCGCAGAGCCGGCCCCACGGGCCGCCATCGGCGCCGCGCATCTCGAGGTAGCGCTTGAGCCGCACCTCGGGGAAAGCCGTGGTCAGGTGGTCGTTGAAATCGGTGATGCGCGGCTCGTCGCCCACCAGGTTGTGATACTTGCCCGCCATGAACTCACGGAAGGAACGGCCGGAGAGGTCGATGTACTTGCCGTCGCGATAGGCGAAGTACATCGGCACGTCGAGCAGGTAGTCGACGTAGCGCTCGTAGCCCATGCCCGTCTCGAAGACGAAGGGCAGCATGCCGCAGCGGTCGGGATCGGTGTCGGTCCAGACATGGCTGCGGGTCGACAGCAGGCCCGAGGGCTTACCGTCGCGGAAGGGTGAGTCGGCGAACAGCGCCGTGGCGATCGGCTGCAGCGCCAGGCTGACGCGGAACTTGCGCACCATGTCGGCCTCGGACTCGTAGTCGAGGTTCACCTGCACGGTGCAGGTGCGCAGCATCATGTCGAGGCCGAGGCTGCCTTTCTTGGGCATGTACTCGCCCATGATCTTGTAGCGGCCCTTGGGCATCCACGGGATGTCCTCGCGCCGCCACTTCGGATTGAAGCCCATGCCGAGCAGGCCGGCGCCCACCTCGGAATCCAGCTGCTTCACCTCCTCCAGATGCTGCGACGTCTCGTCGCAGGTCTGGAAGATGGTCTGGAGCGGCGCGCCCGACAGCTCGAGCTGCCCGCCCGGCTCGAGCGTCACGCTGGCATCGTCGCGCTTGAGCGCGATCGGCTTGCCGTTCTCCTCGACCGAGGTCCAGCCGAAGCGCGTCAGCCCTTCGAGCAGCGCGCGGATGCTGGCGCGCTCGCCCTCGTAAGGCAGCGGCCGCAGATCGTCGAGGCGGTAGGCGAATTTCTCGTGCTCGGTGCCGATACGCCACGCGTCGCGCGGCTTCTCGCCGCCGGCGAGGTACTCGACCAGTTGGCGGCGCGAGGTGATCGGCGCGCCCTGCGCGGCGGGAGGAGCGGACATGAACAGATCCCGTCGTGGTTTCCGGCCGGTAAGTTAGGACCGTGCGATAAAGCGCGGCGGCGGCGAGCCCAAACGATCATGGGCCAGGGCCTGGAAGATTGCGAGCGCCGCGAGAGCCGCGGTGTCGGCGCGCAGCACGCGAGGGCCCAGACCGACCGGCGTAACAAACGGCAGTTTGCGGATAGCGTCAAGCTCGGCTCGCGCGAAGCCGCCCTCGGGTCCGATCAGGATCGCGTGAGGCAGCGCCAGGTCCTGTTTCGCCAGCACGTCGGCGATCGGTGCGCCGCCGCCGGATTCATCGCAGATGATCAGCCGGCGCTCCTGCGGCCAGCGCGCCAGGACGTCGTCGAGTTTCGCCGGCTCGAAGACCTGCGGGATGGACAGGCGCTCGGACTGCTCGGCCGCTTCGATGCTCGTGGTCACCAGCCGCTCCTGGTTCACCCGGCTGACGATGGTGTGCTGGGTGAATACCGGCCAGAGGCCGGAAACCCCCAGCTCGGTCGCCTTCTCGGCGATGAAGTCGAGCCGGGCGCGCTTGATCGGCGCGAAGACCAGCCAGAGATCGGGCTCGGGCGCCGGCTCGCGCCGCTTCTCTTCGACAGCCAGCGTGCACCAGCCCTTGCCGAAGCCGTCAATGCGCGCGGCGTGCTCGCCGTCCGTGGCGTTGAACACGGCGATCCGCGCGCCCTTCTGGAGCCGCAGCACGTGGCGCAGGTAGTGCGCGCGCGGCGCATCGAGGCCGATAGTCGGCACGGCGAGGGAGGTCGGCACGTAGAGCCGGGTTTCAATGCGATCGGCAGCCATTCCGGTTAGGATTAGCCCATGCGCGACGCCTCGCCAACCAGCGCCCCCCTTCCGCGGCCTCAGCCGATGGGGGCCAGCGACATTCCCAAGGGGGAATGGATGGACCGCTTCATGCCGGCGGCGGCGCGGCCCTACCTGCGTCTCGCTCGGCTCGACCGGCCGATCGGCACCTGGCTGCTGCTGTTTCCCTGCTGGTGGGGCATCGCCATGGCGTCGAGCGGCCTGCCCAGCCTGTGGCTGATGCTGCTGTTCGGCATCGGTGCCGTGGTCATGCGGGGTGCGGGCTGCACCTATAACGACATCGTCGACCGCGACTTCGACGCCCGCGTGGCGCGCACCGCCGACCGGCCGATCCCGTCCGGTGCAGTGAGCGTGAAGCAGGCGATCGCCTTTCTGATCCTCCAGGCGCTGCTCGGCTTCATTGTCCTGCTGCAGATGACGCCGACGGCCATCGCGCTCGGCGTGCTCTCGCTCGTCCTGGTCTTCATCTACCCCTTGATGAAGCGTGTCACCTGGTGGCCGCAGTTCTTTCTCGGCCTTGCCTTCAACTGGGGCGCCGTGATGGGCCCGGCGGCGGTGCTCGACGCGCTGCCCGCCTGGACCTTCATCCTCTATGCCGGCGGCATCTGCTGGACGCTGGGCTACGACACGATCTACGCCCACCAGGACAAGGAGGACGACGCGCTGATCGGCGTGAAGTCCTCGGCCCGGCGGCTGGGCGCGCAGACGCGGCCGGCCCTTTTCCTGTTCTATGGCGGGGCGACGCTGCTGTTCGCCGTCGCCGGCGCCATGGCTGGCCTGTCCTGGCCGTTCTTCGTCGGCCTGGCGCTGGGCACGGTGCAACTCGCCTGGCAGGCCAGGATGCTGGTCATCGACGACCCGTTCGACTGCCTGCGCATGTTCAAATCGAATCGTCTGTACGGCTGGATCGTGCTCGCGGCCATCGTGCTCGGCCGTATGATTTGAGCGACATCGATGCCTTCATCGTTGCGCAGACGGCGGTCACCACGGCGCCGCTCGTACCGGAGATCCACCTGCATCTCGCCACGGCGGTGACGCCGCTCTGGCAGGCGACCGAGGCGACGCTGGAGCGCGACAACCTGCCGCCGCCCTATTGGGCCTTCGCCTGGCCCGGCGGCCAGGCCCTGGCGCGCTACGTGCTCGACCATCCCGAATGCGTGCGCGGCCGGCGGGTGCTCGATTTCGCCGCCGGCTGCGGCATCGGCGCGCTGGCCGCCGCGCGCGCCGGCGCCGTTTCGGTTGCCGCCGCCGAGATTGACCATGTCGCCGCGGCGGCGATGGCGCTCAACGCCCGGCTCAACGGGACCGCCGTCACCCTGATCGACCACGACCTGACCGGATCGGTCGATGACGCGGCCGCGCGCTGGGATGTCGTGCTGGCGGGGGATGTCTTTTACGAGAAGCCGATGGCGGACCGGGTCGAGCCGTGGCTGCGCGGGCTGGTGCGCCGGGGGGTGCGCGTGTTGATCGCCGATCCGGGCCGGGCTTATGTCCCCAAAGCCGGACTGGCGGAGATCGGCCGCTATACCGTGCCGACCAGCCGTGACCTCGAGGACCGGGATAGCCGCGAGACCGTGGTCTACGCGCTTACGGCGTAGAATTGGCAGCGCAGGGCGTCGCCCCGCTACTCGCTGTCAATACCAGCCGATTCGGACTCGATGATGCGATAGCGGACCATGGCGTTGTCGATCCGCGCCATGTTGCGCGCATGCCATTCCTTGCGCGCCGCTTCGTAGGTGTGGAACGGGCCGTACTCCTCGAGTTCGATCCCGTCCGCCAGATCCTTGAAGTCGGTACCTTTGTATTCGCCGCCGACAACCCAGTATTGCGCCATTGTCCACGAACTCGTTTCGTCAGAGTCCCGCCCACAGGGCGGAAACAAGCACAGCGATGGTTATCTTAGCGTTAACCCGCCGTGCCGTCATAGAGCGGCTCTGGCTTCAGCTAACGCGGAAGGTGCCCATCATGCCGGCTTCCTGATGCTCCAGGACGTGGCAGTGGAACATCCAGTCGCCGGGATTGTCGGCAACAAAGGCGATTTCGACCCGTTCCCCCGGATCGAGCAGGGCCGTATCCCGCCATTCGCCATGCGGCACCGCCACGCCGTTGCGCGACAGCATGCGGAAGGTCATCCCGTGAAGATGCATCGGGTGATGCCAGGCCGTGTCGTTGTTCATGGCCAGGACATAGGAGCGGCCGCGTTCGAGGGTCAGCAGTGGCTCATGATGGTGCTCGCCGTGACGGACGGACTGGCCGTTGATCGACCAGACATGGCCGGCGAGCATGCGCTCGCGCATCGAGCGGATCATGTCAGGATCGGGCTGGCCGCCGCGTTCACGGATCGAGCGCATCAGCCGGGGATCCATCATCCCGCCGCCGAACTCCATGACATGGCGCTCGGCGCGCGACAGGTCAGGAACGGCTAGCGGGTTGGCGGGAAGCCGGAGCGCGGTGCGAGCCCGTGCACGGCCCCTGCCTTCGATCGCCAGATCGACGAGCTTGTAGATCCGTTGCCGGTAGAACGTGTCGTTGATGGCGACCATCCCGCCGGCGGCGGCAACATCGACGATCAGGTCGGCCCGCATCGCCGGCCCGAGCACGACCCGCCCGCCAAGTGGCGCGTGCGGCTCGACCGGGTGGCCGTCGAGGGCGACAATGGTGGGCGCCAGCGTCCCGAACTCCAGGCCGAAGACCCGGGCATTGGCGGCGTTGATCAGGCGCAGGCGCAGGCGCTCGCCGGCCTGCAGCGGGAACGGCGCCGACGGGACACGGCCGTTGATGGTGACCGTGTTGCCGATGCGGCCGGCATGGCTCGCATCCATCAGATTGCCGAACTCGCCGGCCACCGCGGCCTCGGGCGTCAGCCGCCAGTCATCGAGCACCCAGACGAGGTCGCGGTCGACACCCGGCGGCGCGCGCTCGTCGACGATGAAGGCGCCGGCCAGGCCCCGCTCCACCTGCTCGGCGCTGCGGGCATGCGGGTGATACCAGAAGGTCCCGGCATCGGGCAGGTCGAATTCGTAAGTAAAACGCGCCCCCGGCGCGATCGGCGGCTGGGTGAGGTGAGCCACCCCATCCATCGCATTGGGCACGCGCACCCCGTGCCAATGGACCGTGGTCTCCTCGCCCAGGCGGTTCTCGACCAGGATGCGCGCCCGCTCGCCCTGGCGAAAGCGCAGGGTCGGCCCGGGCACCGAGTCGTTGTAGGCCCAGACCTCGGTTTCGCGCTGACCGGGCACGATCGCCGCGCGGGACGGCCCCGGAATCAGCTGTTTGCCCGCCGGCTGGGCACGCGCGGCCGGGCCCAGCGCGCCGAAGGCGGCGGAAGCGGCGAGAAACTGGCGGCGCGAGACGGTCATGGCGAAAATCTTACGGCTTCTCCCAAAGAGAAGGTCAAGCCCCGTTGTCAGCCAAGCAAGCGCGGTTATACTCGCTTCATCATGTCCCTGCCCAAGAAGTCTCGCGTCGAGCTCTATCGTCGCGTCTACGAAAAATTCCAGGCGCCCGTCTCGCGTTTCGACTGCGGCAGGCACTGCGCTCCCCATAATGGCGGCCAGCCGGTCTGCTGCGACACCAGCAACGCCGTGCCGATCGTCGACAAATGGGAATGGCAGCTGCTGAAATCGCGCAGCGATCTTTGGCGCCTGTTCAAGCCGAAGAGCGCCATCGACCGCCAGATCGTCAGCGACATGCATTCGGAATGCCGCGCCGTCGAATGCAAGGGGGCGGCTCATTGCGAGCGCGACAACCGCTCGATGGCCTGCCGCGCGTTTCCTTTCTTTCCCTATGTCACCCGGGAGCGGACCATCCTGGGTCTCGCCGGATTCTGGTACTTCGAGGATCGCTGCTGGGTGCTGAGCAATCTCGGCATCGTCACCCCGCAATTCGTGACCGAATGCCTGGAGTCCTACGAGGCGATCTTCGCCGAGGATACCGAGGAGTTCGATATCCATCACAAGCTCTCGGCCGATATGCGCGGCGTCTTCACCAAGCGCAACCGCATCATCCCGGTGATCGGCCGCGACGGCGGCTACTACGCGGTCGAGCCGCGCAGCCACCGCCTCCGGCCGGCGAGCCTGGCGGAGTTCGGCCAGCACGGCCCCTACAAGGACGAACCGGTCGCCACCGCGGCGGAGTAAGCCGATTTACGGCAATCGCGGCGGCGGCCCGCGGCGGCGCGGCCCATACGATACAGATACGATACATTCTGGATAGGTGTGGACATGAATGTCCATCAAATCCGTCCGTGAATCCAAGGCGCTGGAAACCCGCAGCAGCGCCGCCCAAGCAAAGACATAAAGCCATCCTTCTGCCACAATGCCGCGAAAACCGGTGCTAAGTGTCATGAGTTCGGGCAGGCGCCGGTTGCAAAAAGGGTGCGGCCGGCGGCCGCGATCCACGGCATTCCCCAACAAGCCTTCACCATGTCAAAGAGCCAGCCTTGACATATGGTAGACGAATTGTATAATACAAGGCTCTCAATCGCGGAGCCATCCATGATCGTGCGTACCCCATGATCATCAGAACTTGGCGCGGACGCGCCTCGGCTTCGAAGAGCCAGGCCTATCCCGAGCATTTCCGGCGCCGCGTGCTGCCGGAGCTGCGCACCATCACCGGTTTCCGCGGCGCCTCGCTGGCGCCGCGATCGGGGCCCGGAGATCGAGTTCCTGGTCATGACGCGCTGGGAGTCCATGGACGCCATCCGCCAGTTCGCAGGCGCGGAGGTTGAGAAGGCGGTGGTCGAGCCCGAAGCCGCCGCCGCGCTGGTCAGCTTCGACCGAACGGTCGAGCATTACGAAGTGCTGGAAGACGCCTCAGGGTAAACGCTCCACACTCGGCTATAATTCGCGCGAAAGCGATTCGGTGGAGTCAGCGTGAAAATTCATCACCCTAAAACACCGGACGAACTGCGGCGAAATTTCCGTCACGCATTCGAAGCGCTGGAGCTTTCATCAAAGGCATACGATGAAGGTCACAAGGGAGAAGCTGCGCGCCTAGCAGGCGTGATCTACGTATATGTTCATGATTACGGTCGAAATAACGTGTCCTTGCTGACACACGTCGGCCGCAAATCGATCCCGTTCTGTAACACTGCTCGGCCGATCAACCCACGAAACAAACTGACAGAAGCCCCTTTAACGCTACTCAATCTCAGCTCCGCCCCGCCGTCCGAGGCGGCGCTCAACGAGGAGGTCTATGTTCCGCGGCTCGGCCAACCCACCAATGTCACGGAGCCAGAGTTGAAGTTTACAGCTTGGTGGGAGGCCGGAATTCTGAAGGACAAGAAAAACCGCATATTGACCCGCAAGAACCTCATCACCTTTATGCGCCATAACGAAGGCGGCGGACATGTTAGTGGCACTTTCGACGAGTATTTCGCGGGATTGCGGCGCGAAAACACGGGCGGCTGGTCAATCGTTAGAAACGCACAGGCGGTCGCGCCAGCGTATGGTCCCGAGTACGCCTCAACGCGTCAAATCGCCTACGAAGTTCGGGAAACACTTGTTCGCCACTGCCAAGAGCTGCTGGGCTAAAGCTTCCGTCTTAGCGTACCCGATGCTCGTGCCTCGCTTGGTATCGGGCGGTCACGGTCGTTAAGGATTGGCCCCTAGCCGCGATATCGCCCTTTCTGGATGCTGGCGCCGATCTTATTTCGGTTGTCGCACCGTTTGAGTAGCGTCGCCGCGCCCCGGGGGCAATAGACGGTATTCGTGAAGAGGGTCCGGCCTCAACGGCGGCCGGATGAGCCGAATCCAGAATCAATGTCACACAAATCTGCCCTCGCCCGGCAGTGCCGGACGTTCAGTGGCAGAACTCGGCAGCTATTTTCCTGAGGTCCTATGGTCGATACACGCCGCGTACGAGCGCTACAGGACCCTCGCGGCATAGCAAGCCTGTGATCCTTGGGGTCGTACCAGCGCAAGAATTACACAGGGTGCCGTGCGAGAAAGCGAGAGCTACGATTCGCGACGAATTAGAGGTTTAGAGGTTTCCTTCGTGACGAAGAAAATCGAGTTACGGAAGCAGCTTCAATAGAGTCTGCAATGCCTCCGCGGCAGCCCCCATCTTCGTCACAACACCAAAGTTTCCGCCCCCTTCTCTGCGATATGTTGTCCGAGTTGGTCCGAGATGAGCTTTCCCGGCCAGTATGTCGCCGCGGGTGGGGTGGGGGGAAATCGCAGCGCGCGCCCGTTTGTGCAGGGGCTCGATTACAATGCGGGTGATTTTATAGGGGGCTCAATGACGATAGCGGCCGAGCTGTCATTGGTTGGAATCCTGCTTGAGGTCATCGCAGGCTTCATTTTGGCCATTGATGCCATCGGAATGGATAAAATTCGTCGATGGCGAAGGCTGCTGTTGCTTGTGCCCCGGCAAAAACCGAGCTTATTGGCAGCGGTGGCTGGCCTTGCCTTGATGTCGACCGCGCTGTTGTTTGGGTTTCTGACAGTTGCGGTGTTAGTGATCAATGTTGCCCTGAGCGGTGGCGTTCTAGAGAAAGATCATCTTGTCCTCAAAGACAGCCTTGCTTGGCTTACGGCAGGCGGACGTAATTTGTTCACCGCTTCACAAATCGTTCTCGCTGTTTTGGCGATGGTGATGGGGATCACTTTCGGTGTGTCGCGTCTCCTTCGGCGGCTAGAGATGCTTGCTGATCGTAGAGCCGCAGGTGTGCTCGGATTTTCAATCTTCTGCGTTGGTGCATCGCTTCAATTCATCGGCACGCTTCTTCCGGCACTCTCATGAGGAGTCGTCGCTACATCCATGGCATGATTCCTCGCCCGCCTATCGCAACGGGATTCAATTCGGTGGCGATGAGTTCCATTAGTCGCTATTCCAATGAGGCTGCGTGAGAATGCGAAGGCGTGACCTGCAAGAGGGCCGACAATAGCGGCCCTGCACGACTAAGGATTGTCTCGCCAGCAAGCAGCACGGCGAGCAGCAGCAGCGCCCTAGGTTTGATTGAGATGGTGAACGAACAACGCCCGTTCAGGCGGAGCGAAAAGTCCACGAGCCAACCTCCACAACATGCAGTTCCCCGGCGCGGGACCTGCAATGCTGAAGGTGACTAGGACCACAGCAAGCTAAGGTCTCTCGATATCTAGAGGCGTGTCGGCGCCGAACACGCCTCTAATGCTACTTGCGGGCCACAGCCCGTTGAGGCTGCCCGCGGCCCTTTCAGGCCGGGTGTGTGTGACCCTATGAGGTCAACCGCAGCCCTTCAGGCCAGTCACGCCCTATGGGTGCGCAACCACGACCCTTTCAGGCCGTGCGGATTTCGAGATAATACCACAACCACATACCACCTGCGTCCTTTTCCGGGCGGCGCTCCGGAAACCCCTCAGGCGAAAGCAAAATTCGGCTTGACGTGGTTGTGCGTCATTACCGACTTTGTCGAAGCGCAAGAAATTGCGCAGTGGCGAGGAAAAGTCAGCACGCCTCGGCGTAGAGGAACGTCCCCAGCACCACCCAGCGCCTTGCCGTTGCCGCCTTGCCGGGTTTGGCCTTGAGCGGCGTGGTGTAGTGCCAGAACGGCAGGCGATAGGCGCTGATACCGCCGGCCGTCGCGACATCGACATCCTCGCTGAAATGCCCGTCCCGGGCGTAGACGAGATACTGCCGCGCCACGCCCGGCCCGGCGAAGGTCAGGTGGAAATCGACATAGCCGGCCGCCGCCTTCGGGTCTTCGGGGTGATGGTCGGTATGCGGGCCGGCATAGTCCCCGGGCCCGTAGCATAGAACC
Source organism: Rhodospirillaceae bacterium (assembly GCA_022843945.1). Lineage (GTDB taxonomy): Bacteria > Pseudomonadota > Alphaproteobacteria > CACIAM-22H2 > CACIAM-22H2 > VGEI01. The sequence goes on along the minus strand of JALHMR010000035.1, from coordinate 7,794 downwards.
TGGCGGCCGAATTTCCCGGCCAGGGCGCGGCCGGCGATCACTTCCACGAAACGCCGATAAGCCTCGCTGCCGGTCATGGCAATCAGGCCGATGTGCTCGGCCGCCTGCCAGGCCTTGCTCCGCCGCCGCTCCAGATAGGCCGTGCGTACCCGCGCCGTCTTGCGCAGGCGCTCCTGGTAGTTGCGGGTCTGGCCGGTGATCGAGTCAGGCGGGATCGGCTGGGAGAGCGGCACGAGGTGCGGCCCCAGGCTGCGGTCGAGGAGCGGCCAGACGGCCGCCGCCTTGGCCCGGTCGAGCGCCCCCTCTATCGCCAGAAAGGGCTGGCGCGGATCGGCCAGGGCCCCCGACACCGTCCGGTCGCGACCCTCGAGGATGCGCCGGCCCTTGGCCGTCAGCAGGTCGGCGAAATTCTTTGGTAACCCTCTCATGACACCATCTTAACTGGCCGGTCGCCGGCAAGACGCCTACAATTGCACCAGCTTCCCCCGGGAGCGGCACATGCCCGATCAAACGAGCCTCAAATATGGCGAGCAGCCGGGCCTGCGCTTTGCCTGCGTGCTGGACGGGCGCGGCGGCTGCTACGACCTGGGCTGGGACCAGCTCGGCTCCTGGCGCTCCGAGCAGGGCGTTCTCTGGGTCCATCTCGAACGGGATGACGAACACGCCCAGCGCTGGGTCCGCGAGCAGAGCGGCATCGACCCGATCGTCGCCGAGGCGCTGCTGGCCGAGGACACCCGTCCGCGCATCGACGACTACGACGATTCCCTGCTCGCCGTGCTGCGCGGCGTCAACCGGGGCGACGAGGACCGCAAGCTCGACCTCGTGCCCATCCATCTCTGGGTCGACGCCAACCGGCTGATCAGCCTGCGCGACCGCGACCATTTCCTGATGGCGCTGCGCCATATCCGCGAGGCGCTGGTCGCCGGCAAGGGACCGAAGAACGCCGGGGAGCTATTCTCCAGTATCGCCGAGAAGATCGTCGCCTATCTGGAGCCGACCATCGCCGAGCTCGAGGACGACGCCGACGAGTTGGATGGCAGTCTGCTGCAGCGCGACAGCCATCAATGCCGTCACGCGCTGAGCGAGATGCGGCGCCAATCCATCCATCTGCGCCGCTACCTGGCGCCACAGCGCGAGGCGCTGTTCCGCCTGCAGGTCGAGGACGCCACCTGGCTGTCCAAGCGCGACAAGATCCGCATGCGCGAGGTAACCGACAAGCTGCTGCGCTACCTGGAGAACCTCGACTCGATCCGCGACCGGGCGACGATCCTCCACGAAGACCTCGCCGCCCAGATCGCCGAGCAGCAGGCCCGGGCGACCAATCGCCTGACCCTGGTCACCGCCATCCTGCTGCCGCCCAGCCTGATCGCCGGCCTGCTCGGCTCCAATGTCGAGGGCATCCCCTTTCACGACCACCCGTGGGCCTTCTACGCCGTGCTCGCGGCGGTGGTCCTGATGTTTCCGATCGAGATCTGGGTCCTGCGCCGCCTCAAGTGGCTGTAGCGCTCAGTCCTCGAGCCGCTCGGGCGGCGGCGCGCCGGTCAGGCGCGTGAGGTAAGGCGCCCAGAGATCGCTGCCCGTCACCTTGTCCTGCACGTGCAGCGCGTAGGCACTGAGGTCATAGGACTGGTAGGACTCGTGCAGCAGGGTCGCCAGCGCCAGCCGCTTGCGCGGCGACAATTCCGCCAGCCGGGTGAAATCGCGGGTGTAGATCGCGTCGGCCCACAGGAGCTGGCTGATCGGCGCGACCGGCCCTTTCGACGAGACCAGCGGGCGGAAGGCCCGGCCGTGCGGCTCGCCGTCGAAGCGGTGAAACAGAAACCCGGCCTCGCGCAAGGCAATGTCCACCTCGCCGAACAGCGGCTGGTTCTCGTAGAGCGGCACGAAGGCCACCTCCGTGTGGACGACGACCGCATCGCGCAGGGCGCGGGCGGCACCCCGGAAGACATCCAGCTCCGCGCCCTGGACATCGATCTTGATCAAGTCGACGTCGCCGATCTCCGGCACGTCGTCGAGGCGCGTGGTCTCGACCGTGCTCCGCGCCACGACCTGCGTGTATTCCGGCAGTTGCGAGAAGCGGCGCAGGACGGCGTCGTTGGGCGCATACAGCGACGAGGTCATCGGCGCGTTGGTACGATGGAACGTGCGCGACCGGCCGTCGCCGATCACCAGGGGCAGGTAGCGATGCGTCGGGCCGTAGCGGGCGTTGAGCTTGTCGCATTCCTCGCGCACGGGCTCGAAGCCGATGACCTCGCACAGCCCCTTGGCCATCAGGGCGTCCTGCGGCTCGTCGCCCTCCTGGATGAACATCGCGCCGACCGCCGCGACCCGGATGCGGGGCGTGGCGACGCCCAGAACGGCGGAAATGTCGAACGGCTTCATGGGGCAGACTTCTTCCGGTTTTCACCGGACAGGTCAATAGCGCCGGTTTTCGAACTGGAGATGGCGAGAGCGCCGCGGCTAAGATGCACCACGCCGAAGTGCCCGGGGGTCCATGCTCGAACTGTTTGCGCCGATTCCGGCGATCACGCTCAGCCTGCTGCTGGTCGCCCTTGCCCTCGTGCTGTTCTTCGAATTCTCGAACGGTTTCCACGACACGGCCAACGCCGTGGCCACGGTCATCTACACCCGCTCGCTCGACGCCGTGCCGGCCGTCGTCTGGTCGGGGCTGTGGAATTTCGCCGGAGTGATGCTCAGCGGCACGGCGGTGGCCTTCGCCATCGTCAACCTGCTGCCGCCCGAAGTCATCGACGGCTGCACCCTCGCCGGCGAGCTGGCCATGCTCTTCGCCGTGCTGCTGGCGGCCCTGCTGTGGAACGTCGGCACCTGGTATCTCGGCCTGCCCTCGTCGAGCTCGCACGCCATCATCGGCGCGATCCTCGGCGTCGGCCTGGCGGTATCGCTCACCCCGGATGCCGGCGTCACCAGCCAGGTGAGCTGGTCCAAGGCGCGCGAGATCGGCCTGGCACTGCTCATCTCGCCGACCATCGGCTTCGGCCTGGCGCTGGTCCTGCTGCTGGTCTCGCGCCGGTTGCTGCGCAGCCCCGAGCTGCACCGCCCGCCCGGCCCCGATCATCGGCCGCCGTACTGGCTGCGCGGGCTGCTGATGTCCACCTGCGCCGGCGTGAGCTTCTTCCACGGTTCGAACGACGGCCAGAAGACCATTGGCTTCCTGATGATCGTGGTCCTCACCCTGCTGCCCCTCGACTACGCGATCAACCTGCGGCACGAGCCGGCCGACTTCGCACGCATTGCCGGCGCCGCCGACGGCACACGCCAGGCCATCGCGGTCTTCGGAGCCAAAACCGCCGAAGCCCGCGACACGGCCAACGAAGCCACGCAGCTCGAAACCCTGCTGGCCCGCGCGGCAAAGGGGGAGACCCTGTCCGGCGCCGAGCGCATGGCCGCCCGCAAGGACGCCTATCACCTGATCGCCTATGCCGGCGATCTTGCCGGCAACCCGGCGGTGCCGGCGGCGGCCCGGCAGAACCTCGCGTTCTGGCGGAGCGATCTGCGCCGCCTGGTCGAGTTCGTGCCGGGCTGGGTGATGCTGCTCAGCGCCATCGCCCTCGCCGCCGGCACCATGATCGGCTATCAGCGCATCGTGCGCACGATCGGCGAGCGGATCGGCAGGACGCACCTGACGCCCGCCCAGGGCGGCGTGGCCGAGGTCGTGGCCATGGGCACGATCGGCCTGGCCGATTTCGGCGGCCTGCCGGTGAGCACCACGCATGTCCTGTCCTCAGGCGTGGCCGGCACCATGGTGGCCCAGGGCACGGGCATCCAGCCGGCCACCGTGCGCAGCCTGGTCCTCGCCTGGGTCCTCACTTTGCCGGCAACGATTGCGCTGTCGTTTGGAATCTATATCGTCCTCGAGCGACTGCTCCGCGGCCTCCTGTAGACCCCATGCCCTACGCCTCCTTGCGCGATTTCATCGCCCGCCTCGAACGCGACGGCCGCCTGGTGCGGGTGCGCGAGCCGGTGTCGACCGTGCTGGAGATGACCGAGATCCAGACCCGGCTTCTTGCCGAAAGAGGACCTGCGGTCCTCTTTGAGCACGTGCTTCGCGCCGACGGCCAGCGCTCGCCCATGCCCGTGCTGGTCAACCTGTTCGGCACGGTCGAGCGCGTCGCCTGGGGCATGGACCGCGAGCCGCACCAGCTACGCGAGGTCGGCGAGACGCTGGCCTTCCTGCGCCAGCCCGAGCCGCCGGAAGGCTGGCGCGAGGCGCTGGAGCTGCTGCCGCTGGCCAAGACCGTGATGGCGATGAAGCCCAAGACCACCTCGACGGCGCCCTGTCAGGAGGTCGTGATCACCGGGAGCGACATCGACCTGAACCGGCTGCCGGTCCAGACCTGCTGGCCCGGCGAGCCCGCACCGCTGATCACCTGGCCGCTGGTCGTCACCAAGGGGCCGTCGGCGCGCCGCGAGGACAGCTACAACCTCGGCATCTACCGCATGCAGGTGCTGGGGCGCGACCGCACACTCATGCGCTGGCTCAAGCATCGCGGCGGGGCCCAGCACCATGCGCGCTGGGGGAAGGAAAAGCGCGAGCCCTTCCCCGCCGCCGCCGTGATCGGTGCCGATCCCGGCACCATCCTCGCCGCCGTGACGCCGGTGCCCGACACGCTGTCGGAATACCAGTTCGCGGGTCTGCTGCGCGGCAAGCGCGTCGAGCTGGTGGACTGCAAGACCATCCCGCTCAAGGTGCCAGCCGAGGCCGAGATCGTCATCGAGGGCCATGTCAGCCTCGACGACTACGGCGACGAGGGGCCCTACGGCGACCACACCGGCTATTACAACTCGGTCGAGAAATTTCCCGTCTTCACGGTCAGCGCCATCACCATGCGGCGCGAGCCCATCTACCTCTCCACCTTCACCGGCCGGCCGCCCGACGAGCCCTCGGTGCTGGGCGAGGCGCTCAACGACGTCTTCGTGCCGCTGCTGCAGCAGCAGTTCCCGGAGATCGTCGATTTCTGGCTGCCGCCCGAAGGCTGCTCCTATCGCATTGCCGTGGTCTCGATCCGCAAGGCCTATGCCGGCCACGCCAAGCGCGTGATGTTCGCCGTGTGGTCCTACCTGCGCCAGTTCATGTACACGAAATGGGTGATCGTCGTGGACGACGACATCAACGCGCGCGACTGGAAGGACGTGATGTGGGCGATCTCGACCCGCATGGACCCGGTGCGCGATATCACCCTGGTCGAGAACACGCCCATCGACTACCTCGACTTTGCCAGCCCGCAATCCGGTCTCGGTGGCAAGATCGGTCTCGACGCCACCAACAAGATCCCGCCGGAAACCAGCCGCGAATGGGGTCGCGAGATCCGCATGAGCGAGGAGGTGATCCGCACGGTCAGCGAGAAATGGCCCCGCCTCGGCCTGCCCGGCTCGGGCAAGCCGATCTGGAAATAGGGCCCCGCGCGGCCTATCTGGAGTATTTATGCCCGACGCTTCCGCCCATCTCGATTTCCTGAACGACTTGCTCGCCAGGGCCAAGAAGGCCGGGGCCGATGCCGCCGACGCCGTGATGGTCGAAGGCTGGTCCATCAGCCATGCGCGCCGGCTGGGCAAGCTCGAAAAGCTGGAGCGCGCCGAGGGCCAGGACCTGGGCCTGCGCGTCTTCGTCGGCAAGCGGCAGGCGATCGTCTCGACCTCCGACCGCTCGCGCCAGACCCTGGACCCGCTGGTCGAGCGCGCCGTGGCCATGGCCAAAGCCGCACCGGAGGACCCGTTCTGCGGTCTCGCCGACCCGGCCGAGATCGCGCGCAGCATCGCCGATCTCGATCTTCTGGATCCCGTGGAGCCGCCGACCGACCTGCTGGTCGAGCGTGCCCGCGCCGCCGAGGAGGCGGCCATGGCGGTCAAGGGCATCACCAACTCCGAGGGCGCCGAGGCCGGCTGGGGTCGCACCACCGTGGCGCTGGCCGCGACCAACGGCTTTGCCGCGACCTATGGCCGCTCCAGCCACTCGGTGAGCGTCGCCGTGATCGCCGGCGAAGGGACCGGCATGGAGCGTGACTACGACTGGTCGAGCGTCATCCATAGCGGCGACCTGGAAGACCCGGCGACCGTCGGCAAGCGCGCCGCCGAGCGCACGCTCAAGCGCCTCAACCCGCGCAAGATCGAGACCTGCAAATGCCCGGTGATCTACGACACGCGGGTGTCGAGCGGCATCGTCCGGCACCTGGCCGGGGCGATCAACGGCGCCGCCATCGCGCGGGGGACGAGCTTCCTCAAGTCGAAGCTGGGTCAGAAGATCTTTCCGGACAGCGTCACCATCGTCGATGATCCTTTTCGGAAACGGGGGCTCAACTCGAAGCCGGTCGACGGCGAAGGCCTGCTGCCGGCCCGCCGCGCCATCGTCGACAAGGGCGTGCTGACCACTTGGATCCTCGACTTGCGCTCGGCGCGCCAGCTGGGCTTGAAGAGCACCGGGCATGCCTCGCGCGGCACTTCCTCGCCGCCAGGGCCTTCGACCACCAATCTCTGGCTCGAGCCGGGCGCGGTTTCACGCGAGGCGATGATCCGCGAGGTCGGCACCGGCCTCTACATCACCGAAATGATCGGCATGGGAGTCAACCAGGTGACCGGCGACTACAGCCGCGGCGCCACCGGGTTCTGGATCGAGAACGGCGAGCTCGCCTATCCCGTGAGCGAGATCACGGTGGCCGGCAACCTCAGCGAGATGTTCAGGAACCTGACCGCGGCCAACGACCTGACGTTCCGCTACGGCACCGATGCACCGACCTTGCGGATCGACGGCCTGACGGTGGCCGGCCGCTGACCGCTCAGCTGGAGACGCGACGCTTGTCGCGCGGTGCGAAGGGCAGAATGGTTGCGCTGTGGAACGGGGCCGGTGCGGGTGCCGGCGGCAGCGCCACGTGCCACCACATGCGTGACCACTGCAGCGTGACCAGCCATGGGATCGCCGGCAGCATCCAGTAGTACATCCGCGCGTCCCCCGACTCGATGACACTTTAGTTGCGCGCGAGCTTAAAGCGATTCGGCTTAAGATTCCGTTCGCTGCATCGAGTTTTCCACAATCTTGTCCCCAGAATCCCCCAGCTCGCTTCGCTGAACCGGCGGCCACGCTCGCGATGTCCCGCCGATGTGCCTTGAAAACGTTCAGCCGCAGGAGTTTTCTGGGGGCAACGAACCCCGAAAATCGGCTGGGCCCCAACCTCGAACCCGCGGAGGAAAAGCGATGGTCAATCCAGGACAGACCGTGTGCGACATGCTGCAGCCCGACGCCGTTTTGGAAAGCAGCCGCAAGCTGCTGGCGCAGATGGACGGGCTGAATCGTGCCTGGCTGGGCGGCCTGCAGGAAGTCACCGAGTCGCAGTGGGATCTGGCGGCGCGCCTGTCGCGCTGCGCCGACCCGTTCGAAGCCAGCCGCGCCTATGCGGATTGGCTCGAAGGCCAGAGCGAACTGCTCGCCACGCAGGGAAGGCGGATCACCGACCAGTGGTTCAAGCTCTACCAGCTGCCCGCCGAGCCGCAGAGCACGGCGAAACCGGCTGCGGAATCAAGGCCGGCGACTCCGCCACTACCGACAACCGAAGCGAAACCCGGCGGACAGTCCAAGCCGACGACCCGCCCCATCGCCGCGACCGGATAAAACCGCGCGGTAGCCGGACGCCACGCGGCCGCAAACCGCGGAGAGCGGCTTAGCGCGACTCGAAAAGCCGGTGTAGCGTCGCCGGCATGGCTGATTTCGCGCATGAGCGGCGCTGTGGGGGACGGGTGGCCGGCATCGACGAGGCCGGGCGCGGGCCGCTGGCCGGGCCGGTG